>NZ_JAXMNY010000001.1:0-673074 GCF_034670185.1 Nisaea sp.
AGCTGGACCGGGGCGCCCTTGCCATCCCGGCCGGTGAGGACGTGACCAAAGAGGCGGGTCCGGTGACATATGTCACGGACACGGAGAGGGAACTGGCTGCACTGTGGTCGGACCTGCTCGGCGGCGGAACGTTCCGGCCCGAGGACGGGTTCTTCGCGGTTGGCGGCCACTCGCTGCTCGGCGTTCGTCTGGTCGCACAGATCAGGCAGCGCTTCGGTGCGTCTCTGCCGCTAAGGGCTGTGTTCGAGCAGGCCAGTCTGGCAGCCATGGCGCGGGCCGTGGATGCATTGCGCCCGGAAACGGGAGACAGCGGCCCGGCGGCGTCCGACGGGCCGATCACCCGCCGGGCCAGACGCTCCGGCAAAAGAGGTATGGAGCTGACATGAGCCCGGACGGCCTCGGCGACAGGCTGGATTTCATTCTCGAACCGGACCTGCCGCTCTCCACCATGCAGCTCGGCATTCTGGCCGAGCAATGGATGGCACCGGAGAGCACCCGGTACAACGTTCCGGTGGCGTTTCGCATCACGGGCCGGGTCGATATCGATGCCCTGCGCGCGGCGTTGCGCTGGCTGGTCGACCGGCATGAAGTGCTGCGCACGGTTTATCGCGACGGGCCGGATGGACCGGTGCAGGCGATTACCGAGACGGCGCCGGACCTTTTGACACTTTCCTCCGTGAAAGATCCGTCCGGACTGGCGACGGCGGCGCGCGCACTGGCCGGGCACATTTTCAATCTGAAAACAGACCTGCCGTTACATCCCGTTCTGATCTCCGCCGGTCAGGATGCAACGGCGCTTGTGCTGGTATTCCATCATATCGCCGTCGATGGATGGACCGTCCGGTTGCTGCTGGACGAGCTGGCCAAAGCCTACACGGCCTATAGCGCTGGCCGCGTGCCGGACCTGCCGGAACCCGAACTGCAATATGCGGACTGGGGCGCCTGGCAGCAGGAACAGCTTGAAAAGCCGGAGATGGCGACGCTACGGACGGCCGCCATAGACCGACTGATGGCTATCGAGGATGGCCTCGGTCTGCCGCCGCGCCCCGGATTGATGCCTGAAGGTGAGGGCGATAACGGCGCCGAGATGGTGCCTTTCATGCTTGATGGCCCGACCGTGGAAAGGGCGGAAGAAACGGCGCGCGAGGTCGGGGTCAGCCTCTATGCCTTGCTGGCGGGGGCGTATGCCCTCGTGATCGGCCGCCTGGCTGATCGTGACCGTCTTGCCATGGGCACGCCGGTCGCCCTTCGGGACCGGAGCGAGCTGCACGGTACGGCCGGTTGTTTTGTGAATACGGTGACTGTTTCGGCTGATCTATCGCCAGCCAAGAGTCGCACGGAATATCTTACGGGACTCAGGCACGCGGTGGTGGATGCGCTGGATGCCCGGGATATTCCATTCGAGCAGATCATGCGCGGCCTCGCCGAAAGCCGTAGCGAAGAGGCTCCGGCGGTGCGCTGTTTCTTTAATTTCGACGATGCGGGGTTTGCGCCGCCGGATCTGCCGGGACTGACGCTCGAAATTCTCGACTGCGACCGGGGAACGGCAAAGTTCGACCTGATGATGTCCATGGTACGGGACGGGGCCGATATTCGCGCTGGCTTCGATTATGCGGTTGGTGTGCTGCCGCGTGCGGTTGCTCTTTCCGTGCCGGACAGGTTCCGCCGGGCGCTGGATTGGCTCTGTACCAGGAATGGACAAGCGCTGTCGGACTTCGCTCTGATTGACGAACCTGAAACGGAGACGCTGAGGCTCCTTGGCTCCGGAGCGGTCGTGCCGGTGTCGGAGGGGACTGTTGACGCTGCGGTCTTTACAGCGGCCGACGCGGCGCCGGACGCATTGGCTGTCAGCGCGCCCGACGGCAATCTTACATTCTCCGAACTTATAGCCGCGGCTTCGACGCTGGCTGGCCAGCTTGCTGCATCCGGGGTCGGTCGTGGCGACCGGGTACTTATTCTGCTGCCGCGCTCTGCCGGATTGCCGGTGGCGATGCTTGGCAGTCTGCGGTCAGCGGCAGCCTATGTGCCGGTTGAGGTCGGGCTGCCGGAACGCCGGTTGCGGGAGATTGTGGAAGATGCTGCGCCGTCGGCGATACTTTTCTCGCCTGGCTCCCGGCAGCTTGCCGAAGCGGTCGCATTGCCGGATACGGCGTTGTTCGAGGCGGACGGCGCTGCGTTCAGCAAAATCAAGGGTGATGGTGGTGCCAGGGCTCAGGAAGCGCCGCAGCCAGATGATCTTGCGTACATGATCTACACCTCGGGTTCTACCGGGCGACCGAAGGGTGTCATGGTGCCCCATCGTGGCGTCATCAATTATCTCTCCTGGGCGCGCGATGCGTTCGAGATCGAGGACGGCAATGGCACGGCGGTGGTCACTGCGACCGCTTTCGATGCGACCGTGCTGTCCTTCTGGCTGCCGCTTTTCGCCGGAAAGCCTGTCCATCTGATGCCGGAAGACGGCGCGATTGAGGTGCTTTCCGAAAAGCTCGCTGCCGGCGCTGATTATGGCTTCGTGAAAATGACGCCGGCCCATCTCGATCTGCTGGCGGACCTGAAACCGGTAGCGGCGCAGGCTACCGGCGCCCGCATGTTCGTGGTCGGCGGGGAGGCTCTTTCGACAGCTTCGACGGCGGCTTGGCGGAGCGATGCGCCGACGATCCGTTTGATCAACGAGTACGGTCCGACCGAGACGGTCGTGGGCTGCATCTTCCATGAGGTCAATGGGCAACGGGGTAAGGCGGAGCCGATTGGCAAGGCGATCTGGAACACCCGTGCCTATGTGCTGGACCGCGCGCTCGAGCCGGTGCCCGAAGGCATGCCGGGTGAGCTTTTTATCGGCGGTGCCGGGGTGGCCTGGGGGTATTGGCGGCGTCCGGGGCTGACGGCGGATCGGTTCCTTGCGGACCCTTACGCGGCGGAGCCCGGCGCGCGGATGTACCGGACCGGGGACATCGTCTGCTGGCGTGAGGACGGGAATCTCGAATATCTCGGCCGCTCCGACGATCAGGTGAAGGTGCGGGGCTTCCGCATCGAGCCGGGCGAGGTGGAAGCGGCGCTGCGCTCCGTCGATGGTGTGCAGAGCGCTGCCGTGGTCGCGGTTGGGGACGGCAGCGACAGACGACTGATCGGTTTCATCACGGGAACGATAGACGCGCAGGTTTGCAAAGAAACTGTCGTCGGATTGCTGCCGGGCCATATGGTGCCGGACCAGCTCCACAGGCTGGACAGCCTTCCGCTGACCCGGAGCGGGAAGACAGACCGCCGCGCGCTTGCCCTGATGGAGGTGGAAACATCCGCCGAAAAAGCACATGAACAGGCTGCGCATGGGAAGGTCGATCCGGAAAAATTGAATGCTCTTCTGGATATCTGGCGGACGGTCCTGAAATCCGAAAGCGCGGGTGCGGAGACGGACTTTTTCACGGCTGGTGGAACGTCCCTTGCCGCAATCCGGCTTATCGCCCGGCTGAAGCGGACGTTCGGTGTCGGGCTTGCGTTCGCGGATCTGGCTTCGGCACCGACGCCTGCGGCATTGGCATCGAAATTGTTCGGCGATGTGGCTGAGGCCCCGGCTGCCGAGCCAGCGCATCTGCTGGATGTTCTTGAGGTTGTGCGCACTGTGCTGAAGCAGCCGGAACTCGATGCCGGAGTGGATTTCTTTGCCGCGGGGGGAACGTCGCTTGCAGCGATCAGAATCGTCGCCCGGCTGAAAAGATCTCTCGGGGTCGACGTTCCGAACGATATCGTGCATCGCGGCCGCACCGTCCGGGGCATGGCGGAATTGCTTTCCGGCACGGGCTCGGGTGCTGAAGACAGCGGCCCGGCCCTTCGCTTGCCGGAGGGCGAGACGCCGGTGGTGTCGCCAGGGGAGGCCCAGCTCTGGCTCGACCATCAGCTTGGCGGCGAGGCGAGTGCCTATGTCATGCAAGCCGCCATCCGGCTCTCAATGGACGATCCGGAGACGGCTCTTGCCGATGCTTTCGACCGGCTGGCTGACCGCCATCCGGTGCTGCGATCTGCCTATCCAGATACCGGAGCGGGGCCGGAGCTGCGTGTCGTAGCCAAAGTGCGGGCGACGATCAAGATTGTGGACGGGGGGAGCGACGTCGATACCGCCGTGCAGAGCGCGGCCCGGTCGGACGCGGAACGGGCTTTCGATATTGAGGCCGGTGAAACAGCGCGCCTGACATATGTTTCCGGCGGACCCGAGGCCGGTGTGCTGATCCTGTCGCTGCATCACATTATCTCCGATGGAACCACGTTAGGTGTGCTGCTAGGCGATCTGCTGGCGTTTCTGACCGGCAGTGAACCGGGGGCGGAGCCGAAGGCGGACTATCGCGCTTACGCGAAGTGGCGTCATGAGCGGGTTGCCGAGACCGGACCGGCCGAAACGGAATTTTGGGTCCGGAAACTTGCCGCAGCGCCGGGTCCGCTCGATCTTCCGTCGGACCGTCCGAGACGGCTCGATCATCAGCCAGACGGCGCCTCGGTGACATTGCGTATCGGTAAGGACCTGACGATGCGGGCGGAAGCGATCGCCCGTTCCGAAGGCGGGACATTGCAGGGCATGCTTGTCGCGGCCTATGCGCTCTTTCTGCACCGCCTGACGGGTGCCGAGGACCTTGTGCTTGGCATCCCTGTCAGCGACAGGCCCGAGGGCTTCGAGCATGTCGCGGGATTGTTCCTGAATACGCTTCCTCTGCGGCTCGGTTTTGACGGAAAGGAAACGGGTGCTGGCCTGCTTGGGCAGGTGCGGGAGAGCATGGCTGAGCTTTTGAGCCATGCGGACCTGCCGCTGTCACGCATTGTCGAAGCGGTAAAACCGGAACGTCATCAGGGACGCACACCGCTGCTGCACAGCGTGCTGGATTGGCGCGAGGCGGCGACCGGCGACGGTCTGCCGGCGGAGCTTTTCCCGTTGCCTGTGGCAACGGCGCCGTTTGACATTGCCGCCAGTCTCTCGAAAGAGGCTGGTGGCGCTATCGTCGGCGGTCTCATTTATGACAGCGCCCTGCTGGATGAAGCGACGGTGGCTGCGTGGAGCCGTTCTTTCTGTCTGTTGTTCGAAGGGTTGGTCGAGGGGCTGGAGCAGCCGGTCGGCGCCATTGCGGCGGTGGCGGCAGAGGATCGTGACCGGTCTATTCTGGAAGGCCCGGCACCGGAGCCGCTTCCGGATCTGGCGGCATTACTTGAAGACACATTGGCAAAGCATGCCGCCTTGCCCGCACTTGAGTATGGCGGGGACGTAATCACCTATGGCGCATTGGCCGAGCAAGCGCTCTCCGATGGCGGCGATCCGGTCGCGACGATTGAGACGGATGATCCGGTGCGCCGGGTGATTGACGCTCTGGCGGCGCTGCGCGCGAGGCGCATTCTGGCCTTGATGGATTCCGCCCTGCCGGAGACCCGGAAGGCCCGTATGCGGGACATTCTGGAAGCGGTGCCTGATGGCACTGATGGCGCCTATGTTCAATTCACCAGTGGCTCTACCGGTACACCGAAAGCGGCATTGCTTGGCCGGGAGGGGCTGGCAAACCTGATCCGGACCATTGGCGCGGACCTCTCCATTCAACCAGGCTGCCGTGTGCTGCAACTGGCGGCGCCGGCTTTCGATGCCTGGGTCTGGGAAGTTTTCACCACGCTGGGCTCCGGCGGTACGCTCGTGCTCGCGGACCGGGAGGACCTGCAGGCGGGACCGCCCCTTGCAGCCACTCTGCGGGACCGCCGTATCAGCCACGCGACGATCACACCGTCGGCGTTGTCGGCGCTTGGCTCCGCGGACTTCCCTGACCTGAAGACGGTGGTCGCGGCTGGTGAGCCGTTGCCCGGTGCGCTTGCCGATCTCTGGTCTCCGGGACGCCGTCTGTTCAATGCATACGGTCCCTGCGAGACGACAATCTGCGCCACGCATGGCCTCTGTGACACCGGGCGCATCCCTGATATCGGCGCGCCGATTATCGGTCTATCGGTAACGATTGCAGACAAATACGGCCTGCCTGCAATACCGGGTTCGGTTGGCGAAATCCTGATCAGCGGCCTTGGCGTGGGTCTTGGTTATATCGGGGATGCTGAACGCTCCGAAGAGCGCTTTATCGAAGGTCCTGGTGGCGAGCGCTGCTACCGCACGGGAGATTTCGGCCGGGTCAACCGCGATGGCCGCATCCAGTTTGTCGGCCGGGATGACCGCCAGGTGAAAATCCGGGGCGTGCGTATCGAGCTTGATGAGGTTGAGCATGCACTGCGCGCCGTGCCGGGTGTGGAGCAGGCAGCGGTGATCACGGCGCCCGATGCTGATGGCCGCCCGGCGCTGGCTGCCTGGATCACCGGCCCGGCCGACAATGCTGCGGGATCGGTGCGGGAGACCTTGGCCGGGCGTTTGCCTGAAACCATGCTGCCCGCTTATCTCACCGTGCTCGGCGCCCTGCCGATGACGGCGACGGGCAAGATCGACCGGAACGAGTTGAGCCTGCCAAAGGCCGGGACCGCGGAGATCGGAGGAGAACCCCGGACGGACCTGGAAGCACAGATACTCGATGTTTTCCGCGACATTCTCTCGCTGCCACACCGCCCCGGACGGGAGCAGAATTTCTTCACGCTCGGTGGCCATTCTCTTCTCGCGGTCCGTCTGGCGGCCCGTTTGGGCGACCAGATCGGTCGCCGCCTGCCTTTGCCGCAGGTCTTTGCTAATCCGACAGCGGCGGCGCTCGTCCGCCTCATCGAAGCCGGGGCGAGGCCAGATGAAAAATGCATGCTCCGGGCGCTCCGCGACGGACCGCAGCCAGCCGGGTTCCTGATCCATCCGGTCGATGGCTCGGGGCAGGTCTACAGTCTGCTCGCCAGTGAATGGCAACAGGATCGCCGCCTTGTCGCTGTAGAGCAGGGGCGCGGGTTCGATGCCTTGGCGGAGCAGGCGGATGCTTATGCGACGACTATTGCCGGCGCGGCCAGTGACACGGAGCCTGTCCATCTGGCGGGATGGTCGCTTGGCGCCGTGCTTGCGGCTGCAATCGCGGAAAGGTTGCGTGATCTTGGCCGGGATGTGAGGCTGGTGCTGATCGATGCAGCCGCACCGGGGTATGAAGCTGACCGGGCGGAGATCGATGCGGCTGATATTGCCGCTGCCGCCGCCGAAGCCGGTGCGGATGAGGCAACTGTCGCCCGGGCGCGTGATAATGTCCGCATTGCCGGGGCGTATCGTTTTGCATCCACCGCTGGTCCGGCGTCCCTGATTCGGGCTGCGGGCACCGAACGGGGCACGATGGATGATGCGCTGGGCTGGTTGTCAGTATTTGACCAGGTGACCGTCGAAACGGTCGAAGGAACGCATCAGACTTTGTTGCGGGAAGGCAATCTCGTGGCATTGGCACAACTGATAGAACGACTTTGGCACGAACAAGGGAGCAAGGGGCATGGCTGAGATCGACGGGTCCGTTCGGCGACTGTTCGACGGTGAGGATTTTGCCGTCATTGTCGAGGCGAATGGCGGAAGCGGCGACGCAGCATCGTGGGTGTCCATTAATCTGTCCGCTGTCGAGGCGCTGGCGCGGGAGCACCCCGTTGTCGTCCTGCGCGGCATCGGGATTTCTGGTGAGAAGGATTTCCCAGGCGTCCGCGACCTGCTTGTCGGGCGTCCGGCGAATTACGTTTACCGCTCGACCCCGCGTACAGAAGTGCTCGAAGGCATCATGACGGCGACCGAATATCCGGCGACGGAAGAAATCCTGATGCATTGCGAGAATGCCTATCAGCGGGATTGGCCGTTGCGGCTGGTGTTCTGTTGCATCAAGCCTGCGGAGACTGGCGGGCAGACCCCTGTCGCGGATGTGCGTGCCGTGACGCGCGCCCTCGGCGATGACGTGCTTGACGAGGTCGAGCGCCGGGGCGTGCGCTATATTCGGAATTATCACGAAGGCTTCGATCTCGACTGGAAAACGGTATTCCAGACCGAGGATCGAGGTGAGGTCGAGGCGTTCTGCCGGGCCAACGATATTGATTTCGAATGGACCCCGGAAGGACATCTCCGTACCGCGCAGACCTGCCAGGGAACGGCGCGTCACCCAGTTACGGGTGAGCGGCTCTGGTTCAATCAGGCGCAGCTCTTCCATCCGTCAGCACTCGGTGAGGACGTGCTGGAAGACCTGATCGATATTTTTGGCGAGGATGGTCTGCCGCGCGATGCGCGCTTCGGAGACGGCGCACCGATTGAGCCTGAAATCCTCAGCCGGGTACGCGATGCGTTCCAGACGGAGGCTCGTCAGTTCGACTGGCAGGTGGGTGATGTGATGATTGTCGACAACATGCTGGCCTCCCATGCCAGACGGCCCTTTACCGGTTCGCGCCGGGTTCTGGTCAGCATGGGCCGGATGAATTCCGAGTTGGGTGATGTCGCAGGAGCGGCAGAATAGCCGCGTAGAGGAGACCGAATCATGCATATCGCGCTCGTGAACATGCCATTTTCGTCACTGCAGATTCCGTCGATCGCGCTGCATCAGCTCGAAACTGTCATCGCGGAGAAATTCTCCGGGGCGGAAACCAGCATTCATTACCTGAACCACGATTTCGGCGGACTTGTCGGCCCGGATCTTTACGCATGGATCTCGGAAAGCCTCGCCGGGCATACCTGCGGGTTTGGCGAATGGCTATTCCGTCATGCCGCTTTCCCGGAGCATGGCGACAATACCGAAGCCTATTTCGCCCGCTACCTGCATCACTTCGGCGAAGCGCAGGTTGAGCGTTATCACCGCGAACTCGCCCCGGTCCGGGCCGATCTGCCGAATATCATCGACCGGATGATCGAGCAACATGGTCTGGCTGACGCGGATATCGTCGGGGTGACCTCGATGTTCTTCCAGAATATGCCGAGCTTCGCGCTGGCTCGCCGCCTGAAGGAGATCGGATCAAAGGCGACCGTGATCATGGGGGGCGCGAATTGCGAAGGCACCATGGGCATCGAGATCGTGAATAATGTGCCCTGGATCGATTACGTGTTTTCCGGCCATGCGCTGGTCAACTTCCCGAAATTCCTCAAGGCGGCCGAGGCTGGCGATACGGCCGCCATGTCGAAGCTGGACGGCGTATTCAGCAAGTCGAACAGCCGTTCGATTGCGGCGATGGACCCGGCGGTGCGGCCGAAGCGGCCGAGTGATGCGCGGGCGGAAGATCAGCTTGACGGGGTTGCCGTCAACGGCCCGGAACGTTCTCTCAACAGCGATGTGCCGCTGGATTACGAGGTTTATCTGGAGTCCTACGAGCGCCATTTCGGCGATCACCGCAAGGACGAGGTCGAACTGCTGTTCGAGACATCCCGTGGCTGCTGGTGGGGAGAGAAGGCGCATTGCACCTTCTGCGGCCTCAACGGCGCGACGATGAACTTCCGCGAGATGGGTGTCGAGCTGGCCCGCAAGACCATTCAGGATATGGTCGACAAATATTCGGACCGGGTGACCCGGTTTGCCAGTGTCGACAATATCATACCGAAATCCTACACCGAGCAGCTGCTGCCGGACCTGAAGGTGCCGGACCATGTCACCCTGTTCTACGAGGTGAAAGCGGACCTCTCCCGCGAGCAGCTAGACACGCTGGCCAAAGCGCGGGTGGTCGAGGTACAGCCGGGTGTGGAATCCATTGCGACCGAGACCCTGAAACTGATGCGCAAGGGCACCACGGCCTTCAACAATATCCGCTTCCTGTCGGATTGCGCGGCGGCCGGGGTGAAGCCAGTCTGGAATCTGTTGGTCGGCTTCCCGGGGGAGTCTGCCGAGACCTTCGAGATGTACCGGGAGAACTTACCGCGGCTGACCCACCTCCCGCCACCTTCCGGCGTTTTTCCCGTGCGCTTCGACCGGTTCAGCCCGTATTTCACGCAGGCCGATAGTTTCGGGCTTGATCTGGAGCCGCTGGATTATCACGAGCTGAATTATCCGTTCGACGAGGATGTGGTCTGGAACATGGCCTACTACTTCCGCGACCGGAATATCGATGCGCCGTATCAGGTCGATCTGGCCGAGCATCTTGCTCATCTGCGTGACGCGGTGGCGCGTTGGAGAACCCGCTGGGAATCCGCCGCCGGTGCTCCGCGCCTTCGGCTGGTTCAGGATGATTATGGCTGGCTGGTCGAGGATCAGCGGACCGGCCACAAGGTCGAGCACGAGCTGGACGACCCGGATGTCGCACTGTTGCGCGCTCTGGAAACCCCGCAGGCCATCGGCAAGATCCGGGAGAGCAATGCGGACAGCCTCGCCTATCTGCAAGAGCTCGGTCTGCTGTTCGAGGAGCGCGGCCGGATCATGTCACTGGTCATGGAAGGCACGCGCCACGATCTTGATGCTGGACTGCACAGTTTCGCTGGGTCCAAGGGCCGGGCGGAGAATGCGGCGCTTGGTCTGACGTTCTGATTGGTATTTAGCTTGGATAAAAAATAAGGCCGCTGCGATGCTGCAGCGGCCTTATTTTTATTCAGTGGCGGCAGACGTCACTTTTTCTTCTGCATTTCTTCAGAAAGCGACTCGCGCATGGCGTCTGTATCGACGTTGGAGAGATCGCCGCCGGCTTCGAAATGGTCGATGAAGAGATTGCCGATGGTACGGGTGGCGAGGTTCGAAAGACCGGCCATGCCAAGAAATCCGACCCCGAGGCCAATCCCCGGCATTGATTTGAAGACTGTGCTGACGACCCCGGCGGTCACGGCCCAAGGCGCAACGCCGCCGACAATAGATCCGAGAATGGACCGGACCCAGGATTTCGAGAATGGCACGCCGTAGAGCTTGGACAGGGCCGCGATCATCGAAATCTGTGTTCCGGTGATCCCGGCGACATCGGCGATCGGCACTGGGAGAACGCCGAATGCGGAAGACCAGACGGCGTATCTGGACACGATCTCCTTCGCCTGCTGACGAAGGACGGCCGCGTTGGCCACGGCGGCATCGGTCGCCGCGATTTCTGTATCTACAGTCATGACTTCACCTGCTTTTGCTGTTTCAGGGGACGAAGATTTTGCAGCCTTTGCAGGCTGCTTTGCAGTGGTTTTGGGCTTCGTGGCAGTGGTTGCCGCGGTCCGTTTCGGAGCGGCCGTGCGTTTGGCTGCCGTGCTGCGGGCTGCCGGTTTTGCACTTGATGCGGCGGCGGTCCTTTTCGTCGATGACGAAGCGGCTCTCTTCGCTGCCGGTTTGGTGGTTGTCGGCTTTGCCGCCGGTCTGGGTGCCGCCTTGGCCGGCGTTCCTGCTGCCGTGCCGGGACGTTCCGTGCGCTGCAATTCGGGGAGTTTCTTGCTCATACCGGCTCGCTCGCCTTTCTTGCTTTCTTGCGCCGGGCCACCATCAGATTGCCTATCTCGGTCGCGAATTCCGCGATCTCCTGTGCGGCGGCGCCCCGCGGCTGATAGTAACTCGGTGTGGTCCCTGCCAGTGCGGCTTCACCATATGCCACTCTGGCGCTCAGTTCCACTTCCATGGGTTGTGCATTTGCCGCTTCCATCTGGGCCCGCATGTGTCGGGCGATGACGCTACCCTTCGTTGTCTGGCTCAGCAGGAAGCGCACAGGTGCTGACGTGAGGTCAGCAATATGTTCAGCGGTGTCGACGGCGACCTGGTAATCGATCGGTGACGGGCGCATCGGAATGATCAGAAGGTCCGCCCGGCGGATTGCGGCATCGGTCGCTTCGGACTGGAAGCCCGGCGTGTCGATGATGATGTGGTCGAGGCCGCTCTTCAGCAATCGGTCGATCCCGGCATCGACACTGTCGGGGCCTGCCGTGACCGCGGGCATATCTGCAAGATCGGCACCCGCCGCAATCCAGCGCACAAGTGTGCCAGCGGGGTCGGCATCGATCAGCCCGACCTTCTTTCCGGATTTATGCCAGTACGCGCCAAGGCACATCGCGGACGTGCTTTTCCCGCTGCCGCCCTTCATGGTAACAAACGAGACGATTTTTGCTGGCACGCGGATTCCTTTGGGACCGATTGTGTTCCCGGGAGATTCTGATCTAAAACATAACAGTTGCAGAAGTTTAACAGGCAGAGTGGTGGCTTGCTAAGTTAATTTTTATGGCACGTTTTCCGTGGAGATCCCTTTGAAGCAAAGGCCATGAGTTCGAACCGCTCACTCTCACCGGTATGGCCGTTTCCTGCACTGGACATCTCGCTCGCCCTGGTCGAGCGATCGTTCGATCCAGCCGCCAGTCTTGAAGCTGCCTCAGGAGCTTCCGGGATCGTCTTGCCGGAGGATCTTTCGGAGGCAGTTCTGTCCCGTCAGACGGCTTTTCTGGCCGGTAGGCTTTGCGCTGGTGATGCCTTGGGGCATGCGGGAGCTGCGGAGCGGCATGTTTCCCGTGACCGCGCTGGCCTGCCGGTCTGGCCGGCGGGATTTCATGGCTCGATCACGCATTCCGAGGCGCTGGCCGGTGCCGTCGTGGCCAATGCGGACAGCTGTCGCGGGATTGGCCTCGACTTCGAAAACATCGGAAATCCGGATGTTGCGGCCGAGATAGCGGAACTTGTTCTGACGGACCGGGACCGCCGGACAATCTCAGATATTGAGGCGCCAGACATCGCCACTGCGACAATCGTCGTCTTCTCGCTAAAGGAGAGCCTGTACAAGGCGATCTACCCGATGCTCGGTGACGATGCGGGATTTGAAGATGCGGAGCTCACCCGGGCGGCAGAAGGGCGGGCAGTCCTGCGTCTTCGGCGCAGACTTGGCCTCACTTTGCCAGAAGGGCATGAGCTTGTCGGCGTTTACAATGTTTCCGCCGATCTTGTCCGAACACTGGTGCTGCTGGACTAGGGCCTACGGCCTAACCGGTCAGCTTGGCAGTCAGTTTGTCCAGCATGACGAGGCACTGGTCGATCTGGTCAAGGGCGATGAATTCGTCCGGCTTGTGGGCTTGTTCGATGGAGCCGGGGCCGCAGACGACGGCGGAGATGCCGAGTTTCTGGAACAGGCCGGCTTCGGTGCCGAACGCAACCAGGTCCGCGCCGTTTGCGCCGGTCAGCTCTGCGACGATTTTCAGGGCCTCGCTTTCCGGAACCGGCTCCAGCCCGTCAACCTCGCCAATGATCTCGGTGCTGATATTCGCATCTTTCGTGACCGCGCGCATGGCTGGCAGCAAGTCGTCATTCACGTAGGCGGCGATTTCCCGCTTCACGAAATCCGCGTCTCCGTTCTGCACCGGCCGCATTTCCCAGTCTAGATGGGCCAGGCCGGGAATGACGTTATGGGCGACGCCGCCGGACAGACGGCCGATCTGCACGGTCGTCCAAGGTGGATCGAAGCGGGAGCCTTCGGGAGCCCGGCGCTTCAGAGCTTCCCGCAGTTCCATCAGCCTTGTGACGTAGCGCACGGCATATTCCACCGCATTGACGCCGAGATCCGGTTGCGAGCCATGCCCCTCCAGACCGCTGAAGGTCACGGTATATTCGCAGCAGCCCTTGTGCCCCTCGATGATCCGCATCTCCGTCGGCTCACCGATGATGCAGACGGCGGGTTTGAATGGCAGCAGGGCCAGTTCGTGCATCAGCGCCTGGGCACCAAGGCAGCCGACTTCCTCGTCATAGGTGAAGGCGAAATGCACCGGGCGTTTCAGTTCCGCCGCCGCAAAGTGCGGTGCCATGGCGAGGGTGGCGGCAATGAAGCCTTTCATGTCGCAGGTACCGCGGCCGTAAACCCGTCCGTCGGCGGTGCGCATGTTAAACGGGTCGCTGGACCAGGCCTGATCCGTCACCGGGACCACATCGCTGTGTCCGGACAGGACGATGCCACCATCCACTTCCGGGCCGATGGTGGCGAAGAGATTTGCCTTTGTTCCGTGCGGGTCCCGGAACGTATGCACGCTGGCGCCGAGCCTGCCGAGATAGTCTGCCACATAGTCGATCAGCGCCAGATTGCTATCGGCGGAAACGGTCGGAAAGCCGATCAGGTCGGACAGGATCTGAAGCGTTGCCTCGCGGGTAGGGTGCATGATCGGCCCTTATTCCTTCACGAACAGCTTGCGTTCGACATTCGCCAGACATTCGGCCGGGCCGTCCTCGGTGATGCGCAGGGTCTCGGTGATCTCCAGCCCCCAGTCATCCATCCAGAGCGCGGGCATGAAGTGAAAGGTCATGTTCGGCTGCAGCACGGTATTGTCGCTCGGCCGGATCGACATGGTGCGCTCGCCCCAGTCCGGCGGATAGCTGAGCCCGATTGGGTATCCGCAGCGGCCCTCGCGCTTGACCCCATGCTTTTCCAGCACGGCATAGAAGGCGCGGGCGATGTCTCCCGCGGTGTTACCGGCGCGGGCTGCCTCGATGCCGTCGGCAATGCCTTCGAGCACAACTTCCTCGGCCCGCAGCATGTCGATTGGCGGGGTGCCGAGATGGATCGTCCGGCAGAGCGGGGCGTGATAATGCCGGTAGCAGCCGGCAATCTCGAAGAAGGTGGCCTGTTCCGGCTCCAGCTCGGTGTCGTCCCAGGTCAGGTGCGCCGCGCTGGCATCCTTGCCGGTTGGCAGCAGCGGCACGATGGCCGGGTAGTCGCCGCCGAAGCTGCCCTCGTCATCCTCTCCGCCCATCAGACCGGTGCGGTAAATTTCCGCCACCAGCTCGTTCTTGCGCAAACCCGGGCGCATCAGCTCGTAGATGGCGGCATGCATCTTCTCGACGATGTGGGCGGCACGGCGCATGTATTTCAGCTCCGTCGCGGATTTCACACCGCGCTGCCAGTTCACCAGTCCTGTGGCATCCTCGATGGTGCCCTCATGGTTCTTCGACAGCACGTTGTGGGCGCGGGCGGAGTAGTAGTAATTTTCCATCTCGACGCCGAGGGTCAGGCCGTTCCAGCCTCTCTCCGCAATCGCGGCGCCAAGGTCTTCCATCGCATGGCAATCGGCGGCCATGACGTAATCGTCCGAATACCCGCGGATATTGGCCACATCCATGTAACAGGTCCGTATGGCGCCCTTGGCATCCATGCCACGGCCCCAGAAGACCGGCTCTCCCTCGGGACCGACGATCACGCCCTGATGGACATAGAAGGACCAGCCGTCATAGCCGGTCAGCCAGGCCATGTTGGACGGATCGGAGATGAACAGGACCTCGATCCCGGCTTTCGCCATCGCCGTCCGGACCTTGACCAGCCGCTCAAGATATTCTTCGCGGGAAAACGGGAGTTTGACGTCGGGCATGAGGCGAAGTCCACTGAGCGGGTTGAAGAATTCGGCAGGTCGGGAGATTGAGCATCAACATCCGCTGTTTGACAATCGCCGTGACATGTGGCCGATGCTGAAAAGAAAAAAGATCAATTACTTGTCCTCTTTCGAAGGAAATTTGTCTGTGAGCGATTGGCGCCGGGAAATCTCGCTGGAGAACGTGACGGCGGCCCGGGCGGCCATTGCGGGGACAGCGGTGGAGACGCCGTTGGTGCCGTCACCCTTTCTTTCCTCGATGGCTGGCATGGAAGTGCTGCTCAAGCTGGAGATCGCGCAGCCGATCGGTGCCTTCAAGATCCGGGGCGCAGCCAATGCCATCTCCGTCCTGCCGGACGACTGCCCCGGCGTGACCTGTTGCTCTACGGGCAATCACGGGCGCGGGGTCGCTTATGCGGCGCGGGCGCGCGGCCTGCGCGCGGTTATCTGCATGTCCGAACTGGTTCCCGAAGCCAAGGTTGAAGGCATTCGCGCGCTTGGCGCGGAAGTCCGGATCATCGGCCGGTCCCAGGACGAAGCTGGAAAGGAAAGCCGGCGTCTTGTGGAGGAAGAAGGATTGGCGGAAATCCCGCCCTTCGACGATCCGCTGGTGATTGCCGGGCAAGGCACCATCGGCCTTGAGTTACTGGACAGCCGTCCGGACCTCGAAACCTTGTTGATCCCGCTTTCCGGCGGCGGACTGGCCGCCGGGATCGCGTTGGCGGCGAAAGCGCGCAAGCCAGGCATCCGGGTGATCGGTATATCCATGGACCGGGGCGCGGCGATGTATGAAGCGCTGCAGGCAGGCCGGAACGTGGCGGTGGAAGAGGTGCCGAGCCTGGCCGACTCCCTCGGCGGCGGTCTTGGCGCCGACAACCGGCTGACCCTGCCGCTCTGCCGTGATCTGGTCGATGAGACCGTTCTGGTCACGGAAGAAGAGATATACCGTGCCATGCAGTGCCACTATTACGAGGACCGGATCGTCTGCGAAGGCGGTTCGGCCGTTGGTGCGGCTGCTTTGCTGGCAGGCAAGCTGCCCGCTATAAAAGGTCCGGCGGCGACCATCGTCTCCGGACGCAATCTCGACATGAGGATGCACGCGGACATCATGGCGGGACGCGCCGTCCGCCTCGGCGATCTCACTCTTGAAGGACAGCCCTATCGTGCCTGATACCAATGTTCTGACCGAAGCGGATCTGCGTGCTCTTGTGACGCTCGATCTGGAAACAATCGACGTGGTTGAAAGCGCGTTCCGGGCGCTGGCCTCGGGTGAGGTCATCATGCCGCCGATCCTGTCCATGGATATCCCGGCGGTGAATGGCGAGGTCGATGTGAAGACCGCCTATATTCCGGGCTTTGACGGTTTTGCGATCAAGGTCAGCCCCGGTTTCTTCGACAATCCGAAACTGGGGCTGCCGAGCCTGAACGGGCTGATGATTCTGTTCTCGGCGAAGACCGGGCTGGTTGAGGCGTTGTTGCTGGATAACGGTTATTTGACAGACATACGCACCGCAGCCGCTGGAGCTGTCGCGGCTCGGCATCTGGCCCCCAAAGTGCACACCGCCGGGGTGATCGGCACGGGTGTACAGGCCCGGCTGCAGATCGAGGCCGCACGTCTCGTGCGCCCGTTCGAGCGGGTTCTGGTGTGGGGTCGGGACGCGGCAAATGCAAAGAAATGCGCCGCCGATCTTGCGGAAAAGCTCAGCATTGAAGTCCGCGTCGAGTCTGACCCGGCCCGGCTGGTCGCCGAAAGCCAGCTCGTCGTCACCACAACGCCGTCGCGTGAGCCGGTATTGCGGGCGGACTGGCTGCATCCGGGATTGCATATCACCGCCATGGGCTCGGATCAGCCGGGAAAGGTGGAAGTGGATCCGGCGGTGTTTCGCCGGGTGGATGCCTATGTGCCGGACCGGCTCAGCCAGTGCCGTATACAGGGTGAGCTGCGGGCTGCGATCGAGGCTGGAGCCGCCAATGCGGACACGGTCTTTCCGGAGCTGGGGGAGGTGGTCGCGGGCCACGCGCCGGGCCGGAAATCGGCATCGGATATCACCTTCGCGGATTTGACAGGCACTGGCGCGCAGGACACGGCGATCGCCACCCGCGCGGTTGCATTGGCCGTCATGGCCGGGGCCGGCACCCGGATTGCTTCCTGACATGGCGCTGAAGCTCGACGCCCGGGATGTGAAGATCCTCGCCATTCTGCAGCAGGAAGGACGGATCTCGAAATCCGATCTGGCACGGCGGGTGAACCTGTCCAACACGCCATGTTGGGAGCGGCTGCAGCGCCTGGAAGCGGCGGGCATTGTGCGTGGTTATGGGGCGCGGATCGCTCTGGAATTGTTCGCGGAACATGTCACGGTATTCGTGACGGCAGAGCTTGAAAATCACCGGAACGAGGATTTCATTCGGTTCGAGGAAGCGGTCGGGCGCGAGCCGGAGATCATCGGCTGCTGGGCGCTTGGCGGCGGGCTCGATTATCTCTTCCAGGTCGTGACCCGAAATGTCACCAGCTACCAGAGCCTGATAGACCGGATGCTGGAAAGCGAGGCGGGACTGAAGCGCTATTACAGCTACATCGTCACCAAGGAAGTGAAGGCGGGCGGCGCGATCCCGGTGGAGCTGTTCGCCGGCACCTGATCGGGCAGAAAAATCACCCGGCTCAATGTGTCTCAGCCGAAAAACTCTCTGTCATGGGAGAGGAGTTCAGTCAGATCTTCGCCGGTTCCGGCACTAGGCTCTCCGGTGAACAGCCTTGGGCCGTCCGGCCCGCGCCGCAGCGATAAGGAATCATGATGCTTACCAACGACCAGCTCGCTCAGTGGGACCGGGAGAATTTCTTCCATCCCTCGACCCATCTTGCCCAGCATGCGCGCGGGGAAACCCCGACGCGGGTGATCACCGGCGGCTCCGGCGTCTATATCGAGGACCGGGACGGCAAGAAGATGCTGGACGGGTTCGCCGGTCTCTACTGCGTGAATGTCGGCTATGGCCGTCCGGAAATCGCCGAGGCCATCGCGGCCCAGGCGAAAGAGCTGGCCTACTATCATTCCTATGTCGGGCACGGCACCGAAGCCTCGATCACGCTGTCCAAGATGGTGCTCGACCGGGCGCCGTCGAACATGTCGAAGGTCTATTTCGGTCTTGGCGGCTCGGACGCGAACGAAACCAACGTGAAGCTGGTCTGGTACTACAACAACGTGCTCGGCCGGCCGGAAAAGAAGAAGATCATCTCGCGCTGGCGCGGCTATCACGGCTCCGGGCTGGTGACCGGCTCGCTAACCGGGCTTGAGCTGTTCCACAAGAAGTTCGACCTGCCGCTGTCGCAGGTCATCCACACCGATGCCCCGTATTATTTCCGCCGCCCGGACGTTGCCCAGAGCGAAGCGGACTTCACCGCCCATTGCGCCTCCGAGCTGGAAGCGCTGATCGAACGCGAGGGCGCGGACACCATCGCCGCCTTCATCGGTGAGCCGATTCTCGGCACCGGCGGCATCGTGCCGCCGCCGGCCGGCTACTGGGCCGCGATCCAGTCCGTCCTGAAGAAGCACGACATCCTGCTGATCGCCGACGAGGTGGTGACCGGCTTCGGGCGGCTTGGCTCGATGATGGGCTGCGACCATTACGGCATTGAGGCGGATATCATCACCATCGCCAAGGGCCTGACCTCGGCCTATGCGCCGCTGTCCGGCTCGATCATTTCGGACAAGGTCTGGAAGGTGTTGGAGCAGGGCACGGACGAGCTTGGCCCGATCGGCCATGGCTGGACCTATTCGGCGCACCCGATCGGGGCCGCCGCCGGTGTCGCGAACCTGGATCTGATCGACCGGCTCGGCCTGGTCGGCAATGCGAAGGAGATGGGTGCCTATTTCAACAAGGCCCTGGCCGATGCGCTCGGCTCCCACGCCCATGTCGGCGATGTCCGGGGCGAGGGGCTGCTGGCGGCCGTCGAGTTCGTCGAGGACAAGGAGAAGCGCACCTTCTTCGATCCGTCCCGCAAGATTGGCCCGGCCATGGCGTCTGCCCTGCTGGAGCAGGGTGTGATCGCCCGGGCCATGCCGCAGGGCGACATTCTCGGCTTCGCGCCGCCGCTCTGCCTGACCCGGGAAGAGGCTGACATCATTGTCGGCGCCACAGTCAAGGCGGCGGAGAAAGTGTTCGGCGCCGCCTAACCATATGATTCCGGCCGGGCACCCTGCACACAGGGTGCCCGGCTCTGGCTACTTCCTGGCGGTTGCTGCGCGTTTCTCCGCTCTGACCGTGTAAAGCGAGGTGGCGATGATGATGATGGCGCCGATCGTCGTCTCGAGATCGGGAATCTCGGCAAATACGGCGAAACCAATGATCGTCGCGAAAACCAGGCGGATGTAATCCATCGGGGCCACGGCAGAGGCTTCCCCCTCCTTGAAACCATGGATGTTGGACAATTGTCCGCAGACCGAGAACAGGCCGATCAGTCCCATGATCATCCATTCGTGGAGGCTTGGCGTGACCCAGAAGTAAATAGCCGGTGGCACCATAAGGAAGCCGACCATGATGGCTTGGTAGCTGAGGATGGTTACCGGGCGGTCGAACTGGGAAACTTTGCGGATGATGACCATGACGGCAGCGGCCGCAGCAGCCGCGACAACGGCCAGAACGGAATAGATATTCAGCCCGCCCGGGCCGGGCTGAACCATTACCAGCACACCGGCAAAGCCGATCAGGACCGCGAACCAGCGCCGGGGTCCGGCGACTTCCGACAGTACGACCATGGCGAAAATAGTGACGAACAGGCTCTTGGCAAAACCGAGGGCGGTGGCTTCCGCCAGCGGCAGGTGAACCACAGCCGTAAAGCCGCAGGTCATGGCGATCAGGGCCAGGACAACGCGTGTCAGATGCAGTCCCAGATGGCGGGTTTTCAGAATATCCGGGAAGCCGGAGACCAGGACTGGCATCACCGTGCAGGTCATCACGATTTGCCGGAACAGCAGGATTTGCACGACCGGGATTGTATCGCCGATTGATTTGATCAGCGCGACCATGACGGTAAAGAAGAGTGCAGCGATCGCGACCCATATGGCGCCGCGTGCGTTTCCGGGCAGCGCCCTGAAGGGGCCTGTAATCGGTTTTCCCAGCACCGCGAGGTAAGTTGCGGACTTACTGAAAATGGTCGGTGCGGACTCCGGGTGCTGCGGTTCTTGTGGAGTCTTGTCGTCGGGTTCGGTGACCACGGCTGTGGGTCCTTCGGCGGCTGCGCGGGACTGGCGAGCCGCGATTACAATAAATCTGCTGGATACAAGCTGAATGGACAGCAATCTTCGCAGAAAGCTCCGTCGGCTGTCTACGCCCGGTCCTCCGCACGGGTGTCGTGCGTACGGTTCCTGAGAAGAGAGGCGCTGGTATCGGCAATAATTACAGGCAGGATGTCTGTCGTCGTGAACTGGCTCCGCAGGGGGCGGCAAGGTGAGCGACCGCATGTTGCTGCAGGTTTTCCCGGCTCAACGGAGAGAGTTTGGCACTGCCCCAGGTAATGCTAAGGTGTAGTCAGACCCATGAAGATTCTCGTTATCAACCCGAACACAACCACTTCCATGACGGACAAGATCCGTGAGACCGCGCGTGCCGTCGCCGCGCCGGGCACGGAGATTGTTGCCATCAATCCGTTGGACGGCCCCGTCAGCATCAAGGGGCACTACGATGAAGCCTATTGCTTGCCGGGGCTGCTGGCCGGCACTGACGAAAGAGACCGGTGTACCGGTAATCGACGGCGTCGCGGCAGTCGTGAAATTCTCCGAAGCCTTGGTCGGGCTTGGCCTGAAGACATGCAAACGCCTCGCTTACGAAAGCCCGAGGCCGAAACCTTATGGCGGAGCCTTCGCTGCCCCCGCCCCAAAAGCTGAATGATGGAGGCCTGAGAGATGGAGCAGGATTATACAATCCGCACGATGACGGGAGCCGAGGTTGAGGAGGCGGTCGGCTGGGCTGCCGCCGAGGGCTGGAACCCAGGCGCCAGCGACGCGGCCTGTTTCACATCGGTCGATCCGGAAGGTTTTATCGGCGGCTTTATCGATGGCCGCATGATCGCCTCGATCTCGGTAGTAAATTACGATGCAGGCTTCTCCTTTCTCGGCTTCTACATTGTCCATCCGGATTTTCGCGGGAAAGGGTATGGCTACACGTTATGGCAAGCCGGGATGGGGCATGCGGGTGAGCGTACGGTCGGGCTCGACGGGGTTGTGGCGGAGCAGGAAAACTACAAACGCTCCGGCTTCGATTTCGCTTACCGGAATATCCGCTTTGGTGGTGTGCCGAAAGCGCTGGCCGTTGATGATGCGGCATTTCTGAAACCGCTCACTGCGCTTTCCGATGAGCTACTTGCCTACGACCGGAAGCTGTTCCCGGCGCCGCGCGAACGTTTTCTGGATGCCTGGATCTCTGCGCTGGGGCATACTGGTTTCGCAGCGACGCGGGAGGGTGTGCTCGTGGGCTACGCCGTGGTCCGGCCGTGTCGCGCAGGCGCGAAGATTGGACCGCTCTTTGCCGATGACCCGGCAGTTGCGCGTCAGCTTGCGAAAGCAGCCATTGACGCTGCGGGGGATGGCGAGGTTTTCCTCGACGTGCCGGAGCCGAATGGCGAAGCCGTCGCGCTTGCCCGCGCGCTGGGTCTGGAGCCGGTATTCGAGACGGCCCGAATGTACCGCGGGGCCGCACCCGGCGTCGATCTAGAGCGGGTTTATGGCGTCACCACCTTCGAGCTTGGTTAGTACAAAACCGGGAAGGGCGCTCTGGCCTTTCTCCCCGGACTGTTCTGAGCGTTAGATGCGCAAACTCGGTTTTTAGACTGGTGCCGGAGCTGGTGACCTGGCCGGTCGAGTAATGATCCGGAAGAATTGATCGAAGACGTGGTTACTCCGGCTCTGCCAATGGCGCCCGGCTCAGGGCGTTTCTGGCATTGGCGAGTTTTGCTGCCAGGCGCAGGAATTCAGTACGTTCGTCAGGCTCCAGCCCTTCGGTCATGAGTGTTTGGATTTCCTGCACCAACGGGGTCACTGCCCGGTAGCGGTCGCGGCCGGCGTCAGTCAGATGCATCTCCCGGGCGCGCCGGTCGCGCGGATTGGTCCTGCGGATTACCAGCCCTTTTGTCTCCAGCTTGTCGAGAACCGTGCCGATGGTGGCCCGGTCATAGGCGATCAGCCCGGCGAGGGTGGCCTGATCGATGCCGGGCTTCTGCTCCAGCGTCGCAAGGCAGGCATATTGCACCGGCGTCAGGTCATAGCCGGCGGCCTTCAGGCGATCCTGGAACACTGAGACCGAAATCTGGTTCAGCCGCCGGATCAGGTGACCGGCCATGGCATGTATCTTCAGACTCATGGCGCTCCTGTGGCCCGCGTGGGCCTGCAATTGCCTATATAGTAAGTATGCTTATCAACTTGACCTTTTGATGCAACAGGTATTCTGTTGGCGTCTGAAGAATGCCTTTGATCAGGAACGGCTGCGGCAAGACGGCTTGGGCAGGGAGGATACATGGTGGACCGACCCATACTCATTGCCGGTGGCGGCATTGGCGGCCTTGCGGCTGCTGCCGGGCTCGCGCAGAACGGCTTCCCCTCGCTCGTGCTTGAGCAGGCGGCTGAGTTGGGCGAGATCGGCGCCGGGATCCAGATCGGCCCGAACGGTTTTCATTCCTTCGACTATCTCGGCATTGGCGACGAGGCGCGGGCGCAGGCGGTCTATATCGACGCGCTCCGCCTGATGGACGCGCAGACCGCCGAGGAGATCGCCCAGGTGCCGCTGGGCGAGGATTTTCGCCGCCACATGGGCAACCCATATGCCGTGGTCCACCGGGCAGACCTACACAAGGCGCTGCTGGATTATTGTGTTGCCAGTCCGCTGGTGGAGCTCAGGACGAGCCACAAGGCGACCGGCTATGAGCAGGATGGAAACAGCGTCACGCTGTTGCTGGATGGCCGCAATCCAATTACCAGCAGCGCACTGATCGGTGCCGAGGGGCTGCACTCACCTGTACGGGCTCAACTCGTCGGGGACGGGGCGCCGCGCATTTCCGGACACACCACCTATCGCTCCGTCATTCCGACCGAACAGATGCCGGAGGATCTGCGCTGGAACGCTGCAACGCTCTGGGCCGGGCCGAAATGCCATATCGTTCATTACCCGCTGAAGGGCTGGAAGGTCTTCAATCTGGTCGTGACCTATCACCGGGATCTGCAGGAAGCGATTTCCGGCCGCCCGGTCTCCAAGGACGAGGTCGCGCAAGGTTTCGAGCATGTCCATCCGCGCGCCCGGCAGATCATCGAGCATGGCGATAACTGGAAGCTCTGGGTGTTGTGCGACCGGGATCCGGTGGACAATTGGGTCGATGGCCGGGTCGCCCTGCTCGGCGACGCCGCGCACCCGATGCTGCAATATTTCGCCCAAGGCGCCTGCATGGCGATGGAGGACGCGGTCTGCCTCGCGGAGACCATGAAGCGCGGGGACGGCGATATCGAAGCCGTACTCAACAGCTATCAGCAGCAACGCATCGCCCGCACCGCGCGGGTGCAAGTCGGCAGCCGGCTGATCGGCGATTATGTCTATCACCCGGACGGCGCCTTGGCGGCGGCGCGCAATAAGGTGCTGTCCAGCCGGACGCCCGCCGAATGGTATGATCGCCTGCACTGGCTGTACGGCTCTAACGGATTACAGAACTGAGCGCGGCCCCCCGGAAGTAACGATGGCCGGCCGCGACACGAACGGAGGAGGAAGAAGAGATGAGCGCAGAACAGGATCATTCGAACGTCGCGCATGCCATGCAGCCGGACGACAGCCCGGAGCTGCGCGCACTCTACAAGGGGTTCGAGGACGAGCATCTGATGCCGCTCTGGACCCAGCTTGGCGATCTGATGCCTATGCATCCGAAACCGAAGGCCGTGCCGCATGTCTGGAAATGGTCGAAGCTGCTGCCGCTGGCGGAGAAGTCGGGCGAGTTGGTGCCGGTCGGGCGCGGCGGGGAGCGCAGGGCCATCGGGCTCGCCAATCCGGGGCTGGGCGGCAATGCCTATGTCAGCCCGACGCTGTGGGCGGCGATCCAGTATCTCGGTCCGAAAGAAACCGCACCGGAACATAGGCATGCCCAGAACGCTTTCCGCTTCGTTGTCGAGGGTGAGGGGGTCTGGACGGTGGTGAACGGCGATCCGGTGCGGATGAGCCGGGGTGATCTGCTGCTGACGCCGGGCTGGCATTTCCACGGCCATCACAATGTCACCGACAAGCCGATGACATGGATCGACGGTTTGGATATCCCGTTCTCCCAGCACAACGATGTCGGTTTCTTCGAGTTCGGCTCCGACACGGTGACGGATTATGCGACGCCTGATTTCTCCCAGGGTGAGCGGCTCTGGTGCCACCCGGGGCTGCGTCCGCTCTCCGGCCTGCAGGACACGGTGAGTACGCCGATCGGCGCCTATCGCTGGGAATTCACCGACCGCGCCCTGACTGAGCAGCTTCTGCTGGAGGATGAGGGGCAACCGGCGACGGTCGAGCCGGGTCATGCGGCCATCCGCTACGTCAACCCGACGACGGGCCGGGACGTGATGCCGACCATCCGCACCCAGTTCCACCGCTTGCGTGAAGGGACCGAGACGCGGCCGCGCCGCGAGGTCGGCTCCTCCGTCTTCCAGGTATTCGAGGGGACTGGCGCGGTGGTGATGAACGGTGTCGAACACAAGCTGGAGAAGGGCGACATGTTCGTGGTGCCGTCCTGGATCCAGTGGTCATTGCAGGCGGAAACCCGCTTTGATCTGTTCCGCTTCTCCGATGCCCCGATCATGGAGCGGCTGAATTTCGCCCGCACCAAGATCGAAGGCGTGCAGGACTGATCGGTTCTGGAGTCGGGGGCGGGAATGAGCGACTCTCTGGAGGCGGAACGCGCCGCATTGCGGGCCCGGCTCGGGGCTGGTGCCCGGTATGACGCGTCGTCGGCCCCGGCGGAGGATCTTGTCCTCGCCCGGCGGGGAACGGCCTATTTTGCCCGCAGGCTGAACGAACTGACCGACCGTGAGCTTGACGCACCGTCTTTGGTGCCGGGCTGGACCCGGCGGCATCTGGTCGCCCATATCGGCTATCACGCCCGGGGACTGACCCGGCTTGTCGATTGGGGGCGGACGGGCATCGAGACGCCAATGTATGCCTCGCCAGCAGAACGCGATGCCGAGATCGAGCTTGGCGCGACATTGCCGGCTCAGGCGTTACGCCATCTTTTTACCCACTCCGCAGTACATCTGAATGTGGTGTGGCGTGATCTGGAAGACGCGCAGTGGGACGCGATCGTCGGGGCACTCGACGGCAGCGCCATAAGGTTGCGGGAGTTGCCGATGCTGCGGGCGCGAGAAATCTGGCAGCGCGCGCTCGCGCTCGGAAACGGCGGGGCCGCGCGCGATCTTCCCCCGCAGTTGCGCGGCTCTTAAGCCACCACTGCCGAATTAGGGCAAAAAACCAGCCGTTATTGTTGCCGAGAAGCACCATGACAGTGGTTGCAATGGGCATGTCGTTCCTGTACCTAATTCTCAAGTCAATAATGCGAATGACTCGCAATAATATTTTGTCCGTGAAGGTAGGCTCATGGGATTGGCGCGTCTTTTCAAAGCGGCGCTCTCCGCGCTTGTGGTGGTGGCGATTTCCGTACCCGCACTCGCGACGGATATGGCGGAAAAGCGCCTGCTTCTCGAGCTGAACAAGGTCGAGAGCGTGGGCGGGGACTGCCGTACCACCTGGGTCGTGAACAACACGACAGGAAAAAATCTTGAAAAAGTGAAGCTCGATTTCGTCGCTTTCGATGTGGACGGCATCGTCGTCCGCCGCGTGATCGCCGATATGGGCCCGATCCATACCGAGCACACACGGGTGAAGCTGTTCGATCTGAAGGATATCGACTGCGGCAATGTCGGGCGGGTTCTGATGAATGGCGTGAGGACGTGCGAGGGCGGGAGCGCGGCAGTCGCGCCGGGCCTCTGCGCGGACAGTCTGCAGACGGCATCCCGGGCGGCAGTGCCCTTTACGCAATAACCCTATGCGCCTGGCGGCAGCGTTCGCCCAAATGGCGGCAGGAGAAAGTCAATGACGGCAGCGATCGAAGAGATCATGGGCTTCATGGATGCAGGCGGACCGATCATGTATCTGCTCGCGATCATGTCCGTGGTGGCGACGACCGTATTCGCGTCGAAGATGGTGCAGTTCCTGATGCTGCGCCTGTGGAGCGGCCGCGAGCGGGACGAGGCCCTGGCGATGTGGCGTTCCGGCCATGCCAAGGCCGCGCTCGACCTGCTTGAAGACGGCTCGCATCCGGCGGCGGCGATTGCCCGCTACGCCATGCAGCTCCGGCGCAACCGGGATGTTTCCGACGCCGAGGCGAGGGAAGAGGTGGAACGGGTCGCCGGACTGTTCATGGACCGGCTGTCGTCCGGCCTGCGTCTGCTGTCGGCCATCGCCATGCTGAGCCCGTTGATCGGGCTGCTCGGTACCGTCATCGGCATGATCGACGCCTTCAAGGCGCTTGAGAATGCGGGCAGCAAGGTCGACCCCTCGATCCTCTCTGGCGGTATCTGGGTTGCGTTGCTGACCACGGCTGCCGGTCTGGTCGTCGCCATTCCCGCGACCGCCGCGCATCAACTGGTCGACGGTATCGTCGAACGTGCGGGACGCGCCATGGAAGACGCGGCGACGCAGATCTTTACTGCAGCGCCGGGACCGGCGCGCCGGATAGAGACGGCGAACGCGATTGTGGAAGTCGCGCTTCAAGGCGCGGAGTGAGACCATCATGCGGCTCAGTGCCGGGCGCCGTCGCCCCTCGGCGGAGATCAGTCTCACGCCGCTGATTGACGTCGTCTTTATTCTCCTCATCTTTTTCATGTTGGCCTCGAGTTTCCTCGACTGGCGTGCCATCGGCGTGAAAACCGCCAAACTCGGAAATGCTGCAGGGGCTGCTTCCGAGGGCTCCGTGCTGGTGAAGCTGCGCGCTGACGGAGACTTCCGGGTCTCCGGAGAGCGAATGAGCCGGGCGCAGTTCGCCGACCGGCTGCAAGCCCTGGCCGGGCGCGACCCGAAGCCGCGCATTGTGATTGAGGCAGAGACCGGCGTGCCGGTTCAGGCCGTGGTCAAGACCGTGGATCTGGCGGCTGAGAAAGGGTTGACCGACGTGACCCTTGCGAGCCGGGCGGAGCGCTGAGGCAATGCGGCTTATCAAACCCAAGAAGAAATCCGCGGCCGAAAATGTCCTGCCGCTGATCAATGTCGTTTTTCTGCTGCTGATTTTCTTCATGCTGGCGGGCGCGCTTGAAAAAGCCGAGCTGCTGGACATCACACCGCCGGAGACCGCGAATTCGGGTCAGCCGGATGACACCACCGCGGTCTTGCTGGTCGCGGCGGACGGGCGGCTATCCTTTGAAGATGAAATTCTTGAGCGGGCCGATGTGGTCGGTCACCTCAAGACTTACTTCGCGGAGCACCCGGACGGACGCCTGAAATTGAAAGCCGATGCGCAGAGCGATGCGGCAATGGTTATTGCCCTGATCGAGGAGCTTCGGGCGGTCGGGCTCAAGGAGCTCGGGTTGCTGGCGACGGGGGCGTCATGAACGCGATCGTCGAACGGCGCGGCTCCTCATCCGCGGTGATCGCCGGATTTGCTGCCGCACTTGCGCTGCATGGCCTGGCCGTTCTGTCCTTCGTGGCTTTCGAGGTTTCTGCGACCAGCAGTGCGGATACGGGCGAAGGCGGCCTTGTCGTGATGATGGGGGATGCCGGCGGGGTCACGGCCCAGACGGTTGCCGAGAACATTTCCGCAGCCGAAGCGAGCGGCGCGCCGGACGGAGAGGCTATGGAGGAGGTAATGGAGCAGACCGTTGCGCCCCCTCCGCCGGACACACCGGTAACGGAAGTGACGGAAACGCCCCTGGCCGAACCCGTCGAGATGGTCGAGGCCGAGCTCGTTGAGCCTGAACCCGTGGAAACCACCGAGCCCGTGGCGGAACCTGTCCCGCAGGAAACCGAAGTGGCTGAAGCTGCCGAAATTGTTCCGGTGGAGACTGTGACGGCCGCTGTTCAGCCGCCGCCCTTGCCGGTAACGCGCCCGGAGCCGCCGGTAAAATCGGTCGAGACAGTCAAACAGCCACGCCCGGTCAAACTGGTGAAGCCCGTTGAGACCAAGGTTGTCGAGGCGAAGCCGGTGGAGGCTGCTCCGAAACAGCCTAAAGCCGACGCGGTGTTGGCGGACAAGGTGTTGGACGCGCAGAAAAAGAAGGGGAGCGGAGTGTTCGACATCGCTTCCTCGGCGCCGAATCTAGCCGCGGGACCTGGTCAGACCCAGGCTTCCTCTGGCGGTGGCGGCGTCGCCGGAGCTCGGAAGTCCTATTTCGCGACAATCCAGAGCTGGCTTGAACGGCACAAGAAGTACCCTCGCGCGGCCCGGCTGCGGCGCTATGAAGGCACAGTCGCGTTCAGCTTCCAGATCGACCGTTCGGGCAGCATCATGAAACGCTCCATCGTGAAGAGTTCCGGCCGGAAGGTTCTGGACGAGGCTCTGTTGGATCTCCTGAAAAGGGCCGATCCGATGCCGGCGATGCCGCCTGAGATTGTCGGGGCGACCTTCGATTTCACCACCTCCATAGAATACAATCTTCGATAAAAAGACCCGTGTGGTTCGGGCCAGTTTCTGTCCGCATATGTTTTTACTAATGAGAATGATTTGCATTTGTATTTGCAAGACGCATCGTTTATGACAGACATCATAACGTCTGGCGGAGGGCCGCCATGCGTTCGTGACATTCTTACTGGAGGAGCCGAGTTGTTGGCGGGGACACCCTCGGACGAGCCGAACGAAGCACCATTACCCGACGCGGACTCAACCATTTCAAATGAGAGGAACCGCATTCTCGTCAGTGATCTGATGGGAGATAACCGGGAGGTATTCCTGCTGTTCAACGGTTCCGAATACAGACTGCGTGTGACCAACAACAACAAGTTGATCCTCACGAAGTGAACAGACCCGCCGGAGGGTTTCTCCGGCTTAGACAGAGAGTAGCCACCCAGCCCTTCGCTAGGCAGCTAACAGCAGCGACCTGACGAAGAGGTTTTTGAATGCGTTTAGCTATTGCTGCGGCGGCGACCATCGCCACCGCTGTGGTGTCGTCCGCCCATGCCGGCGAGGCCACTCAACTTGACCGGATTGTAATTTCAGCGGGTAAAGAGAAAGTGGCGATCGAGACGCCGCAATCCGTGTCCGTCGTGGACCAGGAAGATCTGGAAGCAGCCCAGCCGACCACAATCGGCGACGTGCTGACAGATCTGCCTGGCGTCAAGGCGATCGGATCGGAGCGTGTGCTCGGTGAAAGCTTCAACATCCGCGGCATCGGCGCGCTTGGGGCTTCGGACGAGAACCGGCTGATTGTGCGGGTCGACGGCGCCACCAAGTTCCATGAACAGTACCGGATGGGTTCTTTCTTTGCCGATCCAGAGCTCTTCAAGGCAATTGAAGTGCTGCGTGGCCCGGCATCCTCGACCCTTTACGGTGCCGGTGCGCTTGGCGGGGTTATCGATGTGACCACCAAGGACGCGGCCGATTATCTGGAAGGCGACGATAAATTCGGCTTTCGCCAGAAGTTCGAGTTTCAGAGCAACGAGTCCGGATTTCTGACATCCAGTATTGCCGCCGCGCGGCCGGTTAAAGGCCTTGATCTGCTCGGCGCCTTTAACTACCGGCGCGCAGGTGAATATGAGGATGGAGACGGCAATGCGGTCACCGGCTCCGATTTCGAGGCACCGTCCGGTCTGCTCAAAGGAACGTACCAGTTCGGCCCCGATATGGAGCACAAGCTCCGCGCGTCCTACCAGCACTGGATGACTGAGGACAAGAACGACGATTACGCGCAGACCAATACATCAGTCCAGTTCGGCAATATCGACCGTGACGTTACCGACCAGACAGGTGTGCTGAGTTATAACTACCAGCCGAGCAGCAACCCGTTGATCGATCTGGAGCTCTTCGGTTCCTACTCGAATACGGAAGTCGATCAGTATAATTCCACACTGAAAGACATCAGCACCTCCGCGCTCTTCCAGGACACGTTCTACGCCTACGAGACATGGCAGGCACGGGCCGAGAACACAGCGGCATTCACCGGTGACAATTATGAGAACTATCTCATCACCGGTGTCAGCTACGCGTTCCAGACCCGGACAGCGGATCAGCCGACGTCCAGCACGAATCCGTCCGGCAGCATATCGTTCCACCCGGGTGGTGAAAGCGCGCAATACGGCGCCTATGTCCAGAACGAGCTCGTCCTCTGGGACAAGCTGACCATTATTCCGGGCGTCCGCGTCGACTACACCGAGCTCACTCCGGCGGGTAATCTGAGCGTGAGCGAGAGTGTCGAGAACACGGCTTTCTCGCCGAAACTCGCGGCTCACTATCAGCTGACGCCGAACTGGGGTGTTTTCGGTTCCGCTGCTTATACAGAGCGTATGCCGGTCCTCGACGAGGTCTTTGACACGACAAGCGGCAATCTTAATCTCGATCCGGAGAGATCCTTCAATATCGAAGGTGGTGTCGCGGCCTCCTTCCGCGATGTCGCTCTTGCGAACGATGCCTTCACTGCAAAGGCGACGGTCTTTCAAAACGACATCAAGGACCTGATCGAGCGCGAGAATACCCGCTCAGTCTATTACAATGTCGGCGAGGCTGAAATTGTCGGCCTTGAATTCGAGGCATCTTATCAGTCCACCTATTTCTTTACCCGCGCCGCCTACACAGCGATCCGGGGCGAGAACAAGGAAGCCGATACTGACCTCAATTCCATCCCGGCGGACGAACTCGTCCTGACCGTTGGCGGCCGGGTGCCTGACTACAACGTCGATTTCGGTTGGCGCGGTGTCATGGCGGCGGGCCAGGACAAGGTTTCCGGCACCACGCTGCCGACCTCCGGCTACACGGTGCACAACCTCTTTGCCAGCTGGAAGCCGGATGAAGGCGTCCTGCAAAACTCCGAGTTCCGCTTCGGCATCGAGAATCTTCTCGACAAGACCTATCGCGAGCATCTGTCCGGCGACAATGGCGCCGGCCGGACCTTCCGTATCACGCTGGCTCATCAGTTCTGATCGCTGAACCCCGCGCATAAAACAGGAGACGATAATGACGACCAGATCGGCGGAAGAATTGCTGGTTGAGCTCAACCGCATGAAGGAAGAGCAGGGATTTGTCCGTGCGCGGGCAGCAGCCGAGGAACTCGGTGTTCCCGAGGCGGCCCTTCTGGAGGCGAGAGAGCGCGATGGCAGTGTCCGCCGATTGTCGGTCTCCGGTATGGACGTCGTCGGCCTTATTGAGCGCATGCCCGAGGTCGGCGACGTCATGGTCCTCACCCGCAACGATCATTGCGTGCACGAGAAGACCGGAACGTTCGAGAACATGCGGTTCAACACCCATATGGGCTCGGCCTTCGGCAAGGAAATCGATCTCCGGATGTTTCTCGCGCAGTGGAAGACGGGTTTCTACGTGACCGACGAGTCTCCGAAACTCACACGCCACTCATTGCAATTTTTCGACAAAACAGGTGCCGCCGCCTTCAAGATCTATGCGGTCGGCGGGACCGATATGGACAGGTTCGTCGCACTGACGCGCGATTTCACCAACCTGACGCCGGAGCCGCTGCAGTTCGAGGCACCCGACGCGCCCAAGGCGGAACGTCCCGACGATCAGATCGATGCCGAGGATCTGCGGTCACGCTGGAGCAAACTCGGGAACGGGCACCAGTTTACCCGGATGCTGGCCGAGCTCGGTATTGGCCGGCAGCAGGCCTTGCGGCTGGCGGGGAGCGATTTTGCCAATCCGGTTCCGGTCAGCGCTGTCGAGAAGATGCTGCACAGCGTCGCCGAGAGCGGGCTGCCAATCATGTGCTTCGTGCGCGGCCCCGGATGCATCCAGGTTCATTCCGGCCCGGTCCAGCGCATCAAGCGCGCCGCCGGCTGGCTGAACATTCTCGACCCACGTTTCAATCTGCATCTGAAGGACGAGGCGATCGACGCCTGCTACGCGGTCTGCAAGACCTCGACCGAAAAGGGCCTGAATATTACCTCGCTCGACTGTTTCGCGGCCGACGGCACGGTGATCTGCCAGTTCTTCCCGGTCCGGGGAGAGGGCGAAGAGGAGCCGGAAGCCTGGCTTTCGCTGATCAACGGATATGTCGAGGGAGTGGCGGCATGAGGTTTCTTACTGCATTCCTGCTCGCGATCTCTCTGCTCGCATCTGGCGATGCCAGCGCGGCGGAGCCGCAGCGTATTGTCTCTGCAGGAGGGGACATTACCGAGATCATCTATCAGCTTGGTGCGGGCGACCGGGTGATCGCCGTGGACAGCACATCCAATTACCCGGCCGAGGCGGCGGGCAAGGAACAGATCGGCTACATTCGGCGGCTGGCGGCCGAGGGCATTCTCTCGCTCCAGCCCGATCTTTTGATCGCTGCCCATGATGCCGGGCCGCCACCCGCTGTCGAACAGTTGCGCGCGGCCGGCCTGCGGGTCGAGCTTGCGCCGAATGGCGACTCTGTGGCCGGGGTGCAGGAGAAAATCCGCTTCGTCGGCAAGGTCCTCGAGATGCAGGAAGAAGCCGAAGCACTCGCCCTCAAGCTCGAAAATGACATGAAGGCTGCGCTCGAACTCGCAAAGGCGAACACGGAGACGCCGCGCGTCATCTTCGTTCTGAATACAGCCAACGGGGCGCCGCTAGTCGGCGGAACGGGGACGTCCGCAGACGCGGTCATCGCATTGTCCGGCGGTGTGAACGCTGTAACTGAATTCGAGGGCTACAAGCCCATGTCCCAGGAGGCGATCATCACCGCCGCGCCGGAAGTGCTCCTGATGATGTCCCAGACGGTAAACCGGATGGGAGGCGTAGACGTCATGCTCTCGCGCCCGGAATTCAAGCTCACACCGGCCGGCAAGAACCGGCGCTTCGTTGCCATGGAAGGCATCTTGCTACTCAGCTTCGGTCCGCGCCTGCCGGAAGCGGTCCGGGCGTTTGCGACGGCCCTGCAGGGCGGCTGACGGGGATGGCGTTCTCGACGGTGCTGCCGCAGCGGGTGGCTGGTGTTTTCGGGCGCAGGCCATTGTTCGGCACGCTTGTGGCGCTGGTCGTTCTGATGGCTCTTGCCGAGGTTGCCCTGGGCCCGGTGCGGCTGGGACCGTCCGATTTGTTCGCCGTTCTGATCGGTGAGGGGGAGCGCGGTCCGACGGCGATCCTGTTGCAGATCCGGTTGCCCCGCATGGTGCTCGGCCTTGCCGTCGGCATTGGCCTCGCGCTGTCCGGTTGCGCCTTGCAGGGCGTGCTGCGCAATCCATTGGCCGATCCGGGATTGATCGGCGTCACCGCGGGCGCTGCGGTCGGCGCTGTCGGCGTCATCGTTCTCGGTAACTTCTTCATCGGCGATCTGCCGGCCTTGGTTCGGCCCTATGCCCTGCCGCTCGGCGCCTTTATCGGCAGTATCCTCGTGACTGGTTTTGTCTTCTCCTTCTCCAGCCGGGGTGGTGGCACCAATATCGCCATGCTGATCCTCGCCGGGGTCGCGGTGAACGCCATCGCCGGGGCGCTGATTGGCGCCATGGTCTTTATCAGCGACGATCAGCAGCTCCGGGATCTGACCTTCTGGTCGATGGGTTCCATCGCGTCGGGCAACTGGATGACGGTGACGGTGACCTCGGCGGTCGCCGTGCTGTCCGGGCTGTTCCTGCTCCGCATGGGGCGGACCCTTGACCTGTTCCAGCTTGGTGAGCGGGCGGCCTTTCATGCCGGGGTCGATATCGAGCGGCAAAAGCGCCGCATCGCGCTACTGACCGCGCTCTCGGTCGGCGCTGTCACGGCGGCCGCGGGGCCGATCGGCTTCATTGGGCTGGTGGCGCCGCATATGGCCCGGCTGATCGTCGGCCCGGCGCACCGGCATGTGCTGCCGGCAGCCGCCCTGATCGGCGGCGCTCTCATTCTCGGCGCCGATCTCGGGGTCCGGCTCGCGGTCCCGCCAAGCGAGCCGCCTATCGGGCTCGCCACCAGCATGATTGGCGGCCCGTTCTTTCTCTGGCTGCTGATGCGCCGGATGAAAAAGGGAGGCGGCAATGCTTGAAGCCCAGGGGGTCACCGTCAGCTTCGGCAAGACGACCGTGCTGCGCGACGTGAGCCTGCGGGTCCGGCCGGGCGAGCTGGTCGCCCTGTGCGGCCCGAACGGGGCCGGCAAATCGACCCTGCTCGCCGCCATGGCAGGCGACTTTCAGCCCGAACGCGGGCAGGTCTTCATTGAGGGTGCGATCATCACGGGGCTGCCGCCGGCGGAGCTGGCCCGCCGCCGGGCGGTGCTGGAGCAATCGCCGTCGCTCTCCGCCGGGTTCAGCGTGGGTGAGTTGCTGGCGCTTTCCATCCCGCGCGACGTGCCGCCGGAGCAGGCCGACGCGCTGATTTCCAGGAAACTGCATTCCGTTGGCCTGGCCGACCGGATCGGCGACAATTGCCAGATCCTCTCCGGCGGCCAGCGCCACCGGGCCCATCTGGCCCGGGTGCTCGTACAGCTCGCCGCTTCCGATAATCCGGACACAGGCTATCTGATGCTGGACGAGCCGACATCGAGCCTCGACATCGCGCACCAGATCACCACCATGCGCATCGCCCGCAGGGTGGCCCGCGAGGGGGCGGGGGTGCTGGTGGTGCTGCACGACCTGAACCTCGCCGCCGCCTTCGCCGACCGGGTGGCGCTGATGCATGACGGACGCATGGTCGCGGACGGGCCGGGGGCGGAGATCTTCACAGCCGACCGTCTGAGTGCCATCTATGAGACGGAAATCGCCGTTGAACGGGAGGACGGACAGGCGCCGCGCATCCTCCCCGTCTATGGCCCGGACGCGCATGCCAACCCGGAGCTTTAGAAGCACCGGAAGCTTAGAAACCCGATACGTTTAAAAAAAAACCAAGGAGAGACAGAATGTATATCGCCATGAACCGCTTCAAGGTCACCAAGGGCTCGGAAGAGGATTTCGAGACCGTCTGGAAGACCCGCGACTCCCAGCTCGACCAGGTGCCCGGCTTCGTCGAGTTCCGCCTGCTCAAGGGCCCCGAAGCCGAAGACCACACGCTGTACGCCTCGCACACGCTCTGGAAGGACCACGACGCCTTCGTCGCCTGGACAAAATCCGACCATTTCCGCAAGGCCCACGCCAACGCAGGCAACGCCGACCGGAAACCCCTTTATCAGGGCCACCCGCAGTTCGAAGGTTTCGAGACGGTGCAGAAGCTCTGATCAGCTCTGCACCAGGTGTGAGATGTATGGAGCGCCGGTCCCGGATGGGGCCGGCGCTTTTATGTGGGGGGATTGAGTCCCGTGAAACGGGAAATGTTGCGGATGACGGCTTCCGACCCAAAGCGGTCATTCAGAAATTCCAGATTGGTTCACTCAGGTTGTTGATCACGCGTCAGCGGACACGATCCAACGCGGCCGCCCGGCTTGATTGGGAACTAGGTCTCGGCCCGCATATGAAATCGGCCCACGCAGCCAGTCCGTGATGCTGATCATGTCCCGAAAAGCCTAGCCCCAAGTGTGGGCATGTTCGGGAGCACTTCAATCAGATGAAGAACTCTATTCAAATATGGAGGTGTTTGCGGGGCTCAGGTCTCGCGAATATGAAAAGTCAGGTGTCGTGGTTTCGGCGTTACAAGAGTTCACATACCTCGTCAAACTGCAGTCTTGGCAGGCGCTGGAACAGGCCGGTCAGGTCGGCAGTGCCGAGGCAGCATAGGAAGTTGGAGCGGATCGTGGTCTCCGCGAAGAACGCTTTGTCCACCGCGGCATTGTCGAAGCCGGACATCGGCCCGGTATCTAGGCCGAGCGCGCGAGCCGCCAGTATGAGATAGGCGCCTTGCAGGGAACTGTTGCGGAAGGCGGCCGCTTCGGCCTTTTTCGGATCCGACGCGAACATGTCCTTGTATTCCGGCTTGTGCGGAAACAGCCGATCGAAATTCTCGTAGTAGGCCGTGTCATATCCAATGATCGCGGTCACCGGCGCGCTCAGGACCTTCGGCTTGTTGCCCGGGGCGACACATTCTGCCAGCTTCGCCTTGTTCTCGCCGGTCCGAATGAAGAGGTAACGTGCGGGGCATCCATTGTTTGCGGTCGGCCCCATACGCACGAGCTCATAGAGCCGCCTGATCTGATCGTCCGTGATCGGCGCGTCGGTCCATTTGTTATGTGAGCGCGCCTTGCGGAAGAGGAGGTCGATCCCGTCGGCGCCGAGGGTGGAGATCCGTGACCGAAGTACCGCGACCTCTTCCTGGGCCGCCTTGATCTCGTTTGTCATCTATCGTCCTTTTACGCGTCTGCGAGCACAAAATCGAAATCGACCATCAGGTAGGGCGTGGCGATGGTCTCGCCGATCGCGAGGTCGTCAGGCAAATCGTCCCGGGAGTCATGCAGCTCGTAATGCATGACAATTCCTTCCCGGACACCGAATACCGCGTCCTCGTCGAGGTAGGGGTCGTCGTCCGGGAACAGCTCCGTGACGAGGCTGCGATGGCCGTCTGCCTTGACGATGATGTGGAGGTGAGAAGGACGCCAGGCATGCCGGCCGGTCGCGCGCAGCAACTCGCCGCCCGGACCGTCGGTCGGAACCTCGTAGGGCACGGGACGGACGGTCGAGAAACAGTAGCGGCCGTCCTCGCCGACAACCTGGCGGGCGCGCAGGTTGTACTCTGACTGGTTCTCGTCCTGGCTGGAATAGAGTGCATTGGCCGCGGTCTGCCATATTTCGAGTTCCGCTCCGGCAAGAATCTGTCCTTTTGCGTTCTTCACGCGTCCGCTGACGACGAGCGGGTCGCCTTCATTTTCCTGGATGAGATCGCCGCCGACCGGGAGCAACGGCGCGCCGAGTACATGGAACGGCCCAAGCACGCTGGACGGAGTGGCATCGCCGGCCGAGTGGATCATGTCGACCAGCGAGGAGAGGCCGAACAGGTCGGAGAACAGTACGAACTCGTTGCGATGTTCGTCCGTAATGTCTCCGGTGCGCGTCAGCAGCTCGATCCCCTTGCGCCATTCCTCATGCGTGAGCTCCGTTTCCTTCGCGAAGGCGTGCAGGTGATGCACCAGCCGCTCGAGGATTAAGCGCAGTCTGGGCTCAGTGTCGGCCGCGCAATAATTCATGAAGGCCTGGGTGATGGTTTTTTTGTCGACATTTCTCATGGGGGTGAACTCCAAGGCTTCCGGGGGGCGGTCACGGCAACAGGCCTGTGCTCAGGATCGGGAACCTGATGATCAGGATCAGCACCACCAGCATGACGAGGGCGAATGGAAGGGCGCCGATGAAGACGTCCTTCAGGGCAATGCGCTGATCGTTCAACGTTGCCTTGATTGTAAAGCAGGAGAGGCCGAGCGGAGGGGTCAGCAATCCGATCTCGGCCCCGATGACTGTGACGATGCCGAACCATATCAGGCTCATGCCCATCGGTTCGACCAGAGGCAGGAAAAGCGGCACCACGATGAGGATGATCGAGGCCGTGTCCAGCAAGGTCCCGAGAAACAGCATCAGTAGCACGTAGGCCACCATCACCCAGAAGAAGTCGAGCTGACTGGCTTCCAGGATCGCGCCCAGTTCGTTCGGCAAACCGGCAAAGCCAAGCATACGGCTATACATCGACGCGGCGGTGATCAGGAACAGGATGTTCGCTGTGATGTGCCCGGTTTCAATCAGGGTCTGCCAGAAGGCGCGCAAACTCATGCGTCGTGCCAGGACGGCGAGCAGCAGGGCCGCGGCCGCCCCGACCGCCCCGGCCTCCACCGGAGTGAAGAAACCGGCATAAATGCCGCCGAGAACCAGCGCGATCAGCGACAATACAGGCAGCGTCCTGCGGGTAATGACGCCCCAGCGCATGAGGCCGTTCTCGCCCGCGGTCCCGCCGACGAAGCCCGGCGTCGCCCGGGCCATGATGGCGATGGCCAGCACGAAGGCGGCGGCCAGCAGCAGGCCGGGAACGATGCCGGCGATGAACATGTGGCCGACGGATTGCTCGGCGACGAAGGAATAGATGATCAGCATGGCGCTCGGCGGGATGATCATGCCAAGGACAGACGAGCCGGCGACCACGCCGACGGCGAAGCGCGGATTGTAGTTGAGCCGGAGCATCTCCGGGACCGAGACTCTAGTGAAAACCGAAGCGGACGCAATCGAGGAACCGGTTACGGCGGCGAACATGGCATTGGCGCCGACCGTCGCCATGCCGACCCCGCCCTGCATGCGGCCGAAGACCCGGTTCATCACCGAGTAGATATCGGTCCCGAGACCGGCGCGCGAAACCACGAGCCCCATGAAGGTGAAGAGCGGGATCGTTGCGAACGCGTACTCGGTCACGCTGTCCGAGATGGCGATCTTCAGAAGATTCATGGAAAGGGTGGCGTTGTCGCGGATAAGCCAGATCCCGATGAAGGAAACCACGCCGAGAGCGATCGGAACATAGAGGCCGACATAGATGAGGCCCACGATCAGCAGGATTGAAATCGTTCCGATCTCGAACGGACTCATGACTCGGCTCCCGTTCGCGACTGGACAACGTTCAGTGTCCATCTCATGCAGCACATCGCGGCGCCAAAAAAGATTGCCAGCTTGATCGGCCAGGCCGGGGCGGTGAAGACGCCGGGCGTTCCGACATAGTGACCGGTTTCCCAAGCTTCCAGAACTTCGGGGTACATGGTGATTGCAATGAGCGCCATGAGGACGGCACCGATCGAGTCAAGCGCGCGCCTGATCCAGGTACTGATCCGCGGAGCGCGGTTGTCGAGGGCACGCAGGAGACCGTCGGAACGGGTCAGTCTGCCCACACGCACCACGTCGGGCAATTGCAGGAACACGATGAAGACCACGGAAAACTCCACCAGCTCTACGCTCCCCTTGAGAGGGGCGTGAAAGACGCCGCGGGCAACGACATCGACGATAACCGCGGCGACTAGGAACAGAACGAAGAGCGAGCCGAAGGCGTTCGACAGGACGGTGATCCTGTTGACGCCTTCCGACACGCTCTCGATCGCTCTCTTGGAAAGGTTCATGTGCTGCCTGTTCGCCCCCTGACGGGGATCCGCCTTACTTCAGGTCGGCCGTCCAGTCACGGGTCGCGGGTTGGCCCGCCGCCTTCAGTTTCGCCATGTAGGCACGCAGCATGTCTTTGGCCGGAATGCCCTTGGCTTCCAGCTCTTCCGCCCACTCGGCTGCAATGTTCGGCATGGCCATGGCCCATGTCGCCCGTTGTTCCGCTGACAGTTCGACGATCGTTCCCCCATCGGCGAAGAACTTCTGTTCACTGGCTGCAGCTCTCTCCATCGCGATGCCGGCTATGCGGTCGCGATAATCGGCCGCAACTGCTTTGAGGACGGCCCGAACCTCCTCGGGGAGTTTCTTCCAGGTGTCCATATTGATCGTGACGGACTTCGTGTTGACCGCACCGAGATTGGCTTTGAGCATATAAGGCGCGACCTCGCCGATCTTGAAGGTCTTCGCGGCTTCGGGCCACAGCATTGCCTGATCCACGACGCCGGTCTGCAGCATGTTGTAGAAATTGGTCAGGCCGCCGCGCACGCCCGCCGCGCCAACGCCCTCGAGGTAGCGCAGATTGTAGCCTGCACCTGCCACCTTCTTGCCGTTCATGTCGGCGATCCCGTTCACCTGGTCCCGCGAGAAGACCTGATAGCTGTCAAGAACCACGCCGTTGGCGAGCAGAACCTGATTCTGCTTTTCGAACGCTTCGCCCATTTGCGGGAATTCGGCGGCGATCTCGTCAACCGCCTTGGCCACAACACCAGCATCGGAGCTGATGAACGGTGTAACGAAGGCAATTCCCTGAAGCGGCAGTTTCGAGCTGTGGAACACGGTCGTCACGACACCTATGTCGCCGAGCCCGAGTTTGATGCCTTCAAGAACGCCTTTCGGCTTCACGATGGCGCCGCCATAGGCTTCTTGCCACTCGATCTTGTAGTTGCCCTTCGCGGCGAGGCGTTTGTTGACTTCCGGAAGGAAGTAGCCCGAGAACTCCTTGACCCACATCGCGCGCGCCGGATAGCCGTCGATCGCGATCATCTTGATCGTTTCGACCGCAAGTGCCGGCGTCGCGGCGGCAGCGGTCAGGAACAGGGCTGCAGTTGCAGTTCTCGCAAGAAGCGATTTCAGATTTGTCATGTCGTCCTCCCTTGATTGGCCCGCCGGTTGTTCCGGATTGTTCTGGGCTTAGATTGCGCTGTCCTAGGTTTCGGCTTTCTTCCATAGTTCGTCGATTTTGGTGCCGGCTTGACGGAACAGCTTCGCGACCGGGCAGAATTTGGCGACCTCAGCCGCGACCCGGGCCAAGTCTTTTTCGCTCGCGCTGCCGTCTGCCTCGACCACCATCTCAATGCTCCTGAAAGGAACATCGATCTCCTCGGTCAGTGTGACCCCCCGCCGGTCGAACAGGCAGTCGATCGAAATAGAGAGATAGCCGATATCCACATCGAGTTTGGCGGCACATTTATTGGCGATCACGTTCGTGCACCCGGCAAGTGCGGCAAGCGCGGTTTCCGTAGGTGCCGGACCGGCATTGGTGCCGCCACGGACCTCCGGCTCGTCGATCACGCTAGCCACGTCGCGTACCGAGATATCGGTACGCGAGTGGGAAACTCCAGCGCCGAAAACGGAAGTCGTGACGGTCATTTTCGGCGTGATCTTCATGGCTCAGCGCTCGTCCGCGATAGGGTTGCGGAGTATGCCGATGCCTTCGACCTCGATTTCGACGACATCCCCATCTTTCATCCAGACCGGGGGCTTGCGAGCATAGCCGACACCTTCCGGCGTTCCGGTCGCGATCAGGTCGCCGGGCTCCAGGGTCATGGTCTGGCTCAGCAGCGAGATCGTCTTCGCCACCGGAAAAATCATGTCTGACGTGTTCGCGTTCTGCATCACTTCGCCGTTCAGACGGGTCTGGATCTGCAGGCCGACACAACCGGCAGGCAATTCGTCCGGTGTCACGATTTCTGGGCCGATCGGGCCGGTTCCGTCGAAATTCTTCCCGATCGTCCATTGGGTCGTGCGGCGCTGATAGTCGCGGAGCGTCGCATCGTTGAAGAGGGAGTAGCCGACGATGCAGTCGAGGGCGTCTTCCTCGGTCACGTTGCGCGCCGTCTTGCCGATTACGATCAGCAATTCGCACTCATAGTCCAGATTTCCCGACAGTTTCGGGCGGATGATCGGCGCATTGTGCGGTATCAGCGAGAGGCGGCTGCGCATGAAAATGTCGGGATAGGTCGGCGGCTCCGCCCCGCCTTCCTTGGCGTGGGCTGCGTAGTTCCGGCCGACGCAGAGGACTTTCGGAGGATCGGCGATCGGAACACAGAATTCGAGCGCGCTGGTATCCAGGGTTTCGCTCGCTTCCTCGACCGCGGTCCTTGCCGTCTCCATCGCGCCCGCTCCGGCCCGGATCAGCGACAGCATGTCTCGGGGCAGGTCCGGAGCTGCGATCGAAAGGTCGACGGATTTGTCGCCAAGCCTTGCCCCGAGCGTCGGGGTTCCGAGTTTGTTGAAGCAGAAAACCCTCATGTTCGTTCCTTACTTTCTTTGTCGAGACTTTCTTAGTCGAGCGGTTTCAGAGCGCCGCGTTTTGCCAGTTCTCGGCCGGCTCGGACGGATTCGAGATCAGGCCCGCGACCTTGATACCGACGATTGCCGCGGCTTCGTCCCGGTCCGAAGCATCTCCGCTCACACCTACCGCGCCGATGGCCTGGCCTGCGGAGTTCAGGATCAGCACGCCGCCGGGAACGGGGATGAATTTGCCGTCGGACGCCGCGGCGATCGCCGATTGGAAGGCGGGACGGTCTTTCAGACGGTCGCGAATGGTCCGGCTTGGAATCCCCATGCCAAGTGCCGCACCCGCTTTGCCGATCGCGATGTCTCCCCTGACGGTGCCGCAGCCATCTTCACGCTGGAAGTGGACGAGGTTGGCGCCTGAATCGAGGACCGCTACGGTCAACGGCAACAGATCGGCTTTTCTTCCGGCAGCGATTGTTCCGTCGCAGACCGCGCGAGCCTGATCCAATGTCAGGCTTGAGGCGACGTTGATCAGAAAGTACTCACTCATTTCATTCTCCCCGGCTCAGGCGCTCTTCGAGGAAGCGGCCGGTCTTTTCGTAGTGGTTGATAAGAAGCAAAACGGCTTCGTCGACATTGCGGTCCAGGGACGCGTTCAGAATCGCCTCGTGTTCTTCGCTGATGTGGCGGCTCGGATAAGCGGATGTCCCGGCAATCATCCGATAGCGAATGTTCTGGTCGTACAGCTGTTCGCAGTAGCGGAGGAGGATGGACGAGCCGCAGGCGGAGATAAGCGCAATGTGAAAACGCTTGTGCCGGACTTCCCATTCCGGGTTGGCCTCAAACCCGTCGTCTCCGCGAGAGCGCGGAAATCTGGACAGATGATGATGTGCGAGAACGAGCGCTTCCTCCCAGGCCTGATCTCCGTTTGCGATGGACTCCGATAGTGCGCGTTCCTCAAGCCAGCATCTGGTCTTCAACAGTTCGCCGAATTCGGCCTTGCTGACCAGAGCAACGCGGAAGCCGCGCTGATCGATCCGCTCGACAAGAGCGTCGGACGTCAGAAGGCTCAAAGCCTCCCGAACCGGTGTCGCTCCGACATCGTAGCGCTCGCTGAGCTCGCTGATTTTAAGCTTGCGTCCGGGTTCCAGGAAGCCTGACAGGATATCCGCGCGGATTCGGTTTGCCGCAAGCGCGGTGATCGAAGTGGTTTCGCTCTCTGCTGCCTGCACAGACGGGTTTTCTCTATCCTGTCTCGTGTCGATATACATCCTATGCCCCAATCCGGCCTCAGATCTTCACGACGTGTTCACGAAACCTGTGGTTACTCTGCAGCTTCGGCTTGTCGTGATCTTCGTCGTTCAGGTATTTGATCGACGGCTTGCCGAGAAAATCCCGGGGCAACAGGTGGGCCCGCACGAACTGGCTTTCGCCGTCCGTCACATTGAATGCCGTGACAGGCGAGTTGGTATCCTCGAACCAGACCTCGCCCGGTGTGATCTCGGTGCTGTCGTGGTCGGAACGAATTTCGAGAGCGCCCTTGATCAGATAACGGTAACCAGGTCCGGGATGAACGTGCCTGTAAGCCACCGCGCCGGACGGGAAGCCGACGGTGTCCAGTCGAAAAACGACCTCACCCGGAGCGATGCTCAACGGCGCGGTTTTTACCAACTTGCAATGTTCCGGGGGCTCCACTGGCGTTTTTCCGATGCTCCAGACACATATCTGGCCGACGCCCCTTATGGGGAGCGGCTTGGGTCCGGAGACAAAATCGGTTTTACCAGGTCCAAGCGCCGTGTTGCCCAAAAGGAAAGACCCGACCTCCACGTAGAGCATTGCTGGCCCCGGCGGGATCAGAAGCTCCATCTCCTGCGGACGGTCGCTGGCAAACACCTGAAAGATCATGTGCGGCATCTTTGTCATATTGTCATTTAAAACACGCTTTTTTGATATTAACCAGAAAAAATCGATTTTTTTGATTTTCTGAAGATAATATGTTTAAGCTGACATACAAATGGGATCAGGCTGCAAAAATGCGGCCGGCTTCTTAGGCGTCGATTAAAAAAGGCGTTCGTATTCAAGGCGATGGGAGGAAAAACATGCGTCTCAAGATGATTTCGATGTTGGCGGCGACTGCGGCGATGGTCGGCCTCGCGCCACCAAGCCAGGCGGCCGTGGACGGCCCGGACGTATTCTGGAAGCTGTCGATGTGGGGCAACCCGCGCGCCCTGTCTGCCGGGATGGAGCGGCTGGCGGAGAAAGTCGCGGCCGAAACAAACGGTAAATTCAAGATCAAGATCTTCTATGGCGGCCAGCTGTCGAAGTCGCGGGAGAACCTCGACGGTCTGAAGCTGAACGCATTCGAAGGCGCAGCGTTCTGCAATTTCTATCACCCCGGCAAAAACCCGGCATTCATGGTGTTCTCGTTGCCGTTCCTGCCGTTGGGCGACCCGAAAGTCGATAAGTATGTCCGCTCGAAGATGATGAGCCATCCGGCCATGATCGCCGATATGGACAAGTGGAATGCAGTTCCCTATGTGTCCGGTCTGCTCCCCCAGTATGAAATCCTGGGTAAGGGAAAACCGCCGCTGAAGCTGGAAGACTGGAACGGTATGCGGGTGCGCGCCGGAGGTGGTCTCGGTTCGGCCATGGAAAAACTGGGCGCCGTGCGGCAGACCCTGCCGGCGGGCGAAACCTCGACCGCGTTTCAGCGCGGGGCGCTCGATGCCGCAGCATTCCCCTATACCTATGCCCATGTCGCCTTCAAGATTTCCGACGAGGCAGACTGGTATACCTCGAACCTGACGCCGGGCACGTCTGAGTGCGGTTGGATCTTCAACAAGACCGCCTACGGCAAACTGCCGAAGCAATACCAGGATCTGCTGACGGGCATGCGGGACGAAGTCATGGACGTGACCCAGGCTGCTTATGCGGAGCAGGACAAGAAGAACCTGCCGATGTTCGAGAAGACGATGCAGAAGATCGTCTATGACGAGGCTACGCTAGAGGCGTTCCGCAAGGTTGCCGGCCAGCCGGTCTGGGATGAGTGGATTGCGGCGAATTCCGACAAGTTCGACGCAAAAGGTGTCTTCGATGCGATCTGGCAGTATGCCGAGGAAGCAAAGGCGACGCTCAAGTAGCACGAACAATGTTGAGGGAACTCGAGTGGCGCTCGCGTCGCCCGAGTTCCCTTGTCGGTTTACTCGGGCTTGCAGGCAAAGCCGGTTGAAAGAGTTTATTTAGATGTCATTCACGACGCCGGGCTCCACGGAGCCGGACGGGTTCGCTTCGTTCATTCTGCGTGCCGACAGGTCGCTGTCGCCGATTGAGAACGCCGCAAGTTTCACCGCCGGAGCCGGCGTGTTCTTGCTCATGGCGCTTGGCGTGCTGCAAATTCTGCTGCGGAGCCTCTTCAACAGTCCGATCGTCGGCTACATCGATCTGGTCGAGCTATCGATGGCGATTTTGGCCTTTCTTGGCACCGCCTATTGCCAGCGTTTGGGCGGCCATATCCGCATGGACATCCTTGTTGGCCATCTTGAAGGACGTCTTCTCTGGTTCGTCGAGAGTGTGGGTACCCTACTGGCTCTATTCATTATCGGCGTCATCATCTGGTTCGGCTGGGACCATTTCCTGAGAGCCTATGAGCTTGGCGACACCTCCATCGATGCCGAGTTCCCGGTCTGGCCATCAAAGCTGCTGGTCCCGGTGGCCTTCGCGATCTGGTGGCTCCGCCTGGCAATCCAGCTCGTCGGCTCGTTGCGCCTGATGATCAATCCGAGCCTGGAGCCGGCCGGGGTCCTCCTGCACAAGGACGCGGCCCAACTCGCACAGGAAGAGATCCGCGAATCTCTCGGCGAAAACAAAGGAGCGGATCGATGATTATCGGCATTGGTTTCGAAGATCCTTTCCTGGTTGGCCTGATCGGTACCGGGCTGCTGTTCGTGATGGTCTTGCTGGGCGTGCGGATCGTATACGCGGCCTCGATTGTCGGGCTCCTCGGTCTGGTAGAGCTCCTGGGCTGGGCCCCGGCGGCAGGCATCGTCGGAACCATTCCGCATTCCAAATCGTCGACCTATGCGCTGAGCGTGCTCCCGCTTTTCATCCTGATCGGGTTTCTGGCCTTCCATGCCGGCATGACGCAGCAGCTTTTTGATGCGGCGCGCAAATGGATCGGCTGGGTCCCCGGCGGGCTCGCGGTCGCGACGGTGTTTGCGACCGCCGGGTTTGCCGCTGTGTCCGGTGCGTCCACGGCGACCGCGGCCGTCTTCGCGCGGGTCGCGATCCCTGACATGCTGAAACATGGCTACGACAAATCGATGGCGGCCGGCGTGGTCGCAGCGGGTGGCACATTGGCCTCGCTGATCCCGCCTTCGGCCATCCTGGTCATCTACGCGATCATCGTCGAGGAATCCGTTGGGGCCTTGCTCCTGGCAGGGTTCCTCCCGGGTCTGGTTTCCGCACTGATCTATGCTGCGATCATCATCTTCTGGGCCAAGGTCAAGAAGAATGTCGGGCCGCCGGTGCGTGGTTTCACGTTCAGCGAGCGTATCCGGTCTCTGCCGGGAGTCATGCCGATCTTCGCAGTCGTGGTGATTATCATCACGGCGATCTATGGCGGTTGGGCGACACCGACCGAGGCTGGCGCTCTCGGCGCCGCGATCGTGTTGCTGATGGCAATATGGCGCGGCGTAAGAGCGCCCTCTATCCGCGATGCGCTCATGGAGACCGCCAAGCTCACGGCGATGATCTTCGCAATGATCTGGGGCGTCCTGATCTTTGTCCGGTTCCTCGGTTTCTCCGGCCTGCCGGAAGCCTTCACCCAGTGGGTCCTGTCGCTGGATGCCGACCCCATGGTCATCATGATCTGCATCCTGCTAGCCTATGCCCTTTTCGGCATGTTTATGGATGCGATCGGTATGCTGCTCCTGACGCTGCCGGTGGTCTATCCTGCGGTCATCGCGCTCGGGTTCGATTCCATCTGGTTCGGCATCATCGTCGTGAAGATGGCGGAGGTTTGCCTGATAACACCGCCGATTGGCTTGAACTGCTTCGTGGTGAACGGTGTGCGGCCCGACATCCCGCTGACCACCGTGTTCCGCGGCATCATCCTGTTCTTTGTCGCCGATGTCATCACGATCGCGGTTCTCGTGGCCTTCCCCGAGATCATCACGTTCCTGCCAGAGCTGCTTCTTTAGCGGCACAACAAGAGGCTTGTTCGATATAGGAGCCACCCAGCCCCTGCAGCAAAAAAGGCCCTAAAAAATACCTTCTCCTCCTCAGGCAGAGGAGATTCCCTTCTCGACTTTTTGAAATTCCTTTTGGAGGACGCGGTGCTGGTTCGCTTGGGTGCGGCGCAGCAGGTTCACTTTGGCCCGGAAAGTTCCTGCGAACTCCTCGATGAGGTCTTCCTGGCCGAGGAGGATGGAGCGGAGGCCAGCGAGGACTGACGTTGAATATCGACCGGGTTCTCCTGCAGGTTCCGCGTTCGCCCGGGAAGCGTTCGAGAAGATGTCGGGCTCCGACGACATGGCCCGTCTGCAGCAGCAGCGCGGATCCTGACTTCCGATCATCGCCGACTACATGCGCATCCGCGCTGGCGAGAAGGCATTAAACTGATTCCTCGGCCGTTACCGTCAGGACAATAAGGGCGCGATGGTGGAGGTGGCCGGCCGGTTCCTCGCGCGGATGACGGAAGAGCGATATCCGGAGCTGGTGACTCAGCCGAGCGACAAGGACGACAGGCTCGCAGCCTGGGGGTGCAATGGCTCCCTAAAGCAGGTCGACCCGCTGTCTGAAGGGACGCGCCCCGGCTACCTCTCGATCTCGCTCGCGGCCACCAGGTGCCGCCGCTGATCCTGGACGATATCCTCAGTTCCTCGGACGACCCGTGTACCAAGGCGATGCTAGCGGCCTTCGCAGGTCTCGCCGAGGAGGTCCAGGTGATCGTGCTGACGTACAACGCCTATGTTCTCAGTCTTGCCGAAGCGGCGGCGGGCGGCATGCATGCAGTAGTGAGGTTGGACGCCGCATAGCTGCGCCCGAACGGCCGCTTCCCACCCAGTTGAGCCTGATGGCCTATTCGGCCGGCAGCGACCCAAAGCTGCCTTTGTATTTCCTAGCCACGTAGCCTCCCCACCCGGCGCCCCGCGCATTTCCCCCTCCCACACGGGACGGTCTGCGCTAGGGTGGCTCCCAATAAATAAAAGCGTGAGGAAACAGCCACCATGAAGCTCTATTACACTCCGAACTCGCCCTATGCCCGGATCTGCCGGATAACCGCGATCGAGAGCGGGCTGGGCGAGGCGCTGGAGCTCGATTGGGTGGGGCTGCGGACGCCGGACAGCCCGGTCATTCCGGTCTCTCCGCTGGGGCGCATCCCGCTGCTGCAGGACGGTGACCTCGTGCTCTCGGAGGCGCGGCATATCTGCGCCTATCTGGACGAGAAATCCGGCAAGCGGACCGTTGCGCCCTATGGCGACTGGCAGGCCGTCGCGGCGGAGGCGCAGTCGCTCGCCTTTCTCGACGTGGTCACGGTCTGGTCGCGCGAGATGAGGCGCGCCGAGGGAGAGCGCTCCGGATCCCTGCTGGAGGTGGCGGATGTCCAGGTGAGGCGCGGTCTGGACCATCTGAACTTTACAGTAAAAGCCCCCGCAGGCGCGCCGCCGATCAGTTTCGATGCGCTCTGCGTCGTGGCGGCGCTCGGCATGATGCAGTTCTACGGGCTGGTGCCGGACTGGCGGGAGAGCTATCCGGCGCTTGCCGCCTGGTCGGATGCCTACGACACCATCGCGTCGGTCTCCGACAGCAAACCAAGCAAGGATGCGCTCCGTCCCCTCACGCGCTGACCTGACCCGCTGATCTGGCCCGCTGACGCTCCGCGCCGGCCGGCCAGGGCAGACTTAATGCAGAGAGGACAGGCCGGGTTTTTTGTAATTAATTGAATATAATTCCCGGGAAATATTCTGGCTCAAATTCTGTGTATTCAATCACGATTGTTCATTCTCGGGCTTCCGAGGGCGTCTTGGTGCTGAAGGCTGACGGAAACAGTTGAAATTGTTCCCGAGTCACTTCTAGATCGCCGAAAATATGGTCTTCGGGGTTAGAATTCGTGAAAAACATAAAGCTTTCGACAAAAATTCCGGCGCTTGTCGGGATCGCTACCGCGCTGTCCATTCTGGTCGTCGCGTCCTTCAGTTACTTCCAGTCCGGCCGGCAGCTGGAAAAGCGCGCGGTCGACCAGCTGGAAGCTCTTTCGGTGGCGCGTGTCGATGCCCTGAAGACCCTGCTCGGCACCATCCGTGACGACATGCTGATCGTGGCCGAGAACAGTGGCACAGAGAAAGCGCTGAACGGCTTCAAGTTCGGCTTCCGGCTGTTCGCGCGGAAAGGCAATCCGACCGAGACGCTGCGGAAACTGTATGTCGAGGACAACCCCAATCCCGAGGGCAGCAAGCAGCTGCTGGATCTGGCGGAAGACGGCTCCGGCTATTCCAAATATCACGGCGAGAACCATCCCTGGTTCCGCAAGCTGGGGGAAAGCCGCGGCTATGCCGATGTGATGCTGATCGATTCCGACGGCAATATTGTCTACAGCGTTCTCAAAGCTGCGGATTACGCGACCAACCTGTCGGAAGGCCCGGCAAAAGACACGGAGCTGGCAACGGTCTTTGCCCGGCTGGCGGAAAACCCCGAGCCGGGTCAGGTCGTGATGACTGATTTCCACGGCTATGCGCCGCGCGCCGACGCGCCGACGGCCTTTATCGCAACGCCGCTTTTTGTCCGAGGAGAATTCGCCGGCGGGCTGGTGATCCATATTCCAGCCGAAATGATCGACCGGCTGATGCGTGATACCTCCGGCATGGGGGAGACCGGCGAGACCATCCTGGTTGGCGCAGACATGCTGTTGCGCAGCAGCTCCCGCGTTTCGGGTGCCGATGCCATTCTGACGGCGGAAGCAAACACCGATGCTGCCGGAAAGGCCCTGGCTGGAGAGGAAGGCACGGTTCAGGAAAACAATTATCTCGGTGAGCCGGTCTATTCTGTCTTCAAGCCGCTGGAATTCGAGGGCGTGCGCTGGGCTGTGCTCGGAGAGATGAGCGAGGCCGAAATTCTCGGGCCGGTGCAGGATATGCGGAACATTCTCGCTGCTGTCGGTGTGGTCATGTTCCTGCTGCTGGCGGGGATCGGCTATACGACCGCACGCACGGCTTTGCGGCCGGTGGTGCAGATGACCGGTGTGATGCGCTCGCTCTCCGAAGGCGATCTCAGTGTCGAGATTCCCGGCACGGGGCGTGGCGACGAGATCGGGCAAATGGCCGCGTCCGTCGAAGTCTTTCGCGCGAACATGATCAAGAACGAGGAAATGCAGGCCGAGCAGGAGAAGGCCCGCGAGCAGCGGGAAGCCCGGTCGCGGCGTATCGAGGAGATTACCGAGGTCTTCGACAACGCGGTCAGCGAAGCCCTTCGCAGTGTCGCCAGTGCCACTACCGAGCTTGATGCCACCGCGCAATCCATGACCAAAATTGCCGGCAATACCGAGACCCAGGCGGAATCGGTCGCGGCGGCGTCCGGTGAGGCCTCCTCCAACGTGGACATGGTCGCAGCGGCGGCGGAACAGCTTGCCTCCTCGATCCGGGAGATTGGCCAGCAGGTCAGTGAGTCCACACGGATCAGCGCGGAAGCGTCCCAACAGGCGGAGCATACCCGGGAGTCCGTCGTCGGACTCGATCAGGCAGCCCAGAAGGTCGGCGAGATCGTCGGACTGATCAATGACATTGCCGAGCAGACAAATCTGCTGGCCCTGAACGCGACCATCGAGGCCGCACGCGCGGGTGAGGCGGGCAAGGGCTTTGCCGTGGTGGCGAGCGAGGTGAAAAACCTGGCGACCCAGACGGCCAAGGCAACCGAGGAGATCACTACGCAGATTTCGGCAATGCAGTCAGAGACGACCAGCGCGGTTAGCGCCATCCGGACAATTTCCGAGACGGTGGCCCGGGTCAGCGAGATCGCAACCGGGATTGCCTCAGCGGTCGAGGAGCAGAACTCCGCGACCAACGAAATCAGCCGTAACGTTCAGGAAGCGGCGCAGGGCACCCAGATGGTCTCGGCCAATATCTCCTCCATGACCGAAGGGGCGCAGGATACCGGCGCTGCAGCCAGCCAGGTGCTGGAGACAGCACGCGAGGTCGCCCAGCAATCGAACACGCTGAACGACACGGTGCGCCGGTTCCTGGACGAGGTCCGCAACGCCTGACGGGCCTCAAGCCTCCCGGTGCGCGCCTATTTGGCCTCCAGCCGGTCCCGGAACCATGTCAGCACCCGGCGCCATAGCTCGTCTCCAAGGAAGGCACCTTCGATGCTGGTATCCAGGTTCGGGTTGTCGTTGACCTCGATGACGAATACTCCGTTCGCGTTCTGCTTCAGATCGACACCGTAGAGTCCGTCGCCCATCAGGGCGGCGGCCTTCACCGCGATATCGATGACCTCTGCCGGCGCCTGGCCGACAGCCATGGTTTCGAACCCACCTTCGCGGACCTGACCGTCCGGGCGATGATGCACGATCTGCCAGTGCTTGCGGGCCATCAGATATTTGCTGACGAAAAGCGGTTCACCTGCCAGCACACCGACGCGCCAGTCGAAATCTGTCGGCATGAATTCCTGCGCCAGCAGCAAGTCCGTCTTGCGGAACAGCTCGGCGGTCAATGTTTTCAGATGTGCCAGGTCGGTAACCTTGTGCACACCCCGGCTGAAAGAGCCGTCCGGGATCTTGACCACCATGGGGAAGTCGATTGCGTCGGTCGCTTTTGAGAGATCGCTTGCCGACGACAGCACGACTGTCTTCGGGATCGGCAGCCTGGCCGCCTCCAACTTCTCTTTCAGGAACACCTTGTTGGTGCAGCGGATCATCGACATCGTGTCGTCGATCACCGGCATGCCTTCCTGCTCCGCCCTGCGGGCGAAACGGAAGGTATGGTCATTGACCGAGGTGGTTTCCCGAATGAACAGGGCGTCGAATTCGGCGAGACGCGGCAGATCCTTCTTCTGGATCGGCTCGACCTCGATGCCCATTTTTTCCCCGACCGCCGCCATGCGTTTCAAGGATTTGATCTGCGAGGGAGGCAGAGCTTCCTTCGGGTTATGCAGAACGGCAAGGCTCCAGCGCAGCGGAGCCTTGGATTTCGGGCCAGACCAGGAACGGCGGCTGTGAATGTCCATGGCCTCTATCAGGAAGGCCTTGTTGTCCGCACTGATCCGTTTCAGGGAGAGGGGCTTCAGGTGCCGGATACGGGTCCACTCTCCGGCATCCACTTTCACGGTGATGCCCGGGCAGCGGTACCAGTCGAACAGCAATCGGGCGAATTTCTCGTAACCCGGCAGGGACGGGCGGCCGAAGGCGACGATGAACTCGAAGCCTTCATCGCCGGTATCTCCGGCGCGGGCGCGGTCCTTATTCAGCGCCTCTTCGAGTTCCGGCATTGACGCCGCATAGAGGCTCTTGCGTGACAGCTCCAGCATGGTCTGCACGCTCGGCATAACCCGGTGCCCGCGCGCTTCGGCCAGCAACGAGGCGTAATAGCCGGCGCTCTGGTAGGCGTAGCTGCGGGCCATGTTTATGACGACCGGGCGCGAGCGTTCGAACAGGGCGGGTGCGGCGAGATAGTCGCGCACGGACATCACCTTGTGTTGCGTATCGGCCTGGTCGATATCCTTCCGACCTTCGGTAAGAATCAGCCAATCCGTCATTCCGTCTGTTCCTTTCGAACAATAATCGCGGCTCGCAGCCTTCCGCGGCCCCAGCGGGCCATCCGTTCGAAAGCCTCCTTGGGGATGGGCAGGGCGGCTGCCGCGCTTTCGGTTTCCAATGCGTCTGTCTCGATCCACGGATCGTGGATCAGATAGCGGTCATTCTCTTCGCCATAGACCAGCACCCAGTGCGGTGTCTTGCTGCCCAGCATCTGATAGAGGCTGACCAGGACGATTGCGTAGGCTCCCTCATCGAGGGCCGCGCTCAGGGCAACATTGTCCAGCGTTGCGATGTGAACCGGGATGCGCAGTTCTTCAGCCTCGCGCCGGTAGTCTTCCTGGATCAGCGTAAGGGCCTCGCGCTGGTCCTTGAGGCGCACGCTGTCGATGAAGAGTGGCGGTTCCTGGCTGAGGAAGACCTCGACCGAAAGTCCTTTGCGGGCCAGCGCCACCGCCATGCCGACAGGCTCGCAGCCACCGTGACCCGTTTGCATGAAAACCGTTGTCGACTCTCGCCAGAGCCGGAATTCCTCGACCCGGCTGAAACTGACGGAAGGATCGAACGCCTTCAGTGCCATCATCATGCAGGCGGGGCCGCAGGTGAATTCGGAGGTCTGGGAATAATAGGAGGGGGCATTTGCCGTGAGGGTCGAGCGGACGAGGCGTTTCTCGAACCGCAGGGCGTCCGCATGATCCTCGTAATAGTCGAGATATTTTCCGAACTGTTTGTAGCCGAGCCGGGTGTAGAGGGTGATTGCGGACGTGTTGTCGGGCCGGACTTCCAGTCGGAGCGAGAGACAGCCATGCTCGTCGCGGGCGATATCCTCGGCGGCGCTCATCAGCCCCGCTGCGAGGCCGGTGCCGCGCGCGGATGAGGCGAGGGCAATGGAATAAAGCCGGGCCAGCGCCGTGCCCCGGCGATAGAGGATCAGAATGTAGCCGGCAATGCCGCCGTCGCCTTCGGACACCAGCAGCGTGCAGTGGCCGTGGTGGATGAAATCGCGGAAGCTGCGGCGGCTGAGCCGGTCACTATCGAAACAAGCCTCTTCAATACGGACAAGGGAGTCCAGATCCGCCAGCGTCGCGTCGCGAATGCGTATCTCTGCCGTATCCAGGGACGGATCGGGGAGGCGCTGTTTCTCACCTTTTGACGAGGCCACCCGCCATACTCCGGAAATGTCGTTGATCGAGGGCGCGGACTTTGACCGGCATCCCGCCGTCTCCCGTTTCCCATGCGGGAGATTAGCGAGTGTCGCGGTTTCTGTCTCGCGGATATGCATGCCAGAACCTGCGAAAAACAGGGCTCAGCATTGCATGAAAGGCATCGGCTTGCAGCGGTCGGCTCAGCTCGTCAAACTGGCGCTCCAGTCTATCAAGGAAATGGATCATGGATACCTCATCGCTTCTGGTTTTCGCTGTTGCTCTAGCGCTCGCCGCCGGGTCTCCCGGGCCGAGTCTGGCCGCGCTTGTGGCGCAGGTGTTGGCCCGGGGCTGGCGGGCGGTATTGCCGTTCCTGGTGGCGATGTGGCTGGGTGAGTTGGTCTGGTTGACCATGGCCATTGTCGGCCTTGCCGCAGTCGCGGAGGCCTTTCACTCGGCCTTCCTGGTGATCAAATGGCTCGGCGTCGGCTATCTGGGCTTTCTTGCCTGGAAGATGTGGACCGCGCCGGTGGATACGGCGGGCGAGCGTTTGCCGGAGCCGCGTAGCAGCCTGAAAATGTTCCTCTCCGGCATGTCGGTCACTCTTGGCAACCCGAAGATCATGCTGTTCTACCTCGCCCTGCTGCCGACCCTGATCGATCTCGGCTCTGTTTCCTTTGCCGACTGGACCTCGATCGCACTCACTCTGGTCTTCGTGCTGGCAGCGATTGATCTCAGCTATGTCGTCATGGCGGCTGGCGCGCGGACCCTGATGCGCAGCCCACGTGCGGTTCGCATCGCGAACCGGGTAAGCGCAACCGTGATGGGTGGGGCTGCGGTCGCCATTGCCACGCGGCAGTAGCGCCGAAAGGGCCGGGAGTTAGCTGACGGGCTTGTCGTCCCCGCTGTCCGCCGCTTCCGTGTCTTCTTCGACAGGCGGCAGCGGGTCCACGGTGGAAAGCGTCTGCGAAAGCACCACGGCATCGCCAAAGGGGATGTGCTCTTCCACGGGGGCCGGGTTCCGCACACTCATGCGATACGCGCAGAAGCTGGCGGCAAGAATGTGGATGGCTGCCGTGTAGGCGAACAGATACTTGATGCCGACCAGATCGATCAGCGCCGATGCGATCAACGGCCCGGCGATGGCGCCAACGGCGAATACCAGCAACAGCCCACTCGCCGCCTCGACATAGTCTGACGGCTCGGTGATGAAATCGTTGAGATGGGCGACGCTGAGGGAATAGACAGGGAAGGCGAAAACCCCGAAGGCAAACCCGAAGATATAGAGGCCATACGGTACGGCATTTGCGAACAATACCATGCAGAGGCCGGACGCCGCCGCGCCGAGGCAGGCGACGATGATCATCTTGCGCCGGTCCATCCGGTCGGACAGGCTGCCAATCGGCCATTGGCCTATCGCTCCCGCGATGACAACGATGCTCATGAACCAGGCGACGTTGGACACAGATGCCTCACCCATCGAGGTCAGGGCGTAAACCGGTGCCAGGGTCCAGAAGGCACCGTTGGCAAGGCCGACCGCGACACATCCAACAACACCGACCGGAGAAATCCTGAACAGCCGTATCAGCCGCAGCTGGACGACATCGAGCGGCGCCGGCTGGTCGATCCGGGTCAGCGCAATCGGTACGGCGGCAATGGAGACCAGGATCGAGGCGAGGGCGAAAAGCGGGAAGCTGGCGGGATCAGCCGTTATCAGCAGCATCTGTCCGGCTGTGATTACGGTCAGATTGATGATGGTGTAGACGGAAAAGACGAGGCCCCGCGTCTCGTTCGTCGATTTCTCGTTCAGCCAGCTTTCGATCACCATATAGAGCACGGCGAAGCAGAAGCCTGTTGTGGCACGCAACAGCCACCAGACGGCGGGTTCTAGTATCAGCGCATGAATCAGCACGACGGAAGAGGCGACGGCGACCATGCCGGCGAAGGTGCGGATATGGCCGACGATGCGGATCACTCGTGGGCCATAAATGCACCCCGCCATGAAACCGCAGAAATAGGCCGAGCCCAATATTCCGATCTCAAACGAGCCAAACGCTTCCATGCCGGCGCGAACAGGCAGCAGGGTGCCTTGCAGGCCGTTGCCCATAAGGAGGATCGCAACGCTGAGAAGCAGCGGAAGGAAGGGGGTTATGGATGTCATTGCGGCGAGACTATAGGCGGGAGGCCGGGGCAACTCAAGGCGAGGCGTGATGTCTGTCGCGGGTGGCCTGAAGTCCACCTCCGGAGCCTGTCGGGGAAGAGCTCCGGAGGTAGGTGATGGTGGTGGCTCAGATGGAGATCACGTTGTGTGCAGGGCCGTATGGGAAGCCGGTGATGTTTTCCGCACCATCCAATCCGATCACCAGGATGTCGTGCTCGCGATATCCGCCTGCACCCGGAGTGCCTTCCGGCACCCACAGCATCGGCTCCATGGAGACCACCATGCCGGGTTCCAGCACCGTCTCGATATCCTCCCGTAGCTCCAGTCCGGCCTCGCGGCCGTAATAATGCGACAGGATTCCGAAGGAGTGCCCGTAGCCGAAGGAGCGGTAGTCGAGCAGGCCTTCCTGATGGAAGAACAGGTTGATCTCTGCGCAGATTTCGTCGCACCGGGCACCGGGCTTTATCAGCGAGATGCCGAGTTCGTGCGCAGCGATATTAGCTTCCCAGAGCCGGAGTGTGTCCTTGTCCGGCTCGCCCAGCGTCAGGGTGCGTTCGAGAGCTGTGTAGTAGCCGGAAATCATCGGAAAGGTATTGAGGCTCAGCAGATCGCCCGCTTCGAGCGTGCGCATGGTGACCGGGTTGTGGGCGCCGTCCGTGTTCAGGCCAGCCTGGAACCAGACCCATGTGTCCCGCATTTCGCTGTTGGGAAAGGCTTCTGCTATGGCCAGCTCCATGGCGTCGCGCCCGGCCATGGCGACGTCGATCTCGCGTGTACCCGGCCTGATCGCATCCCGGATCGCCGCACCGCCGATATCGGCTATGCGGGCGCCTTCCCGGATCAAGGCGATTTCCTCTGCCGATTTGACCATGCGCTTGCGCATGGCGGCGGGGGCGATATCGACGATCTCATTGATGCCGGTGACCTCTTCCAGAGCACCACGTGCCTGCAGGGTCAGGTGATCGCCCTCGATGCCGATCCGGTCGGCCCTGCCGATCAGATCGCGGACCGCGCGCCAGAAATTGTCCCGCTGCCAGTCCGTGTAGATGACGTTGTCGGCGATGCTCCGGCGCCAGGGCTGGCCGCCGTCGATATTCGCCGAAACGGTGGTGCAGGCATCCATGGTAACGACACAGCCGAACGGCCGGCCGAAGCTGCAATAGAGGAAGCCAGAATAATAGGCGATGTTGTGCATCGAGGTGAACAGCACGGCGGGCAGGCTGCGCTCGGCCATGACCTCCCGCAACTCGAAGAGCCGGCGCTCATATTCCGCCGTCGAGAAGGGAAGCGGCGCCTTCTCTCCATTGTGCCGGGTGAAATGCGTGGGGCGTTGTTGTGGGGTCATCATCCTGATCTCCATCCGAAACGGACGCGGGCGCGCCCGGTAATCCATCCGGGCGTACAGGATGCTGGATCACCCCCGATTTCTCCCGGAGGCCGCATGCGTGAACCACGTTCGCGGCGACGCCATCGCCGCACATGCTGGTGCGAGACTAAATCCAGGAATCCGCTCCGGTCAACGGCAAGTATCGTGATGAAGTGGGGCTGCAGAATTTTCTGCTTGCCCACTCTCTTAAACGCATATCAATATATCATTTAGCGTTTAGGGGAATTCATGACGGATCGGTCGGTCAATATCAGTGCGCAGGGGGCGAGCGGGGCATTGCGGATGCCGCTCTACCACCAGATCTTCCTGATTCTGCGGCAGCAGATCATGGATGGCTTGCACGAATATGACGCGCTGATCCAGGGCGAGCAGGAGCTTGCCGAGACCTATGACGTCTCCCGCATCACCGCGAAACGAGCGCTGGACGAGTTGGCCGCTGAAGGTCTGGTTGTCCGGGAGCGCGGGCGCGGGACGCGGGTGCGGTACCGGCCGAAGGCGCGGGCTTACAAGGCCTCGATGGACGGGTTGCTGGAAAACCTTATCGCCATGGGCCTGGAGACGGAAGTGAACCTTCTGTCCTTCGGCTATGTCCCGGCGGCGGAAGAGGTCGCGGCGGCGCTGTCCTGCCCGATCGGCCAGGAAGTGCAGCGCTCGGTCCGGGTGCGCAGTGTCGAGGGTCAGCCCTTCTCCTTTCTCACCACCTTTGTTCCCGCCGATATCGGCCGCCGCTATGGCGCCGAGGATCTGGCGAACAAGCCGTTGCTGTCGCTGCTTGAGCGCGGCGGCATTCAGGTCGATGCCGCCAGCCAGCTGATTTCCGCGACCCTCGCGGATGCCGAGGTGGCGGGACATCTCGGGGTCGAGGCCGGGTCCGCCCTGCTGAAGATCAATCGCATCGTGCGCGACCGGGACGGGCGTCCGGTCGAGTACATCACTGCTCTCTATCGCCCGGATCAATACCAGTACCGGATGGTGCTCTCGCGCGTTCAGGGCGAGACGCACAATACCTGGACGCCGAGCCAGGACGCGGCAACGACCGCGGCGGAATGAAACGATAAACCAAACGCGCTTACCAAACAGGGGAATGGCTATGAAAAAGACCTATACGTTCAATCATCTCTCGCGCCGCCAGGTGCTGGCCGGTGTTGCCGCAGGCGGCGCGGTTGCCGCTGCCGGAACGCTCGGCATGCCGCATATCGCCCGTGCTGCCGATGCCGTGAAAGTCGGTGTCGTGCATCCGGTGACCGGCTTCCTGCAGTTCTCCGGCACCCAGTGCCGCTTCGGCGCGCTTGCCGCGATCGAGGAAATCAACGCGTCCGGCGGCATCAAGGCGCTCGGTGGCGCAAAGCTTGAGGCGGTCCTGGGCGATGCCCAGTCGAAAGCCGAAATCGGCGCGGCCGAAGTCGAGAAATTCAACGAGGCCGGTGTCTCCGCCATTGTCGGTGCCTATGCCTCCGGTATCTGCCTCGCCACCACACAGGCTGCTGCAAAATACGGCATCCCGCATGTCGTCGACGTCGGCGTGAACGACAAGATCGTCGGTCGCGGTCTCGAGAACACCTTCCGTTTCGGCCCGGGCTTCGGCAGCATCACCAAGTCTGGTGTCGATCATCTGATCGCCATCAACGAGGCTGCCGGCAAGCCGACCAAATCGGTCGTTATCGTGCATGAAAACACCACGCCGTTCGGCAGCTTCATGGCCGGCCTGCTGGAAAAGAACCTGGCCCCGGCCGGGTTCGAGGTGAAGGAAGTTCTGCCGCACCCGACCGGAAACAAGGACTTCAGCAATATCGCGCTGAAGATCAAGGAAGCGAACCCGGACCTGGTCATTCCGTCCCACTATTACGGTGACGGCGTGCTGTTCCTGCGCACCCTGCAGCGCCAGCGGGTGAAGCCGAAAGCGATCTATTCCGTGCTCGGCGGGGCCTCTTCCCAGTATCGCTTCGTGAACGAGTTCCCGGATGCGGCCGATTACGTGATGGACTGCAATCACTGGTTCGACCCGCGGAAAGCAGCGGCTCAGGCCCTGCGCAAGAAGACTGAAGCGGCAGGCAAGTCCTTCTCTTACGAAGTCTTCCTGGCCTATGAGGCGATGATGTTCGCCGCCGATGCCATGGAGCGCGCCGGCTCCGCTGATCGTGCCAAGATCATCGAAGCGATGGCTTCCAGCACCTGGTCCGACCACTTCATGCCGTATGGCGCAACCAAGATGGTCAATGGCCAGAACGAAGGCGCTCAGGCCATGGTCATGCAGGTCCTGAACAAGGATATCGAAGTCGTCGCACCGAAAGAATTCGCGACCAAGGCCGCGGTGTTCCCGCGCCCGGCCTAAGTACTGGCTCTGACAAACAGCGATGGGGGCGGAGTACCCGCCCCCATCGTTCCACGCGGCCCGAACGCGATAGTAATTCATGGATTTTCTCGGTATCAGCCTGCCGTCCTATTCTCTCGAGACGGTCTTCGGCTCCGCCATCAGCGGTATTTTCCTCGGTGCGATCTACGCTCTGGTCGCGCTCGGATTGACGCTGATCTATGGCGTTTTGCACATCATCAATTTCGCCCATGGCACGCTTCTGATGCTGGCCATGTATGCGGTTTTCTTCCTCTGGAGCGTGTTCGGGGTCGATCCCTATGTCGCCATGCTGATCGTCGTGCCGGGAGGGTATCTTTTCGGCTACGCATTGCAGCGGAGCGTGATCGGCCGGACCAGTCATGGCCGGGACGAGATTATCCTGCTGACCACGCTCGGCGTCTCCATCGTGCTGGAGAATTTCGCCCTTTTCGCCTTCTCCGCGAATGAGCGAAACGTCCAGGTGCCGTATGATTTCGACGGTATTGACCTCGGCGTCGTCTATGTCGTCTGGCCGCAGATCGCGGCGCTTGTCGGCTCCCTGCTGATCACGGCGGCGCTCTGGGTCTTCATGCGCTTCACCGATACCGGCAAGGCCATCCGGGCGGTCGCCAAGGAGCGGCAGGGAGCCCGTCTGATGGGCATCAATGTCGAGCATATCTTCGCCGTCAGCTTCGGCATCGGCACGGCATGCGTTGCCGCCGCCGCCAGCCTGCTGGCGCCCACCTACGCCGTGTTCCCGCAGGTCGGCTACCTCTTCGTGCTGATCGCCTTCACCGTCGTCGTGCTTGGCGGCATGGGCAGCTTCGTCGGCGCTCTCGTCGGCGGACTGGTGATTGGCATAACGGAGCAGATCGGACGGCTCTATCTCGGTGAAAGCCTCGGGCTGATCACCATTTCGGCGATCTTCATCCTGATCCTGCTGTTCCGGCCGACCGGCCTCTTCGGGCAAAGACTATGAGTATGTTCACGACCATGAGTACCGGAAACATGCAGCGGATCGGCTGGGCCGTTCTGATCGGTGCCCTGCTCGCGGCGCCCTTCGCGATCCATTCCGGCCGCTGGATGGAATTCATCGAGCTGACCCTTTTCGCCGCCCTGCTCGGGCAGGGCTGGAACATTCTCGGCGGTTATGGCGGGCAGTATTCTTTCGGTCACGCGCTGTTTTTCGGCACGGCGGCCTATCTGCAGGCACTGCTGCAATACAAGCTCGGCTGGAGCCCGTGGCTGACCCTCTGGATCGCCATCGGCGGCTCGGTCGCGGTCGCTGCATTCGTCGGTTTTCTCAGCTTCCGCTATGGCTTGCGCGGCTCATACTTCGCGCTTGTGACGCTTGCATTTGCCGAGGCGTTCCATGTTCTGTCCCGCTCGCTGGTTTCGGTCACCGAAGGCGGGCGCGGCGTGCAGCTTCCGCTCAATCAGGACCCGGAGCAGGCACTGGCCACATTCCAGTTTACGTTCGCCGGGCCGTTCCTGTCGGAAGCCGGATATTATTACACCATTCTGGCCTTTCTGCTGATTGGCTTCGCGGTCACCGGCTGGCTGAACCACTCCCGTTTTGGCGCGCAGCTCCAGGCCGTGCGCGAGGACGAGGATGCGGCGTCGGCTCTCGGCATCGATCCTTTCCGCGTAAAGATGAGTGCGATCTGCCTCTCTGCCGGTGTCACGTCGCTTGCCGGGATCTATTACGTGCAGAAATTCCTGTTCGTCGATCCGGGCATTGCCTACGGGCCGGGCAAATCGGTGGAGGCGCTGTTCGCGGCCATCATTGGTGGCGTCGGCACCGTGCTTGGCCCGCTGCTCGGCTCGGCCTTCATTCATCTCGTCGGCGAATTCGCCAAGGAAACCATCGGCGCGATGCTGGGGGACCGGCCGGGTGTCGACCTGATCCTGTTCGGGATCATCCTTGTGCTGATGCTGGCCTATATGCCGCGCGGGCTGGTCGGTCTTGTGGAATTGCTCTGGCGGAAACTCATGACGAAGCGGGGAGACGGCAATGCTTGACGTTTCTTCCCTGACCAAGCGCTTCGGCGGCCTTGTCGCCGTCAATGGCGCCAGCCTGACCGTTGCCGAGGGTGAGATCGTCTCCCTGATCGGCCCGAACGGAGCTGGCAAGACCACGCTGTTCGCCTCCGTCGCAGGCTTCCTGAAGCCGAATGAGGGTAGTGTCGTGCTCGACGGAGAGGACATCACCGGACACAAGCCGCACGAGATCTGTAGGCGCGGCATGGTCCGCACATTCCAGGTGGTGAAGCCGTTCGCCGGGCTCAGCGTGCGGGAGAATATCGCCGTCGGCGCGCACACAAGGATCGCCGGACGGGAGGAAGCACTCGCCTTCGCCGGCAAGATCGCCGAGCAGGTCGGCCTCAGCTCCATGCTGGACCAGTCGGCGGGGGACCTGACTGTTGCTGGTCGCAAGCGGATCGAGCTCGCCCGGGCGCTGGCGACGCAGCCGAAGCTGCTGCTGCTGGACGAGGTCATGGCCGGGCTCAACGCGACGGAGATTCTAGAGATCGTCGAGATCATCCAGCAGATCCGGGATGGCGGTGTCACCATCCTTCTTATCGAACATGTCATGCAGGCCGTGATGAAACTCTCCGACCGGGCCTATGTGCTGAATTACGGCGAGATCATTGCCGAGGGCAGCCCGGTCGAGATCGCGCACGATCCGAAGGTGGTTGAAGCCTATCTCGGACACGGGGCGAGCGAGCGGATGAAGTCCGCGGGAGGTGTCGATGCTTGAGATCATGGACGTCAAGGCCGGGTACGGTCATGCGAAAGTGCTGCACGGTGTCTCTCTGAAGGTCGGCGAAGGCGAGCTTGTCGCGCTGCTCGGCAGCAACGGGGCGGGCAAGTCGACGCTGAACAACAATATTTCCGGCATCTACAAGCCGTTCGCCGGCAGCATCCGGTTCGATGGTATCGAGATTGCCGGCGCGCCGGCAGAAGAGGTCGTCGATCGCGGTCTGATCCAGGTGCCGGAAGGCCGCCGGGTTTTCCCGAACATGACAGTGCGGGAAAACCTGGAACTCGGCTCCTACCGTCGTGCCACGCCGAACCGGGCCCGGAACATAGACAAGGTGGTCGGGATCTTCCCGCGCCTCAAGGAACGGTTCGATCAGTATGCCGGCACGCTTTCCGGTGGCGAGCAGCAGATGCTGGCCATCGGTCGCGGCCTGATGGCTGAACCGCGCCTGCTGATTCTGGATGAGCCGTCGCTGGGCCTGTCGCCGCTGCTGGTGGAGGAGATGTTCGCGCTGATCCAGAAGCTGCGTGCCGAAGGGCTTGCGATTTTCCTGGTGGAGCAGAATGTCGTTCAGTCGCTGGAGATCGCCGACCGGGCCTATGTCATGGAGAACGGCCTGATCACGGTTGAGGGACCGGCGCAGGATCTGATGCATGACGAGGAGCTGCGCCGCTCCTATTTGGGGATGTAGTCATGAGCATGACACTGGCGGAAAAGATCATCGCGAAGGCGGCCGGGCAGGACAGTGTCCGGGCTGGTGAAATCGTCACCTGCACCGTCGATCTCGCCATGATCCATGACAGCGGTGGGCCGCGCCGGGTGAAACCGGTGCTGGAGCGCCTCGGCGTGAAGGTCTGGGACGCGAAGAAAGTGGTCGTGATCTCCGACCATTTTGTCCCGGCGGTGGACCAGCAGAGCGCGGCGATCCTGAAACTGACCCGCGACTGGGTGAAGGATCAGGAGATCGAGGATTTCTACGACCAGCAGGGCATCTGCCATGTGGTCCTGCCGGAACGCGGCCATCTGAAGCCGGGCATGTTCGTGGTCGGCGGCGACAGTCACTCCCCGACCGGCGGCGCCTTCGGTTGCTACATGTTCGGCGTCGGGGCGACGGATATGGCGGGTGTGCTGGTCACGGGGGAGACCTGGATCAGGGTGCCGGAAACAATCCGGATCGACTGGTCCGGCGCCCTACCGCGCGGCTCTTCGGCCAAGGACATGATGCTGAAGCTTTGCGCCACCCTCGGCATGGATGGCGGCGATTATCAGGCGGTGGAATATACCGGCAGCACGATCGCCGGCCTCTCCATGACCGAACGCATGACCATGTCGAACATGGCGGCCGAGCTCGGCGCGCAGGCCGGGTTGATCGCGGCGGACAGGACGACGGCGGACTATATCCGCGCTGCCGGTGCCGATCCGGACGAGGGCACGGCCTTCGCCGGGGACGAGGATGCGGCTTACCGCGTGGTCCACAAGTTCGATGCCAGCGCGCTTGGCCCGCAGGTTGCGGCGCCGGACAGTCCCGCCAATTCGGGTCCGGTAGAGGATGCCGACGATGCGCCGGTCGACCAGTGTTATATCGGCGCCTGCACCGGCGCGAAGCTGGAAGACCTGCATATGGCGGCCGAAGTGCTTGGTGGCCGCAAGGTTGCGAGCGGGACACGTCTTCTGTTGGCCCCGGCCTCGACCCGGATTACCGCCGCCGCTGCCGCTGACGGCACGCTTGTGAAGCTGACGGAAGCGGGCGCGATCCTTATGCCGTCCGGCTGTGGTGCCTGTGCAGGCTACGGCGCGGGCGTGCTTGCCGAGGGCGAGACCTGCATGGCCTCGACCGCGCGGAATTTCAAAGGCCGGATGGGGGCGCGCTCCTCGAAAGTCTATCTCGGCTCGCCCTATACCGTTGCCGCGACCGCCGTGCGCGGCCGGGTCGCCGACCCGCGCCCCTTCCTGGCGGAGAACAAATCATGAGCGGTAAGGCTTGGAAATACGGCGACAATGTCGATACCGACCTGCTTGCCCCCGGCGCCTACATGAAGGGCCCGGTGGAGGAGCTGGCGAAACATTGCCTTGAAGCCATCGACCTTGAATTCGCGCCCAACGTGCAGCCGGGCGACGTCATCGTCGCGGGCCGGAATTTCGGCATCGGCTCCAGCCGGGAGCAGGCGGCGGAAGTGCTGGTTCTGCTCGGCGTGAAGGCGGTTATCGCCAAGAGCTTCGGCGGCATCTTCTACCGCAACGCCTTCAATCTCGGCCTGCTGGCGCTGGTCGCCGACGCCGAGGCGGATATCGAGGCAGGGCATGTGCTGGACCTCGATCCGGCCAGCGGCACCATCAGCAACACAACCACCGGCGCGCAGATCGCCGCCGAACCCGTTCCCGAGCATCTCCGCCGCATTGTCGCGGCCGGCGGGCTCGTTCCCTATCTCGAGCAGAAACTGGAGAAACACTCATGACGCCTTCAAGCGTCCTGAAACAGCGGCTGAAACAGCCCGAGATCCTTGTTGCGCCGGGCGTGTTCGACGCCTTCAGCGCCATGGCGGCGACCAATGCGGGCTTCGAGGCGCTCTATGTCTCCGGCGCCTCGATCGCCTATACCCGTCTCGGCCGCCCGGATATCGGCCTGTTCGGGCTTGAGGAAGTGGCGGACGTGGTCTCGCATATCTCCGAGCGGGTCGACCTGCCACTGATTGTCGATGCCGATACCGGCTTCGGCAATGCGCTGAACGTCCAGCGCACAGTCCGTCTGCTGGAGCGTTCCGGCGCCGCCGGGATCCAGATTGAGGATCAGGCAATGCCGAAGCGTTGCGGCCATCTGGACGGCAAGGCGCTGGTCTCTAAGTCCGAGATGGCGGGCAAGATCCGCGCGGCCGTCGATGCCCGGCGGGACGAGGCGACCCAGATTATTGCCCGCACCGACGCTATCGGCGTCGAGGGCTTCGAAGCGGCCTTGGAACGGGCTGCGGCCTACAAGGAAGCCGGCGCCGACGTGCTGTTCGTCGAGGCGCCGCGCGACGAGGCGGAGATTGCCGAAGTGATCTCCCGCTTCGGCTCCGACATTCCGCTGCTGGCGAACATGGTCGAGGGCGGCAAGACGCCAGCAAAGTCCGCCGAGGACTTGCAGGAAGCCGGGTTCGATATCGTGATTTTCCCGGGTGGCCTGATGCGGGCGCTCGCCGTGACGATCACCGACTATTTCCAGAGCCTGCATGCCAACGGCAGCACCAAGCCGTTCCAGGACCGGATGCTTGATTTCAAGCAGCTGAACGATCTGCTCGGCACGCCCGGTATTCTCGAAGCCGGTAAAAAATATGACGGGGAAGGCGCGTGATGGCGGCTCTCGATCCGGTCACACTCGCGGTTCTGAAGGGCCGTCTCGAACAGATCGCTGACGAGATGGACGCGACCCTGTTCCGCAGTGCCTTCAACCCGATCATCGCCGAAGCGCATGACGCCTCGCACGGGCTTTACCATGCCGAGACAGGCGAGACGCTGGTCCAGGGCAAGTCCGGCCTGCCGATCTTCGTCGGGGCCATGTCCTTCGCGGTGAAGGCCGTGATCGACAAGTTCGGCGCCAGGGGCATGATCAGCGAAGGCGACGTCTTCATCTTCAACGATCCCTATGAAGGCGGCACCCACCTGTCCGACTTCAAGCTGGTGCAGCCCTTCTACCGGGACGGCAAACTGTTCTGCTTCCTTGCTTCGGTTGGCCACTGGCACGATGTCGGCGGCAACGTGCCGGGCAACTACAACCCGGTCGCGACCGAGAGCTTCCAGGAAGGCATGATGATCCCGCCGGTGAAGCTGTTCTCCAAGGGAGAGCTGCGGCAGGACGTGATCGACATCATGCAGGCCAATTCCCGCCTGCCGGGCAGCCTCTATGGCGATCTGAACGGCCAGATCAACGCGCTGCGTCTCGGTAACGACCGGCTGGGTGCGCTGCTCGGCGAATATGGCGCTGACACTGTCGCCGGTGCCATGACGGAGCTGCGGGACCGGGCGGGTCAGCTTATGCGCAGCCTGATCGCGGACATGCCGGACGGACGCTATTCGGCGGACGATTTCCTCGATAATGACGGGATCGTGGACGAGCCGCTCAGGATCGCGCTCGATATCGTCATCGAGGGCGAGACCATGGTGCTGGATTTCTCCCGCACCTCGCCTGCCTGTGCCGGCCCGGTGAACATCTCCCGATCGACCGCGATTGCCTCCTGCTACGTGGCGCTGAAGCATGTCTTCAAGGACGTACCGGCCAATGCGGGCGTGCTGGAGCCGATCACCTTCGTCATTCCGGATGACAGCCTGCTGAGCGTCAAGGCGCCGAAGCCCGTCGGCGGCTATACCGAGACTATCCTGCGTATCATCGACACGGTGTTCGTCGCCCTCAGTACAGCGGCGCCGGAGATGGTGAATGGCTGCGCCTATGGCACCATCAACGCGCTGTCGCTGGCGGGGTACCGCAAGAACGGCCAGCGCTGGGTGATGTTCTCCTTCTTCGGCGGCGGCCATGGCGGTAACCCGGAAGGGGATGGCCTCAACCACGGCAACGCGCCGATCTCGACCGCGACCATCCCGCCGATGGAAATCCTGGAAGCGGCCTATCCTGTGCGCTTTACCCAGTGGGCGCTGCGGCCGGACAGCGGCGGCGCTGGGCGCCATCGCGGGGGCCTCGGCGCGATCTACGAGATCGAGCTTTTGGAAGAGAACGCGGATGTCTTCCTGTTCGGTGAGCGTGGCCGGTTTGCGCCGCATGGCGTGGTCGGTGGCGGAGACGCCGCCCTCAACAAGTTTATCTATGAGCAGGCGGACGGCGATCACACGCCGCCGATGGCCTCCAAGATGGTCGGCATCAAGCTGGCGCAGGGCCAGAAAGTCCGGCTGGAGACACCGGGCGGTGGCGGGTACGGCGATGTGCTTGAACGCGCGCCTGATGCTGTCGCGGAGGACGTCCGGCTCGGCTATGTCAGCGCCGATGCGGCCGCCAAGACGTATCGCACAATCATCGCTGGCGACGGAACCGTCGACACAGCGGCTACCGAAGTCCTGCGCGCGGAGTCTGCGCAATGAATGATCTGAGCCGGAAGACCGTCGTCGGAGTCGATGTCGGCGGGACCTTTACCGATCTTTTTTTCCTTGATGAAGCGGCCGGAACCTGCGGTGTAGCCAAGGTGCCGTCGACCAAGCCGGACCAGTCGGTCGGCATTCGCGGTGGCATCGCTGAGGGCGGTGTGGAACTCGGCGCCATCGGCACCATCGTGCATGGCACCACGGTCGGCACCAATGCGCTGTTGGAGCGTAACGGCGCCCGCACCGGGGTGATCACCACGACCGGTTTCCGCGACGTGCTGGAAATGCGCCGCCGCGACCGGCCGCAGACCTGGGGCCTCTGGGGCAGTTTCGATCCGGTGGTGCCGCGTGATCTGCGGCTTGAGGTGGATGAGCGCGTGCTGGCGGACGGGTCCGTGCATACCGCCGTCGATCCGGAAGCGGTGAAGCAGGCCGCAAAGACCTTGTTGGAGCGCGATGCTGAATCCGTCTGCGTCTTCTTCGTCAATTCCTACGCCAACGACGCGAACGAGAAGGTGGCTCTGGAGGCCGTCCGTGAGGTCTGGCCGAACCCGCATATCACCGCATCCAGCGTGATCCTGCCGGAAATTCGTGAATTCGAACGCGGCTCGACCGCCTCTCTCAACGCCTATCTTCAGCCGCCGGTGGGCAACTACCTGGAACGGCTGGAAGACGGTCTGCGCGATGGCGGCTTCGGCGGTCAGGTGCTGATCGTGCAGTCGAACGGCGGTGTCATGTCGGCCAAGGTCGCGCGGGAACTGCCGGTGCGTACCGCGCTTTCCGGTCCGGCAGCCGGTGTCATCGCCGGTGCTTATATCGCGGAAGCGGCGGGCGAGCCGAACATCATCACCTGCGACATGGGGGGCACCAGTTTCGACGTTTCCCTTGTCGCGGATGGGCAGAGCGCGCTGAGCGCCCAAACCTCCATCGATTTCGGCATGGTCGTCCGCACCCCGATGATCGAGATCACCACCATCGGTGCGGGCGGCGGTTCCATCGCCTCCGTCGACCGGGGCGGGTTGCTGCAAGTCGGCCCGGAAAGCGCGGGCTCCGATCCGGGGCCGGTCTGCTATGGGCTTGGCAACACGCGCCCGACCGTGACCGACGCGAACGTGGTCATGGGCCGGATCAATGCGGAGCGCCCGATCGGCGGCAAGCTCGACCGACTGGATGTGGAAGCCTCGAAAGAGGCTATCCGCGTGCATGTGGCGGAGCCGCTGGGCATTGAGGTGATGGAGGCGGCGGAAGCTATCGTCCGGGTCGCCAATGCAAAAATGGCGGGTGCCATCCGCCTTGTCTCCATCGAGCGCGGGCACGATCCAAAAACCTTCACAGCCATGCCGTTCGGCGGCGGCGGCTCGCTGCATACAGGCGCGCTGATCAAGGAAGTCGGCCTCGCCCGTGCGCTTGTCCCCCGCTACCCGGGCGTCACCAGCGCGCTTGGCTGCGTCATCGCCGACATGCGGCATGACCGGGTGCAGACCCTGAACACCATGCTGGACATGCTCGATCTCTCGGCCCTGAACAAGGCGGTCGAGGAGATTGTGATCGAGGCCGAAGGCCTGCTGGACGGCGCCAATGTCGCTTTTGAGGGCATCGAGCGTCTGGTGGAGTTCGACATGCTCTATCTCGGGCAGACCCATACGGTCTCCGTGCCGGTTCCTGACGCGATGAATGGCAGCAGATCTGAACTCGATACGGTGAAGATCAGGGCGGCGTTTGAGACGGCTTATAAAGCTACCTTCGGCAGTCTGCTGGACGGGATCGGCATAAGGGTGATGAACCTGCGGGTCGCCGTGATCGGCACGCGCCCGAAATTCGATCTCGCACTGCTGGCACCGTCAGAAGGCGGCTCGGTCGACGCGTCCCGCACCGGGGCACGGCAGATCTGGTTTGACGGCAAATGGTGGGACAGCCCGGTCTATGATCGACTGTCATTGCCGGTCGGCGCGGAAGTGCCGGGCCCGGCGGTGCTGGAGCAGGCGGATACCACCATTCTGGTCGATCCGGACCTCACGGGCACGGTCGACAGCTACGGCAACTTCGTCATTGCAAGGAAAGCCTGATGAGCGGGGAATTCGATCCGAAGACGACGGCGCTCCTGCTGGTCGACATGCAGAACGACTTTCTTCACCCGTATGGCGCCTACGCGAGGGGCGGTGCGTCTGCGCCGGAAATCGCGGCCCTGCCGGAAAAGCTGAAACCGGTGGCGGATCGGATGCGCGAGGTCGGCGGCTGGATCGTCTCAACCCATTTCACGCTGGTTCCCGGCAAGGAGGGTGAGCCTTTCGTCTCGCCGCACCTGAAGCAGCTCCGTCCGTTTCTGCGCAAGGGCGATTTCGAGCCCGGCAGTTTCGGTCAGGACTTGATCGAGGGGCTGGCGCCCGCCGATATCAAGGTCGAAAAGGTGGCTTTCTCCGCCTTCTATATGAGCCGGCTCGAATGGGTGCTGAACCGGGCCGGGATCGACCATCTGATTGTTGGCGGTATCGTCACGAATGGCGGCGTTGCCTCGACCGTACGGGACGCGCATGTTCGTGATTTCCATATCACCGTGCTGTCCGATGGCTGCGCAGCTTTCTCCCCGGAAGTGCACGAAACCAATATCGCCGCGCTGAAAAGTGTTGCCGAAATCGACACCTGCGCCAGCGTGATCGGGCGGTTGCAGCCATGATAGGTGTCGCATCCCCGGAAGATGTCGAGTTCCCTGCCTGGGTCCAGACCATCGTTATAGGCGCCGGGGCCTGTGGGTTGACGGCAGCGCTGGCGGCTCAGGATGCGGGTGGCGAGGTGCTGGTGCTGGAACGGGACGAAAGCCCGTTCGGCTCCACCTCCATGTCCTCCGGTTTCATCCCGGCGGCGGCAACCCGCTGGCAGCATGAGCAGGGTATCGACGACGACCCCAGCCTGTTTCTGGAAGACATTCAGCGCAAGTCCCACGACCGCTCCGATCCGACGGTGGCGGCGGAGGTGGTCGAGGCCATTGGTCCCGCGCTGGAATGGCTGGAGGACGAGCACGGCATCCCGTTCGAGGTGCTGGAAGGTTTCCTCTATCCCGGACACAGCCGGCACCGCATGCATGCCGTGCCGGAGCGTACCGGCGAAGCCCTGCTGACCCGGCTTTTGCAGGCGGTGATGGCGGTCGGTATTCCGGTCATGACAGACGCCCGTGTGACGACGCTGTTCGCCGACGAGGACGGCCTTATCTCCGGTGTCGAGGTGACCCGGCCTGATGGCACAACGGAGCTGATCGGCTGCGGCAGTCTGATTCTCGCCTGCAACGGCTACGGTGGGAACCCGCAGATGGTGGCTGCGAACATCCCGGCCATGGCAGAGGCGGAATATCACGGCCATGCGGGCAATACCGGCGATGCTGTTGTCTGGGGTGAGGCGCTTGGCGCCGAGGTGCGCGATCTGACGGCCTGTCAGGGCCACGGCTCCCTCGCCATGCCGCACCGTATACTCATTACCTGGGCGCTGATGATGGAAGGTGGCATCCAGGTGAACAAGAATGGCGACCGTTTCGCCAATGAGCATCAGGGCTATAGCGAGCAGGCCGTTGACGTGCTGAAGCAGCCTGACGGGGTGGCTTTCGATATTTACGACGCGCGGCTGCATGCGCTCGGGCTGGAATTTCCGGACTACAAGGACGCGGTCAATGCCGGTGCGGTCAGGCAATGCGACAGCGTCGAGGAACTGGCCGAGCATATCGGCGTGCCGTTTGACAATCTGGACGCTGCCATTGCCGCAACCCACACGGATGAGGTTGACCGGTTCGGCCGGGATCTCGGCAAGACGCCAGGCCTGGAGGATCCGTTCTTTGCAGTCCGCGTGACCGGAGCGCTGTTTCACACCCAGGGCGGTCTTGCCATTGATGGCGAGGCGCGTGTGCTGCGGGACGATGGCAGTCCTTTTCCGAACCTTTTTGCCGCTGGCGGTGCCGCTGTTGGTGTCTCAGGCCCGGACATTTCGGGTTATCTCTCCGGCAATGGCCTCCTGACGGCTATCGCGCTGGGCCGGATCGCTGGAGAGACCTCTGTCAGGTAAGTTCTCAAGCGGGCGAAGCCAACGTTGACATGCAAGAACGGGGAGGTAAGGTCGTGCCCTTGAGGTAACGTCCTCACCCCAACATGGGGATGAACTCCCCGGGAACGGCCCGGCCCACTTGAAAAAATGGGGCCGGTCGATGGCTTGGCTTTATCTCGTTCTCGCAGTCAATCTTGAAGTTGGTCAGCCAACTGGGCTGAAGTTGACCGGCGCTTAGTACCCAGCATGACAAACGATCCCGATATCCAGGCCGATGGCTCCGGCCGTCCGCTCCCTGAAGCGTCTTCTGATCGCTGGGCGCTGCTGCGCTGGTTCGTATCGTCTGCGACCCTGAGCGTTCCGCAGGCGGCGGCCCCAGTCGCGTTTTCGCTACTCACCCTGAATCTCACCGGTGATACCGGAGGCGGAGCCGCGCTGATCCTCGCCATGACGCTGGCCCAGGTGCTCGGCGCGATCCCGATCACGCGTCTGGGCCGGAACTTCCCGGCGGCTAGGTTCCTGCAAATCTTGATCTTGATCCGTACGCTGGCTCTGGTGTTGATGGCGACTTTGGCAGCGACTGGGGTCCCCCTTGTCTGGTTGTTCGTTCTTGCCGCGGTTGCCGGGTCGGTGAATGGCGCGGCTTTCGGATACCTGCGCTCCATCCTCAACAGCCTCACATCAACGGCCAAGTTGCCTCGGGCATTGGGCATCTCGTCAACACTCGGCGAAGTGACGTTCGTCCTGGCGCCGGTGGTGGCCTCGGGGCTTGGAACTGTCTCGCCGATTTTCGCCATCCTGGCGCTGGCGCTTCTTGGCGCCGTCCCCGTCCTGCTCGTTCCGCATGTTCAGTCGGTTCATGGTGAGAAGGTGCGCGCGGCCAAGACCTCGGTTCTCACCCCCGCGATTGCCTTGTGGCTTATGTGCGGTGCAGCCGGCGGAGCCACCGTCGCGGCCATAGAAATCGGCGCTGTCGCTCTCGCCCTGGAGTTCAGGTGCGAGCCCGCGCTCGCCATCATGTTCACGGTCCCGTTGTGCCTGTCTTCCGTCACAGGCGGCATCCTGGTCAGCATCTACAATCGCACGCTCTCCCGCTGGACGGTCGTGCTTCTGTTGGCGCTAATGGCTATTGGGGCCGCATTAGCCGCGTTCCAACTGTCTCTCACGATAACCATAATTGGAGCTGTTCTGATCGGGTGTGTCCTCGCACCGCTGGGAACCTACTATTCCCTGATCCTCGATACGCTTGCTCCACCGCATAAGCGTCCGGAAGTATTCGCCCTGTTGCGCACCTCGAACGCGGTCGGGGTGATCTTCGCGAGCGGAGTGCTGACCGCTTTCTCAATACCGGTGGCGCTGGGCGTTGTCGCGACGCTGATGTCTATCGTCACGATGGTGGTCGCGGTTGCGTCACTCCGGAAGGGCTGAGACGGCCTAATGATGGGCATACCGGAGAGCATGCCCATCATCAGTGTGTCAGAAGCCTCTACGCGCCAAGCGCTCGCAAGCAGAGGGATGCGTTTACCCCGCCGAAGCCGAAACTGTTGCAGAGGGCACTGCGGATCGTGGCCGCCCGCGCCTTCAGCGGGATGAAATCCAGATCTTCCGCGCCATCGTCGGCGCCGCCGAAATTCAGAGTCGGCGGCAGAACCCCGCGCAGTACGGCGAGGGCGGAGAATACGGCTTCCACGCCGCCAGCCGCACCGAGCAGGTGCCCAATGGAGGATTTCGTCGAGGAGATCGGTATCCCGGCAAGGGCCGCGCCGAACACCCGCCGGAGAGCGGCGAGTTCGCCCTTGTCGCCGACCGGTGTGGAGGTCGCGTGGCCATTGATATAACCGATCTCTGCCCCAGTCAGACCTGAGCGTTTCAGCGCGGCCGAAATGGCAAGTGCTGCGCCCGAGCCGTCTTCCGGCCCCGCTGTCAGGTGGTAAGCATCTGCGCTCGTGCCGTACCCCGCGACCTCAATCAGCGGGGTGGCGCCGCGCGCTTCGGCATGGCTCTTCCGCTCAAGCACCACCAGTCCGGCGCCTTCGCCCAGCACAAATCCGTCCCGGTCCCTGTCATAGGGCCGTGACGCCTGTTCCGGCGCATCGTTTCGGGTGGAGAGCGCGCGCGCTGCCGCGAAGCCTCCGATGGTCAGCCGGTCGATGCAAGCCTCCGTGCCGCCTGCGAGAACCACATCGGCTTCGCCTGCATGGATCAGGCGCATGCCGTCGCCGATGGCCTGGAGCCCGGCGGCGCAGGCGGTGACCGGCGTGTCGATCGGTCCCCTGAAGCCGTAACGGATTGAGATGTTTCCGGCGGCGAGATTGCCGAGGAATGCGGGGATGACGAAGGGGGAGAGGCGGCGGTAGCCGCGCTGGTCCAGCGTGGTCTTGGCCTCTGTGATTACGGGAAAGCCGCCGATGCCGGTGGCGACGGCGGTAGCCGTGCGGTCTTTGCTTTTCTGATCCTCGGGCTTCCATCCGGCCTGGGTAAGCGCTTCTTCGGCCGCCGCCAGCGCATAGATGGTGAAGAGATCGACCTTTTTGCGGTCCTTCGTGGTGACCACAGCATCGATATCCAGTCCTGCTTCCGGATCCTCCTCGATGGAAGGCACCAGTCCGGCAATGCGGGTAGGCAGGTCGGAGACATCAATCCGGTCAACCGCGCGGATGCCGGAACGGCCTGCAAGGAGCCTGCTCCACACCGCCTCGACACCTCGCCCAAGAGGGGTCACGAGGCCCATGCCGGTTATCACAATAGGATCGTCAGACATTTGTTTCTCCAGTTATGTATATGCACAACTTTGCTCAAAAATACTCACTCAAGATCGGCAAGGATCTTCAGGGCTTCCTGTACCTGGTTCCATTTCTCCTCGCCGAGTTCAACGCGCACTTTGTCGTGCGCCTCGAACCAGACGGGGATGAATTCCTCGACATGCCTCTCGCCTTCCTCCGTCAGAGACACGCGCTGGGAACGGCCACGACCTTCATTTTCGGCCTGAATCAGGCCTTTTTTCCGCAATGCCTGCAGGTTCCGTGTCATGGCACTGCGTTCAATGGCGGTGCGCTCGGCAAGTTCGCTTATGGAGGAGAAACCGCCGCCGGCAATGGCGAACAGCAGGCCAAGTTGGGTGGCCTGAAGGCCATGTTCTTTGGCCAGCCGGTTATAGCGCCGGGTGATCGACCGGGCTGCCCGCCGCGAGTTCAGCATCAGGCAATAGGTCGTCATGTGCTTGGCGGTTTTCGCGTCCATGCGCTTTGCATAATGTGCATATGCACTTCTGTAAAGTCCCCGGAATGTCCGGGCGACAATTGCGCGCGGAGCAGGGCTGGGGGCACCATCCGGTTGCGGCAGCGGCCCAAAACGGCTAGGACAAGGCGATTTCCAAGCCTTCTTTTCCGGAGAGACCGCGTGTCGCATCCCGACAGCGAGAGCGAATTGACCAAGCGTGCCCTGCTTCCCGCGGGCCTGCGTGACGTGCTGCCGCTTGATGCGGCGCATGAGGCTGCGATTATCGAGGCGCTGCTGGCCCGCTGCGCATCGCACGGCTACGAACGCGTGAAGCCGCCGCTGGTGGAGTTCGAGACCTCGCTCTTCGCCGGGCCGGGTGCCGCCATGAGCGACAGCACCTTCCGCCTGATGGACCCGGTATCCCAGAAAATGATGGGCGTGCGCGCGGACATGACCGTGCAGATCGCCCGCATCGCGACCACCCGTCTGAAGCAGGAACCGCGGCCCTTGCGTCTTTGCTATGCGGGTGAGGTGCTGCGCGTCTCGGCCAATCAGCTCAACCCGGAGCGCCAGCTGGTGCAGGTCGGCGCGGAGCTGCTTGGTGGGGACAGCGTGGCGGCCGATGCGGAGCCGGTTCTGCTGGCCGTGGAAGCCCTGCGTTCCGTTGGTGTGACCGATCTATCCGTTGACTTGACAGCGCCGCGGGTGATTCCGATCCTGCTGGCTGGCTCTGATCTGGCGGCGGACACGTTGCGGTCCCTGCGCATGGCCATCGACCGTAAACATACAGCCGAAGTCCGCCGTTTGGCGGGGGATCTGGCGCCGGTTTTGACCCAGCTCATGGATGCCGCAGGCTCCTGGCAGGACGCGCTTGGCGAGATGTTGGATATTGAATTGCCGGAGGCGGCGCGTGCCGCCATTGACCGTGTTGCCGCCATCGCGCGGAGCGTGGCGGAGATCGAGCCCGATCTCGCCATGACCATCGATCCGGTCGAGAATCGCGGTTTCGAGTATTACACCGGCTTTGGCTTCAGCCTGTTCGCGCGCGGCGTACGCGGCGAACTCGGGCGTGGTGGCCGCTATCAGGTGGATGGCGGCGACGGGATTGGCTCGACCGGTTTCACGCTGTACATGGAAACCGTGCTGCAGGCTCTGCCGGACCCGACGCGTCCGGAACGGCTTTATTTGCCGTCCGGGACTGCCGTCGATCAGGCCCGTGCGCTCCGGGAGCAGGGCTGGATTACCATCGCAGCATTGGACAAGGACCCCGATCCGGCGCTAGAAGCGTCCCGCCTCGGCTGTACTCATATTTTGAAAGACGGAGCGCCGGTGGCGCTCTGACTGCTGAAAGACGGAGTGCCGGTGGCGCTCTGATTGTGCCGGTGCCGCATCGCGCGGCCGGAATTCAAGAAAGACGAGACGACACATGAAAAATGTCACGGTGATCGGCGCCCAGTGGGGCGACGAAGGCAAAGGCAAGATCGTCGACTGGCTCTCGGAACGCGCCGACGTGATCGTGCGCTTCCAGGGTGGTCATAATGCCGGCCATACGCTCGTTATCGGCAATCAGACCTACAAGCTGAGCCTGCTGCCGTCCGGCGTCGTCCGCGAGGGCAAGCTCTCCGTTATCGGCAACGGCGTGGTCGTCGATCCGTGGGCGCTTGCCAGCGAGATCGAGACGCTGAGGAAGGCCGGGGTGAAGATCACCACGGACAATCTGGTGATCGCGGACAATGCTTCTCTCATCCTGCCGGTGCATCGCCGCATCGACCAGGCCCGCGAAGCGGTTCTGGCTGAGGGCAAAATCGGCACCACCGGACGCGGCATCGGCCCGGCCTATGAAGACAAGGTCGCCCGCCGTGCGGTGAAGGTTTCCGATCTTTCCGATCCGGAAACACTGGAAAAGCGCGTGCGTGCGCTTATCGCCCATCACAATGTGTTCCTGAAGGGCGCCGACGAAGAGCTGATCGACCCGCAGGAAACGCTGAACCTGCTGGCGGAGATCGCCGGTACGGTGCTGCCCTTCGTGAAGCCGGTCTGGCGCGAGCTGCAAACGGCGGTTGCCGCCGACAAGCGCATCCTGTTCGAGGGTGCCCAGGGCGTCATGCTCGATGTCGATCATGGCACCTATCCTTTCGTAACCTCCTCCAACACGGTTGCAGGGCAGGCGTCTGCCGGCTCCGGGCTCGGCCCGCGCGATATCGGCTATGTGCTCGGCCTGGTGAAGGCCTACACCACCCGTGTCGGCTCCGGCCCGTTCCCGACGGAACTGCAGGACGAGAACGGCCAACGGCTGGGTGAGCGCGGCAAGGAATTCGGCACGGTCACCGGCCGGCAGCGTCGCTGTGGCTGGTTCGATGCGGTCATGGTCCGGCAGGCTCTCAAGGTCTCCGGTGTCGACGGCATCGCACTGACCAAGCTCGACGTGCTGGACGGGTTCGATGAGCTGAAAATCTGCGTCGGCTACGAGCTGGACGGTGAAACCCTCGATTACTTCCCGGCCGGTGCCGGCAAGCAGGCCCGGGTTAAACCGGTCTACACCACCGTACCCGGCTGGTCCGAAAGCACGTTCGGGGCACGGTCCTGGGCCGACCTTCCGGCAAATGCGGTGAAATATATCCGCTATGTGGAAGAGCTGATTGAAACCCCGGTCGCGCTTCTGTCCACGAGTCCCGAGCGTGAGGACACCATTCTGGTGCATGACCCGTTCCGCGGCTGAAGGCCTCAGAACACTATAGAATCAGACGGCTAACTCGTCTTCTCCGGATGCTTTTTCTTGCATTTGGAGCGAAAGATTGGGAAACCGGATAGGTTCTGGAGCCTGATCCGTCGGGATCATGTCGATCCGTGCGGCCGGTCAGGTTCCATTAATTCGACTGGATGCAGGAATTGGTGCGGGAAATACGTCCGCGTCGGGGCCTGTGTCAGGAAGAAGAGACCTGCCGCGTATGGCCGATCTAGTCAAATTCAGCGACCGGTTTGAAATCGATCCCGCTCAACCTTTGCCCGACCTCGATTCACCGTCGGGCAAAGCCTATGCCTGCACTGAGGGCAATGGAACCGAGTTTTTTGCCCTGGTCTGCGATCCAAAGGTGCCGCTGCGGATCGAGACCATCAACGGGCTCAAGGGCTTTCCAAAACACAATCTGATGCGCGTTACCGATCATGGGGTGGTTAACTGGACCATCTCCGGTCGGCGCATGCCTGTCCTCATCCTCGACCGGCCGCGCGGTGCGCGCCTTTTCCCCGATCCGGCACAGGCGATTGAGCCTTTCACGGACGAACAGTTGGCGCGGGGCTTCCTGACGCCGCTTGTCGCCACCATGCGGGAGATGTCCCAGCGCGGCGTCACGCACAGGAATATCCGGCCCGACAATCTGTTTTATTCAGATCCCGCGCGCCGTTCCGTCATGGTTGGCGAATGCGTCAGCGGCCCTCCCGGCCTTTACCAGCCGGACAGTTGCGAAAGCCTCGAATGTGTCATGGCCGATCGCACGGCCCGGGGCGAAGGCGGTGTGCTGGACGATCTGTTTTCGGTTGGTGTGACCTTGCTCTCCCTGCTCACGGGCCGAATGATGCCGGAGCCGACCGATCCGCAACGGATGATTTTTGACCGTATCAATTTCGGGTCCTATGCCTGCCTTGTCGGTAACACCAGACTGCAGATGAACATGGTCGAAGTGTTACGCGGTCTGCTGACGGATGAACCGCGGGAACGCTGGACGATCCGTGATCTCGAACTCTGGCTCGGTGGCCGCCGGCTCACCCCGAAGCAGGTGAAGTTGCCGACCAAGGCTGGACGGCCACTGACGGTCGGCGGCGGTACATACGAGAATGTACGGGCCGTCGCACATGCCATCGGGCGTAACTGGAATACAGCGGCGGAGCTTATCCGGGGCCAGGATTTCGACAATTGGCTGCGGCGCTCACTCGGCGACGAGGCTGTGGTCGAAACCGTCAACAAGGTGACCGGTGGCGCGACTGGAATTCAGAGCGCGCCGAAGGAGGAAGACGCCCGCCTGGTGACCAGGGTCGCCATCGGCCTCGATCCGAGCGCCCCAATCCGCCACAAGGGCTTTTCCTGCCATATCGACGGCGTCGGCCCGACCTTGGCGTTGAATTTCAATGACGATGCGACCCGTCAGATGATCGCCGGCTTCATCGGCAGCCGTTCGGTTGGACCGTGGATGTCGGTTCAGACCCGCTCAAAGCAGGACCTGCTCGAGCTGTTCTCGAAATTCGACAAATTGCCGACTTTCCTGAACAGCACGGGACCCGGTTATGGGATCGAGCGTGTCCTGTACGAGCTGAATGAAGATATTCACTGCATGAGCTCGATGATCGAGCATCTCTATGTCACTGATCCGGAAGAAGTGATTCCGTCACTCGAGGCCGTGGCTCAGGGCCAGAACCGGCCTCCGATTCCAATGGACCGGCATCTTGCAGCGTTTCTTGGCGCCCGCTCTTCCGACATTGATGACCGGCTGCTGCGTCCGCTTGGCAACGCCACGGACAAACGTCCCGCGATCGACGCGCTGAATGTCATGCGGCTGCTTGCCCGGATACAGGCACTGTCGCGGAACGGCCCCATGCCGGGGCTATGCAAGTGGTTTACCGAACTGATGAAGCCGGCCGTGAACGGTTTTCACAATTTGAAGGCCCGGGCGGCTGTCGAAACCAGCATGATGAAGGCGTCCGAGAGCGGTCAACTCGGCGAAATCCTGAAAATCTTCGATGATCAGAGGGCTCAGCAGCGGGACCAGCAGGGCTTTGCGCGGGCGCAACAGGAATTCGCCCATTGTGCGGTGCAGATTGCCCAGATGAACCTCGATCTGCAGAACAAGGACAGTCTGGCGGCGGAACTCGGGGAGCAGGCGGCGGCCGTGATCTCCGGTGTTGTCGGCAGTGTGGGAACGACGGCTATCGTGATCCTCTATTTGGTTTAAACTGCGTTCTGCCGCATCCTCGCCGGGTCGCGGGCGGAACGAAACGGGCAATCGGAAACAGAGATGGCATCAAAATCGGCCAACGCATCATCGTTGAAGGTTATTGTCATCACGATCGTTGGCGGCCTGATGCTGTTCACGCTGCCGACCGTCCTGGTTCTGGGGCTTGGCATGTTGCCGACCTTCGCCGCCATGATGGTTGACCAGAGGCGGGAGAAATACACGACGCTTTGCGTTGGTTGCATGAATTTCGTCGGTGTGCTGCCGTTCGTCGCCCGACTCTGGTCGGAGGACCATTCCTACGCCAAGGCATTCGAGATCATGGCTGATCCCTTCGCCTGGCTGACAATGCTGGGGGCTGCGGGGCTTGGCTGGTGCATCTATCTGCTTGCGCCCGGCGTTGTCTCTATGGGGATTGCCATGCGCATCGAACAGCGCATCGGCAGGCTGCGCCGCCGTCAGAGAGAACTTGTCGAGGAATGGGGGCCGGGTGTTGCCGGTGCCCTGGACAATAGCGAGCCGCAGGACTCCAAATCTGCAAAAGAAGGCCGGGACAGTTAAGCCCCGGCCAGTGGTCTTCTTCAGACCGTTTCCAGACGCTGCTCCATGGCAGCGTTGCGCATTGCTTTCTGAAGCTTCTCGAAGGCTCTTACCTCGATCTGCCGGACCCGTTCCCGGCTGATGTTGTAGACCTGACTGAGATCTTCGAGCGTTGTCGGGTTTTCCTGCAGGCGCCGCTCCGTCAGGATATGACGCTCGCGCTCGTTCAGGGTTTCCATGCCGATGGACAATAGTTGCCGCCGCTGGTCCAGCTCCTCGCTTTCCGCGAGCTGCGTTTCCTGGCTATCGCCCTCATCAACCAGCCAGTCCTGCCATTCACCTTCCCCATCAATGCGCAAAGGCGCATTCAGGGAATGGTCCGGGGCGGCCAGCCGTCGGTTCATATTGACGACGTCCTTTTCCGGGACTTCGAGTTTAGTGGCAATCGCCGTCACCCGTTCCGGAGAGAGATCGCCTTCTTCGATGGCCTGCATCTGGCCTTTCAGCTTTCGCAGGTTGAAGAACAGCTTCTTCTGCGCTGCCGTGGTGCCGATTTTCACCAGCGACCAAGAATGCAGGATGTATTCCTGAATGGCCGCCCGGATCCACCACATGGCATAGGTGGCGAGACGGAAGCCGCGCTCCGGATCGAAGCGCTTCACTGCCTGCATCATGCCGACATTGCCTTCGGAGATCAGCTCGGCGACCGGCAGGCCGTAGCCGCGATAGCCCATGGCGATCTTGGCGACGAGCCGGAGGTGGCTGGTGACGAGTTTGTGCGCGGCATCGGAATCGTCATGCTCCCGCCAGCTTTTGGCGAGCATGTATTCCTCTTCCGGCTTCAGCATTGGAAACTTGCGAATTTCCTGAAGGTAACGGGTCAGGTTGCCTTCCACCGACATGGTCGGGAGCTGTGTCGCTTGTGCCATGGTTCCCCTACAATTCTATTCGACGACTACTGAAATCATCGCCTCTAGAGGGGGAACGCATACATATAGCGTCCATTTCCTCCCCCCGTGATCTTTAATATTGTGTGTGAATGTGGACTTTTTAAGGCCTAATTAACGTTCTATTGGACACGACCGGAAAATGACTTATTCAGGATTATTGCGTAATCCAGCCAGAAGCAGCTCCATATCGGTCGGTAACGGGCTCTCGAACCGAAGCATTTCACGGCTTATCGGGTGCTCGAAGCCAAGCACTGCCGCATGCAAAGCCTGCCGGGTGAAAGCCCTGATGGCCTCCGGATCCGATGCCTTGTTGCTCCGCCCGTAAAGCGGATCGCCGATCAGCGCATGGCCGATATTGGCCATGTGAACCCTGATCTGGTGGGTCCGCCCGGTTTCCAGCCGGCATTCGACCAGCGCGGCCTTCATGCCGAACCGTTCCAGCACCTTGTAGTGGGTCACCGCCGGTTTGCCGGTGGCCGTGACCGCCATTTTCTTCCGGTTGCGCTGGCTCCGGCCGATGGCGCCCTCGATCCGGTCCGATGATTTAGTCGGCACACCGCGTACGACGGCCCGGTAGCGGCGCTCGATGGTGTGTGCGGCGAACTGAACCACCAGACCCTGATGCGCATCGTCGCTCTTGGCGACGACCATCAGGCCGCTGGTGTCCTTGTCGATCCGGTGCACGATGCCGGGCCGTTTCACCCCGCCTATCCCGGAGAGGCTGCCGCCGCAATGGGCGAGCAGGGCATTGACAAGCGTACCATCCCAGCTGCCGGGCGCCGGATGCACAACGAGACCAGCCTGCTTGTTGACGACGATCAGATCGTCATCCTCGTAAACTATCGAGAGCGGGATCTCTTCGGCTTCCGGTTCCGCTGGTTCGGGGGGCGGAATATCGACCCGGTAGGTATGGCCCGGTTTGACCGTTTCCGAGGGGTCGGTTATCGTCCCGTCTCCGCAGCTGACGCGGCCTTCCAGGATGAGATTTTTCAAGCGACTCCGGGACAGGTTCGGGCTGTCCGGCATCTCTGCCAGGCGCCCGGCGAGCCAACGGTCGACGCGGTCGACATTCTCTTCCCGTGCCTCGGCATCGCCGGACACGATCTCTATTTGAAAATTTTCTGAAGCAGGATCCATGGCGGCGAACCTACCCGATAGCGATGAAAACAAAAAGCGGGCTGAACCGGGCTGGCTTCTGCCGGCGAAAATAGCCGTTGTGGTGATGGGGCTGATGATCCTCTCCGGCCTCGGTGTGATCGCCTATACGGTCGCCACCCGGCTAAGCGGCGGCGAAGAGAAAACGGTGGCTGCCCCTGCTGCAACACCTGCTGCAACAGGGACGGAAGCCCAGGTTGTCCGGCAGATCGCGACTGCGTTCGGCACTGTCGATGTGGCGATTCCGAACGGTGCCCGTCTCGGCGCGGTCCAGCTCGAAGACGGCAGGCTGATCCTGCGGATGAACCTTCAGAACAGTAAGGTTCGGTTGCTGGTTTACGATCTGGCGACCGGTAAGGAACTGGGCGTCTTCAATATCACCCGGGAAAAGTAAGAATGACCAGTAATCCCAATATCTGGAACGTCAACTTTGCCAGCGACAATGTCGCCGGCGCGGCGCCGGAAATCATGACCGCGCTGCAGGAAGCCTCCACCGGTTTCGCCATGCCTTACGGCAATGACGATCTGACTGAGATCGTCCGCCGCCGGCTGGCCGAGACCTTCGAGACGGAGCTTGCCGCCTATCCGGTCGCCACCGGGACCGCGGCCAACTCGTTGGCCCTGTCGGTGCTATCTCCGCCCTATGGCGTGGTCTTCTGTCATGAAGGCGCGCATATCGAGGAAGACGAGTGTGCGGCGCCGGAATTCTATATAGGCGGCGGCAAGCTGACCCTTCTGTCCGGCGAAAACGGCAAGTTCTCCGCCGACACGCTGGCGAAAAAGCTCGGCGACCCGAGCGCAGCCTCGGCGGTGCATCACGCCCAGCCGGCGGCGGTCAGCATCTCCCAGCTGACGGAGAAGGGCACGGCCTACAGTCTGGACGAGATCCGGGCCATCGCCGATGTCGCCCATGCACACGGCCTCAAGCTGCATATGGACGGCGCCCGGTTCACCAATGCGATGCTTGGCCTCGGCTGCTCACCCGCTGAGGCAACATGGAAAGCCGGAGTGGATGCGCTGTCCTTCGGCGCCACCAAGAACGGTGCCTTTGCGGCGGAAGCGGTGATCTTCTTCGATCCGCAAGCGGCGAAGGATTTTGAGTTCCGGCGCAAGCGCGGCGGCCATCTGTTCTCCAAGATGCGCTTTCTGTCGGCCCAGATCGCTGCCTATCTCGAGAATGACAACTGGCTGCGCTACGCCAGGACCGCGAACGATGCCGCCCGCCGCTTGGCGGACGATCTCACGTCTCTGTCTGGCGTGGAGCTCCTTCACGTGGTCGAAGGCAACGAGATCTTTGCCCGGATATCGGGGCCGGTGCATCAGGCCCTGCGTTCCGCCGGATGCCAGTATTACGCCTTCGCCGAGGCGGATGACGGCAGTGTGGGTATTCGCCTCGTCACCGCGTTCAATACGACCGAGGCCGATACCGAGCATTTCCTGAAGGCGGCCCGTGCTGGAGCAGGGGAGGCCGCAGCATGACCACCGCCGGACGGTATCCCGAAAACGATTACAAGAGTGACGCCACGCTGCCGCTGGACGGTGTGCGGGTGCTCGATCTCTCCCGGCTCGTTGCCGGCAATATGGTGACGCACGTGCTGGCCGATTACGGCGCCGAGGTGATCAAGATCGAGCGGCCGGGCTTCGGCGACGACCTGCGCAACTGGCGGACCGAGGGTGTGGCGACGCACTGGAAGGTCTACTGCCGGAACAAGAAGAGCATCACCCTCGATCTGCGGAAGCCGGAAGGCAAGGCGCTGTTCCTGAAGCTGGTGGAAACCGCCGATGCCATCGTGGAGAACTTCAAGCCGGGCACCCTGGAAGACTGGGGTCTCGGGCCTGACGTTCTGCAGGGACTGAACCCGAAGCTGACGCTGGTCCGCGTCTCCGGCTGGGGGCAGACCGGCCCATGGAAGCACAAGCCCGGTTTCGGCTCGCTGGTCGAGGCGATGAGCGGGTTTGCCGCGCTGAACGGTTTCGGCGACCGGCCGCCGGTACTGCCGCCGCTGGCTTTGGCGGACATGATCGCCGGGCTCTATGGCGCCTTTTCGGTCATGGTGGCGCTGCGTAATGTCGAGGTGTCGGGCGGCAAGGGCCAGAGCATCGATCTCTCCCTGTTCGAGCCGATCCACGCCATCCTCGGCCCGGAGGCGGCGAATTACGCGCTCAGCGGCAAGGTGCCGGAGCGCACTGGCAGCCGCTCCAACCTGACCGCCCCGCGCAATACCTATCGATGCAAGGACGGTAAATATGTGGCGCTGTCCGGCTCCATCCAGGCCATGGCGGAGCGGCTGTTCCGCACCATCGGGCGGCCGGAGCTGATCGACGATCCGCGCTTCAAGACCAATTCCGACAGAGTGAAGCACAACGACATTCTGGACCCGATCATCGCCGAGTATATGGGCGAACGGACCCAGGCCGAATGCCTCGCCATCTTCGAGGAAGCGGGCGTGACTGTCGGCCCCGTCGCCGATGTCGCCCAGCTTGCGGATGACGATTACATGGAAGGCCGTGGCGTGATCGAGAGCTTCCCGGACGCGGAAATCGGCGCCCTGCCGATGCATGCTGTTATCCCGCGCATGTCGGACACGCCGGGCGGTGTGCGCAGCCCGGCGCCGGAACTTGGCCAGCACAATGACGAGGTCTGGTCCGCGCTTGGCCTTGATGCGGCAGAACAGGCAAAACTGACCGATGCGGGAGTGATCTGACATGGCTGGTGCTCTCCCTCTCTGGCGTTCACTGCTCTATGTGCCCGTCACGAACCAGCGCTTTGTCGAGAAGGCTTCGGCGCGCGGCGCGGACGTCATCAAGCTCGATCTTGAAGACAGCATCCCGCCAGCGGAAAAGCCCGCTGCACGGGCGGCCGTGCGCGATGCAGCCCGGCTGATCTCGAATGCCGGCACGGAAGTGCTGGTCCGCATCAACCGGCCCTGGCGGATGACCGTGTTGGATCTGGAAGCCGCAATCTGGCCGGAAGTCTCTGGCCTGTGCCTGCCGAAACTGGAATCCGCCGACCATCTCGCCTTCCTCGACGAAACCGTCGAGGAGCTGGAACGCGAGCGCGACATGGCGGTCGGCTCCGTCCGCTTCATGGGGCTGATTGAAACCCCGCGTGGCCTGAATAATGTGCGCGCCATCGCCAAGGCCAACCGGCGCCTGATGGGCCTGTCCCTCGGCCAGGAAGACTATTCCGCCGCGCTCGGTATGCCATCCCTTGGCCCGGGGGATCTGATCGAGGACATGCGCCTCGTCCAGCGCGCCGCCCGCGAAGCGGATATCCTGCCGCTCGGCTATGCCGGCTCCATCGCCGAGATCACCGACATGGAAGCATTCCGGGCGAGTGCGATGCGTGCTCGTCAGCTCGGCATGGAAGGCGGGTCCTGCGTCCATCCGGCTCAGGTGCCGATCCTGAACGAGGTGTTCAGCCCGACCGCGGACGAGGTGGAGACGGCGGATGCCATGGTCACCGCCTATGACGCCGCCATGGCCGAAGGTCTCGGCGCCGTCAGTTTCCGCGGCAAGATGATCGACGTCCCGGTGGTCGACCGGGCACGGCGGGTGCTGGTGCTGCGCGACCGGATCGCGGGGAAGAGCTAAGGACGTTCCCGACGCCTCCATCAACGTCATTCCCGCGTAAGCGGGGACCCAGGGAAGGAGAGCACAGTCTCATGATCGCCTGGGTCCGGCTCTCCGGCCGGGATGACGACCAGGGGGCGGGATGAAGGTTATTGAGGAGGAGGGTGCACTCGCCCTACTTCAATACCTTCCCGAACAGATCGTAGATCATGAACGACACTTCGCTTTCCAGCGGGAAGGACAGCATGCCCATGACGCTGTACCCGAGCAGCCAGGGCATCAGGTAGAAGCGGATCATGAAGAAGAACCAGGCGACATAGACCGGATGCAGCCAGGGCAGCAGGAAGCCTGGCGTCACTGGCTTGAAGACGCGGATGATCGGGTCGGTCACGCGGACGAAGAAGCGCATGAAGAAGAAATTGCTGTCCTCGGGCAGGAAGATCGACATGGCGAAGCGGCCGAACAGGGTCCACATCACCGTGCCCAGCACATAATCGATGATAATCACCCAGAGGGGGAAGGCGCCGATATCCGTTGGCATGTCCATGGGGGCGGTTCCTCCTGACGCTGGTTTATTGATTGATTGGCCCGCTGCTTTCGATGCGGCGATGCGGGCAGAAAAAATCCGGGACGAAGCTTAGCCGCGTCCCGGATTTATCTTCAAGTCTCGCCGGGACGGATTTGCTGCCGTCCCGGGGTAAGAGATGTTCCGTCTAGTGATTGCTGGCGAGGACCGTGCCGCCGCGCGGGGTGCGCACCGCGTCGACCATGGCTTGCGTTTCCTCGTCCGGCTCTTCCGTCATCAGACTGACCACGATCATGGCAATCAGGCTGACCGGCATTCCGATGATGCCGAACCGGAGATGGTCGATACCCATCCACGGCTCACCGCCGGCAAAGTGGACGTAGTAGAGGTAGGCCGAACCGGAGACGAAGCCGCCGATCATGCCGGCGATCGCCCCCTGCCTGTTCGCCCGTTTCCACCAGATTCCCAGTACCAGCGGGAAAAACAGGCCGGAACAGGCGAAGTCGAACGCCCAAGCCACCGCCCCGAGGATCGAGGTCAGCTTCAGGCTGGCCACGAACGCTCCGGCTGCGCCGACGCCAAGGAGGAGGATACGGGCCACGATGAGCCGTGTCTTGGTCTCCGCCTGCGGGTCGATGATCTTGTAGTACAGATCGTGACTGAGGGCGTTGGCGATGGCGAGCAGCAGCCCGTCCGCCGTCGACATGGCCGCAGCCATACCACCGGCAGCCACCAGACCGGAGATCACATAGGGCAGACCGGCGATTTCAGGCGTTGCCAGCACGACGATGCCGGAGCGCATGAAGAGCTCGTTGATCTGTAATATCCCGTCCCCGTTGGAGTCGGACACCCGGAGGAAATCGACCGCCGCCCATTTCTGGATCCATTCCAGCGCGTTCACCTCGGTAATGCTCTTGCCGATGATGCCGGTTGCAAGGTTCGGGTCCAGCAGGGACAGCTTGGTGAAGGTCGCCAGAGCCGGGGCCGTGAAGTAGAGGAAGAAGATGAACAGGATCGACCAGCCCACTGAAATCCGTGCGGCGCGCACGGACGGCGTCGTGAAGTAACGCATGAGCACGTGCGGCAGGGATGCCGTTCCGCACATCATGCAGAGCACCAGGGTAGCGAACTTCCATTTGTCCATGAAGGTTTCGCCCGGCGCGTTGATCGGGTTCACCAATGCCGAAAGTCCGGCAAAGGTTTCCGTCGGTTTCAGTACGCCAACCTGATGCAGGGCTTCGAGTTCCTGCACGCGCTGGACGGCGTCGCCGTAGGAGAGCTGCGGGATCAGCCCGAAGCCGCTCTTGTTCGACATCCAGACGACCGGGACGACATAGGCGATGATCAGCACGATGTACTGAGCCACCTGGGTCCAGGTCACCGCCCGCATGCCCCCAAGCATGGAGCAGACCAGGATTCCGGCAAGCCCGAACCAGACGCCGACCCCGAACGGGATCTGCAGGGCGCGTGCCGCAACCGTGCCGGTGGCATTGATCTGCGCCGTCACGTAGGTGAAGGACGCGACCACAAGGACGATCACCGCACAGAGCCGGGCGAAATTACCGCCGTAGCGTGTGCCGATGAAGTCCGGCACGGTGTAGCAGCCGAACTTGCGCAGATATGGCGCCATCAGCGAGGCGACGAGCACATAACCGCCGGTCCAGCCGACCAGGAAGGCCATGTAGCCGTAACCGCCGAAATAGATACCGCCCGCCATCGCGACGAAGGAGGCTCCAGACATCCAGTCTGCCGCCGTCGCCATGCCGTTATAGAGTGCTGGTACCTGCCGGCCCGCGACATAGTACTGATCCGTCGCCATGGTGCGCGACAGCACGCCGATCAGTGCATAAATACCGATTGTGAAGCCGACGAACAGATAGCCGATCGTGTCTGGACTGACACCGGCCTGCTCAAGTATGGCCATCAAAATGATGAAGAGGAGGAACCCGCCTGTATAGAGGCCGTAGATCTTCCCCAGATTCTGGATGAAATCACCCTTCATGTCCGGTCTCCTCTACTCGTCATCGTCTGCGTCTTCGGCAACGCCGAATTCCTCGTCGATCCTGTTCTGGGCTCTTGCGAACCAGAAAATGATGACGACGAACGCAAACAGGGAACCCTGTCCGGCCATGTAGAAGCCGAGCGGGAACCCGAGAATGGAGAATTCATTGAGTTGCGGTGCAAACCAATGCACGACGAAAGCAAAGATAAACCAGATAACGAGTACTGTAGTAGTCAGCCCTTTGGTGCGCTGCCAGTGGGCTTCGTGATTGGAGTCGGCTGTAGCCATGACTCACCCCCCTTTCTTGCCCATCGCCTTTTGTTGTGTGGCGATTTTGTGTATCGCGCTCAGCGCGCAATGACCTTAGTCTATAATGGATTAAGGGTTTCAGCTATAGATTTATGAAACCCATAGGTGAGTCAGGAACTCGATGAAACTCGGAAAATTGTTATGTTTCATGGTCTTTTAAGCGGTTTTTGGCGCAAGGTTCGGCTCTTTATGCCGTTCTCAACGCGCTGGAAGGAAAATCCGCTCGATACAGTCGAATCGGCTACGGAGTTCGTCAGTACAAGGGCTGCTTTTGTCGCCCAGACAACACTTTATGGCTATGTTCGTACTCGTGCCGGCACCCGATACACAGCTCTGTTTGACGAAGACCTGTTTGTGCAATCCCTGAATATTGCGAAGTGGCAAGTTTTTCTTGCCTGCTCTGCGGACCTGGCCGGGTTTGTTGCAGCGTCAGTGTGCGAGGGCGGGGACCGGGAGACGGAGGCACGGCTGGCGCTTGCCCTGTTCCGGGGGGCGCTTGCCGATTATCCGGAGCCGGAGGGGGCCGGGCCTGACTGGGAAGAAGAGGTAGAACGCGCGGAAACTCGGTTGCTCGCCAGACGCTCGGACGCGGACACGGCCTTCATGGGAAGTGCCGATGCGTTGGTTCACTGGGCGCCGATATCGGACGAGTTGAAGGTGCTGGATGAGCGGATCGTCCGCAATTCCATCCGCTTCAAGTGGAAGGATGTGCGCGAGCGGGTGGCGTCGCTATTGCGGGCGGAGGCCGTGTTGCAGGATTTCGGCCCCGCCACCGCCACCGCCACCGCCACCGCAAGCGCCTCTGCCGCCGCTTCTGCCACGGGCGACTAGCGGCTGATGCCGGGCACCCCAAGTCAAGAAGACTCACCTCTCCGGCGCGCCATTATCATGCGCTATCGAACCCGGCGCACGCATGCACTGCTGCTTGCGGCAGTTCCGGTCGCGCTTGTCGCAATGCTCTGCGCTATTGCGCTGCGGGTCTGGATGCCGGACGGCGGGACGGACTGGTCGGTGCTGATCCTGCCGGCGGCGGGAGCGGGCATCGCGAGCCTGCTCGGCTATGCCGTCTATGGCATCATTGCCGCTCATATCGGCGATCTCGACCGGATGAAGGAAGATCTCGACCTCGCCGCCACAACTGGCCGGTTGCCTGCACGCTGGCGTCAGTTCACTGGCGGCCCCGGGGAGATCGCGGGCTTGTCCCAGACCATCGAACGGGCGTTTATCCGGCGGGAGCGGCATGGCTCCGAAGGGGCCTGGATCGCGGGCGTGCTGGCTGGCATCCCGAGCGCGGTGATTGTTTTCACGGGGGCGGGTCTCGTGTCGCTTTCGAATGCAGCGGCCCGGCGCCGTCTTGGCGATTACGGCACCGGCCCCGGCCACAGTATCTTTACGCTTGTCGATCACGGGAGGCTGGAGACGGCGCTGGCGCGGGCACGAGAGATCAGACGACCGGTTGAGTTCACCCTCGCAGACACGGAAGGCGCGCCGGTGGAAGCGCAGGTCGCTGCCATGGCCGATGGTGGCGTGATTTCCTTCATGGCACCGGCGGGAGAGGTGGAGCCGGAACAGACCGCGATGGATCTCGGCCTCGGCGCTGCCATGGCCCCGCCCGCGCCACAGCCCTATTTGCCGACGACCCCGCTCAGCGCGCTTCCGCTTGTCAGTCTCGATCTGGAAACGACGGGGCTGGATGCGACGCGGGACAGGATCGTCTCCATCGGCGCCGTGCGGGTGCAGGACGGACACGTCTTCACCTCCGTCACTCTCGACCTTCTGGTCCGGCCGGGCATTCCGATTCCGGAACGTTCCTTCAGCGTGCACGGCATCTCGGACGAGCTGGTCGCGGACGCACCGCTTTTGCCGGATCTTTGGGATGCGCTGGCCGGGTTTGTCGACGGCTGCGTCATCATCGGGCACCAGATCGGCTTCGATCTTGCGGTTTTGGCGGCGGAGGCCCGGCGGCATGGTCTGCCGGATCTCGACCTGCCCGCTCTCGATACCATGGCATTGTTCCGGCTGATTGCGCCCGATCAGCGGATCGGACTCGACAGCGCAGCGGAGGCTCTGGGCCTCAGCGTCTTCGGGCGGCATACAGCGCTCGGCGATGCGATTGTCACCGCAGAGCTGTTCAACGCCATGTTGCCATCCCTTCGGGAGCGGTCAATTGTGGATTTCGCCGCCGCCCGGGAGATCGCGGCGCCGCCTCCCTGGGGCCGGGAATAGGAGTGGGCATGGACGCGAGTATGTCATTCGACAGCTACCCCTACCGGCACCGGTTGAGCGATGTGCTGACCTGGGAGCCGCTGGATATCGACGTGACGGCGACGCTTTCCCAGGCAGCTGCGGCCATGGCGTCGCGGAATGTCGGCTCGATCCTGGTGCGCGATGGGGGCGGTCCGCATGTCGGCATTCTGACCGAGCGCGACATCATGCGCCGGATCGCCATGGGAGAGGATGGTGGCAGTTCGGTGCGCAATGTCATGTCATTCCCGGTCGTGTCATTGCCTGCGGACGCGCTGGTCTACAAGGCGCTCGGCCGGATGGAACGGCTTGGTATTCGGCACCTGGCGGTCACCGATCCGGACGGCAAGATCATCGGAGTCGTCTCTCTCCGGACCATCCTGAAGACCCGGAACACAGCGGCTTTTGCTCTCGGCGATGCCATCGAGTCCGCACCGGACAGTGCCGCCATTGCGGCGGCCCGGGCCCGCTTGCCTGCCCTCGCTAGTGCGTTGTTGCAGGACGGGTCGGGCGCGGCGACGGTGGCGGGGGCCATCAGTGCCGCCATGCGGGACTCGACAGAGCGCGCAGGCACACTGGCGCTTGAATCGATGGAGCGGTCCGGTCTCGGCCCGCCTCCTGTGCCCTTCACCCTGCTTGTGCTGGGCAGTGGCGGCCGCGGGGAGAGCCTGCTGGCGCCGGATCAGGACAATGCAGTGATCTTCGACGGCACCGCGGAGCACGATGCCTGGTTCGCGGAGTGGGGCACGCGTCTGACGGATATCCTCGATGCCGCCGGAATTCCCTATTGCAATGGCGGGGTGATGGTGTCCAACCCGCTTTGGCGCGGCACGCCGGATGACTGGCGCCAGCGGGTCGGGGAGTGGATCGGGAGGGGCAGGGGCGAGAACCTGATGAATGTCGATATCTTCTTCGACTTCGCGCCGGTGCTGGGAGAGGCCGGACTGGCGGCGTCACTGCGCCGTGACGCCATCACGACGGCAAGACGGGAGGTCGTGTTCCTCGGCAATCTGGTCCAGCATATCGGCGCCTTCCGCCCGCCGCTCGCCTGGGATTGGTTTGGCCTGGCCAGCGGGTTCCAGCTTCAGGATGGTCGCGTTGACCTGAAACTGGGCGGTCTCCTGCCGCTGGTGTCCGCCGCCCGGGTGCTCGCCCTGCGGCATGGCATCGAGGCGACCTCGACGTTTGAACGCTTCCGGAAACTACGGGAGCGGAAACTGATTTCGGCAGGTGACGCCATGGCCGTGGCGGAAGCCCTGGAGGCTTTCATGGCCGCAATCCTGCGCCAGCAACTGGCTGATAGCGCCGCCGGTCTCGAGCCGTCATCAAAGATCGACCCGTCGCTTCTGGACCGGCGGGAACGCCGGACGCTGCGCGCGCATCTCACGATGGTGGATATCATCCAGCCGATGGTCGAAGGGGCAGTTGCCCGGTAGAGAAAGGGCTGCGTGGCAGCCCTCCCTTTTTCATCGCTATCCCCCACTCCTCACCATCGTCCCGCCCCTCCGCCATCATCCCGACGCAGGTCGGGATCAATGGAAGACGCGCACTGCCCCATGATCACCTGGGTCCCGGCTCTCCGGCCGGAATGACGATGAAAAACAGCGCGCTCCGCTCTCCAACACCGTCATTCCCGCGCACGCGGGGACCCAGAGATTACAAGCATCGCCTCATCATCGGTGGATCCCGACCTGCGTCGGGATGACGATGGAGGGGCGGGATGGCGACGAAAGGAGGCCGGGGTGACGGGCCGGCCTCGGTACTGGTGGCGTCTGCGAGGGGGTTGCAACCAGCTGTATCCATGCCATATGCAGGCGGCGTGCAGCGGCCCATTGCCGCCGCGGCCGCACTTGGATACAACTCTGCCCTCATTCTCATACTTCATAGGAGCGTCGCCTTGGCTGCGTACCAGTACATTTACGTGATGAAAGGTCTGAGCAAGACCTGGCCCGGCGGGCGCGAGGTTCTGAAGAACATTCATCTGTCCTTCCTGCCCGGCGCCAAGATCGGCGTGCTCGGCGCGAACGGCGCGGGTAAATCGACCCTGCTGAAGATCATGGCCGGGGTCGATACGGAGTATCAGGGCGAGGCCTGGGCCGCCGATGGCATCAAGGTCGGCTACCTGGCGCAGGAGCCGGAGCTGAATGCCGACAAGGACGTGCATGGCAACGTCATGGAAGGCATGGGCGAGACGAAGGACCTGCTCGATCGCTTCAACGAGGTCAGCGCCAAGTTCGGCGAGGAAATGACCGACGATCAGATGAACGATCTGCTGGCCGAGCAGGGCGAGCTGCAGGAGAAGATCGACGCCGCCGACGCCTGGGATCTGGACCGCAAGGTCGAGATCGCCATGGACGCGCTACGGCTGCCGCCGGGCGATGCGGACGTGACCAAGCTGTCCGGTGGTGAACGCCGCCGGGTGGCGCTCTGCAAGCTGCTGCTCTCCACCCCGGACATGCTGCTGCTCGATGAGCCGACCAACCACTTGGACGCCGAATCCGTCGCCTGGCTGCAGCGCTTCCTGCACGATTTCCCGGGCACCGTCGTGACCGTGACCCATGATCGCTACTTCCTCGACGAAGTGGCCGGCTGGATTCTGGAACTCGACCGCGGCAAGGGTATTCCCTACGAGGGGAACTACACCGGCTGGCTGGAACAGAAGCAGAAGCGGATGGAGCAGGAAGGCCGGACCGAAGACGCCCGCCAGCGCTCCCTCAACCAGGAGCTGGAATGGGTCCGGCAGTCGCCGCGTGCCCGGCAGGCAAAGAGCAAGGCGCGTCTCAACGCTTATGAAGAGCTGCTGGCGAAGAGCGAGGAGAAGAGCAACGATACGGCTCAGATCGTCATCCCGGCCGGCCCGCGTCTTGGCGGCCAGGTGATCGAGGCCGATCACCTGAGCAAGGGCTTCGGCGACCGGCTGCTGATCGACGATCTGTCCTTCAAGCTGCCCCCGGGCGGCATTGTCGGTGTGATCGGCCCGAACGGCGCTGGTAAGACTACGCTGTTCCGGATGATCACCGGTCAGGAAACCCCGGATAACGGCACGTTCACGGTCGGCGATACTGTCGTGCTCGGCTATATCGACCAGTCCCGCGATTCCCTTGACGGCAAGAAAACCGTCTGGGAGGAAATCTCCGACGGGCTGGACGAGATCGATCTCGGCAAGCGCAAGATGCAGAGCCGGGCCTATTGCGGGTTGTTCAACTTCCGTGGCGGCGACCAGCAGAAGAAGGTCGGCCAGCTTTCCGGTGGTGAGCGCAACCGGGTGCATCTGGCCAAGATGCTGAAATCCGGCGCCAACCTGCTGATGCTCGATGAGCCGACCAACGATCTTGATGTCGACACGCTCCGGGCACTGGAAGAGGCTCTTCTGGAATTCGCGGGCTGCGCCGTGGTCATCACCCATGATCGCTGGTTCCTCGATCGGATCGCGACCCACATCCTCGCTTTCGAGGGCGACAGTCACGTCGAGTGGTTCGAGGGCAATTACCAGGCCTATGAGGAAGACAAGAAGGCCCGGCTTGGCGCAGATGCGGTGGAGCCGCACCGGATCAAGTACAAGCCAATCGCCCGCGCCTGATCGCTCGCACGCACTAACGAAAAACGCCGGCTTCAAAGCCGGCGTTTTTTATGTGCGGTTTGTCCGAAGAATATTCAGGTGCGCTTGCGCAGCCCTTCGAGGATCTCTTCCATGCGTGCCAGAAGGGGCTCAATCTTGCCGCCGTTGCTCTCGATCACGGAGGAGTACTCGTTGCGCTGGGTGATACCCATGCTGATTCCCTCGATCACCACATCGACGATCTTGAACTGCCCGCCATCCTCGATCAGCCGCCAGTCGATCAGCACGTTGCCCTGCGGGCTTGCGGGGTCGACGATGTTGCTCTTCACCACGGTATAGCGGCCATTCTCACCGCTACCGGTAACCTCGAATTTCTGCCCGGAATAATTGTCGAACTGGTTCGTGTAGGTGAAGACGATGCTTTCTTCGAAGAGCTTCAGGTAGGTCTCCCGCTGCTCTGGGCTGGCCCGGCGCCAGTTGCGGCCAAGCACAAACTGGCCGATCCAGTTAAGATCGAAATGATCGTTCAGAAGCATCCGGAACTTCTCACGCCGAGCCTCGCCGACGACCGCCTTGTCGGTCACCAGCGCGAGCGCCGAATCACCGAGGCCGGCCACGAATTTCTCCGCGGCGGCGCCTTTTTCGTCAGCCCATACCGGTGCTGAAGGAACTGCTACACATAGGAAAAGCAGGATAATCGCGCGATGGAAAATGGTCATCGTGTCTGCCTGACTCAATTCGATTTGGTCGGAAGCTCGCCGGTTTCGGAGACGGGCCGGTCGGACGGAGTGAAGTCCTCGAAGTCCTTGCTGCCGTCCGCTGTGAGCGGCTCCCCCGAAGGCTCTCCATTCCGGATCTCGGCATCCCGGCGCTGCAGATAGATGGAGCGCAGGCGGGCATAGTAATCGAGCGAGGAGGCCTTGAGTTCGTTTATTTGATCGAAGTTGCGGGCGCGGAAATCGACGGCGCGGGTGCCGGCGCGGCTTATGGTGATCGCATTCTTGGCGCCTTGGCCGCTGACGATATAGGTCAGCGGGTCGAAGAAGGTGTCGACAATGCGTCCGGCCAGATCGCGGCCATTCGAAGGGCCGAGAAGGGGCAGCACAAGATAAGGGCCGCCGCCGACCTCGTGTACACCGAGGGTCTGGCCAAAATCTTCATCGCGGTAGGCCCAGTCTTCGCCCTGGCCCCAATCGATCAGTCCGACCGTGATGCCGTTGACAAAGAACTGGCGAGTCGCATTGCCGGCATTGTTCGTGTCGCCCTGCAGCAGGCTGTTGGCAATCACGACCGGGGAGCGCAGCCAGCGCAGGAAGTTGCGGACCATCTCCTGGATCGGATCGGGCAAAGCGGTCTTGTAGACGAAGGCCGTTGGCTGCAGCACGAAGATGTCGACCGTATCGTTCATGGCGAAGACCAAGCGGTTGACCGGCTCAATGGGGTCAAAGATCTGCGGGCCAGCGGCGGTTTCTTCCGGAGGAGTCGCACAACCGGTCAGCGCGATCAGCACGAAAAGGATACCGGCGGCCCGGTGAATGCGAGACAGAAAAGTCATAAACTCAACCCGTTACCTGCGCGTTTCAGCGAATAGCCGCCTCTTGATCCATGGCCTGCGTTTGTCTGATGCAAACGGCAATCCACCAACTCAATAGCCTCAGTCGCAAGGATAAGCTGGTACCACAGAGGTTTCCGCAAGGCCAAGGCCTCGCAATTTATCCGCAATTTCTTACCGCGGTGATGTTGCAAAAATATCGCGCTCTCATGTTGTGTTGCATGCATATGTTACTTGATCCTGCGCGCCAGGGAAAAAGCGCGACGGTTCCATTCTACCGTTCCGACCGCTTTGTAAAGACGTCCTGCCTGAATTGTGAAGGCAGCCGCGGTCGCATTGTCCACATTGATGGACAGCAGCCCGATCATCAGAAGGGAATCGGCTTCGCTGATATGATCGGCGGCCTGCCGGAACAATCCGCGTGCCTCCGCGTAAGCCTGCTGCGCCTGCGCCAATCGCCCAAGTTGTGATTCCAGATCTCCTATGGCTCTCAGGGCCGCACCCTCCAGTCCGATCTCATTGAGGCCACGATACATGGTCCGGGCTTGCGCAAATGTCACCCGGGCCCGGTCTGGATTCTCCACCAGAAGGTCGATCTGACCCATATCCATCAGCGTCTGCGCCGCGTCACGGGCACCGCCGGCATTCTTGTAGTGATTCTGCGCTTCCTTCATCACCTCGCGGGCACCGCGCGAGTTGCCCTTTTGCATTTCGACGCGTCCCTTGCCTTTCAGGGCGTCGGCCAGGATGGGCAGTTTGTCGGTGCCTTTCGAGAGCTGGATCGCCCGCTCGAAGTTCATTCGTGCATCTTCAAGCCGGCCGCCCATGCGCTCCATTTCACCGAGCCCGATGAGTAGCCGGGCCTCCAGTGAGCCATCCTGCGATTCGGCGAGCATGGTGCGGGCAATCGCCCCGTGGGAGCGGGCGATTTCAAAGCGGATCGGTGCCCGTCTGATGTCCCCGCGTCCTGCCAGCATCGGACTGTTACCAACCCGCCGCGCGGCATCGCGGAACCGGTCGGCGGCTTCAAGGGCAGTGGCTTGCGCGTTTGGCGCTCGTCCGAGACGGCGCAGGATGTCGGTCATGGCAAGACGAACAGCCGCCTCGCCGAGAAAATCTCCGGTACGGCGATAGAGGGTGAGGGCGCGCTCGAAGCGGTTCTGGGCATCCGCCGATAGCCGTTTCTGCCGGTCGATCTCGGCGCGGCAATAGAGCGCGTGCGCTTCGCCATTCCGGTCTCCGACCTGGCTGAACAAAAAATGGGCGTGCTCGAATGAGGCGGCGGCTTCATCTGTCTTGGTCAGTTGCATGGAGGCCTCGGCCGACCCGAGCGCCGCATTGGCCTCACCGAACCGGCTGTTCTCCTCGATATAGAGCTTGGCGGCTTCTTCGAAGGCTTGCCGCGCGCCATCTGAGCTTTTCTTGGCGATCAGCAGATAGCCCTGTTGCAGCAGGGCGTTGGCCATTCCCGTCCGGTTCTTAGCCGCGCTTGCCGCGTTGTAGGCAGCTTCGAATTTCTTGGAGGCATCGTCAGGCTGATTACGGGCGCGCTCGAGCTTTCCAAGGCTGATCATGCTTTCGATCACGCCTTCTGTGTCCTTGGCCTCCTTGAACAGGCTCTCCGCCTCGTGGAAATTCTCACGCGCCTCTGTATTCAGGCCATGTAACCGGAAGCCCTCGCCCTGGGCCCAAAGGCGCCCGGCCATGGCGCCGGGGCCGGTGCTGAGTGTGCCGCCTGAACGCATCGCCTGGACGCCGCCGCCACGCTTGATGTCGCGGGCCACCACCCAATCCGCGATCAGGGCGCAAATTCCGAAAACGCTGATCGTGGCGGCAACCAGATGTTGGTAGTTGTCGGCTTTTCCGAGGGTGAAGAAGTAACTCGCGAACACCCCGATGGCGGTCAGCGCGATAATCGTCAGCCGCCGTTGCCAGAGGCCAAGCCGGCCCCGGCGCTTTGCCCGTGTGATCGCAGAACGCAAAGGCGTTCTCCTTTTTGCCTGAGAAGGCTTTGCCGAAATTACCGGCAGTCTAATCCTAAATGGGTGCTAATTCCTTAATATCACAAGATCATTCAGAAATCGTCTCACGGAGATCAAACCGTCTGCGCCGACAGTTTCTGGTAAATGGGTTTTAGCATTACAGGAAGTATATAGATCGGGAACTGGGCGACGGCAAAAAACAGGAAGGCTTCCGGCCCGAGCGCGGAGCCTGCCGCTGCCATGAACAACGCCATGTTGCGATTTCCGGAGGACAGGGCGACAGAGAGTTGATTCTGGCGATCGGTCCAGAAGAACACCAATCCGCCGATCAGCTGCAGGCCGAGACTTCCTGCAAAAGCCGCCCCAACGTAGAGCATTACCGTCGCCGGGTCGGTGACCAGCCAGTCGCGGACACCGTCCATCACGGAGACGGCGAAAACCAGCATCAGAACAACCGCGATGCCGTCAAAAATCGCAGCTTTCTCCCGCAAGACTTCGGTGCCGAGTTTGCGCCTGACAATGGTCGCGACAAGGGCGCACCCGGCAATCATGAGCGCCAGTTTCACGGTCAGGGCGCCCGCGCTCAGGTCAACCTCGATGCCGATCAGCCAGAACAGAAGGCCGGGCAGGATGAAGGGGAAGACGAAAGTCGAGACCACCATCAGGAGCAGGGCGGCCGCCGAGTTCAGTCCGATGATCAGGGCAATGACGGGAACCGTTACCAGAGGCGGACTGCCGCTCCAGATCAGCATCGGCGTCGCCAGTTCCGGCGGTACGTCGAGGAAGACCAGAGTGGCATACATCAGGCACGGTGTGACGATGAGCAGCCAGAGCAGCGCAACCAGGTGGGTTCCGGCCCGGCGGCTCGTCCGGCCAAGAGAGGACGCATCGGTCCTGGTCATGGCGACGGTCAGCATGATCAGAACGGTCGGCGAGAGCAGGGGCTTCGCCACGGCTGCCAGATCCGGCAAGGCAAGGCCGATAAAGACTCCGAGCGCCATTACCAGCGCAGCACGCCGTCCGAGATACTGTAAAAGCCTCACCGCTGAACTTCCGTTTGTGTGCCGTGGCGGGACAAAACAAATGCCGTTAATGTCCGGACTATGGAACAGGTTGATTTGAACAAGTGTTTCGCTTCCGGCGAACTGACGGTCCAGCCCGACTGGGTCGACTATAACGGGCACATGAATGTCGGCTACTATGTCGTTGCCTTTGACAAGGCGACCGACGTCCTGCTGGACTATCTGGGGCTCGGCGCTTCCTATCGTCATGAACATGATGCCTCGGTCTTCGTGCTGGAGGCGCATGTGACCTACGATCGCGAGGTAGGACCCGGAGACGGGCTGTGTTTCACCACGCAAATCCTCGACCATGATGCAAAACGTATGCATGTTTTTCATCGGATGTATCATGCGGAGGAGCATTATCTTGCCGCGACCAACGAATTGATGATCATGCATGTCGACCTGAAAACCCGGCGCTCGGCGCCTTTTCCCGCAGTGGCGCTTGCGCGTCTGCAAGATTTGCAGCGGGTTCATGACGCGCTGCCGAAACCGGATGCCGCCGGCCGCACAATCGCGATCCGGAGATCCTAGGGGATGGCCGGTGATCGTCAGGCCACCTGGCTTCGGATTTTGCAGGACCGTGTGTCTGCGGGGATTCGCAACGACCAGGTCCTGCTTTCCGGGCTTGCGGTTGCTGTGGGTATCGCCGCCGCCTTTGCTGCTGTGTTGTTTCGCGAACTGATCGGGCTGATCCAGACCGGGTTCTATGGCTTTGAGCATGAGCGAGTCGCCTCCGGTGTCGCCGGACTTGCCTGGTGGCATTTGCTGCTGGCTCCGGCTCTGGGCGGTCTGCTGATCGGACTCTATATCCGCTTTCTGATGCCGGGCGGGCGTCCTCAGGGCGTAGCCGATGTGATCGAGGCAAATGCCCTCAGGGCCGGCCGGATGTCCGGGCGTGCAGGTCTCGGCGCTGCTCTGGTCAGTGCCGCGTCCATCGGCTCCGGCGCTTCCGTCGGCCGTGAGGGGCCTGCGGTGCATCTTGGGGCGACCATCGCCAGCTATATGGGGCGCCGTTTCAGGCTGGCCCGGTCGCAATCGCGCACATTGCTCGGCTGCGGCGTCGCTGCGGCCGTTGCGGCCTCGTTCAACGCACCTGTCGCTGGTGTTTTCTTCGCTCTGGAAGTGGTCATCGGCCATTATGCGCTGACCGCTTTCGCGCCGATCGTGATTGCTTCCGTTGCTGGTACGATCGTTTCGCGCACCTATTTTGGTGATGTTCCGGCATTTACCGTGCCGCCGCACGAAATCGCTTCCTTCTTTGAATTCGGTGCCTTCGCGCTGCTCGGGGTCACTGCGGCGGGGGCCGCCATAACCTTCATGCGGCTGGTGCCGGTCATGCAATCCCTCGCCGAGCGCACGCGCTTGCCTGGCTGGATTAGGCCGGTTTTCGGCGGGCTCGCGGTGGGGGCTTTGGCCCTTGTTTTTCCCGAGCTTCTCGGCGTCGGCTATGAAGCGATGGATAGCGCGCTGAACGAGAATTATGTGCTGTGGACCCTGATTGCGCTGGCTCTTCTGAAGATGCTGGCGACCGCGATTTCACTCGGCTTCGGTTTTGGCGGGGGCATATTCAGCCCGAGCCTTTTCATCGGTGCGATGGTCGGCGGGGCATTCGGCATCGTCGCCGCCATTCCCTATCCGCATCTCTCGTCCGGCCACGGCGCCTATACGCTGGTCGGCATGGGGGCTGTATCTGGTGCGGTCCTCGGGGCGCCGATCTCGACAATGCTGATTATCGTGGAGTTGACCGGGGATTACCGTCTGACGATTGCCGTGATGGTGGCGGTCGTTATCGCGTCTCTGCTGACCCGGACGCTGCATGGTCCGTCTTTCTTCCACAATCAGCTCAAGGCCCGTGGCGTCACCGTTCGAGGTGGCCACGATGTCGAGGTGCTGGGCGGAATGACTGTGTCTGACCTGATGCATGAAGGCGCGACCACGATCCGGCGCGATGCTGGTCTCCGGGACGTGCGTGCGGCGTTGCTGAAGGCGAATGGCGGGGTTGTCTTTGTGACCGGTGGGGACGGGCAGTTGATTGGAACCCTGACTCTGGCGGCGCTCGGCCCTGATGCTTTTGCCTCCGATACCGGGAGGGAATTTGACATTGGCCGATTTGTCGATAAATCGCGTCCGGTTCTGGGGGCGTCCGAAAAGGTGGGGCCGGTGATCGACAGTTTCGCTGGGATTGGCGATGGCGTGTTGCCGGTTGTCAGGGGAAAGGACAAGCCGGTTCTGGTCGGCTGGCTTGAAGAAGCGGATGTGATGCGCGCCTATAACCGCGCTCTGGAGCGGCTTCGGGACGAGGAGCACGGCGACCAAGCTAAACGCGGCGGATATATAGGCTGAAAAGGCGACGGGGTGCCTCCGTCTGCTCGTTGGGGACAAGCAGGGGATTGACACCCCGTCTACCGTTTGTCGCGACCATTTGGGACCGGCTCTTGAAAGGTGCGACAACGGATCCGTTAGTCTGTAGTAAAGCGAGCCATGATCTATTGTGTTAAAGGTAGTTCCAGAGGCTTTTGTGGCAATAGACCGAGCCTGCTCTTACATAGGCGTTCATCCAAATCTTCGGAGCCCGTCGGGCTGTTAGTGATAAGATAGATTTGGATTCACTAAAATTTTGTTAAAGGCCTATGGACTTCACCCTACCCGAAATTTTTCCTGCTGCACCGTATGTCTGACTTGTTTTTCGACGATGAGCCCGAAACCCCACCCGCGGGACCGGATGCCGATGCGCCCTATCTGAACGGCCTGAACGACCGGCAGGCCGAGGCCGTTCGTACTGTCGACGGACCGTTGCTGGTCCTCGCGGGGGCCGGGACCGGCAAGACACGGGTTCTGACAACCCGTCTCGCGCACCTGATCTCGACCGGTCGCGCCCGGCCCTGGAATGTGTTGGCAGTGACCTTCACGAACAAGGCCGCGCGGGAAATGCGCGAGCGTGTAGGCGGCATGATCGGGCCGATGGCGGAGCAGGTATGGCTCGGCACTTTTCATGCTCTTGGGGCCAAGATTCTGAGGCGTCATGCGGAACTCGCCGGGCTGCGGTCGGATTTCACCATCCTTGATTCGGACGATCAGCAGCGTCTGCTGAAGCAGCTTCTGCAGGCCGGAAACATCGACGACAAGAAGTGGCCGGCACGGGCCATGATGGGCGTCATCCAGCGCTGGAAGGATCGCGCCCTGACCCCGGACAAGGTCGGACGCGACGAAGCGGGCGATGCCGCCGGCGGCCGGTTGGTGGAGATTTACCGGCAGTACCAGGAACGCCTGAAAATCCTGAACGCGGTCGATTTCGGCGATCTGTTGCTGCTGTGCGTTGACCTGTTTCAGAGCCATCCGGACGTGCTCACGAAATATCACGATCAGTTTACCTACATTCTGGTCGACGAATATCAGGACACAAACGTCGCGCAATATCTCTGGCTCCGGCTTTTGGCGCAGAAAAGCCGGAACATCTGCTGCGTCGGCGATGACGATCAGTCGATCTATGGCTGGCGCGGTGCCGAGGTCGGCAATATCCTGAAGTTCGAGAAGGATTTTCCCGGCGCGAAGACGATCCGGCTGGAGCAGAACTACCGTTCGACCTCGCGCATCCTTGCAGCGGCCTCCGCGCTGATCTCCCACAATGAGGGGCGGCTGGGCAAGACGCTCTGGACCGAGGGCGCTGAAGGCGAAAAGCTGAATGTGCGCGGTCTCTGGGACGGAGAATCCGAAGCCCGGCATGTTGGCGAGGAGATGGAGGCGCTGCAGCGCAAGGGCGTGAAGCTCGCGCAGATGGCGGTGCTGGTCAGGGCCGGCTTCCAGACCCGCGAGTTCGAGGAGCGCTTTCTGACCATCGGTCTGCCCTACCGGGTGATCGGCGGGGCGCGCTTCTATGAGCGGATGGAGATCCGTGATGCGCTGGCCTACCTGAGAGTGGTCAACCAGCGCGATGACGATCTCGCCTTCGAGAGGATCGTCAACAAGCCGAAACGCGGCATCGGCGACGCCACCTTGCAGGTGCTGCATCACCTGGCCCGGAACGAGGGCATGTCGCTCTACAGGGCGGCCTCCCGCATCATCGAAACGGACGAGCTGAAGCCCGCCGCCAAGCGCAAACTGGCTGAGGTGATCGGTAATTTCGAGCGCTGGCGCTCCCTGATCGATGTCGAGGACCACAGCGACCTCGCCCGCATCGTGCTGGACGAGTCCGGCTATACCGAGATGTGGCAGAAGGATAAAACACCGGAAGCGCCGGGCCGGTTGGAGAACCTGAAGGAGCTCTGCGGCGCGATGGAGGAGTTCGAGAATCTCGCAGGCTTCCTCGAACATATCAGCCTGGTCATGGAAAACGCCCAGAGTACCGATCAGGACCAGGTCAGCATCATGACCCTGCACGCGGCCAAGGGGCTGGAATTCGATCAGGTTTTCCTGCCCGGCTGGGAGGACGGCATGTTCCCGCATCAGCGGGCGTTGGACGAGAGCGGTGCCGCCGGGTTGGAAGAAGAGCGCCGTCTGGCCTATGTCGGTCTGACCCGGGCACGCAAACAGGTGCATATCAGTTTCGCTGCGAACCGCCGGGTGCATGGCATGTGGCAAAGCTCGATACCGTCCCGGTTCGTCGATGAGTTGCCGGCCGACCAGGTGGAGGTCAGCAGCGAGACCGGATTTCAGGGCTCGCGCTATGGCGGATTCGGAAGTGCGTCCGGTGACGCTGACGATTGGGGCGGGAGCAGCTTCGGCTATGGCTCGGCCCAGGGCGGACGCGGACCCGGATATGGCCGGCGCGGCGGAGAAAGCCGGGCCAAAGCGCCGTTGCTCGAAGGTAAGGGCTATGTCGTGGATCGCAGCAAGCCGCCGCCCTTCGCAGTTGGCGAGCGTGTGTTCCACCAGAAGTTCGGTATGGGCACCGTGTCGACCGTTGATGGGGACAAGCTGCAAATCGCGTTCGACAAGGCGGGAAGCAAGAAGCTCGTCGCCAGTTTTGTAAGTAAGCCCTAGTTAGAGAGTGAATTATGAAGCCGATCTGGCAAGTTTCCCTGGAAACCTCCGCGGCTGCGGCCCTGCCGCTGTCGGATGTTCTTGAGCCTTTTGTCGAGGCGATCTCGGTCTTCGAGCAGGAAGAAGACAAAGTCTGGATCCTGAAGGGCGTCTCGACCGTGGAGCCGGACCGAGGCGAGATCGTTGGCGCGCTTTCCGTTGCCGCAACCCTCGGCGGGTACGATCTGCCGGAGGTCGAGATCGGGCTGCTGCCGGATACCGACTGGCTGCGTCTCAACAGGGAATCTTTCCCAGCGATGCAGTTCGGCCGGTTCCTGGTGCATGGCTCGCACTTGCGCGGCAAGGCGCCGGTCGGAACCCTGAATATCGAGGTCGATGCGGCTCAGGCTTTCGGGTCCGGCTCGCACGGCACGACCGAGGGATGTCTGCGGGCGATCGACAGACTGTCCAAGCGGATGACGCCGGCCAAGGTGCTCGATATGGGCTGCGGGTCCGGCATTCTCAGCATGGCCGCGGCAAAGATCTGGCCGGCGGCCCGGGTCATGGCCGTCGATATCGATCCTGTGTCGGTGGAAACAACGCTGGAAAACGCGATAGCGAACGGGGTCGGCAAGCGGGTGGAAGCCCGCTCCGGGAATGGATATGCGGTCCTCAAGGACCGCCCGGCCGGAGCTTACGAGCTGATTCTCTCCAACATCCTGGCGCGGCCGCTCTGCAAGATGGCGCCGTCGCTCAACCGCGCGCTGAAGCCTGGCGGGACTGCGGTTCTGTCGGGGCTGCTTTATCACCAGACGTCGGCTGTGCTTTCGGCGCACCGCCAGCAGGGGCTGGTGCTGGCCGGGAAGTGGCGGTTCGGCGACTGGATGACGCTGATGCTGAAAAAGAAAACCGGCGTGGTCTCGGGACCACACCGGTAGAAGCGTACTTCAAGTTGGGGCGGCGGTTCCGAACGGGAGGAGTTTCGGAACCGCCGACTTTCGAGCGCTAGAGAAGCCTCCTGAGGGGAGGGGGAATTAGGCGGCTTCCCGCTGCTCGTCGCTGTTGGCGGCTTCGGTGACGAAGCCAGCCGGAATTTCGGTCATGGTTGCGGCCGGCGTAATGATCGTCCGTGCTGCGACCGGCTGGGTCGAGACGTTGGCGATACGGCGGGCAACAGAAGTGATTTCGCTGCGGGTCAGGCCAATGTCGGCCAGCATCCGGTCGTCGAGGTTGTTCAGCTCGAACATGGTGCGGGAAACGCGCAGGCGGTTGATGAGGTTCTTGAACATGGACTTGGCTCCTTTGGCGATCAGGGTGCCGATGTAACGGTTGTACTCAGCACGGATATGCATCTCAGCGCTGTACAGACTGTGGCGGCGGAGCACTGTGTCGCCGGGATACGTGATCCGGGCGACAAAGGGACCAGCTTCTGACACGTTCAGGGCCTCAAGGCGGTTGGAAAGTTTGTAGTAGTTCATTTTGCTCGTCCCTAAAGGGATGTTTCATCGGGTGTTTAAATCTGATGATGGGAATATAGATGCGGACTTGACATGCGAGGAGCGGTGTGTTTGCAGCGCAGTTATGCGTTGAGTGCATGCATTGTGGGTTTTGTCATGCGTCAAACTTAACCGATTGTTAATAAAACTAATCCGAAGCATTTCGCTCCTTCCCTTGTTCCCGTCCGGTGCGATGCCTAATCTGGCATCAGGCAGATCCGGATACAGGCAAGGCAAGGAGCAGGGAATATGTCCGCAACGGGCACGGCAGCGGAACGGCTCGGTACGTTCAGGGCGGCTTTGGCGGAAGCTGGAGTGGACGGCATGATCGTGCCGCGGGCCGACGCGCATCAGAGCGAATATCTGCCGGCCTCAGCCGAGCGGGTGGCTTGGTTGACCGGCTTCAATGGCTCCGCTGGCACGGCCGTGGTGCTGCGGGATAAGGCGGCGGTCTTCACCGATGGCCGCTACAGCCTGCAGATCGAAAGCCAGGTCGACGGTAACCTTTATCAGCGTTTCAACATCGCGGATAAAACCGCGGCGGACTGGATCAGTGAAGAGCTCGGCAGTGGCCAGCGGTTCGGGATCGATCCCTGGCTGCATACGGACCAGCAGGTGGAGCGATTGCGCACGGCGGTCGAGAAGGCCGGCGGCACATTGGTGCTGCTTGAGGCTAACCCGCTGGATGCCGTCTGGGCCGACCGGCCGGCGGCACCGGCGGAGCCGATGCAGCCGCACCAGGTCGTTTACGCCGGGAAGCGCTCCGAGGAGAAGCGGGCTGAAATCGCCGGGACGCTTGAGCTGACAGGCGCCGAGGCCCTGCTGATTACGTCGGCGGAATCGATTGCCTGGCTGCTGAATGTGCGCGGCAACGATGTCGAGAACACGCCGCTCTGCCTGTGCTTCGCAATCCTGTCCGCGGACGAGACGCTTGATCTTTTTATCGACGGTAACAAACTCGGCCCCGATGTTCTGGCGCATCTCGGCAATGCTGTGACCGTGCGCCCGGAGGGTGAGCTTGGTGCCGCGCTTGACCGGCTCGCAAGCGATGGGGTGACCATCCAGATCGATCCGGCCAGTGCGCCGGTCTGGGCAATGGAGCGGGTCCGGAAGGCCGACGGCAAGCTCGACCTGCAGGCGGACCCGATCCTTCCTGTGAAGGCCGTGAAGAACGATATAGAGATGATCGGCGTGCGGGCCGCGCATTACCGCGATGCCCTGGCCTATGCCCGGTTCCTGTGCTGGTTTGCGAGCCGGGCGCATCAGGGCGGGCTGGACGAGATGACGCTGGTGGAGCGGCTGCACGGCTTCCGGGCCGAGCACGAGATGTTCCGGGGGCCGAGCTTCGACACAATTTCCGGCGCGGGGCCGAACGGCGCCATCGTGCATTACCGGGTGACGGAGGAGAGCAACCGGGACCTGGAGCCGGGTGAGATCTATCTGGTCGATTCCGGGGCGCAATATCTCGACGGCACCACGGATATCACCCGGACGCTTTCTACCGGCATCATCGGTGAGGAGGAGCAGCGCTGCTTCTCGCTGGTGCTGAAAGGCATGATCGCGCTTTCCCGTGCCGTGTTCCCGCAGGGCACCACCGGCGGTCAGCTCGACGCGCTGGCCCGCCGTCCGCTCTGGGAGGCTGGGCTCGATTACGATCATGGTACCGGGCATGGCGTCGGCGCCTATCTCGGTGTGCATGAGGGGCCGCAGCGGATATCCAAGTCCGGTGGCGGGGCCGAGTTGAAACCCGGCATGATCATTTCCAACGAGCCCGGTTATTACCGGGCAGGCGCTTTCGGTATCCGGATCGAGAATCTTGTTGCCGTGGAAGCGCGCGACGTGCCGGGAGCGGAACGGCCGATGCTTGGCTTCGAGACGCTCACGCTGGCGCCGATTGACCGCGCCTTGATCGATCTCTCCCTGCTCGACAGCGGCGAGATCGCTTGGCTCGATGCGTATCATGCGCGGGTGCGGGAGACATTAAGCCCGGATCTCGATCCGGAAACGACCGTCTGGCTGACGGATGCGACGGCGCCGTTGGCGCCACGGGTTGCGTAGGTTTAAGGGGCAAAGGGAGACGTAAACATGGCCTATGAGACTATTCTCTATTCGGCGGCGGACGGTGTGGCTCGGATCACGCTGAACAGGCCTGAGGCGGGTCATGCCGTGAATCTCGCGCTGGCGCATGAACTGCTGGAAGCGTCGATCAATGCCAGCGAGGACCCTGATGTCCGCGCGGTCATTCTGGATGCCAGCGGCTCGGTCTTCGGCTTCGGTGGCGATCTGAAATACTTCGAATCCCAGAGCGCCCGGATTGGCGCCTGCCTGAAAGAGACAACGGCCTATTTTCACGCCGCCATCTCCCGTCTGTACCGGATGAACTCGCCGGTAATCGTTTCCGTGCAGGGCATGGCGGCTGGTGCCGGCTTCAGCACGGCTCTGATCGGGGACATCGTGCTGGCGGGGAAATCGGCGCAATTCAAGATGGCCTATACGTTAGCCGGCCTGTCGCCCGACGGCAGCTCCACCTATTTTCTGCCGCGGATCGTGGGTATGCGCCGGGCGCAGGAGCTGATGCTGACGAACCGGACCTTGAGCGCGGAAGAGGCGCAGGACTGGGGCATCGTCACGCGCGTGATCGAGGATGACGATCTGGCCGAGGAGACCAGCAAGCTGGCGGCCAAATTTGCCTCCGGTCCCACCCGGGCCTATGGCGGTGTGAAGCGCTTGCTGGCTTCCAGCTTTCAGCAATCTGTGGAAGCGCAGATGGAAGACGAAACCCGGACCATCGCCGAATTGGCCCAGACCGAGGATGGCCGAGAGGGTCTCGATGCCTTCCTGAACAAGCGCAAGCCGGTCTTCAAGGGACGCTGACCGGAATACTGCTGCGCCGGGATGTCAGGCGAGCAAGCTGATTCCGGACAAACAAAAACGGGCTCCGTAAATCGGAGCCCGTTTTTGCGGGAGGGGAAATTCCAACCCGGGCTCTTCAACCGATGACGGTAAGAACCAGCGTGAAAAGGCCAATCGCGGCCATGTTCGTCAGTCCAACATAATGAAACGTCGTCATCGCTTCCTCCTAGGGGGGTGAGAGGGGCAACGGGCCCGGGTTTTGTTCCGCTGTGCGGTACGAGCCTCAATTAGGCGATCTACTCTTGAGCGAGTAATCGAGAAACATCAGGGTTGGTATGCGCTGGAAGCATAACGATTGGCATAGGGTGCCCCCTACGTTCACGAAACACGCAGGCCTCGAAGAAAAGTCCTTTTGAATTAGACGTTTGCGCCGATCATTGTGAGCCATTCCTCCTCGCTCAGAATCGTCAGGCCCAGCTCTTCGGCCTTCCGGGCTTTCGATCCGGCATCGGCGCCGACAATCACAAAATCAGTTTTCTTTGAGACGGACCCCGCTACTTTTGCCCCGAGTGACTCCGCTTTTGCCTTTGCTTCGCCACGGCTCACTGTTGTCAGCGTACCGGTGAAGACCACGGTCTTGCCTGCAACGGGGCTGTCGTCCGCCACGGCTCGTTCGAAGGCTTCGATCTCCAGCTCGTTCTCTAGATCCTCCAGAACCGCGCGATTATGGTCCTCATGAAAGAAAGCGATGAGGTCGGCGGCCACGGATTCGCCGATCTGATCGATATTGATCAGGCTCGCATAGGCTTCCGAGTCCGGGTCCGCTGCTTCCAGCATGGCGGCGGTCAGTGCCGGGAGTGTGCCGTAATTGGCGGCAAGCAGTTTCGCGGTGGCTTGGCCAATTTGCCGGATTCCAAGGGAATAGATCAGCCGGTCGAGACCGATTTTCCGGCGCTCTTCGATGGCGGCCAAAAGGTTGGTCAGGGATTTCTCGCCCCAGCCTTCGCGGGTTGAGATCTCCTCTGCCCGGTCCTTCAGGCGGAAGATATCGCCTGGTTGCGCGATCAGGCCGTCTTCGTAGAACGCCTCGACCTGCTTGGCGCCCAGTCCCTCGATATCGAAGGCATCGCGGGAGACGAGATGCTTCAGCCGCTCGACCGCTTGCGCGGCACAGATCAGGCCGCCGGTGCAGCGCCGGATGACTTCACCTTCTGGCCGCACGGCCTCGCTGCCGCAGACCGGACAATGATCGGGAAATACATAAGGAACGGCATCGGCGGGGCGCTTTTCCTCGATCACGCGAACCACCTGCGGGATGACGTCGCCGGCCCGCTGGATAACCACCGTATCGCCGATCCGCACGCCCTTGCGGTGGATTTCGTCCTCGTTATGCAGGGTAGCGTTCGACACCACGACACCGCCGACCGTGATCGGGGTGAGCCGGGCGACGGGGGTGAGGGAGCCGGTGCGGCCGACCTGGATGTCGATGCCTTCCAGCACGGTCTCGGCCTGCTCCGCCGGAAACTTGTGGGCGATGGCCCAGCGCGGCGCGCGGCTGACCATGCCCAGTCGTTCCTGCCAGTCCAGCCGGTCGACCTTGTAGACGACGCCGTCGATATCGTAATCAAGCGCGGCGCGGGCCTCGCCGATGGCTTTGTAGGCCTCGAGCGCCGAGGTCGATCCGTCACAGAGCTTTGTCATCGGATTGATCACAAAGCCCCATTCCTTCAGCTTTTCCAGAAACCCGGTCTGGCTGTCGGCAGGCATCTCGGAAACCTCGCCCCAGGAATAGGCGAAGAAATGGAGCGTGCGCTCCGCCGTGATGTTCGGGTCGAGCTGTCTCAGGGACCCGGCTGCAGCGTTGCGCGGGTTGGCGAAGATCTTCTTCCCGGCTTCCTCCTGACGCTGGTTCAGGGCGCGGAACTCCGCCTTGCCCATGAAAACCTCGCCGCGAACCTCGAACACAGCAGGTGCATCGGCGGGCAGGGTTTTCGGGATATCGCCGATGGTCTGCAGATTGCGCGTGATGTCTTCGCCTTCGGTGCCGTCACCCCGCGTCGCACCCTGAACGAATGTGCCGTTCTCATAGCGCAGGGACGCAGACAGGCCGTCAATCTTGGGCTCGGCGACGAGAGCCACGGGCGCATCCTCGCCGAGGCTGAGAAAACGCCTGATGCGGGCGACGAAGTCCGTAACATCCTCGTCCGAGAAGGCGTTGGAAAGCGACAGCATAGGCTTCTTGTGCCGAACCTTGGAGAAACCGGCAGACGGGGCGGCGCCAACCCGTTTCGACGGACTGTTCGGGCGGATCAGGTCCGGGAAGGCTTCTTCGAGCTCATCGTTCCGGCGGCGCAGCGCGTCATACTCCGCGTCGCTGATGTCCGGGGTGTCTTTCTGGTGATAGAGCTTGTCGTGCTTCTCGATCTGGGCGGCGAGGAAGCGCAACTCGAAATCTGCGTCGTCGCGGCTCAGGGCCTCAACCGGTTTGCGCGTTTCCGGGGCAGTCATGCGAGATCGGTCCTCAGGCTGGGTTGAGAAGGCTGTCGGCTGCTGCCCGGGCTTCGTCAGTCACGGTTGCGCCGGACAGCATGCGGGCAAGTTCCTCGCGGCGTTCGCTGGTCTCAAGCTGGGAAACGGCGGTTTTCACCAACTCGCCATCGGCTTGCTTTGCGACGTGCCAGTGCCGGATGCCACGAGCGGCGACCTGAGGCGAATGGGTGACGACCAGAACCTGCGTGTCGGTGCCGAGGCGGGCCAGACGCTCGCCGACAGCCGCCGCCACAGCACCACCGACCCCGCTGTCGACCTCGTCGAAAACCAGAGTAGAAACAGGGTTGGCCTCGGAGAGCACAACTTTCAGGGCGAGCAGGAAGCGGGAGAGTTCGCCACCGGAGGCAATACGGCCGAGCGGGCCAAGTGGTGCGCCGGGATTGGTCGAGATCAGGAAGCTGACCCGCTCCATGCCGCCCGCGCTCCAGTCGCTTTCGGCTAGAGGATCGAGCCGGGTTTTGACCGTCGCCTTGTCGAGCTTCAGCGGACCCAGCTCAGAGGTGATCGCCGTGTCCAGCTTGTCGGCCGCTTTTGTGCGTGCGGCCGTCAGTAATTCGGCAGCCTTGGTATAGGCATCGCGGGCATCCTGCTCCGCGCGGGCCAGATCGGCGAGCCCGCCGCCGGCATCGTCCAGCGCTGCCAGGCGAGCGGACAGCGCACGGTGTATCTCGGGCAGCCGGTCGGCTTCGGTATTGTGCTTGCGGGCGAGGCCGCGCAGCAGATGCAGCCGGTCGTCGACTTCCTCCAGCCGGCCGGAATCCGCTTCCACGTCGGAGGCGATCTGGGTCAGGGCGTGCTGGGCTTCCTGGATTTCGGCGGCGGCGCGGTCAAGGCCCTCAAGCACGGCATCCAGCTTGTCGCCGGCCCGGTCGCGTACACGCTCCAGGCTGCGCTGGGCCCCGGCAACGGCCCGGTCCGCGCCGTCTTCGTTCTGCAGCGCGTCGACGGCGGCGTTCATCGCTTCCAGGATCTGGGCGGCATTGGCCAGCAAGGTGCGGTCCTGGGCGAGACGGCTTTCCTCGCCGTCCTCAGGCTGCACTGCGTCGAGTTCCTCGACATTATGTCTCAGCAGGTCTTCTTCCGTGCGGGCGCGTTCCAGCTCCTCGCGCGCCCGCTGGTGGGCCGAGCGGGCTTCGCTCCAGGCCGCATGGCTGTTGCGCACGGCTGCTTGCAGCGTGTCGTGTCCACCATATTCATCCAGAGTCTCGCGGTGGGTCGCCGGATCCATCAGGCCGCGTTGGTCGAACTGGCCCTGGATCTCGACCAGAGTTTCCCCGAGGCGTTTGAGGGTAGCGACATTGACCGGCTCGTCATTGGCGAAAGCGCGGCTGCGACCGTCCGCCGTGACGATCCGGCGCAGGATGACCGGGCCATCCACCTCGATGCCCATTTCTTCCAGGATTTCGGCGGAGCCGTGCCCGTCCGGCACGTCGAAACTCGCGGTGACGACGGCCTGTTTTGCGCCGTTGCGGACAAGGCCGCTGTCGGCCCGCGCGCCGAGCGCGAGACCAAGTGCGTCCAGCAGAATGGACTTACCGGCCCCGGTTTCCCCGGTCAGCACGGCGAGGCCGGGCCCGAACGAGAGGTCGAGCCTGTCGATCAGCACCACATCGCGGATCGTGAGGCTGGTCAGCATAGCTGGTCAGAATATCCAGAGATCAAGGCCGAAGAGCCCGTCATCGTCCGCTTTTGAACCGCGACTGGTCCCGGTGGTCATCAGGGCGTAGCTGTCCTGATACCAATCGCTGCCCGGGTAATTGTGCCCGAGAACGGCGGCCGTGCGCTCTGCCTGCTGGTGCAGGCCGAGGGCGCTGTAGGCCTCGGTCAGACGATGCAGGGCTTCTGGAACCTGATCGGTGGTGTCGAAGTTCTCGAGCACGCGCTTGAAGCGGTTGATGGCGGCGAGATATTTTTCCTGGCGCAGATAGAACCGCCCGATCTCCATCTCCTTGCCCGCCAAATGGTTCCGGGTCAGGTCGAGCTTCAGCAGGGCATCGCGGGAATACTGGCTCTCGGGAAAGCGCTGCACAAGTTCCTGCAGCGTATCCATGGCGTTCCTGGTCAGCTTCTGGTCACGGCCGACATCGACGATCTGCTCGTAGTAGCTGAGGCCTTTCAGATAGTAGGCATAGTCGACATTCTGGTTACTCGGGTTCAGCTGGATGAACCGGTCGAGCGCGTTGATCGCTTCGTCGTACTTGTTGCTCTGATACAGGGAATAGGCAGCCATGATCTGCGCCTGCGTGGCCCAGACAGAGTAGGGGTGCTGGCGCTCGACCTCGTCGAACAGGGGCGCGGCTTTTTTGTAGTCGCCTTGCAGCGCACTATCGACAGCCTCATTGTAGAGCTGCTCGACCGGGCGCTCTACATATTCCAGCTTCGACTTGTCATCGCTGCAGGCGGCCAGGGCCAAAATGCAGGTCAGAAAAGCGAGGTTTTTCAGCCGCAGCGGGCCAAAATCACCAAAGGCGAATTTCATCGGATTTCCCCGGACATGTGTCCATAAGAAAATACGGTTCCCGGGCGCCGACGCCAAGGGGTTTGCAGAGGAATCCGCAGCCCGGCCGGTACCCGCCGAATAACACTGTTGGGATAGAGGAGTTACGCGGTCGCGGCAAGCAACGGATGATCGTGGTCCGCCGCGGCCATCTCCGGGGTCATGTCGACCAGCTCCCACGCGGTCTCGTCCGCGAACAGGGCCCGAAGCAGCTTGTTATTGAACAGGTGCCCGGATTTGCAGGCATCGACGCGACCGAGAATCGGCGCTCCGGCGAGATAGAGATCGCCGACGCAGTCGAGGATCTTGTGTCGAACGAACTCGTCCTTGAAGCGCAGGCCGCCTTCGTTGAGGATCGTGTCGCCGTCGACGATCACGACATTGTCGAGATTACCGCCCCGGCCGAGACCGGCCGCGCGCAGGCGGTCGATGTCTTCCATGAAGCCGAAGGTGCGGGCGCCGCTGATGGTTTCGTTGAAGGTGCCGTTGACCAGCTTCACGTCGAGACTTTTCTCGGTGATCGCGGCGCTGTCGAACTCGATCTCGAAATTAACCGAGAAGTGATCGTCCGGGGTGATTTCGATCCGGCGCTTGTCGTCCTGGGCACTGACGGATTTCAGAACCCGGATGGCGCGGCGCGGTGCGGCGAGGGCGGCGGTGCCGGCGCATTCGATCAGCAGTACAAACGGCTCGGAGCTACCATCCATGATCGGCACTTCCGGGCCGTCGATCTCGATCAGGGCATTGTCGATGCGGCAGCCGGCAAGCGCCGCCATCAGATGCTCGACCGTGGAGACCGTCACGCCGTCATTGTTCTGCAGCCGGGTGCACATGGTGGCGTCATGCACCATGTCCCAGCGGGCGCGGACCAGCGGGTCCTTGCCGGAGACATCGGTGCGCTTGAAGACAATGCCGTGATCGGCAGCGGCGGGATGCAGCGTCATGATGCAGTCGACGCCGCCATGCAATCCGACACCCCGGCAAGAGATACTCGTCTTCAAGGTCTGTTGCGCAATCACAAGGATGCTCCTGACACCGGCCCTCGGCAGTTCATTCCGAATTTCTCGGAGAATTAGGGTCGGAATATTGGTAAATAAAAAAATAAGCCCCGGAAGATGTATCAATATCTCCCGGAGCTCTCAAATCACTCTTTATGACTGAATGTTACGCCGTAATGCACTGATTTAACGGCGTAAATTCAGGGTTAGTTCGCCTGCCTGCGAAGGAAGGCCGGAATGTCCAGGAGATCGTCATCCTGGCGTGCCGGTGCAACCCGTTCGGACTGGTCCAGAGCCCCGAGACGGGCCTGTTTCGGTTCAGGCGCATTGACGTCCACGAAACGCTGCGGATTGGCTTCCGGGGCCGGTTCGGACGACTTCTTGCCGACCATTCCGGTCATCCGGGTAAACAGGCTCTGCGGCTTGTCTGCGCCAGTGTCTTCGCGACGGCCGGCATTCGCCATAGCCGCAGCCTGGAAAGGGTCCGGCTCATGGCTCCCCTTGGCTGCCGGAACCGCTGGCGGCGGTGCGATGAAGGTGTCGTCGGCCTTCGGCTCCGCGGCAACCGGTGCCGGTGCTTCCGCTTCGGCCCGTGCCGTGTCGGCCTGGGTCTGAGCGGTCAGCGCCGCGTCGTCGAGGTCAGTTTCACCGATCACCAGAGTGTTTCCCGCGACATGAACCGTATCGCTGGATGCCGAGATGGCCGGGATGTCCCCGACAGGGGCACTCGGGGCATTAGCGGCAGCGGCAGCTGTGCTTTCGGCAGCCGACTTAACCGGAGCGGCTTTTGCCTTGGTCGGAACCACGGTCAGCGGCGGGCGTTTCTGCGCCATGCCCTCGGCGGCGATGCCGGTGGCGACGACGGAGACCCGCATGGTGCCTTCCATCTTCTCGTCGAAGGTCGAGCCGAAGATGATGTTGGCTTCCGGATCGACTTCCTCGCGGATGCGGTTGGCGGCCTCGTCGACCTCGAACAGGGTCATGTCCATGCCGCCGGTGATGTTGATCAGCACGCCGCGGGCACCCTTCATCGTGGTGTCCTCAAGCAGCGGATTGTTGATCGCGGCCTCGGCGGCGTCGATGGCGCGCTTCTCGCCACTGGCCTCGCCGGTGCCCATCATCGCCTTGCCCATTTCGCTCATCACCGTACGGATGTCGGCAAAGTCGAGGTTGATCAGGCCTGGCATGATCATCAGGTCGGTAACGCCGCGCACACCGGAATGCAGCACGTCGTCTGCCATGTTGAAGGCGTCGGCGAAGGTGGTCTTCTCGTTCGCCACCCGGAACAGGTTCTGGTTCGGGATGATGATCAGGGTGTCGACATATTGTGTCAGCTCCTCAATCGCCTGATCCGCGATCCGCATCCGGTGCTGGCCTTCGAAGTGGAACGGCTTGGTCACCACGCCGACAGTCAGGATACCGTTTTCGCGAGCGGTCTGTGCGATCACCGGAGCAGCGCCGGAACCGGTGCCGCCGCCCATGCCTGCCGTGATGAACACCATGTTGCTTTCGCGCAGGTTGTCCATGATGTCTTCGATCGCCTCTTCGGCGGCCGCCCGGCCAACTTCCGGCCGGGAGCCGGCACCGAGACCCTGGGTCACGCCGGTGCCGAGCTGGATTGTGCGATCCGCCAGCGACTGTTTCAGCGCTTGGGCGTCGGTGTTGGTGACGATGAATTCGACACCCTCAAGGTTGGAGCGGATCATGTTGTTGACGGCATTGCCGCCTGCACCGCCGATGCCGACGACGCTAATCCGCGGCTTCAGTTCGTTATCATCGTTCGGGACTGAGATATTGATGGTCATGGGGGCCTCCTGATCTCGCGTTAGAGGGTTGTCTGGGGGATACGTGCCTGGAGGAGCACGCTGGATTTCGGCCTTCTGGCCTGATTTTCTTGGTCGGTGGTCTGCTTGTGGTCACGGCGCGGCCGTTCGGCCGGGCGTGTCGGGCACGGGCCGGAGCTTGCGTTGGGTGTGAACCGGAGTTGCTGCATTAGAAGTTCTCCCTCAGCCAGGAGTGGACACGGCCGAACAGGCCGCCTCCGGTCTCCTTGTTGGCGACGTGCCCTTGGCGGGACGCGTCAAGTGCCGGGTCGGCGGCATAGGCAAGCAGTCCGGCGCTGGTAGCGAAGGCCGGACCGCTGGCAACATCCGCCAGCCCGTTCACCCGGATCGGCCGGCCCAGTCGGACCTGCTTGTCCAGGATTTCCTGTGCCAGATCCCGGATACCCGGCATCTGGCTCGCGCCGCCCGTGATGACCACGCGGCGGCCGGCGACCTTGTCGAAACCGCTGGCTTCCAGCCGGTTGCGGACAAGCTCGAAGGTTTCCTCAAGACGCGGATGGATGATCCGGATCAGGAGGGATTTCGGAACGTGATTGGGATGGTTCTCGTCCTGCTCGCCGACCAGCGGCACGTCGATCACTTCGCGCTCGTCGAGGCTGGAGGGGATGGCGCTGCCATAGAGCGTTTTCAGGCGCTCGGCTTCATGCACCGGCGTGGCAAGGCCGCGGGCGATGTCGCTGGTGATATGGGCGCCGCCGACGGGCACGCAGTCGGTATAGATTACGCTACCGTCGAAGAAGACGGCCATGGTGGTGGTGCCGCCGCCCATATCGATGACGGTGACGCCGAGATCCCGCTCGTCCTCGACCAGACAGGAGAGCCCGGCTGCGTAAGGAGAGACCACGAAGGCCTCGATGCCCAGATGGCAGCGTTCGACCACGCTGGCGATGTTCCGCACGGCGCTGGAGGCGGCGGTCACCAGATGCATGTTGGCGCCGAGCCGGTCGCCGCACATACCGCGCGGATCGCGGATACCACGGCTGCCATCAATGGAATAACCAACCGGAATGGAGTGGATAAGCTGACGGTCCGCCTCGACTTCGACTTTCTGCCACTGGCTGAGGATGCGGCGCATATCCGTGTCGCCGACTTCCTGTCCGCCGATGGAGACCTCGACGCCGACTGTCTGCGAGTGAGGATATCCGCCGGACAGATTGACGAAGACGCGCTGGATGGTCTCGTCAGCCATCTTTTCCGCGGCATGGACGGCAGCGCGGACGCATTCCTCGGCCTCGGCCATGTCGACGATCATGCCGCTGCGAATGCCGCGGGCGACCTGGTGGCCGATACCGGTGACGCGGATGCCAGGCAGGCTCGGTGCCTGCTCGCCATGTTGCTCGGCTCGCGCGCCGTTCTCACCGACCCGCGCAATCAGGCAGCATATCTTCGTCGATCCGATGTCGAGGATCGCGACGGTGCCGGTCCGGGGCTTGGCGAGGCTCTTGCGCATCAGGTGTCTTTCCCCGGATTGCGGAGGCGGCTGGAAACAGTCGGGGCAACCCGGACGACGAGCTGGTTCGGCAGGCGCAGGTCGATGGCGATGACGTCCCGGTTAAGCACTCCATGGTCGCGCTGCAGCCTGGCGAGATGAGACCAGGCCTTGTCCGGCGCATGCTCCGGAAGCTCGATATCGACGCCGGTATCCAGCCGCACATTCCAGCGCCGCTCGCCGATCCAGGTAACGGCGCGGACACGCAGCTTCAGGTCCGGCTCGCCGGACAGCAGGTTGAGGAATTCATGGGCGCGGGCCGGTGCGTCGGCACCGACCACGATCGGCAGGTCGGCGAAGCGGCGCGGGTTCTGGCCCGGGACCTCGACGCCGCGATCGTCGATCAGGGACAGGTCTCCGTCGCGCTGCCACAGGGCGAGCGGGGTGCGTTCCTCAAGTTTGACGAACAGGGTATCGGGCAGGCGTCTTTCGACCGCTGCGGTACGCACCCAGGGCAGGGCATCGATACGGGATTTCAGTGCCTCCAGATCGATGCCGAGGATCGGCTCGCCGCGATCGGTCGCGATCGCGGCAACCAAGGCGCTGCGTTCGGTCCGGTAACGGCCTTCGACCAGAATGTCGGAAACCACGAGGCCGAGCTCGTTCGAGATGTCCGTGCCGACCATGTCGATCATTCGGGCCGCTTCGTCCGCGGCGCCGGTACGGGCCGCGTGCCAGCCGCTGGCTGCAACGATGGCGGTCAGCGTCGCGAACCCGGTGCCGATCAGTACCTGACGCATGCGCCGGGCCGACATCCGCGGACGCCGGGTCTGGCGCCGCCGGGTGGCGGTGGATTTCTTGCCGGTCTTGCTCTTGTCGGCGCTCAGTAGTCGCATCGCGCGTCCTCCACCAGCTTGGCGCAGAGCGCGGGGAAATTCATGCCGTGGAAGCTGGCCTGTTCCGGGACGAGCGAGGTCGGCGTCATGCCCGGCTGGGTGTTGATTTCCAGCAGATAAAGGTCATCGGGTCCGACATCGTCGCCGGTGTCGTCAAAGCGGAAATCGGCCCGGCTCACGCCCCGGCATCCAAGGGTGGCGTGGGCCTGTTCGGCCATCTGCAGGACGCGGCTTGTTACGGCCTCCGGCAGAGCGGCCGGCAGGATATGGATTGAGCCGCCATCGGCGTATTTGGCGTCGTAATCGTAGAAGCCGCGCTCCGAGGTGATCTCGGTCACGGCGAGGGCGGCGCCATCAAGCACGGCAACAGTCAGCTCGCGCCCGGCGATGAATTTCTCCTCAAGCACGATATCGCCGAACGGCCAGTCTTCCGCCGTCGGACGGTAATTGTCGCCCGGACGGACGATATGCACACCGAGGCTGGAGCCCTGATCGATCGGCTTCAGGACGTAAGGCCGCTTCATGGCCTCGCTTTCCAGCGCCTCGGCGCGGGAGCGAACGACGCCGGGCGGGCATTTCAGCCCGGCCCGCATGAAGAGATCCTTGGCGCGCGGCTTGTCCATGGCGATGGCGGAAGCCTCGACGCCGGAATGGGTATAGGGAATGTCGAGGATGTTCAGCAGACCTTGGATGTTGCCGTCCTCGCCGATCCGTCCGTGCAGCGCGTTGAAGCAGACGTCCGGCTTCAGCTCGGCAAGACGGAACGGGATGCTGCGATCGACATCGACTTCGGTCACCCGGTAGCCGGCCTCGCGCAGCGCCTTGGCGCATTCGTGGCCGCTGGAGAGGGAAACCTCGCGTTCACCGGACCATCCGCCCATCAGAACGGCGACATGCTTGCTCATGAGCGGTCTCCCCTGTTCGTGTTGCTGGCAACACCGCCGACGCCGATACGGCGGATTTCCCAGCGCAACTCGATGCCGGTGGTCTGCTTCACCCGGCGCCGGACTTCCTCGCCGAGCACTTCGATATCGGCGGCCGTCGCTGTGCCGGTGTTGATCAGGAAATTGCAGTGCTTTTCGGAAACCATGGCGCCGCCGATCTGGAGGCCCCGGCATCCGGCGGCGTCGATCAGTTGCCAGGATTTGTGGCCTTCCGGATTGGCGAAGGTGCTGCCGCCGGTGCGCTCGCGGATCGGCTGGCTGGCCTCGCGGGAGCGTTTGATTTCATCCATTGCGGCTTTGATCTCATCTCTGTCTCCGACCGGCGCCTGGAAGGTGGCGGCGGTGAAGATCCAGTCCGACGGTGCGTCCGAATGGCGATAGGACATGCCGAGCGTGCCTGCCGGAACCCGGCGCAGGATGCCGTCGCCGGTCACCAACTCGGCAGAGAACAGAACATCCTTGAATTCGCTGCCATAGGCGCCCGCATTCATCCGCAGGCCGCCCCCGATGGAGCCGGGAATACCGGACATGAAGGCGAGGCCGGTGCGACCCTCGGCGAGGGCGGCTTTGGCGAGATTTAGGTCGAGCACGGCGGCGCCCACGGTCACCATGTCGGCGCTGAAGTCGATCTGGTTGAAGCCTTTACCGAGCCGGATAACCACGCCAGGAATGCCGCCGTCGCGGATCAGAAGATTGGACGTAACGCCGATCACCGTGACCGGGACGTTCGCGGGCTTCTCGCGCAGGAAAGCGGCCAGATCCTCAGAGTCTGCGGGGCGGAACACCACCTCGGCAGGACCGCCGACGCGGAACCATGTCTGTCCGGACAGATCGACATTCTCCTGATAGCGGCCACGCACTTCCGGCAGGCGCTCGATCAGGGATGTGTGCGTATCTGAGCGAAGGGCGGCCATGATCATTGCCCGTCCTTCCCGGCAGCGTCGGTGCTGCCGCCGATGACGTGTTCGAGCTGGCCAGGCAGCGCCTGTGCCCAGTTGGTGATGTTTCCGGCGCCGAGGCAAACCACCAGATCGCCGGGCTCGGCCAGTTCGGCGATCCGTCCGGCGAGCTCCTCAGGGGCTTGCAGCGGGTAGACATGCCGGTGACCGCGGGCGCGCAGTCCGGCGACCAGGCTGTCCCGGTCGGCGCCTTCAATAGGCTCTTCGCCGGCGGCATAGACGTCCGCGACGATCACACCGTCCGCGTCGTTGAAGCAGGCGCAGAAATCCTCGAACAGATCTTTGAGACGGGAATAGCGGTGTGGCTGTACCACGGCATAGACCCGGCCATCCGGGCAGGCGGAGCGGGCGGCGGAGAGCACGGCGCTGATCTCGACCGGGTGGTGGCCGTAATCGTCGATCACGGTGATGCCGCCGGCCTCGCCGGTCTTGGTGAAGCGCCGCTTGACGCCGCTGAACCCGGCGAGCGATGTGCGGATCTGCTCGTCGCTCATGTCCATCTCAAGGGCGATGGAAATAGCGGCGAGCGCGTTGGAAACGTTGTGCTGGCCGTACATCGGCAGGGCGATGCCTTCGAGCACCCGCTCGCTGTCATGCGCACGGTCGGCGATGATGACGTCGAATTTCGCGCCGGAGCTCGTGATCTCCAGATTGCTGGCGCGGATATCGGCCTGCGGCGAGAAACCGTAGGTGATGATGCGGCGGTCGGAGACCCGCGGGATCAGCTTCTGCACCGTCGGGTGGTCGATGCACATGGTGGCGAAGCCGTAGAACGGAATATTCGCGACGAAGGCCCGGAAGGCTTCCTGCAGCTTGTCGAAATCGCCATGGAAATCGAGATGCTCGGGATCGATGTTGGTGACCACGGCAATGGTCGCCGGCAGCCGGTTGAAGCTGCCGTCGCTTTCGTCAGCCTCGACCACCATCCAGTCGCCGGAACCGAGCCGGGCGTTGGTGCCATAGGCATTGATGATGCCGCCATTGATCACGGTCGGGTCCATCCCGGCGCCATCCAGCATGGCGGCGACCAGGGAGGTGGTCGTGGTCTTGCCGTGGGTGCCGGCGCAGGCGATGGACCATTTCAGCCGCATCAGCTCGCCCAGCATCTCGGAGCGGTGGACGACCGGCAGCATGCGCTCGCGCGCGGCCAACAGCTCCGGATTGTCCGGCTTGATGGCGGTGGAGATTACGAGGATGGAGGCGTCGTCGATATTGGAGGCCTGCTGGCCGACGTACACGGTGATGCCGAGCTTCTTCAGGCGGCTGACATTCGGGTTCTCGGACAGGTCGCTGCCCTGCACCGAATAGCCGAGATTGTGCAGCACCTCGGCGATCCCGGACATGCCGATGCCGCCGATACCGGTGAAGTGGATGGTGCCAATGTTGAGCGGCATCTCTCTCATGCGGCACTTCCTTGCTGGACAGAGGCGGTCGCGGCGGAGAGCGCCGGCGCGGTGGCGATGACGAGGTCGGCGAGCTGGTTGGCGGCGTCGGGCGTGCCGGCAGCACGTGCGGCGTCCGCGGCGCGGTGCAACCGGTCGGGTGCTTTCAGCAGGCCGAGCAGGGAGCCCGCCAGTTTCTCGGCGATGAACTCATCGGGCTCCGGCATCATCCAAGCCGCACCCGTCGCCTGACAGGCAAGGGCATTGGCGGTCTGATGGTCGTCGGAGGCACTCGGATAGGGCACCAGGATCGCCGGGCGGCCGATGGCGTTCAGCTCGGCGATGGTCGAGGCGCCGGAGCGGGCAATCACCAGATCAGCCGAGGCCATGCGGTCCGGCAGGTCGTCGAAGAACGGGCGCACATCGGCGGCGACGCCGAGGGTGCTGTAACGCGCCTTGACCCGGTCGACATCCTCGGCCCGGCTCTGCTGGGTGATGCGCAGGCGCGGCAGCATGTCCGCCGGCAGGCCGGCAATGGCTTCCGGCACAACAGTAGAGAACACGGTCGCACCCTGGCTGCCGCCGAATACCAGAAGGTGCATCCGGCCGTCGCCCGTATCCGCCTTCTCCCCACGCAGAGCGAGGACGGCGGGCCGGACGGGGTTGCCGGTGAAATGACATTTCGCCGCTTCGCTTTCAGAGAGATTGGTCATCTCGCGGAAGGAGGTGGCGATCTTTTGGGCATGCGGGGCGAGGAACCGGTTGGCCCGGCCAAGCACCGCATTCTGTTCATGCAGCACCACGGGGAGGCCGAGGAAGGAGGCGGCCCGTACCGTCGGGACCGAAGGATAGCCGCCGAAGCCGACCGCGATGACCGCATCCAGGCTCTTCAGATGCATGGCCGATTGCACGGCGCCGAAACCGAGCTCCAGGATCGCTTTCGCCTTGCCGGCCATGCCGCCCTTGCTCGGGCTTGCGGCACGGATGCGGCGCACGGCAATGTCCGGGTTCTTGCCTTCATAGCGGCCGCCCCGGTCATCGGTCACAAGAGCGACGGAGACGCCCCGGCGCAGCAATGCTTCGCCGAGGGAGAGGGCGGGGAAAATGTGTCCGCCGGTGCCGCCGGCGGCGAGGATGACGGTCTTGCCGGTCATAATGCCTCCATCCGGCCCGCGCGGCTGCGGGTCAAGGCGAGCACCAGGCCCATGCCGAGCGCCAGCGCCAGCAGGGAGGAGCCGCCATAGCTGATGAAGGGCAGGGTCATGCCCTTGGCGGGCATGAGCTGCAGGGCGGAGGCCATGTGGATCAGCGCCTGCAGGCCGAACTGGGCGAGCAGGCCGGCGCCGGCCAGCAGCACGAACAGGCTCTGCTCGGCGAACAGCCGGGCGAAACCGCGCAGCACCACGAAGGCGAACAGGGAGATCAGCAGGATGCACACGATGGCGCCGAACTCCTCTCCGGTGACGGAGAAGACGAAATCGGCGTGGGCGTCCGGCAGATAGGCTTTCACCTGACCTTCGCCGGGGCCGGTACCGAGCAAACCACCATTACGGAAAGCCTCCAGCGAGCGTTCGACCTGATAGCTGTCACCGGCGGCGGGATCGAGGAAGCGGTTGATCCGGTCGTTGACGTGCGGGAACAGGAAGTAGGCCGCAACCAGCCCGCCGACACCGCACAGCATGGCGCCGCCGACCAGCATCATCGGCAGGCCGGCCAGGAAGAACTGGCCGAACCAGACGAGAGAGATCACCACGGTCTGGCCGAGATCGGGCTGCATCAGCAACAGGGAGACGACGACACCGTACAGGGCGATAGCGATCCACTGGCCTGGAAATCCGTTATCCTTACGCCATTCGGAGAACATCCAGGCGGCCACGACGGCGAAGCAGGGTTTCAGGAACTCGGAGGTCTGCAGCGAGAAGCCGCCGATCGATAGCCAGCGCCGGGCGCCCTTGATCTCGGCTCCGAACATCAGGGTCAGGACGAGCAGGCCAAGGCAGCCGATAAAGCCGACGACCGCAATCCGGCGGACCTGCAGCGGCGTCATCAGCGAGCAGACGAACAGGATGCCTGCGGCAACCGGCAGCAGCATCAGCTGGCGGCGCACGAAATGGTAGCTGTCGAGCCCGATGCGTTCCGCCACGGACGGGCTGGCGGCGAAGATCATCAGGGCGCCGAACAGAATGATCAGCAGCAGGGCGCCGGAGGTCCAGCGGTCCACGGTCCACCACCAGCGGCCGAGGATGCTCGTATCGGTGCGGGCGATCGAGTTCATGGCCGCGCCTCCCCGCAAGATGCGCCGGAGGTCAGCCGCAGCACCTGCTCGCGGAAGCGGTCACCGCGTTGTTCGAAATTATCGAACTGGTCCCAGGAAGCGGCTGCGGGGGAGAGTAGCAGGGTCGCGCCGTCCAGATGCTCCTGTTTCGCCATCGCATGCGCGGCCGAGACGGCCTTGTCGAGGGTGCCGCAGGATGTATGCGGGACAGCGTCGCCCAGGGTCTCGCCGAAGTTGGCTGCGGACTCGCCGATTAGGAAGGCGTGGCGGATACGCGGGAAATAGGGTTTCAGCGGCGCGATGCCGCCTTCTTTGGCCCGGCCACCGGCGATCCAGTAAAGCGGCTGGTAGCAGCCAAGCGCACGTTCCGTCGCGTCGGCGTTGGTCGCCTTGCTGTCGTTCACATAGCGGACACCGCCGCATTCGGCGACCAGCTCCTGGCGATGGGCCAGACCGGGGAAGCTGTCGATCGCCTTGGAGATCACGTCTTCGGCGATCCCGGCAGCGCGGGCAGCGGCAAAGGCAGCGGCAGCGTTCTGGTGGTTGTGAGCCCCGGGAAGGGTGCGCGCGGCGGCCAGATCGTGCAGCGTATTGTTGCCTTCGATGAGCCGGGTGTCGGACGAGCGGATATCGGCCGCTGCATTGTCGCTGCCGGAAACTCTGATGACCTGGGCCAGCCTGTCCGCAGTAGCGGCGGCATCGGTATCGTCGATACCGACAATTGCCGTCGCGCCCGCAGCCTGATTGGCGAAGATCCGCTTCTTAGCGGCGATATAACCCGCCAGCCCGCCATGCCGTTCCAGATGGTCCGGCGAGATGTTCAGCAGGATGGCGATATCCGGTGCCAGCGACGGCGTCAGCTCAAGCTGGTAGGAGCTGAGCTCCAGAATATAGGTGCCGTTCGCATCAAGCGGCGCGAAGGACAGAACCGGCGTGCCGAGATTGCCGCCGACTTCCGCCCGCTTGTCTGCGGTCTCGAAGATATGGCCGATCAGCGCCGTGGTTGTGGATTTGCCGTTCGTGCCGGTGATGGCGATGACTTTGGCGTCCGGGCACTCCGCCAGCAGCAGCTCGACATCGCCGATGATGGCGACGCCTGCGGCTTTGGCATGCGCGGCGGCCGGATGAGGCGCCGGGTGGGTGTGCGGGATACCGGGGCTGAGCACGAGGGCGTCGATGCTTTTCCAGTCCGCCTGTTCCGGGTTTTCGATCCGGGCGCCGAGACGTGCGGCATCGGCGCGCCGGTCTTCCCGGTCGTCCCAGGCAATGACAATCGCGCCGCCGGCGACCAGCGCCTCAACCGTTGCCAGCCCGCTGAGGCCGAGCCCCATGACGAACAGACGTTTTCCGGATTTGCTGCGGCAGACGATCATCGCTCTACCTCAGCTTCAGGGTGGAGAGGCCGATCAGCGCCAGAATGACGGCGATGATCCAGAACCGGATGACGATGGTCGGCTCCGCCCACCCCTTCTTCTCGAAGTGATGGTGCAGCGGGGCCATGCGGAAAACGCGCTTGCCGGTCAGCTTGAAGGAGGCGACCTGGACAATCACGGAAGCGGTTTCCAGCACGAACAGCCCGCCGATAATGGCGAGCACCAGCTCGTGCTTGGTGACAATGGAAATGGTGCCGAGCGCGCCGCCGAGGGACAGCGAGCCGGTGTCGCCCATGAACACCATGGCCGGCGGGGCGTTGAACCACAGGAAGCCGAGCCCGGCGCCGAGCAGGGCGCCGCAGAACACGGCAAGCTCGCCGGTGCCCGGGACATGGTTGATCTGCAGATAATTGGCAAACACCGTGTTGCCGGTCAGATAGGCGATCAGCGCGAAGCACAGGCAGGCGATCATCACCGGGACGATGGCCAGGCCGTCGAGACCGTCGGTCAGGTTCACGGAGTTGGACGCGCCGACCATGACGAAGATGGCGAAGGGTGCAAAGAACCAGCCGAGATCGATCAGCACATCCTTGAAGAACGGCACGGCGAGGCCATTGGCCAGATTGGCAGGCATGCTGTCCTGGATCATCAGCACGGCGATCACGGAAATGACGATCTGTCCGAGCAGCTTGATCTTGCCGGGAAGGCCCTTGGTGTTGCGCTTGGTCAGCTTCAGGTAATCGTCGGCGAAGCCGAGCAGACCGAAGCCGCCGGTAACCACCAGAACTGCCCAGATGAACCCATTGCTGAGATCGGCCCAGAGCAGGGTGGAAACCGAAAGGGCGATCAGGATCAGCAGGCCGCCCATGGTCGGCGTGCCTTTTTTGGTCAGCAGATGGCTTTCCGGGCCGTCTTCGCGGATCGGCTGGCCCTCGCGTTGCTTGCTGCGCAGCCAGTCGATCAGCCAAGGGCCGAGCACGAAACCGATCAGCAGGGCGGTCATGATCGCGCCGCCTGTCCGGAAGGTGAGATACCGGAACAGGTTGAAGATCTGATAGTCGTCGGAGAGAGGGACGAGCAGGTTGTACAGCATGGTGTGCCCTAGCCTCCGTAAGCCGCGCTGGGCGGCGTTATCTGGTTTGAATCAGCAAGGTCGCGGATGGCGCTGACGATTGGTGCCATGGCCATGCCGAGGGAACCTTTCACGAGGACGACGTCGCCATCGGAAAGCTGATCGGCGACCAGTTCGGCAAGCTCATCCGAGGTGGCGCCATGGCCACCGAACAGCATCGGTGGCAAGTTGCGCCCCATTCGGTCCATCATCGGGCCGACGGTGAAGACGAGATCGGCGGAACCGCAGACTTTTGCCAGCAGATTGAGGTGCAGGAATTCGGACCGTTCGCCGAGCTCCAGCATGTCGCCGAGCACGACGATCCGGCGGCCCTGGCCCTTGGGCTTGGTCATCGAGAGCACTTCGAGGGCGGCGGCCACGGAGGCCGGGCTGGCATTGTAGCTTTCGTCGATCAGCAGCAGGCCCATCTCGCCGAAGGCGATCTCTTCCTGGCGTCCGCGTCCGGCCTTTGCCGTTACATCCCGAATGGCCGTCGCCGCTTTGTTGAGATCCAGGCCCAGTGCATGAATGCAGGCAAGCACGCCGACGGAATTGAAGGCCCAGTGCATGCCGATACCGTCAATCCGGTAGACCAGCTGCTTGCCGTCCACCCGGATGACAATGTTGGAGCCGTCGGGGCCGCATTCGGCACCGATCAGCCGGACGTCCGCGTCTTCGCTGCGGCCGAAGCTGACGATCCGGGCGCCGGCGGCCTCGGCTTTGTCGGCGCAGAAATAGAAATGTGCGTTGTCCCGGTTCAGCACCGCGAGTCCGCTGTCCTTCTCCAGACCTTCGAAGATCTCACTCTTGGCTTCGGCGATCTGTTCCAGGTCGCGGAAATGCCCGATATGGGTTTCCTCGACATTGGTGATGATGGCGAGGTCAGGTCGGACCAGCCGGGTCAGATCTGAAATCTCGCCGAGATGGTTCATGCCGAGTTCAAGCACGGCGTAATCAGCGTCCTTGGGCAGACGGGCCAGGCTGAGCGGCGCCCCGATATGATTGTTCAGGTTACCGGCGCTGGCATGGACCGAGCCGAAGGCGGCAAGTGCCGCCGCCAGGGAATCCTTCGTGCCGGTCTTGCCGACGCTGCCGGTTACGGCGAGCACTTTTGCCGATGCGCGGGCCCGGGCTGCCACGGCGATATCCGTGAGGCCGCCGAGAACGTCTTCAACCTCGAGCAGGGATGCGGTGCTGTCCAGCCCGTCCGGGATGCGGCTGACCAGTGCCGCCGCTGCGCCGGCTTCAAGCGCGGTGTCGACATAGTCATGGCCGTCGACCCGTTCGCCAGGCAGGGCGACGAACAGGCAGCCTGGCGTCACTTTGCGGCTGTCGATAACCAGGTCCGAGATCTCGAAGGCGGGCCCGTGAAGGTTGCCGCGCGTCGCCTTGACCAACTCGTCCGATGTCCAAAGCGAAGCGGTCATCGAACTTCCCCCAGGAGAGTTGATACGACGGCGCGCGCGGCGTCTCTGTCGTCGAAGGGCCGGGTTTCGGTTCCGACGATCTGATAGGTCTCGTGGCCCTTGCCGGCGATGATCAGGGCATCGCCGGGCTGCAGGGCCTTGATGGCAGTGGAAATGGCCGTTGCCCGGTCGCCGATTTCGGTTGCGCCGGGGCAGGCAGCCATGATTTCGGCGCGGATCTTTGCCGGTGCTTCCGTCCGTGGGTTGTCATCCGTCACATAGACATGATCGGCAAGATCGGCGGCGGTCCGGCCCATGATCGGGCGTTTGCCCGTGTCCCTGTCTCCGCCGCAGCCGAACACCAGATGCAACGCGCCGGTAACATGGGGGCGGACTGCCGTCAGCACGGTCTCCAGTGCCTCGGCCTTGTGGGCGTAATCGACGAAAATCGGCGCGCCGTTCGGGTGGCGGACCGCAAGTTCCAGGCGGCCACGCACACCGGCGAGGGCGGGCAGGCAGTCGAAGACCTTCGCAGCATCGACACCGGAGGCGATGACGATCGCGCTCGCGGCCAGGGCGTTCATGGCCTGGAAGGCACCGATCAGGGGCAGCTCGATGGTGCGCTCCTGGTCGGCAAAAGCGATGGTCAGGTGCTGACCGGTAGCGTTCGGCTCCCGCCGGATCAGCCGGAGATTGGCGTCCGGGGCGGTGCCGAAGCGGATGGTCCGCAGGCCGCGCCTGGTCGCAATGTCCGCGATCCCGGCGCTTTCCGGTGCATCGGCATTCAGGACGACCGTACCGTCAGCCTGCAGAACCCGCTCGAAGAGACCGGCTTTCGCTTCCAGATAGGCGGCCATGTCCTTGTGATAGTCGAGATGCTCGTGACTGAGATTGAGGAAGGCCGCGATGCCGACCTTCACGCCATCGAGGCGGAACTGGTCGAGCCCGTGGCTGGAGGCTTCCATGGCGAGATGGTCGATACCGCGATCCGCGAGATTTGCGAGCGCGGCATGGAGCTGCACCGGATCCGGCGTGGTCAGGCCGGGGCCGTCCGTGCCGTCATCGGCGGTGACGCCGAGTGTGCCGAGGCTGGCGCTTTTCTGGCCGAGAGCGGCCCAGATCCGTCGGGTGAATTCAGCCGTGGAGGTCTTGCCGCTGGTGCCGGTGATGGCGGCGACTGTCTCCGGCTGCCTGCCATAGAACCGGGCGGCCATCAGCGCAAGACGGCGGCGCGGGTTGTCGTCGGCGATCAGGGTGATGTCGTCTTCGCCAGCGTCGATGCCGTCTTCCGCAAGCACAGCAATGGCCCCACGGCGTACTGCATCACCGATGAACTTGCGTCCATCGAGCGTGCTGCCGGACAGCGCGGCAAAGAGATAGCCGGGCTGGACCTGACGGCTGTCGGCGGTCAGTCCCGAGACGTCACGCTCCAGCGCGCCCGATGCCAGCAGGGCGGCGGTGCGCGGGTCGTGGCGGATCAGGTCGCCATTTATCAGCTCAGAAAGACGCAAGTGCCTTTTTCCCCTTGGTTTGAGGGATCTTCACCATCAAAGAACGGCGAATTTCAGGCGCTTCTTCGTCTACGGGTGTCACATTCAGCATTGGTGCCGCGCGCTCGACGATGCGTTTGACTGCCGGCGCGGCGACCCAGCCGCCGGTTGCGTATCCGTAGGAGCTCTTGTTGCCTTTCGGCTCGTCCACCATGGCCAGCACGACATACTGCGGGTCGTTCACCGGGAAGGCGGCGACGAAAGAGGAGAGCAGGGCCTTGCGCTGATAACCGCCGCCACGTCCCGGCTTTTCCGCCGTGCCGGTCTTGCCGCCGACCAGATAACCCTTGGCGTTGGCATTCCGTCCGGTGCCCTTTTCGACCACGAGACGAAGCAGGCGGCGCATGGCCTGGGAGGTCTTCTCGGAGACGACCCGCTCGCCGACAAGCATTTCCGTTGTGTCTCTGCGGAGCAAAGTCGCGGGATGGCGAACGCCGCCATTGACGATGCTGGACACGCCGTTCGCCAGCTGGACCGGGCTGACCGCGATACCGTGTCCGAAGGAGATCGTCATGGTGTTGATCGGCCGCCACGGGTTTGGCGACAGCGGACGTCCGCGCTCCGGCAGCTCGATTGCGGAGGTGTCGAGGAAGCCGAGCTTCTTCATGAAGCCCTTCTGCCGCTCGCCGCCAACATCCATGGCCATCTTCACCGACCCGATGTTCGACGAGTACATGAAGATCTCCGGCACGGAGAGCCAGCGGTTCTTGGCATGGTCGTCATTGATGGTGAAGCGCGCGATCCGGATCGGCTTGCTGGCGTCATAGCCGTTGTGCATCGTCGTCGTGCCGTAATCGAGCGCCATCGCGGTGTTAAAGATCTTGAAGGTCGATCCCATCTCGTAAACGCCGAGCGTGGCCCGGTTGAACACCGCGTCGTCAGAGATCTTGTCCCGGCGGTTCGGATCGAAATCCGGCAGCGAGATCATGGCGACGATTTCGGAGGTGTTGACGTCCATGACGATGCCGGCGGCACCGATGCCGTCGAAGGCATCGATCTGGGTCTGCAGTTCCTCGCGCAGGATGTGCTGAATCCGGACGTCTATGGAGAGGCGCAGCGGATCGGAGCCGTCGCGCAGCATGGAGTCGAAGCTCTTCTCGATGCCGGACAGTCCGACATCGTCAAAACCCGCGCGACCGACGATATGGGCGGTCAGCCGGCCCTGCGGATAAATCCGCTTCGACTCGTTCTGGAAATACAGGCCGGGGATGCCGAGTTTGTTGACCGCATATTGCTGGCGTGGCGTCAGGTTACGCTTGATCCAGGTGAAGCGCTTGTTGTCGGAGAACTTGGCAACCAGATCGGCATGGTCCAATTCCGGCAGGACCGTGCGGAGCTTCGCCGCCGACACGGCCGGTTCCATGACGTATTTCGGATCGGCATAGAGCGACGGGACGTTCAGCGTGGTCGCCAGCAACATGCCGTTGCGGTCCACGATGTCGGCGCGCCCGGTCTTGTGGGTCAGGGTGCCGCGTTCCTCGGCGAGCCGGGGCTCTTCCGCCCGCTCGAACACGGAAACGTCGATCACCCGCGCGGCAATCACGCAAAAGGCCAGAGCGAAGACGGAGCCGGCGATCAGCAGGCGGGTGCGGCCCTGTTCAAGGGCCTGTTTGCCGTTGCCCTCGATCTTCAGGGTTTTTTCCGGGGCCGGGATGTCGGTCGTGTCGAGCCGCGTGTGGGTCATCACTGCTCTCCCGCTTTGATCGAGACAGGCCGGATCATCGGCAGGACGATGCCGTTGTCGCCGCTGTTGGCCAGGTGCAGGTCGTCCGGGTCGCTCAGCAGCTGCGGCAGCATGTCGACAGAGGTCAGCTGCAGACGATTGGCTGTCCGGTTTTCACTGAACTCACGGATCAGGTGCTCCAGCCGGTCCGGCCGGTTGAGGTAGCTCCATTCCGCGTTCAGAACCTGAATGGCTTCCTGGTCAGCCAGGATTTCCCGGTGCAGCGCGTTCAGCCGGTCTTCGCGCTCCTGTACCTCATGCTTGATGAGAAAGAGCGAGATCCCGGCGCAGGTGGCGAGCAGCAGCCAGAGGGTCATGGAGCGCCGCATCATGCCGCCTGCCGGTCCCAGGCCGGAGCATCGGTGCGTTCGGCGACGCGCAGGCGGGCGGAACGGGCGCGCGGGTTGCGCCTCTCTTCTTCCTCGCTCGGGCCGATCGGTTTGCGGGTGATCTCGATGAAGGACGGTGCCGGTCCGGTCTGGCCGGTCTCCGGGGTATGGCGCGACGGCCGCGCGGTCTTGCCCGCACGGGTCCGGATGAAGGTCTTTACCCGGCGGTCTTCCAGGCTGTGGAAGGAGACAACGGCAAGGCGCCCACCCGGATGAAGCAACCGCTCGGCTGCTTCAAGGCCGCGGTCAAGCTCACCCAACTCGTCATTCACATAAATACGCAGTGCCTGAAAGGTCCGGGTGGCGGGATCGATGCCTTCCCGACCCTTGATACGGGTGCGCGGCACCACCCCGCGGACAATCTCAGCAAGCTGGGATGTCCGCAGGATGGCGCTGCCTGTCCGTGCCAGGACGATGGCTTTGGCGACACGGCGGGAAAGCCGCTCTTCGCCAAGTTGGTAAATCAGGTTCGCGAGGTTCTCTTCGGTCTCGTTATTCACGACGTCGGCCGCACTCGGTCCGGACTGTTCCATCCGCATGTCGAGCGGGCCGTCCTCGCGGAAGGAGAAGCCGCGCTCGGCCTCGTCGATCTGCGGTGAGGAGACGCCAATATCGAGGGCGATGCCGTCGACCGTCTCGATGCCGGCCTCGCGGACCAGGGTGTCCATGTCGCCGAACCGGCCCTCAAGCAGCATCAGCCGGTCGCCGAAACGTTCCTTCAGCGGGGCACCGCGCTTGATGGCGTCTGGGTCACGGTCAATCGCCACCACCCGGCAGTCCGCCGCTTCGAGGATCGCGGTCGTGTAACCGCCGACGCCGAAGGTGCCGTCGATGAAAGTCTTGCCGGAGGCGATATTCAGGGCGCCGACAACCTCGTCGCGCAGGACCGGGATATGGACCGCGCCACTCACGTGTCTCTCCCGCGTCCGACCATGGGCAGGGTGATGCCCCGGTCGCGGGCCCGCTGGCGCTTTTCGGCCCGGTGCGCTTCGTAGGCGTCCGGCTGCCAGAGCTGGAAGCTCTTGCCGAGGCCGACGAACATGATGGTTTCGGAGATGCCTGCATAGTCGAGCAGGTCCTGTGGCATCATCACCCGGCCATCGCCGTCGATGGTGAGTTGCCGCGCGTCGGCCAGAATGGTCTGGAGATCTTCGGCTTCTTCGGAGAAGGCATCGAGCCGGTCGATGGAGTCGACCATTTCCTGAATGCGCTCGTCGCCGCAGCCGTCGATGCAGGGATGTTTGAAGGACGGGTAGAGGATCAGACCCGAGGAAGCCTGCCGCTCGAGAACGCTGCGAAACGATGCCGGAACGGACACGCGTCCCTTCCGGTCGACCTTGTTCGCAAATGTGGACAGAAAAACTGCCACGACTTCCCCCGTTCTCGACCGGCACCCCACCCGCTGGACTGCCGTTCCACCTGCACAACACCGGACCCTCCATTGGCCTGGCGTCTGCCCCTGTCCGGTCCGTTTGACCCGCCGCGATGGAGTGGGCATGGGTCTGGTACGGTCCCGTATGGGATTACATGGGATACCATGGGTTAAAGTGGAGTGCAATGGGAATGAAGTGGGAAAACCGCGCAACTCCGGGGTTTTTCTAAGGTTTTCGAACTAATTCAAAACAAAGCTTCAGAACTCGCGGATGCGCGGAGGGTTTTTGGTTAATGTGCGAGCATCGGGCGACTTGAAACCGCCGAAAAATCTTAATGTTCGTGATTTGTTCTCATTGATTTAGACTTGCGCGCATTGTGCGAAAACCCGCAATGCAGGCTCCGGATGAAGTGAAGCGCCGGTTTGGAAGCCGGGGAGGAATAAACGATCAGGCGGTCTATAAGCCGGGTTCTGTCCAGCATCCGAAGATGCCTGTATGGCCATTCCTCTGGGACGATCGTTGCCGACCGCCTCGCGCGACCTACCCGGATGACGATGCGAAAACTCACCTGTCGCCACCTTGCGGCGCGACCGGCCATCCCTATTTGGTCTTGCTCCCGGTGGGGTTTACCATGCCGCGTCCGTTGCCGTCCGCGCGGTGCGCTCTTACCGCACCCTTTCACCCTTACCCGTCGGCCGAAGCGGACGGGCGGTTTGCTTTCTGTGGCACTTTCCCTAGGGTCGCCCCCGCCGGGCGTTACCCGGCACCGTGTCTCCGTGGAGCCCGGACTTTCCTCCAGCGGCTTGCGCCGCCAGCGGCCATCCAACCGCCTGATCGGCGCAACAGATAGAGCCGGGGAGAGGGGCGGTCAAGAAATGCCGTCGCCGAGGCGAAAATAGTGTCGGTTCCGGGGGATAGCGCCGGGCGGTGTATTCCTAGAATGGCCGGCATTGATTCAGACGGCGCGGGGCGCATACCTTGAGCCGGATCGCCGTACACTCTCCACTGAAAGCCCGAGGTCTTCGCCATGTCCGCCAGCAGTCAGTCCGCCGCCGAAGCGCTTGTGCAGCGTTATTATGAGGCCTTCAATGCCGGCGACGTGCCGGCAATGCTGGCCTGCCTCTCCGACGATGTGGCCCACGATGTCAACCAGGGCGGGCGGCGCAACGGCAAGGCGCTGTTCGAGGAATTCTGCGGCCATATGGAGCGTTGCTACAAAGAGCAACTGACTGACATCGTGGTGATGCCATCCGCCGATGGCCGCCGGGTCGCGGCGGAATTCACGGTCAATGGCACCTATCTCTCTGATGACGAGGGCCTGCCCCCGGCAACCGGGCAGACCTACACTCTGCCAGCGGGGACCTTCTTCGATATCGCGGATGGCAAGATCACGCGAGTGACCACCCATTACAATCTCCAGGACTGGATCGCACAGGTGACCGGGAAGGCGGCATGAGTATCGCGCTGTCTGTTCTGACCCCCGGAAGCCCAGGCTTTGCGGAAGCAGTGGAGCAGGTCGCGGCGCTGCGCATCGCCGTGTTCCGGGAATGGCCCTATCTCTATGACGGAACACTGGAATTCGAGCGCTGGTACATCGCTAAGCTTTCGGAAGCCGAGGGGGCGATCATTGTCGCCGCAAAGGACGGCGATGCCGTTATCGGTGTCTCCACGGGGATGCCGCTGCTTTCCGAGCATGAGGAGCTGATCGGTCCTTTCAGCGAGTTCGGTTTCGAGCCGGCCGAGGTTTTCTACGGTGCGGAAACTGTCACGCTGCCGGAATACCGGGGCCGTGGCCTCTACCGGGAATTTCTGGAACGTCGCCGCGAGCATGCGAGGCGGCTTGGCGGGTTTCGCTGGGAGACGTTCTGCGGCGTCGTCCGGCCCGCCGATCATCCGCTCCGGGACCATGCGGCCCGTCCGGTGGAGGCGGTCTGGGAGCGGCTCGGCTACCGGCGCATCGAGGGCCTGACGACGGGCTTCAGCTGGAAAGACGTGAACGAGGACGAGAAGAGCGAAAAACTGATGCAGTTCTGGGTCCGGGAACTCTGATGAGCAGGGTCCGCAAGTTCACGGTCGCCTCCGCCCAATACGGCATCGGCAGACCGAAGAACTTCGATGATTATGCGCTCCGCATCACTGCGAAGGCGGAAGAGGCAGCGCATGGCGGAGCGTCGTTACTGATGTTCCCGGAATATGGCGCGATGGAGCTGGCGTCGCTCTTCGGCGAGAAGGTCGAGGCGGATTTGCAGAGGCAGATTGGCGCGCTCGACGAGCTGGCGCCGCAAGTGGACGCGCTGCATCAGGATCTCGCGGCAGCACACGGCCTGCATATTCTCGCCGCGTCCCTGCCGGTGCGGGTGCCGGGCTGGGAGCTGCCGGTGAACCGGGCCCGCCTGTTCGCGCCGAACGGACGGCACGGGCATCAGGACAAGATTATCATGACCCGCTTCGAGCGGGAGGAATGGGCAGTCGGCGGCGGGGACGGGCTGTCCGTCTTCGAAACCGATCTCGGCTGTATCGGTGTTGCCATCTGTTACGACTGCGAGTTTCCGTTGCTGGTCCGTACCATGGTGGAGGCCGGGGCCGAGCTGATCCTGATCCCGAGCTGCACGGACACCCTGCGCGGCCATGGCCGGGTCCGTGTCGGCGCCATGGCCCGGGCGTTGGAAAGCCAGTGTTACGCCGTCGTCAGCCCGACCGTCGGCAAGGCGCCCTGGTCACCATCCGTCGATATCAATCGCGGCGTCGCCGGCGTCTACGGCCCGCCCGATATCGGCTTCCCGGAAACAGGCATTGTCGCCGAAGGCCGGTTCGACGAGGACATGCTGCTCTTCGCCGAGATAAATCTCGACCTGGTGACCGAAGCGCGGCATGCCGGACAGGTGCTGAACCACCAGCACTGGGTCGAGCAACCCGGCGCCGACCTCTGGCCAATCCCGCCGGTGCGGACGATGGATTTGTTGTCTCCCTTTCAATGAAGCCAATAGGGCCTAGAACCGGTCCGGTGCCTCATCCCGTAATCTAGGTAGCAAAGGCTTCAGGCGCAGTCTGCGTTGGAGCAGCCAGCAAGGAATCCACCAGTATACATTCGATTGGGTGGATCCCCGTGGCTCCGACTTGAGCTGCTAGCTTCTCGACCTAAAGCGCGTCTACCGCAGAGGTGCGGATCTTTGGCCAGGTCTCCTTGGCTCCGGCCAGGACCGCCTCTTTGTTTTCGAGGTATTTTTGGAAGATCACCTCGTTGACGAACAGATAGAGCTTGCCATCGACGATGTCGGCATAGCGGACGTCTCCGTCCAGCTTTTTGCCGAGCGACACGCCAAGTGCGCAAAAGCCTCCGTACTGCGGCAGAAAGGCCTGCGGACCGCTCTTGAAACGATCTCGTGTCTTGGCTGAGGCGAAGTAGTAGTCGACGCCGTCATGCGCGGCCGTGAAATCGGCCGAACCGAGTCTCGCTGCCTCTCCGCCGAATAGAGACGTTGGATCGATGCCGTGGACACCTAGCGGGTTGCCGGTCAGCGTCAGGCCGTTCGAGACGTTGTATTCGTCTGCCGCATACGCCGCTGACGCGTAGAGTGCCAGGCCATAGAAGATTGTTGCGGCTGTGGCGTAGACCAGGACCGTTTGTCTCCGAATCATCTTACTGTTCCTTCTTGTGATCGTTTCTGGAAGTGCTTGTGCAGGGGAAGGGCTGGCGCCGGAGGGATCGGCGCCAGCATGGTTTAGCTGCCGTTGGTCATCCGCTTGACGGCGTCATCCGTCCACCAGACAGCGTTCGCCACCATTCGGAAGTTGATGATGGCGGCGAGGTAGCCGTCTCCTTCCGGAACTTTTGCGCCCGCTGTCGCATCGCGGACGACGGCGACTTCGTAGCCAAGTTCGAGAAGGTCATAGAGGTGCGCTTGAGTGCAGAGGTTCGCCGACATACCGGCAAGGATCACCTTGTCGATCCGGCGCTTGCGCAGCTGAAGATTGAGGTCGTTCTGCGCCGGGCTATACACCTTGTGCGGCGAGCAGACGATCGTCTCGCCATCTTCGATGTATTTCTTGTACTGGGGCATCCAGTCGGCGCCGGATCCGTCGAAGTTTTCCAGGTTCAGCGGGCCGAGCCGGTCAAACATCCCGATCGAGTGCATGGTCTTTTCCAGCGTGCCCTCGAATTGCCACTTGTGATCATGCGGGTAGTAGTAGTGAGGGGAGATGAACACCGGTATGCCAGCCGACTTCGCGGCGATGAACAGGCGCTCGATGTTATCGACCGTTCCCTGTTCGGTGACGCTTTCGCCGACGACCCCCCAGGTGACGCCTTTTTCCGAGAGGAAATCGATCTGAGGGTCCGTCACGACAAGGGCGGTTCGACCTGGTTCGATGGTCATATCGATCTGGGGTAGGCCTGGATTCTCCGGATCGGCGTAGGTGGCGCGTGCCTGCTCGGTGGCTGCCAATGCGGTGCTGCTGGCGCCGACGGCACCGACAACAGTAGCTCCTGCGGCGCCGGCCAACAGACGGCGACGTGCCAAATCGACATGTTCATGGGTGATGTCGCAGCCACAGTTGTGATCGTGCTTGCTGTTCATATCTGAACTCCTTGTTTGTGATCTGGCCAGGGAGGCAGCACACCGCACCGGCCGGCTGAAGAAACCGGCGGTTGTCGCCGGACAAACCCATCCCGTTCACGGGCGAGGTTCGTCCGCGGCGGATTGGGAGATCGATATTTCTGGTAGGCCGTTGCTGCGCGGCCGGATCTGAAGTCTTGGCTAGAGTCTCAGTGTCGTGAGCCCGGCGTGGTCTTGGGGTCGTGGCCCTTGCTGCCACCTGAACAGCCGCTGGGACTCGCTGATCGGCAGCTCATTTATGGATGCGATCCGTTGCCGCATCAGTCCATCGGGTGCGAACTCCCAGTTCTCATTGCCATAGGCCCGGAACCAGAAACCACTGTCGTCGCGATACTCGTAGGCGAAGCGGACCGCGATGCGGTTGCCTTGGAACGCCCATAATTCCTTGATGAGACGGTAGTCCAACTCGCGCGACCATTTCCGCGTCAGGAACTCTACAATTCGGTCTCGCCCCTCGAAGGTTTCTGCCCGGTTTCGCCATCGGCTATCTGGCGTATAGGCAAGCGCCACCTGCTCTGGAGATTGTCCGTTCCAGGCATCTTCGGCCTTCCGCACCTTTAATGCGGCCGTCTCCTCGTCGAATGGGGGAAAGGGTGGGCGGCTCATTGATTGCCTCCTGTTACACGCTGAAAAAAGATGTTCCGTCAGGCGGCATTTGCGTCGACGGCCGGAAAGTCGATCGGCGTGCCGAACGCTTCGTTGAGGTAGTTGGTCAGCGTGTTCAGGGCGACATGCGCCACGATTTCAACGAGCTCGCCGTCGCTGTATCCCGCGGTTCGGACAGCCGATACGTCGTCGTCGCTCACATGACCGCGCTGGTTAACCAGAGCCACGGCGAAACGAATTGCCGCATCGGCTTTCGGGTCGCTGGAGGATCCTGCGCGGTTTGCGGCGATCTCCGCATCATCGAGTTTGGCGAGGTTCTTGGCGAGATAGGTATGGGCCGAGAGGCAATAGGCGCAGCCGTTGATCTGGGCCACGGCAAGCGCGATCCGCTCCCGCGTCTGAGGCTTGAGCGCTCCTTTCGCGAGGGCACCGTTGAGGCCCAGAAAGCCTTCGAGGGAGGCCGGGCTGTTAGCGGTCAAGCGGAAGAGGTTCGGAACGCTGCCAAGCATCTTTTCCACTCCTTGCAGGAAGGGCTGTGCAGCGGCGGGGGCGTCGTCGATCGAGGCGGGAAACTGAAGTCGGGTCATCATTGGCTCCTTGGACATACGCAAGTGCGCGTCGTTTCGATGATTGCAGATATACAGACAGGTCTGTCTATTATCAAGATAAATTTTTTTGAGAAGATTCTTAGAATCTCTTGCAGAGGTGATCATAGGTGCACAAATTAGACAGACCTGTCTGGTAAAGCGCTGTACTTTGGGAAGGAGCCAATATAGTGACTTCGCGCCGCGATGACCTGATCGATACTGCCCTGCGACTGTTCTATACCCAGGGCTTCCACGCCACCGGGATCGATAAGGTCTTGGCCGAATCCGGAGTGGCCAAGATGACGCTCTACAAACATTTCAAGTCGAAGGACGAACTGATCCTGGCGGTTCTAAACCGCCGAGACGAGCAGTTCCGCAATTGGCTGATGGGGGAGATGGAGAAGGTCTCATCCAATCCTCGCGAGCGCCTGATTGCCATGTTCGACGCTCTTGAAATCTGGTTCCGAGGGCGTGCTTTTAAGGGGCTTGGCTTCTCAGGCTGCGCCTTCATCAATGCTTCAAGTGAATTCGGCGATCAGGAGCACCCGGCCCATCGCATATCGAGTGAGCATAAGCGGCGTATTGTCGATTATCTGACGAAGGTTTGCGCTGATGCGGGTGCCCGAAATCCATCGGAGCTGGCCGAGCAACTTGCCCTTCTAAAGGAAGGCGCGATCGTCACTGCTCATGTCCGTGGCATATCGGAGGCCGCCCGTACCGCAAAAACGATAGCGGAAGGATTGATCGCTGCGGCTCTCGGCGGCGAACCATCAGCCGAGAAGTAGGTGTGCCCATTTCTGCTGACCGTCACTTAGTCTGCAGTCTGTTTATATCTTCTAACCTGAGCTCCAAAAGTTTCATCTTTTTCATGGAGAGTCCGTCCTCTGAGAGGAGATGGATTTAGGTCGAAAGCAGCCGTTCGCTCCAGTCATCTAACAGCACGCAATCCAAACGAAGCCTCCACCCGCTGGCCTCTTCAACGCCCTCCTTGTCCCGAATGACAACACGGCTATAACAATCTGGTATTACTCCAGCATCAGGACAGCACCATGAGCATACGTGTCGGCATTGTCGGGATCAGCGGGTTTGGCGGGGGCGAGGCGTTGCGCCTGATCGCGGCGCATCCGTCTTTCGAGCTGGTCTATGCTGCGGGCGAGAGCACGGCCGGGAGCCGGTTGGTGGAGCGCTTTCCCGGTGTGCCGACCAAGCTGGCCGGGTTGGTGATCGAGAAGTGGGATCCGGCAAATCTGCCGAAGCTCGATGTGCTGTTCGCGTCGCTGCCCACGGGCGCCTCGGCCGAGGCGCTGGCGCGGGTTTCCAAGGACGTGAAGATTGTCGATATCGGCGGCGATCATCGCCATGTCGAGGGCTGGGCCTATGGTCTGGCCGATGTCTGGCCCGAGAAGGTCGAGGGGCAGACCCGCGTCGCCAATCCCGGCTGCTTCCCGGCGGCCACGCTCAATGCGCTCGCGCCGCTGCTGGCCAACAAGCTGATCGAGTCCGGCAGTATCGTGGTGGACGCGAAGACCGGCATCTCCGGCGCAGGCCGGGGCGGCGGTGACAACAAGTTCGGCTATGCCGAGAGCAACGAGAATCTGGTGCCTTACGGTCTGCTCAAGCATGTCCATATGCCCGAGATGGCCCGAACGATCGAGATGCTGAGTGGCGGCAGTGCGGACGGGCTCGTTTTCACGCCGCATCTGGTACCGATGACCCGGGGCGTCCTCGTCACCATCTATTGCCGCGGCAGTGCCACCACAAACCAGTGCCTGGACGCGGCCCGGCGTTTCTATGACGGGCGTGCATTCGTCCGCGTGACCGACACGCCGCCACAGACCAAATGGGCGACCGGCTCGAACCTTTCATTCGTCAGCTATGCGGCCGATCCGGAACGCAATCTGGTGATCGCGATGGGTGTGGTCGACAATCTCGGCAAGGGCGCGGCGGGGCAGGCAGTGCAGAACGCGAACCTGATCTGCGGCCTGCCGGAGGTCGCGGGGCTGGACGGCGCACCTCTCTGGCCGTGAGCTATCTGGTTCCATCGCACGTTTCGCGGGCGCCCTCTGTCGAACAAGGGTTCTAGGCGGCTGTCCGGCTCTGGCTGAGCGCTCGATTTGCTTCCCGATCCGGACGCGCCATCCCGCTAGCTGAAATCCGGCAATCTATCCATTGAGCCCGGCATTGAATGTCGGCACGCTACCGCCCGTGCGCATGTTCATGCGCTTTGCGTGACGCAGGTCCGGGCCTTCGGGCCGTGGTCAGGTACAGGGGGAACTAGCGATGACACTCAGGCAGAGAGCCATGTCGGGCGAACCGGTGCTCGGCGCCATGATTTTCGAGTTCTTCAGCCCCGGGATACCCCAGATCCTGTCGCATGCGGGCTGCGAATACGTGCTCTATGACATGGAGCATACCGGGATCGGGCTTGAGACGCTGAAGGACCAGGTTTCCTTTTGCAGAGGTCTGCCGATTGTCCCGATGTGCCGCGTTCCGCGCGGGGAATACCAGTTCCTCGCCCGGGCACTCGATATCGGCATGAAGGGATTGATGATCCCGATGGTCGAGAGCACCGAAGAGGCGAGAGGCATCGTCGAGGCCACGCGCTACCCGCCGGTCGGACGGCGCGGCGCCGCCTTCGGATTCGCCCATGACGATTATTCGGACGGCAATCCGGCGGACAAGATCGCGAAGGCGAATGCCGAAATCACGGTGATCGCGCAGATCGAGACGGAACATGGTCTGGCGCATGTCGACGAGATCGCGGCGGTGGACGGCATCGATGTGCTCTGGCTCGGCCATTTTGATCTCGCCAATTTCCTCGGCATCCCTGGCGAGTTCGGAAATCCCGTCTTTATCGATGCGGTCAAGACGGTGGTCGCGGCGGCCAAAAGGCACGGCAAGGGACTGGGTTTCATGCCGGCCAGCGGGGCCATCGCCAAGGAATACAAGGATTACGGATTCAACATGCTTGGTGTCGGAACGGATCAGGGCCTGCTGATGCAGGGCGTCCGGTCCGTGCTGAAAGACGTGGAGGGGGCCTGATGGCATTCAGGATCGGCACGACGCGGGATCTGCTGACCGCATCCGGCAAGCCGGCATTCAACGAGGCGGCATTCGAGGAACTCCGGGGCAATCCGGACATCGAGTGGGAGTGGATCCCGGAAGATGTCTCCGAGATCACGCCGGAGATTGCCGCGCGGTATGACGGCCTGCATGTGAACCTGCCGCTGGTCACCGCCGCATCGGTCTCTCGCGACGACTGCAAGGTGAAGATCATCGCGCGGAACGGCGTTGGTTTCGACACGGTGGATGTGGGCGCCTGTGCCGCCCGCGGGATCACGGTTACGAACACGCCGTTCGCGATCCGGCGGCCGGTCGCCGTTGCGGCGCTGACGCTGATTTTTGCGCTCTCCGGGAAACTCTTCACCAAGGACCGGATCGTCCGCGAAGGCCGCTGGAACGATCGCGTCGAGCACATGGGGATCGGCCTTACCGGCCGGAGGCTTGGGCTGATCGGCGCCGGCGGTATCGGCCAGGAGCTGATCCCGCTCGCCCGGCCATTCTTCCGGGAGGTGCTGGTCAATGATCCTTACGTCGATGCAGATCTGTATGCCCGGTTGGGTGCGGAAAAACGTTCATTCGAAGAGACGATCACGGAAGCGGACTTTGTCGTTGTCGCCTGTCCGCTGAACGACGAGACCCGTCATCTGATGAATGCGGAGGCCTTCGGGAAAATGAAGCCGACCGCCTGTTTCATCAATGTTGCCCGCGGACCGATCCATGACGAAGCGGCCCTCTGCGAGGCGCTCCGGTCCGGACAGATCGCCGCCGCGGGGCTCGATGTGACGGAGGTCGAGCCGATCTCGCCAGACAGCCCGCTTCTCACCATGACGAACACCATCGTCACGCCGCATGCGCTGTGCTGGACGGATGAATGTTTCGAGGACATTGCCCGGACAGCGCTGCGATCGATTGTGGATGTCTCGCTCGGACGGAACCCGGTCCACCCGGTTTCTCTCGGTCACTAGCGCCGGGTTGCGCCCGTGCCGGCCGGCGGGTCGCTCGCCATCGGGCGGTTGCGCTGGCGCTCGCGCAGGAAGACGAACAGGCCGGAGGCCATGATCAGGAAGATGCCGATCATCACTTCAAGGCCCGGCAGATATCCCCAGATGGCCCAACTCCAGAACACGGCGAGCAGCAGGCCTGTATATTCGAACGGTGCAATCGTCGCGGCGTCGGCGGCGCGATAGGCGGCGGAGAGGCAGTAGGCGACGGCGGCCGAATTGAAGCCCAGCCCGATGAAAAGCCACAAATCGGTTCCTTCGGGCCAGACCCAGGCGCGGAGCAGGAAGATCAGGCTTTCGTTGTCGCTTCCTTCCGCGAAACGGCCGTCACCGGCAAAGATCCAGAACAGGCCTGCGACGATCAGGAACATCAGCTGGATATAAACCGCGAGCGCGGAGGGTTTGCTGCTCATGCCGAGCTTGCGGGTCATGATCTGCATGCCGGCATAGGTTATGGCCGCAATCACGGGCAGCACGAGCACAAGACGGCTGACGCCGAGATCGTCCGGACTGGCCCAGGGACGCTGCATGATCATCACGCCAATGAAGCCGACCAGCACAGCGCCGAGACGGAACGGCCCGACCTTCTCGCCGAGGATCGGGATGGACAGCAGGGTAATGAACAGGGGGGCGGCGAAGAAAAGCGCGGTCGCATCGGCCAGAGGCAGCACTGCGAGCGCGGCGAAAAAGGACATGTTTGCGGTGACGACGAGCAGGCCGCGCAAGGCGTGCAATCCCGGCCTCCGGGTTTTCAGAATGCTCCAGCCACCCTCGAACTGAACGATCACCAGACTGAAGGCAATACCGATCGCCGACCGGGTAAACACCATCTGATGCAATGGGTAGCCGCCGGAGAGTTCCTTGATCAGCATGTCATTGATGGAGATCGCAAGCATTCCGGCCAGAATGAGGGCAATCCCGAAGGTCGGGCGGTTGATGGCTGTCGCGGATGTATCGGTCATATGCCGGACACTAGGCCTTAAAAAACATCGTGTCTTGTCCCGACGCGCCGTCTCTTTCCGGGGCGTGTGGCGCAAGCGGGACAGTTCCGAGAGATCGGGCGTTCAGTGTCAGCCGTGGCTGTTTTTCAGGTATCCGGCTGCGGCGTCAGGCGTGCGGCCAGGTGCCGTTCCCGGAAGAAAACGGCAAGGCCGCCGGCAACGATCAGAACAATCCCGAACGCGACTTCGGGGCCTGGGGCTTCGCCCCAGATCACCCAGCCCCAGAACACGGCCATCATCAGGCCTGTATATTCAAAGGGAGCCAGGGTTCCGGCATCTGCCATCCGGTAGGCTGCCGAAATGCAGTAACTGGCAACGGCGATGTTCCCTCCGAGGGCAAGGAAACGCCAGATATCCGGCGCTTCGGGCCAGACCCAGGGCCGAAGTAGAAATAGCAGGCTCGGATTCTCCAGTCCGGCAGCGAACTTGCCATCTCCGGCAATCGCGCCGACAGCAATCGAAACCACGACGAAAACGGCCTGGATATATACCGCCATCGCCGAAGCCTTTGAGACCAGGCCGAGGCGCCGGGTCATGACCTGTTGCAGGGCGTAGGCACTGGCCGCAACCAGTGGCAACAGGAGGACAATCCGGCTGACGCCGAGGTTGCCCGCATCGGCCCAGGGGCGTTGCATGATCATCACGCCGGCGAAACCGATGAGAACCGCGCCCAGTCTGACCGGTCCAATCCGCTCGCCGAGCACCGGTACAGAAAACAGGGTGATCAGGAGCGGGGCCGCGAAAAAGATTGCGGTCGCTTCGCCGAGCGGAACCACGGCGATGGCCGCGAAGAAGCAGGAATTGGCAATGACGATCAACAGGCCCCGGAGGAAGTGAAGGCCGGGCTGGCGGGTTTTCAGTATGGCCCAGCCGCCCTCGAAGCGGACGAAGACGAGACAGAGAGCAAGGCCGATCAGAGCGCGTGTGAAGATCACCTGATGTAGCGGATAGTTGCCAGACAGGCTCTTGACTAGGGCATCGTTGATCGACATCGAAATCATCGCTGCAAGGACCAAGGCGATGCCTGCGGCTGGCTTGTTAAGGTGCGCCGTATGGGTCATTCACCAGCCTAGAAAAACAATTGCCAAAGCAGCGGCAGCAGGATCGCCGTGGCGAGCGCGTTCAATCCCATTGCGAGGCCGGAGAAGGCGCCTGCGATCTCGCTTACCTGCATGGCCCGGGCGGTGCCGATGCCATGTGCTGCGATGCCGATGGCGAAGCCGCGCGCAGCCCAGTCCTTGAAGCGGAACAGGTCAAGCATCAGCGGGCCGATCATGGCGCCGAGAATGCCGGTCAGAATGACGAAGACAGCGGTGAGAGAGGGCAGGCCGCCGAGTTTCTCACTGATGCCCATGGCAACCGGCGTGGTCACGGATTTTGGCGCAATGGAAATCAGGGTCGCCTCGGAGATACCGAAGGCCCAGCCAATGGCGACGGCGCTGCCGGTCGCGACCAGGGAGCCGAAAATCACGCTGAGCAGGATCGGGACCAGGTCTTTACGAATGCGGGAGACTTGCCGGTAAAGAGGCAGGGCGAGGGCGACCGTGGCAGGGCCGAGCAGGAAATGCACGAACTGTGCGCCTTCGAAATAAACCAGATAGGGAGTCTCGGTCACGACCAGTATCGCCACTAGGACGATGACCGCGATCAGCACCGGGTTGACCAGCGGGTGCATGCCAAGCCGTTCGTAGAGTTTCTGCCCGCCGAGATAGGCAAGTAGCGTGAGGAACAGATGCAGTAGAGGGCTTGCCGACAGGTAAACCCAGATGTCGCTGAAGTCGCCTTCCATCAGCTGTCTCCCCCGACGCTATCCTGACCCACTCGGGTAAATTTCTTCAGGCCAACCATGAGCAGAGCGGTAAGCACGACAGTGATGGCGGTACTGCCGATCAGTGCGGCGGTAACACCGATCCATTCACGCTCGATCAGGCTCAGATGAAGCATCACCCCGACGCCGGCTGGGATGAACAGTAGGGACAGATTGCGGAGCAATGTGTCGGACACGGCGGCGACCGGCGCGGGCACCTTGCCGTGGATCATCAGGCCCGTGAACAGGATAACCATGCCGACGACAGGGCCGGGCAGGGGCCAGCCGGTGGCGGCAATGAATAATTCTCCCAGCAGCTGACAGCCGAGCAGCAGGGTAATGGCACCGATCATGGGAATCTCCGGAGGCAAGGACACTCTGGACTCTAGCGCCGGTCTCCGGTGGTTAACAACAGACTCTCGGAGAGGGCAGGGTCAAGCTGCCGCGGCCAGTTCGCCGGTTTCCATCATGACACAGCGCACACGCTCGATCCCGGCGAAGAGGCAGGCGGCAAAACGGTGGTTGCCGTCGCACAGCCGCCCGTTTCGGATAATGATGCTCATCCGCTTCCGGTCGCCGTGGCGGACCAGCCAGGCGACGCGCGCGGCATGATCTTCGGCTTTCATCGGGGTGTTCGGGTCACGATTGTCGTCGGGAGCGATCAGCCGTTCTTCGGCCAGCGCGCGCTGGATATCCGCGTCGGTAATGCGGCGCTCGCTTCCGGCCCAATAAGGATAATCCTCAAGGCCGCACTCCGTCGCCACATCAAGTAAATCGCGCTCTACCAAGCGAATGCTCATCGCCGGTCTCCCTGCCACATCGTCGGTTTCTCATCCGGCGACGGGCAAGCGCTGCTCCGGGAAGAGCAAAGGCCGTTTGCGGGGTGTCGCAAACGGCCAATCGGCCCGTTTAATTGCCGCCCCCCGTATGGGTGACGGAGACGCTGCCAGCAATTGCGTTTTATGCATGGGGCGCATGCAGTTTTCGCATAGGAAAAGGCGAAATTTAACTTGCTATTTCAGTGGGCTGCATCGTTTTTGGGTAAGTTTTTCGTGGGCGGTAAAAAATAGTCTATGAGCGACAAGTTGGGCACGGGAAAGGCACAGCGTCAGGCGCTCAGTCCCACTTATATGCGCCGTCCTTGTCGCTGTCCCGCGCATCCACCCATTCGGCACCTTTGTCTTCTTCTTCGAGCTTCCACGTTAGGGCCCTGATTTTCGGTCAGTCGAACTGGAAATGGCAGGCATAGAAGGCGATTCCGTTAACTCGTTTTGACGTCTCCAGGCCGACGGACAACGTGTCTGCCGCGACTATCGGACAATCATGGCTTTCAGGCGATCAAGCCCGAGAACGGCTAGTCCGGCTAAAAGCCCCCAGAACGCGGACCCAATACCGAACAGGCCAATCCCGGAAACTGTAACGACGAAGGTCACGGCGGCGGCAAATCGATGGCGTTCTTCCGCCAGACCGTTGCCGATCGCTCCCACGAACGGGCCGAGAAGCGCGAGCCCGGCTATCGTCAGGATCAGCGCTTCGGGGAAGCTGGTGAACACAGCCACGACCGATGCGCCGAAGATGGCGAGGAAGCCGTAACCGAGTGCATAAAACGGTCCGCAGAGCCATCGTTTGGATGGATCGGGATGGGCGTCCGGTCCTGTGCAGATCGAGGCAGTGATTGCTGCAAGATTGGATGTGTGGGCGCCGAGCGGGGCGGTCAGGAGCGAGGCGAGGCCGGTCACCGTCAGGATGGAGCGCATCGGCGCGTGATATCCGGCGGCGCGCAGAACAGCTGCACCGGGAAGGTTCTGCGACGCCATGGTCACAAGGTATAGCGGGACCCCGACCCCGATCAGCACCGCGGGATCAAAGGTCGGATGGATCAACGTGAACTCCGAAAGGCCGAGTGCAGGAATTGAACCGATCATCCCCAGACCCTGCGCCAACATGATGCCGCCAATGAGCACCAGCAAGACTGCCCATGCCGGCGAGACCAGCCGGAGAACCATGAAGCCCCCGACCAGAGGCAGGACGAGTGCTGGGCTCCCCTGAAGTGCCCCGAATATTTCGAGCACAAAGGTAAAGAGAACGCCTGCCAGCATGGAGGATGCGATCGCTGACGGAAGTTTCTCGACAAGTGCGCCAAGGGAGCGGAAAGCGGCAGTGGCCAGGACAAGAGCTGCGGCAACGAGGAAGGCACCAACCGCGCTGCTCATGTTTACACCGTTCGTCGCCGCAATCAGCGCGGCCCCTGGCGTCGACCAGGCCGTGACGACAGGCAGCCGGTGGCGAACGCTCAGGAAACCGGACGTCGCCATCATGGCGAGGCATAGGCCTCCGATCCAGGAGGCGGTCTCAAGTTCCGTGGCGCCAACGGCTTTTGTTGCCGCCAGAACGACCGCGACCGATCCGCCGAAGCCGACAACAACCGCGACGAATGCGGAAATGACGATTGAGGAGCGCATGTGGATCTCTTTTGGATGCAAAAATAAAAATTGGATACAAAAAGAGATTTTGTCAATTATTCAAACGCGCTAGGTTTAATTATGAGTAACGTGGAAAAAGTAACCGAAATGCATGGCCGGGTGTTGAGGCGACGCGGCGGGACCGTGGCGGACATCGTTTCCGGGCTCCGTCATGAGATTATTTCAGGCCGATTGTCGCCGGGCAGTCCGTTGCGTCAGGAGCATCTGGCAGAGCGTTTCAAGGCCAGCCGGATGCCGGTACGTGACGCCCTGAGGCTTCTGGAAGGCGAGGGGTTCGTCCAGCTCGACCCGAGCCGGGGCGCCAGAGTGACTCCGATCTCCGTAGATGACGTTCAAGAGATATTCGAGATGCGGGTTGCCGCGGAGAGCCTGGCGCTCAGGATCGCATTGCCGGAATTGAGCAATTCGCAAATTGATCGGGCGGCGGCAGTTCAGGATCGCATCGAGCGCGCGCCTGCATCGGAATATGGCATGCTGAATGCGGCATTTCACAAGACGCTCTATGCTCCGGCTGCGCGCCCTCGGCTCCTAAGCCACATCGACATGCTGGGCCAGGCGGCGAACAGGTATCTGAGCATGACGATCGCCACGCTGGATTATGCGAGCCGCTCGAATGCCGAGCACCATGACTTGCTCCTTGCCTGCAGAAAACGAGACGAAGATAGCGCCGTGTCCTGCCTCGTGATGCACATTGAAACTGCGGGGAAGGCTATGGTCTCGAGTTTGGAGGCGTCCTAGGGGCTAGGTGTTCGCCTTGTCCCATTTCGCAGTTGCGTCGGCGTCGCTTTCCCGTGCATCGACCCAGGCTGCGCCGCTGTCTTTTTCTTCGAGTTTCCAGAACGGCGCCTTGGTTTTGAGCCAGTCGATCAGGAAATGGCAGGCTTCGAAGGCGGCTTCCCGGTGCGGAGAGGCACAGGCGACCAAGACGATTTGTTCGCCCGGTTCCATCCGGCCGTAGCGGTGAATGATCAGGCTGGCTTCGAGCGACCAGCGCTTGTTGGCCTCCGCCTCGATCTGTTCCAGCATCTTCTCCGTCATGCCGGGATAATGCTCCAGCGTCATGGCGCCGACCTGCTCGCCATCGGCCATGTCTCGGACCAGCCCGACGAAGCTGGTGATGCCGCCGATATTGTGGTTCCCGGCACTGAGCGCGGAGAGTTCGGTGGCGAGATCGAAATCCTGCTTCTGCACCCGGATCACGGCATCAGCCCCCCGTCACCGGCGGGAAGAAGGCGACTTCGTCATTGCCGCCGACCGCCGCGTCGAGTTCAACGAATTCCTGGTTCACGGCAGCCCGCACCACTTTCATGTCGGAGAACGCGTCCTCGAAGCCGGGGCCTCGGGTTTTCAGCCAGGCCACTAGGCCGGCAACGTCGGTCACTGTCTCGGGCGGAGAGACATCTTCTTCTCCGATGCCGGTCTTGCCGCGCATCCAGGCGAAATACAAAATCTTCACAGGCCAACCTCGCTGAAGGGCAGGTAGTCGACAATATCTCCGGCTGTAACGCCGGTGCAGTCTTCCGGCAGCTCGACAAGCCCGTCGGCCGCCACCATTGAGGAGAGTATCCCGGCCCCCTCCCGGTCGAACTTAACGGCTTCGAGATCGCCCGCGCCGGTGAGCTTCAGGGTGACGCGGACATATTCGCGCCGATCCTGCTTCTTCTTGTAACCGAAGGCGGCTCGGACGGGAAACAGTGCCGGGTCCTTATCCATGGCTCCGGCGAGCCGTTGGATCAATGGCCGCGCAACCCGGAGGAACGTCACCATCACGGCAACGGGATTTCCGGGCAGGCCAATAAAAGGCACCTTGCCGATCTGGCCAAGCGCAACCGGCCGCCCCGGCTTGATGGCGAGGCGCCAGAAATGCAGGGAGCCCAGAGCTTCGACAGCGCTCCGCACATGATCCTCGCCACCGGTGGAAACGCCACCCGTCGTCAAAATCATGTCGGCTTTTCCTGCCGCACCTTCAAGCCCGCCGCGAATGGTGTCCAGCCTGTCGGGCAGGATGCCCATGTCGATCACCGTGCATCCGAGGCCGCGCAGCAGGGCAGAGACGGTGTGCCGGTTGGAATCGAAGATAGTGCCGTCGGGGGCGTCCGTCCCGGGATCGCGCACCTCGTCGCCGGTCGAGAAAATCGCCACGCGCAGGGGCTTGCAAACGCTGAGTTCTGTCCGTCCGACGGCGGCGGCAAGCCCGATATCCTGTGGCCGCAGACGAATGCCGGCATCCAAGATCCGGGCGCCTTGCTTCACGTCTTCACCGGCAAAGCGGCGGTTTGCCCCGCGCTTGATACCGTTCGGGATAACGACGCGCTCACCGGAGACGCGGCAGTCTTCCTGCATCAGTACCGTATCGGGGGATGTTCCGTCCGGGCCGGTCGGCATCGGTGCGCCGGTATAGATCTTTGTGGCCGTGCCGCGTCTCTGCGGGCCGTCCAGAGGATGCCCAGCCGCGATGGTGGCGGTAACCGGCAGCACTGTATCCGCCCCTTCGGCCAGATCGTCGAAATAGACGGCGAAACCATCCACGGCTGAATTGTCGTGCGGCGGCACGGACCGGCCGGCGATGACGTCGGTTGCCAGCACGCGTCCGAGGGCATCGGCGAGCGGTACGGTTTCCGGCTCAACCACCGGGACCAGAATCTCGCGAAACCGGGCAAGCGCGTCTGCGACCGGGATCAGCTTCCCGCCAAAGGCGAAGCAGTCATCTGTCAGTTGCGACATGGCTCACGCGGCTTTCGATAATCCAGTGAAGTCGAGAATATAGTCCGCCAGCCCTGCAATATCGTTCAAATCGAGCACGGGAACAGTCGCGGCGGCGACCGGGCCATCCGATGCCACGGCCCTGATCAGCGGATCGTTCGGCTGGATCAGGGACTTGCCGGTTGCCGCCCGGTATATTTCCATCTTGTCATGCGCGTGGTCCTTGAACCCCTCGATGATCAGCAGATCGACCGGGCTCATATGCTGGACCAGCTCTTCGATGGTCGGCTCCGGCGTGCCGCGATTTTCGTGCATCAGGGCCCAGCGGTTCGCCGAGGTGACCAGCACCTCGCTGGCCCCGGCGGCGCGGTGCTCAAAGGAATCCTTGCCCGGCTTGTCCACGTCGAACGCGTGGTGAGCATGTTTCATGGTCGAGACGCGGACGCCGCGGGCGACAAGTTCAGGGAGCAGCTTGACGAGCAAGGTCGTCTTGCCGCTGCCGCTCCATCCAACAAGGCCAAAAATTTTCATGGGGCAAGTCTAGTGGGCCGGATGGCCCGGACTCAAGTCATGCATCAGCAGAAGCGCTTTTACTTGCGGCGGTTTTACCGGTGTCCCCGGATTTCCGGCGGGCCCGTTCGGCTTCCGCTTCCGGGGTCACATGCAGCAGGCCGGAGCGCAGGTAATCGTAACCTGTGATCAGGGTCAGGATGGCAGCCGCCCACAGCAGACCCTCGCCGATCAGCACGGTCGGTAGCCATCCGGGGCCTGCCGCGCCAACGATCAGAAAGCCGAGCGAACCAATCTGGAAGGCCGTCTTCCATTTGGCCAACCGGCTCACAGGCATGCGAACCTGAATCTCCGCCAGGAATTCCCGCAGGCCGGAAACCAGGATTTCCCGCAGCAGAATGATCAGCGCAGGCAACAGGCTGTAGCCGGAGATATGGTCGAGCGCGCAGAGAATCAGTAGAACGGCGCCGACCAGCAGCTTGTCCGCGATCGGGTCAAGCAGTCGGCCGAAATCGGAGTGCTGGTTCAGCGACCGGGCAAGATAGCCGTCCAGATAATCGGTAATGCCGGCAAAGGCATAGAGACCGAAAGCGATCCAGCGGTACGTATCCTCGCCATACCAGATGAACCCAACAATGAGGGGGATCGCGAGGATGCGGGAGAGTGTGAGTAAATTGGGGAGGCCGGTCATATCTCTGCGTCGGTCTGAAGAGTGTGCGGGATGGTGATTCCATCCTCGTATTCCATTGCCGAGACGCTACACCAATCAGCCCTCATCATGGAAGAAATCATAGATTTTTTTGGCTACAGTTTTGCTAATTCCGTCGACGGCTTCGAGATCCTGAAGTCCGGCGCGGGAAACTTCCCGGGCGGAGCCGAAATGATGCAGCAATGCCTTCTTGCGCTTGGCACCGATTCCGGGGACCTCGTCGATTTTCGACTGGCCGATGGCTTTGGTCCGTTTCGCCCGGTGTGTCTCGATGGCGAAACGGTGGGCCTCGTCCCGCAGGCGTTGCAGGAAATACAGAACCGGATCGTTGATCGGCAGGGAGTAGGGCGCGCGCTTCCCTGAGAAGAACCGTTCACGTCCGGCATCCCGGTCCGGCCCCTTGGCGATGGCGACAAGCGCGACATCCTCGATACCAAGCTCGTCGAACACCTCCCGCACGGCCGTGTACTGGCCCTGACCGCCATCGATCAATACCAGGTCCGGCCAGTTGCCGGACTTGCGGTCCGGGTCTTCTTTGAGTGCCCGGCTGAACCGCCGTGTCAGGACCTGCCGCATCATGGCGTAATCGTCACCGGCCTGAACCGGCGCGTCGCCGTTCTCATCGGCCTCGGGCACCTCCGGCAAAGGGGCATCCGCTGGCACCACGTTTCGGATGGTGAACTTGCGATAGGCGTTTTTCATCAGGCCTTCCGGGCCGGCCACGATCATGGCGCCGATCGAGTTGGTGCCCTGGATGTGGCTGTTGTCGTAGACCTCGATCCGCTCCGGCGGGCCGTCCAGATCCAACGCCTCCGCAAGCCCGTCAAGTAGGCGCCGCTGGGAGGCGCTTTCCGCCAGCCGCCGCGCATGAGCTTCCTTGGCGTTTGACAGAGCATGCTCCATCAGCTTGCGCTTAGAGCCGCGTTGCGGGCGCAACACCTCGACCCTGCGGTCGGCCCGTGTGCTGAGAGCCTCGGCGATCAGCTCCTGTTCCGGCATGTCGTGGCTCACAAGCACGAGCTTCGGCGGCGGCTTGTTGTCGTAGAACTGGCCGATGAAGGCGGCAAGGATTTCGCCCGGCTCCAGGCTCTTGTCGTGGCTCGGGAAATAGGCCCGGTTGCCGTAATTGCTGCCGCCCCGGAAGAAGAACACCTGGATACAGGCGGAGCCGCCTTCGCCATGCAGGGCCATCACGTCGGCATCCTCGACGCCTTCGACATTGATGTCCTGATGCGCCTGGATGTGGGCAAGTGCCCTGATCCGGTCGCGGTACCGGGCGGCGCTTTCGAAATCGAGCGCGTCGCTCGCCTCCTGCATGCGCACGGCAAGCTGCTGCGAGATCTTCCGGCTGGAGCCGGTCAGGAAGGCTTTTGCCTGTTCGATCAGCTCGCCATACTCCTCCTTGCCGACATAATCGACGCAGGGCGCGGCGCAGCGTTTGATTTGATATTGCAGGCAGGGCCGGGTCCGGCTGGCGAAGGTTGCGTCAGTACAGTTCCGGATCAGGAAGGCGCGCTGCAGGGCGGTGATCGTGCGGTTTACCGCGCCGGCCGAGGCGAAGGGGCCGAAATAGTCGCCTTTGCGGTTACGGGCGCCGCGATGTTTCACCAGTTGCGGCCAGTCGTGGTCGCCGGTCAGCAGGATATAGGGGAAGGACTTGTCGTCGCGCAGCAGGACGTTGAACCGCGGCCGCAGCTTCTTGATCAGGTTGCTTTCGAGCAACAGCGCTTCGACTTCGGTATGGGTGCGCACGAATTCCATGCGCATGGTCTCGCTGACCATGCGGAAGATCCGGTGCGGCAGCTTGGCCGGGAAAGTGTAGTTCGCGACCCGCTTTTTCAGGCTCTGCGCCTTGCCGACATAGAGGACGTCGCCGGTGGCATCGAGCATGCGGTAGACGCCGGGCGCGTTTGGCAGCAGTTTGACCTGCTGCTGGATCACCTTCACGCCCCGCGCGATATCCGTTTTCGGCCCCGCTGAAGGGGGCTGTTCCGGCAGATCCGGCTCGGGTTTTGTTGTCGACATACCGTCTTTGTAACCGATCTGATCGTAGCCGGAAACGGGCTGTCGCCAGCAAACCCAGAACGGGAGTTAAGGTTAACGTTAGTGCCCGGGACTCTATCCCCGATATTTGTGGACAAGGCTGTGAATAACTCTCGTGTGCAGGGCCCGAGGACCCATTTTCTCTCAGTTTGGCCGCATTGCTCAAAATTTGAGCAAATACAGTAACCTATTGAAACATAACAAAAAATACTCTAGAACGCTGATTCTGATCACTATTTGTGACGAAGTCATGACTCATTCGTGTCTTTGGTGGCTATTGATGCAAAATGTGCAAAAAATTCTCCCTAACGCAGTCGTGGCTTTTCGCGCTCGGCGCACAAGGATAGGGTCGGCAAAGCTGATTTTGACTGCATGAGTGAAGCCTGTTTCCAGATGACCAGAAACGCTGCTGAAAAAAGGACAGCCCTTGTGACCGGAGGCGCCCGCCGTGTCGGCGCGGAGTTGTGCCGGGGACTCGCCAAGGATGGCTGGCATGTGGCGGTGCATTTCAACGGCTCGCGCACTGACGCGGAGACTCTGGTCGGCGAGATTCGCGCCGCTGGAGGCACGGCCGAGGCCCTGCAGTGCGACCTCTCTGACCCGGGCGCCGTTCTCCGCCTGATTGACCGCGCGGTCGACGGCGCGCCGCCGCTCGGCCTGCTGGTGAACAATGCTGCTTTGTTCGAGGATGACCGGTTGGGCAATCTCACGGCAGAATTGATCGACAGACATCATGCCGTGAATGTTCGGGCGCCGGCACTTCTATCGCGTGCTTTTGCCGAAATTGTAGGCAGACAGGCTGGAGAGGGCATCAGCCCCCGCACCGATTGTTGCATCGTGAACCTGCTGGATAACAAGGTGTTCGGCCCGAACCCGGACTATCTTTCCTATTCCCTGACGAAATTCGCGCTGCACGGCATGACGCAAATGCTGGCGATGGAGCTGGCGCCGGATATCAGGGTGGCTGGCATCGCGCCCGGCGTGACCCTGCCGAGCGGGCCGCAGTCTCAGGAGGAATTCGAGCGCTCCCAAAAATCTCTCATGCTCGGGCGCGGCTCGACGCCGGAGCAGATCCTGGCGGCATTGCGCTTCATCCTCGCGGCGTCCGCCTTCACCGGTCAGTGCATCACCATTGATGGCGGCCAGGTCCTGCAGGCCATGCCGCGCGACGTCGCCTTCATGGGCAATACTGACACTCAGGGCGAGGGAGGCCGCTAGGCGTGCCGATCACGAATGCAAGAATCCTGCTGGAGAATTTCGCGGTGATCGCGGATATCGGCATCCATGATTTCGAGCGGGGCACGCCGCAGCGTGTGCTGGTCAGCGTGGAGATGGATGTCGATGTCGACCCGACCGGGGCAGCCGACTCCATCGAGCGGGTGCTGGACTATGATTTTGTCCGCACGGAGATCCTGGCGCTGGTGGCGCGCCGCCGCTTCAATCTGCAGGAAACCCTCTGTCACGCCATCGTCGAGATGATCGCGGCGCGGCCGGTGGTGCGCCGCGCCCGTGTCACCACGCGCAAACCCGATGTCTACGAGGATTGCGAAGCGGTCGGCTTCAGCCTGTTGTACGAGCGCTGAGGTAACGGCTAGCCGGTGATCAGCTTGGTCAGGTCGACGAACTGGTCGATGATGAACAGCGCATAGCTGAAGAAGAACAGCACCGCCAGCGGCCGACCGAGGGTCTTCAGGCCGAGTGCGGCCGTCACGAATACAGTGGTGACGCCGAGCATGACCCAGAGGTCTGATTCCATGATCTCCGCCGGGATGGTGATCGGCGTGACGATCGAGACCACTCCGAGAATGCCGAGCGTGTTGAAGATGTTGCTGCCGATGATGTTGCCGAGGGCGACATCGTTATGCCGGCGCACGGCGGCGACCACGGTGGTTGCCAGCTCCGGCATGGAGGTACCGAGGGCGACCATGGTAATGCCGATCACCGTCTCCGAAACACCGAGCAGCCGGGCCACATCGACAGCGCCGTCAACCAGCAGGCGCGCGCCGAAGACCACGCCGACCAGCCCGATGATGGTGTAGATCGCCGCTTTCTGCATGGTGTCGGGTAGATTGTCGAATTCGTCCACTTCCTTGGCGTGGATGCTTTCGTTGTTCGCGCAGTTCCGGCGGTCGGTGATGTAACAATAGGCAAGGAAGCAGACCAGAACGCCGAGCATGGTGATGCCCTGCCAGGGCTCGATCACTCCGGTATGGCATAGAATCACGAAGACGATGGTTGAGAGCAGTAGCGCGAAGCCATCGCGCCGGATCGCCGGGTCGCCGCAGGCGAATGGATAGATTACTCCGACGGTGCCGATCATCAGCAGGATGTTCGCGATATTGCTGCCGACGACATTGCCGACGGCGATACCGTCATGGCCGTGCATCGCCGCTTTCAGGCTGACGAACAGCTCCGGCGCGGAGGTGCCGAAGGCGATGACCGTGAGGCCGATGACATGCGGAGAGATCTTCAGGATGCGGGAGCCGCCGACGGCGCCGCGGATCATGATTTCCGCAGCAACGAGCAGGAGTACGAGTCCGCCGATGGAAAGGGCGAGGGGGGCGATCAAGCGGGGACTCCCAGTTGCATACAATTTGGCAACTTATGACGACACTCTGCGGTCACGGAAACAGCCTTCCAAGGACGGTGGCTAACACCGGATTCTAGATAGGCCCGCCCCCTCAATCTGGCGGCGGGCTACGGTGGGCCTAAATGATTGCTCCTAGATATTAGACCTTTGCCTGCGCTTTCAATCCTTTTGATGCCTTCGGGATGTATTCTCTGCGCAGCGGGCGGCGACAAAGCGGATCGCTCTGAACCCTTTGCTTTTATGCAGCTTTTTAGTCGATTTATGAAATGCGAGGCGTCAAGGGATATTAACTGCGGCGCCGGCCAGAGCCGCGCTTCTGTGACTTGCCCCTGTCCGGCTTGCCTTTCGGGGGCTGTACCGGGCCCTTGACCCGGACCACGGCGCCCTTGGGCAGCGGCTTGCCGTCCAGAGTCATGCCGAGATCGGCCGCTTCCAGCCGCTTGATTTCATCACGCAGCCGGCCGGCTTCCTCGAATTCCAGATCGGCGGCGGCGGCATGCATGGCCTGCTCCAGCTCGGCGATGACCTGCTTGATGTCCTTGCCGACCAGCTCGCCCTCGTCGGAGCCGGTCTCGACCGTGACATGGTCGCCGCGCTCATAGACGCTTTCCAGGATGTCGCCGATGCTCTTCTTCACGCTTTCCGGCGTGATGCCGTGCTCCTTGTTGTATTCCTCCTGCCGGGCCCGGCGCCGGTTGGTCTCGTCGATGGCGTATTGCAGGCTGTTGGTCATCTTGTCTGCATAGAGCAGCACCCGGCCCTCGACGTTCCGGGCCGCCCGGCCGATGGTCTGCACCAGCGAGGTCTTGGAGCGCAGATAGCCTTCCTTGTCCGCGTCCAGAATGGCGACAAGCGCGCATTCCGGGATATCCAGCCCCTCACGCAAGAGGTTGATGCCGATCAGCACGTCGAAAATCCCGAGCCGCAGATCGCGGATGATCTCGATCCGCTCCAGCGTGTCCACGTCGGAATGGATGTAGCGCACCTTGATGCCGGCCTCGTGCATGTATTCGGTCAGCGCCTCGGCCATCTTCTTGGTCAGCGTGGTGATCAGCACCCGCTGGCCGAGCGCCGCGCAGGTCTTGCATTCGGCGATCACGTCATCGACCTGGGTTTCGGTCGGCCGGATGATGCAGACCGGGTCGATCAGGCCGGTCGGGCGGACAAGCTGCTCGATGAAGGCGCCGCCGGTGCGGTCCAGCTCCCACGGGCCGGGGGTGGCGGAGACGAACACGGTCTGCGGCCGCATGTCCTCCCACTCCTCGAACTTCAGCGGCCTGTTATCGAGGCAGGAGGGCAGCCGGAAGCCGAATTCGGACAGCGTCGATTTGCGCGCGAAGTCACCCTTATACATGGCGCCGATCTGCGGCACGGTGACGTGGCTCTCGTCCACGATCAGCATGGCGTTTTCGGGCAGATACTCGAACAGGGTCGGCGGCGGCTCGCCCGGATTGCGGCCGGAGAGATAGCGGGAATAGTTCTCGATCCCGGCACAGGAGCCGGTCGCCTCCATCATCTCCATGTCGAAGACGGTGCGCTGCTCCAGCCGTTGCGCTTCCAGCAGCTTGCCCGCCTTGTGCATCTCGTCCAGCCGCAGCTTCAGCTCCTGCTTGATCAGTTTTACGGCCTGATGCAGCGTCGGCTTCGGCGTCACATAGTGGCTGTTGGCGAAGATCCGGACCTGCTCCAGCTCGGCCGACTTGTGACCGGTCAGCGGATCGAACTCGTGGATCGCCTCAACCTCGTCCCCGAACAGGGACAGCCGCCAGGCCCGGTCGTCAAGGTGGGCTGGATAAATCTCGATGCTGTCCCCGCGCACCCGGAAGGTGCCGCGATGGAAGCTGGCATCGTTGCGCTTGTATTGCAGCTCGACAAGCTGACGCATCAGCTTGGTCTGGTCGATGGTGCTGCCGGTCTTCACGTTGACCGTCATCTTGCCGTAGGTCTCGACCGCGCCGATACCGTAGATGCAGGAGACGGACGCGACGATGATGACATCGTCCCGCTCCAGAAGCGCCCGCGTCGCGGAGTGCCGCATCCGGTCGATCTGCTCGTTGATCGTCGCTTCCTTCTCGACGAACGTGTCCGTGCGCGGGACGTAGGCCTCCGGCTGGTAATAGTCGTAATAGGAAACGAAATACTCGACCGCGTTGTTCGGGAAGAAGCTCTTCATCTCCCCGTAAAGCTGGGCGGCGAGGGTCTTGTTCGGCGCCAGCACCAGGGCCGGCCGCTTCACCTGCTGGATCACATGCGCCATGGTGAAGGTCTTGCCGGAGCCGGTGACCCCGAGCAGCACCTGATCCATCTCCCCCGCGTTGATCCCGCCGATCAGCTCCGCAATCGCCGCCGGCTGATCGCCCGCGGGCTTGTACTCCGAGACAATCTCGAACGGCCGCCCGCGATCCTGCGGCGCGGTATCGGATTTCAGGTCGGGCTTCTGCGCGCCGTGGAGCGGCAGCGGGCGGGGATCGTCGAGTTGGGTGCTCATGAGGGGAATGTAGGTGGTGGGGGCGGAGTAGGGAAGATAGAGCTTACTCAAAGTTTTCCCAATGGGGGAGATACGCTTTGCGGTGGCTGATTTCACCGCTTCAGCCACTTTGCTGAATGGAGAGCGGGCTAAGAAGTTGGGGGCAATTTAAATGTATTAAATTCGCTTTATTGTTGTGGAAGCTGAGGCGGTAGTTTAAACAAATTTTGAGAATTAATGATTGATATTTTGAGGAATCATGCACTTTTTTTCTGACATTGACGTGTCGCATATCCAGCATTTCGCGCCTCTACACTATCTTCCTTTCATTGCAAGATCTCAAAGCTTGAAGAGCAAGCCCGTCCTTTTAAATGACGGTTTCAATAATTCACATTTTCGATCTAAATCAAAGAGAAGTGATGTTGCAAGAGGATTCGGAGATTACGCTTTTTTAACTTTAAGCAAGCATCCACGAATAGTAATGGCGAAATTAAAAGGCGGGTTTCCGCATGTAGCAATAAATGTGCCTGTTGGTGCATTTAATGGGCACGCGTTTGATTTGTGCCGATACAACGTCGCAATGGCTCGCCGAACACCTAGCAGCCCAACTGGTGGGTTTCTTGAGAGCGAAACAAACGGAAGGTATTATGAAGATAAATCGTTACCAATTGCTCGTGAAGATGCGGATAAGTCGGCTCTTTTAAAGCGGCACTATCCATTGGGTACTATGATTGAAGTTCTGGTTGTTGATGAGCTTCAATTGCCAGAACAAACAACAGTATCATGTTATTCTGAAGACGATTTCAAAATCGTAAAAAATATATTAGAAAAGTTGAATGTTCTCTGGTCGATCAGGCTCGTGTCACCGCCTGGAGAGTATAATAGAAAATTAAAATATGTGAATGAGATTCAGTTATTTATTGAGAAGGCAATCGACGATCCGATTTGGAGAGGGAATGGACTAGAATATGATAAAGTATAAAAATAATAAAATTATTATAGTTGTTTTTAGTGGAGGGATAGCGTCTGGAAAAACAACAGTTTCGAAAGAATTGGTTAATAATTTTTTGTATAAAAGAATAAGTACAGGTACATACTTATCTAAAAAATCAGCAGATAATGGCCGAGATGTTGATCGAGAGACCCTGCAGAATATTGGAGAAGAATTAGATATAGAGTCGGGTGGGTCATGGGTCGTCGACCTTGCAAAAGAAGAAATTCACCAAGATAGAGACCGTAAAGTATGGGTTTTTGACAGTATAAGGAGGGATTTTCAGTTAAAAAAATTTCTAGATGAATTTCAGTCTTCGATTTTTCATGTTCATATTGAAGCGCCTCGAGGAATTAGCGAAAGCCGGTTTTATATTCGTGCGCCAGAAGACGGCAGAGACGTTAACGTAAATTTTGATGTGATTAAATCCAACGAGACAGAAATTCACGCCGGAAATCTAGGACCATCTGCCGATTTGGTCCTGAATACCGCTAAATTTTCTCCTTCGGAGTGCGCCAAAATAATCAACGATAATGTTGAGAAAAAAATGGGAGAGGGCGATGAGGCAAATAATATTGATTAGTGGTCACACATGCAATGGAAAGTCAGCATTAGCTGGCTTGCTTAAAAGTCGTTACAATTTTGAAATTTTTAAAACATCATCATTTATTCAAAAAATTGCAAGTCAAAAAGGAAAATCAAAAGATAGGCAGTCTCTAAAAAGGCTAGGTGATGATCTAGATTCGAGTACAGATCATAGATGGTTGAAGGACGAGATTGATAAATTTGCCGATTCTCTCTCGTCAGAGACCCCAATTGTTGTAGATAGTATAAGAAAAGCAGAGCAGTTAGAGGTTTTTCGAAATCAATTAGATTATGAAGTAACGCATGTTCATCTTTATGCGACACGTAAAGTATTAGAGGATAGATTTAAAAAAAGACAAATTGATCGTGGGTTCGAGTCGAAAGAGAGTGAGCATCAAGAAGTAGATTTGATAAAATCAGAAGAAGATATTAGAAGTTTTCGTGAAGATGCCGATGTTAGGATTTTTACAGATCGTACGGATACAGAAGATACGTTTGTTCGTGTCGCAGCATATCTTGGTTTATTTCCTTCACCAGACAGACGTTGTGTGGATGTTTTGATTGGTGGGCAGTACGGTAGTGAGGGAAAAGGGCAGGTTGCCGGATATTTGGCGCAAGAATACGACGTACTAATGCGTGTTGGTGGACCGAACGCTGGGCACAAAGTTGCGCGCGAATCGGGGAAGTACACCTATCATTCTCTGCCTTCAGGTTCTAGGGAAAGTGAGGGTGATATATTAATTGGGCCAGGGGCGACAATATATATTCCGGAGTTCGTCAAGGAAGTATCGGATTGTGCTATTTCTAAAAACCGGATCTATTTAGATCCCAATGTGATGATCATTAGTGACGAAGACCGTGAAGAAGAAAAAGCGTTAAAGAAAGCTATAGGGTCGACAGGTAGAGGCGGTGGTGCCGCGGCGGCCCGAAGAATTATGGGGAGGTTAGGTTCGCCGGATACGGCAAAGCTTGCACGAGATTACCCTGAGCTTACTGATTTTGTGAAGCCCACGCAGCCTCGGCTACAAATAGCATACGCGGCTGGCGAACGAGTACTATTAGAAGGTACTCAAGGATGCCATCTAAGTCTCTATCACGGACAATATCCATACGTAACGTCAAGAGATACAAATGTTGCTGGATGTCTAGCAGAAGCGGGAATATCGCCGACTCGTGTGAATCGCATTATGATGGTTATACGATACACGCCAATCCGAGTTCAGTCCCCAGAGGATGGGCATTCGGGCGATTTGAAGCATGAGACAGATTTTGTAACGATCGCACGTGAGGCTGGAATACCTGAAGATCTTGCCGAGCAGGAACGAACATCAACGACCAACCTGCGCCGAAGGGTTGGATGGTTCGAGTGGGAAAAGTTCCGCCAAGCTTGCGAATTAAATGCGCCTACAGACATAATTCTTACGTTTGCAGACTACCAAAAAGCGGCTAACCGAGATGCACGACGGTTCGAGCAGTTGGAAGAGGATACGATCAAATTCGTTGAGGAATTAGAGCGTGTCGCCCAAGCACCGGTATCCTTAATAAATACGCGCTTCCCGCACGAAGAAGACGCTCCCCTAGATCTTCGAACTCTCATAGATCGAAGAGACTGGAGGGCTAAGTTTGATCGTGTTGGAAATCGAAATGTTAAAAACGAATAACAGACATAGAAAATACATGAGGCGACACTTAGCCCACAGTTTACACCCGATAAGATTATGTTGTTTGAGAATTGAGGGAACACGCCCCTAACGCCCCGTCTCCTCGTCGTCCAGACCTGCCGGCCAGCTAATAAAACCCGACTTCCCGCACTTCGATCAATGCCTCGTGATCCCGTCCGAAGGCGACGATGCCGATCGAGGTCAGGCTCGCGGCTGCGGGTGTGTCCGCGAGGAGCCAGCCCGAGGGCTCGAAAGCCGTGAGCGGCAGCCGTATCTCGGCCCAGTCCGCCCGGGCCTCGAAACCCGCCTGGTAATATTGCCACGGTAGCAGGGTGCCTTTGGTCCGGAGATGCACGAAATAGCGCTGGTTATTGCCGCGCACGCTGAGCCGGACGCCTTTGGTACCATCCGGCGGCGGGGTGTCGAGGCGCGTGCGGAACTGGATGAAGCCGCCATTGTTTTCGGTGCTGACATTGCCGGTCAGGCGCGCGTAGGCGGTGCCGTTTTCCGTGGCGAAATCGAGTTTGCCCGTCGACTCCCCGCCCATCACGGTATCGGCGATGAACCGCCAGCGTGTCTCGGGACGGTCTTCGAACGTCTCTATTATGCGTTCCTCTGCCATGCGTTCCTCCGCGGCCGCGGCCGCGCCCGGCTCGACAGAGAGTGCAAGCATTGCCATGAGGGCCAGAAAAGTCCGTTTCATCATCTTCCGCATTTCTGTTTCCGGTCAGGGGATTGCCGGTCAGTCAGGTAAATAGGCGTCCGGCGGGCGGCTGCCACCCCGTGGGTGACATCTCCGGGCTCCGCGATCAGACAACATGTCACTCTTCGGAATTGCCTATATCGTTGTTGATCACCGCCCGCGTCCGGCCGTTCAATGGGGAAGGCGGGACACAGAAGGCGAGGTCGTACATGCAGGTCAGCAAAGCAGGTGACGGGGTGGCGGATATCGCCGGGTGGCGGGGCGTGCATCTCTTCCATTTCGGCATGTCCTCCTGCTCGCAGAAGGTCCGGCTGCATCTGCGGCTGAAAGGCATTCCCTGGACCGGGCATCTTGTCGATCTCGCGAGCCACGAGAATTACGGGCCCGATTTCCTCGCCATCAACCCGCGGGGCATGGTGCCCGTACTGGTCCTCGACGGCGCTGTGTATACGGGCAGCAACGCCATCATTGCCCTGCTGGAAGAACGCTTTGCCGAGCCCTGCCTGATCCCGCCGGAGCAACGGGAAGAGATCTCGGCGTTGCTGGCTGCCGAAGACGCGCTGCACCACGATTTGCGGCATCTCAGCTTCCGCTTTGTCCATGGCCGTACCGGCAGCACGAAGACTCCGGCATTGATGGAAGCCTATCGAAAAGGCGGTGGGCTGGACGCGGAAAAGCAGTCGGAGATCGCTTTCTATGAGCGGCTGGCCCGGACCGGCCTGGACGATGCCACCTGCCTGGCCTCGGCTTTGCGGTTCCGCGCGGCGTTCGAAGGGCTGGAGGCGCGGCTTGCGGATCATCCCTTCCTGCTCGGCGATACGCTCACCGTCATCGATATTGCCTGGTTCGTCTATGCCTATCGTCTCACCCTCGGCGGCTATCCACTGGAGGCGCTGCATCCGCGCCTCCATGCCTGGTTCGAGGGCCGCCGAGCCGTGCCGGGCTGGGAGGACGAGGTTGCTCCGCCCCCGGCGTTGGCGGGAAAAATCGCGGCTATCCGGGCACAGCAGCAAGCGGAGGGCATGACGATGGCGCATCTCATGGGGACGTCACACCGCATTTTGGGCCTTTAAACTCTCATAACTCACCACCCGCCGCAGTCCGCTGAACAGCGACACGGCGAAGGATGCGGCAAAGGCCAGCGCGACAAAAACAATCCCGACCTCCGGTCCGGCCGCGCCCGCAACCGCGCCGCCGATCAGCGCGCCGAGCGGGCGGACGCCGTAGATGGCGGTCTGGATTACCGCGTTGACCCTTCCGAGCAGGGCGGGCGGGGTGACGAGCTGGCGGACGGAATTCTGCGCGATCAGCCACATGGACGGGCCGAAGCCGATGAAGAAGAAGCAGGCGTAAAGCTGGACTGCGGGGCTTTCGGGTCCGATCAGGAGGATGCCGGCGGCGGCGATGGCGGAGCTGCCTGGACCGAACAACAGCACAAAGCGCGGGGCGAGCTTGTCGGAAATGCGGCCCGACAGCCAGGAGCCGGTAAAGGCGGCCAGCCCGAAGGCCGACAGGGCAACGCCGAAAGCGCCGGGATCGAAGTGATAGAGATCCCGGATGGCGGGCACCAGGACGACCAGCAGGGCGGCGAAGGCGAGATTCCAGAAAATCGCGCAGAGGGAGATGGCGAGCAGAAGCTTGTGCGCCAGCACATAGCGCCCGCCCTCAAGGATCTGGGCGATCCTGGAGACGCGCGGCGCCTGGCTCGTCTCGAATGTCAGCAGGCTCGCGGTGAAGAGCAGCGCGCCCAGAGCCGCACATGCAGCGGCGGCATAGATCAGCGGCGGGGATATGCCCGCCACCAGCAGGCCGATCGCCAGAGGAACCGCGAAACTGCAGAACGCGCGGGGTGTCTCGATGGCGGCATTGGCACGGGCCAGTCCGGTCGCCGGGGCGGCTTTCGGCAGGATCGACAGGGCGGTGAGGGCGAACAGGACGGTGCCGAACCCGGCCAGCGTGATACCGGCACCGAACCAGACGACAGTGCCGGCCCAGACACCAAGCCCGGCGCCGGTGAAGCCCGCGAGCGCGATCAGCGAGGATGCAATGGCGAGGCTGCGCAACTGCCACCGGTCCACCAGCATGCCGAACGGGATCGAGCCCAGCAGATGCGCCATGGACTGGCAGGCGACGAGAATGCCGATGAGTTCGGCCGAAGCGTCGAAGACCAGAGCGGCAACAAGCGGCACCGAGACGAGGGCGATCTGGTCGCCCAGATGCGTGCCATAGGCGGCACCGGCGAGACGGTGAATGACGGACATGGGACTCTCCAAAACGTTTCGCCGGGTGATACGAACCGGTCCGGTTTCGGGATATCCGATTGTTGCGCGGGTTTTCTGTCCGTTTCGTGGTGGGTCAGGCGCGATACTGCTGGCTGGACAACCATCTCGCAGACGGCAGGTTTTCCTGATTAATTGAAAACCCATTATTTTATCAGGTTATGAATATGCTAAGGTAATTGTTAAAGTTTAACGCAAGATACCGATACCCCGCAGAGAAGGCACACCATATGGGCATGCGCATTCGCGAGGATTATCGCGGCATTACCGGGCCGGAAAAGGCGGGCATCCTTTTGATGTCTCTTGGCGAAGAGCAAGCTGGAAAGCTCTTTGCTTTGCTCGACGATGAAGAAATCAAGGAAGTCTCCCAGGTTATGGCGGGGCTCGGAACCGTCAGCTCCAACATTGTCGAACGCCTGTTTGTCGAATTCGCCGAACAGGTTTCCTCGACCGGCTCTCTCGTCGGCTCCATGGATTCGACCGAGCGGCTGCTGACCAAGGTGCTCGGCGGAGACCGCGTCGGCGATATCATGGAGGAGATCCGTGGTCCGGCCGGCCGGACCATGTGGGACAAGCTCGCCAATGTGAACGAGCAGGTTCTCGCGAACTTCCTGAAGAATGAATATCCGCAGACCGTCGCCGTGATCCTTGGCAAAATCGGCCAGGCCCATGCCGGCAAGGTGCTGTCGATCCTGCCGGAAAACTTCGCGATGGAAGTCGTCATGCGGATGCTCCGCATGGAAGCGGTGAACAAGGACATCGAGAAAGACGTGGAGCGCGTGCTGCGCACCGAGTTTATGTCGAACCTCGCCCGCACCAACCGGCGCGACAGTCACGAGATGATGGCGGAGATCTTCAATAATCTGGATCGGGCGACCGAGTCCCGCTTCCTGTCCGCGCTGGAAGAGCGCAACAAGGACAGCGCCGAGAAGATCCGCAGCCTGATGTTCACCTTCGAGGATCTTTCCCGCGTCGACCCGGCGGGTGTGCAGACGCTGCTCCGCGCGCTCGACAAGGACAAGCTCACCATCGCGCTGAAGGGCGCGTCGGAGGAGTTGAAGGATCTGTTCTTCTCCAACATGTCCGAACGTGCGGCCAAGTTGCTGCGCGAGGACATGCAGTCGCTCGGCCCGATGCGCCTGAAGGATGTTGAGGACGCGCAGACTGCCATGGTGACGGCTGCGAAGGATCTCGCCGACAGAGGCGAGCTTGTGATCGGCGGCTCCGGCGGCGACGACGAGCTGGTTTACTGACGCGGGTTACCCAACACACCCTCTACCCAACATTCGCCGTGAGCCCGCCATCCACGGGCAGGCAGATTCCGGTAATATAGCCGGCCTCATCCGAGGCCAGGAACAGCGCCGCATTGGCCACGTCCCAAGCGGTTCCGGTATGGCCCTTGAGCGGCACGTCCGCCGCCCGCGAGGCGCGGATTTCGTCGCGTGCCTTGCCGGTTTCGTTCGCCCGGCGCTCAATCGCCATCGGCGTGTCCATCAGGCCCGGCAGGATCGAGATCGCGCGGATACCGTAGGGCGCGTTCTCCATCGCGATATGGTGGGTCATGGTGTTTACCGCGCCCTTGCTGGTCTTATAGGTGACGGTGCTGCGGGCCGCGATCGACGAGGTCGAGGAGATATTCAAGATCACGCCGGAGCGCTGCTCCCGCATCACCGGGAGCACGTGCTTGCAGGTCATGAACATGCCCTTGAGGTTCATGTTCATGATCTCGTCCCACATATCCGCATCCATTTCCGGCGTCGGCTTGTCCCCGCGCGAGCGCCCGACATTGTTGTGCAGGATGTCGATGCGTCCGAAACGTTCGACGCAGGCCGCGGCGATACGGCGGCAGTCTTCTTCCCGGGTGATGTCGGCGACAGCGACCTCTGCCTCGGCCCCTGACTCCCGGCAAAGTGCGGCGGTTTCCCCGGCCCAGTCCTCGTTTGCATCGACCAGCAGGAGTTTAGCGCCTTCCTCGGCAAAGCGGAGGGCAACGGCCCGTCCGTTCCCCGTGGTCTCGCCCGGTTGTTGCCCGGCGCCGACGATGATCGCGACCTTGTCTTTCAAACGCATGAGGATTCCCCGCCCCTAGAATTCATGTGGGCGTAGTCTCCTCAAGTTCGGGGCGGTTGGCAAATTGCGGAGGCGTTGGCCTCCGCTTCTGTGTGACCGGGCTCGTGCCTACTGTTTCGGCAGGCCGCCTTTTTTGATCGCCATGTTCGTGAACTTGTTGAGGGCGCCGGTCATTTTCTTGAAGACTTCATCTCGGTCGGCGATGCCGTGGCGCTTTGCCAGCCACGCGGGATCGGTATAGCCGAGCTTCACGGACCCGTCCGCCGCCTGCCATGCCAGCGCTTTCAGCGGCAGGTCGAGGCCAATCTTCGGGTTAGACTGCATAAGCGGAGTGCCGAGCTTCGGATTGCCGAAGATGATCAGCGCCGTCGGCAGCAGCTCAAGGCCGACTTTCTTGGCTCCCTTAGAATGATCGATCCGGGCAAAGACCGTGATCCCGGCCCGCTCCAACGCAATGCCGAGGCGGTCGAGAGTCTTGGTCACACCGAAATCACTCGTCTTGACGATCATCCCGTCGCCTTCGGCCCGGGCGAGACCGGGCGCCAAGGTGATGACGCCAAGAAATAACGCTGCCAAAGCGCCTATGTGAAGCTTGTGTCGCACGAGATGTTCTCCCTGGCCTGATGCTGAATTCTCAAATGAATGCGAACCCTATTGTGACCACCCCGCGATCAACAGTCACATTCGCGCTATTGAATGTTTAGGGGCGGGCTTGGGCCGGCGCATTCACTTCCCCGCTTGAGCGCAGCGAGCACGAACACCATCCACCCCGGGAGGCGGATCGCATCCCGGGGCGATGGTGTGTCCGTCTAGAACATCAGGCGGAAGCCGACGACGAGCGAGACCACGTCGTCATCTTCTCCCTCCGCCCGGACAAGCCGCCCACTCTCGCCAAGGGTCCGCTCCCAATGCACGCCGACATAGGGTGCAATGGCGCGATCGAGCAGGTCGTAACTGAGGCGGCCACCGACTTCGAGTTTCGGGCCGAAGGCCGCCCGTGAGGTCGCCTCGTCGTCGGCGAGGGGGACGTCCAGCTCGATGCTCGGGGTAAAGGTCACGCGGTTGGTGATCAGGCCTTCATACTCGACCTCGAAGCGGGCGGACGGATATTCCGACAGATAAAGATCGGCATCCACCTCGAACCACTGCTTGGCGAGGCCGTGCAATCCGAGCACGCCATAGGTCCGGTGCGGGCCTTCGTCCGGACTGTCATAGCGCACCCCTGCGACGGCATCGAAGAACGTGCTCACCGGGACCTGCAGGCGGAGTTGGTTCTCCAGGGTCTCGAAGCTGTTCGGTCCTGTGGCGTATTCCGCCTCGCTGCGCCAGACGACCTTCAACTCGTCTGTGCCAACAAATGCATCGGCATCCCAGGCAAAGGCTTCGGAGCCTTCTCCGCTGCGCCATTCCAGTTGCTCCGCCTGGATCCCCCAAAAGAGCTGCTCGGCGGAAGCAGGGCTGGCGAGAAGGAAAGCCGAAAGAGCGGAAAGGGCTGCGTATCGTGTGAACATCGCTCAGCCCTCCGTCTTCACGGGTAGTGCGGCGGCCTTACCCTCGGGGCCACCCTCGACGATGACCTTGCGGAACATGCCGCTGTCGGCGTGGTAGGAAAGATGGCAATGGAACGCCCACTGGCCTGGAGCATCGACCTCGGTCTCCATGAAGACAGTCGTTCCGGGCGCGACACTGACCACGTGCTTGATCGGATTCCATTTTCCCTTGCCGGTATCAAGGATCGACCACATGCCGTGCAGGTGCATCGGGTGGGTCATCATGGTCTCGTTGACGAACTTGAAGCGGACCCGTTCTCCATATTGCAGCCGGATCGGCTCGGCGTCGGCATATTTGATGCCGTTGATCGACCACATGTAACGCTCCATGTTGCCGGTCAGGCGAAGTTCGATTTCGCGGGTCGCCTCGCGATGGGGGTAGAGCGGCTTCTGGGTCCTCAGATCATTGTAGGAGAGGAACTTGCCGCCGTTCGCCGCTGCCGGCATGAGGCCGCTACCCGGAGCGTAGAACGGGTCGGAGCTACCCATGTTCATGGTGCTGTGGTCCATGCCTTTCATGGTGGAGCCGTCCGGCATCGCATGTGTGCCGCCGGGCATGTTCATGGTGCTGTGGTCCATGCCTTTCATGGTGGAGCCGTCCGGCATCGTATGTGTGCCGCCGGGCATGTTCATGGTGCTGTGGTCCATGCCTTTCATGGTGGAGCCGTCCGGCATTGTATGAGTGCTGCCGGACATGTTCATCGAGCCGTGGTCCATGCCTTCATGCGCCATGCCCATATCCGCCATCGTCAGAAGTGGAGGCTTCCGGAGGTCAGGAACATCGCCTTTCATTCCTTCCGCCGTGGCAAGTGTTCCGCGGACGGACGAAGTCCGTCCCATGGATTCCGCGAAGACAGAATAGGCCTTGTCCTCTGTTGGCTGGATGAGAACGTCGTAAGTCTCGGCAACGGCAATCCGGAACTCGTCGACCGGAACCGGCAGGACATTGTTCCCGTCCGCCTGCACGACCGTCATTTTCAGACCAGGTATGCGGATGTCAAAGTAAGTCATGGCCGATGAATTGATGAAGCGCAGTCGGACACGTTCTCCCGGCGTGAACAGGCCGGTCCAGTTCTGTGCCGAGCTTTTGCCGTTGATCAGCGGGGTAAATCCCTGAAGATCCTCGATGTCGGTGGGCATCATCCTCATATCGCCCCAGGCGCCTCGTTCGGAGAGCGCCGCGTCGAGACCCATTTCTTTCGAGTCTTTCAGGAAGTCGAACAGGGTGCGCTGCTGCCGGTTGTAGTAGTCCGGCATCATTTTCAGATTGCGCATGATGCGATCACCGCTATGCGGATGCGCGTCGGTCAGCTGGACCACGTATTCGCGGTCATAGCGGAACGGCTCGCGCTTTTTCGGCTCGATGACGATCGCGCCATAGGCCCCGTCCGGTTCCTGGAAGCCGCTGTGGCTGTGAAACCAGTAGGTGCCGCTCTGGGTAATCGGGAAGCGGTAGGTGAAGGTCTCGCCCGGCGCGATACCGTCATAGCTGATCCCTGGCACGCCATCCTGCTCAAAGGGCAGGATCAGGCCGTGCCAGTGGATCGAGGTCGGCTCGGAGAGGTTGTTGGTCACATTGATGGTGACATCCTCGCCTTCCTTGAAGCGCAGGACAGGCCCGGGCGTGGCGCCGTTATAGCCGATCCCGATCCGCGTGAAGGTGCCGGTGTCGACGGGGACCCGGTCGACGGTGAGATTGTATTCGCCGGCGGCGGCGGCGCCAGAAAGCGCGGCCGCCAGACCGGCACCGAGCAGAGAGGCCCGGCGCAACAGTCCGATTGTCATGGATGAGTTCCAGTCGAATATATGGTTATCGGCAGCTCTGCGACTGCGCATGCGTGCGTCAGTGGCTCAGTTTGACCTTGCCGTGCATACCGGTCTCGTAGTGGCCTGGTACATTGCAGGCGAATTCGAGGTCTGCATGCTTCGGGAAGGTCCAGACGATCTCGCCGGACTTGCCTGGCTCCAGCAGCACGCTGTTTGCCTCGTTATGCATGCCGTGTCCCATGGACGCTTGCATGGCCTTCGCCGCCTCAAGGTTAATGCGATCCGGCTCGAGTACGCCGTGCTCCATCATCATCATCATTTCCGGACGGTGGGCCTCGTGCATCGCCGCCGTGGCGATGTTGAATTCATGCACGAATTCGCCGGCGTTGCGGACCACGAAGCGGATGGTCTCGCCTTCCTTTATGTCCAGTGATTCAGGCTCGTAATAATTGTCGTACATGGTGATTTCGATGGTTCGGGAGACCTTGGCGGGGTCACCCGGCTTGCCGATTTTCATGTCGTGCATACCGTGACCGCCGCCATGCGAGCCGGCGGCGAGGGCCAGGCCGGAGGTGAGCAGGGCAAATGAAAGGCTGGCGCCAAGGACAGCGCCAAGGATTCTGGAAGAGGACATGTGTGTTCCTTCACGAACTGAATAGATTTCTGAATTCAGCGGCCCGGCCGGATGGCGGGCGCCTGAAGTGATTGAAATCCGGTCAGATACGTGGAGGCGGTGTCTCGGCGGCTGGACTGATTCCCCGGAGCTGCGCATCCGGCGTGGTGAAGAGTGAGAAACCGACATGGCCCACCGACACCATGTCTCCGGTGTCCGGAGGATAAAAGCCGGTGTGGCAGTGGGATGCGGTCAAGTCAGCGCATGTCGTCATCCGATTGTCCGAACATCCGGTGTCCGGGCAAAATGCGGCACTGATCCGAGCGATTTCTGCATGATCTATCGGCGCGCCAACGGCGTTATCGACAGCCGCGCTCGAGATGCCATCACGTGCTGGCATGCCGTGCCCGAACGACGGGAGCGCCGTCATCAGCAGGATCGCTGCCGCTATGAATGTTGTCCGCCACATGATGTCGTTTGTGAGGCTTCCACCGACTGGAAGGTCAAGCCGCAATTTAGACCTTCTTTACTTCCCCCACTTCAGCGCTATCGGATCAACCTCCCGCGCAAGTTCCAGCAACTGCGCCCGGGTTTCTGGATGCAGCGGCGCCACCGGGTGCCGTACATGCTCGCTCGCAATCACCCCGCCGTCCTTCATCACCGCCTTGCTGGCGCGCCAGCCGCACTGGCGGTTCTCGAAATTGATCAGCGGCAGCAGGCGTTCGTAAACCCGCTTCGCTTCCGCCCGGTCGCCCTTGAGATGCGCTGCGATGGCGGGGCGGATCAGGTCGGGGATCATGGCGGAGGTCATCGAGCCGGTGGCGCCTGCATCAAGATCGGCGAGCAAAGTGATCGCTTCCTCGCCATCGAACGGGCCTTCGATGGCATCGCCGCCGGCCTCGATCAGGGCGCGCAGTTTTGCCGCCGCCTGGGGCACCTCGATCTTGAACAGCTTCACCTGCTCGATCTCATTCGCCATGCGCACCAGCAAGGGCACCGAAAGGGCAACGCCGGAGAGTGGCGCGTCCTGCACCATGATCGGGATACCGCCGGCCTGGCTGGCGCGCCCGAAATGCTCGACCATGCCGGTCTCATCCGCTTTCAGCGCTGCGCCGTGATAGGGCGGCATCATCATCACCATAGCAGCCCCCATCGCTGTCGCCTCGCGCGCCCGTGTCTCGACGATGCCGGTGGAGAAATGGGAGATGGTGACGATCACCGGAACGCGGCCCGCCGTGTGCTCAAGGCAGAGCCTGGTCAGGTCCGCCCGCTCGGCATCGCTCAGGAGGAATTGCTCGGAGAAATTGGCGAGGATGCAGATCCCGTCCACACCCTGATCCACCATGCAGTCGATGACGCGCTTCATGCTTTCGAAATCGACCGCTCCATCATCGGTGAAGGGCGTCGGCGCGACCGGCCAGATGCCGGAATAGGGTTTGCTGGTCATGGTGTTTTTCCTCCCGCAGTTCTTTTGTACGCAAGATGAGCCGATCCGGGACCCGTGTCACTTCCCGATCCACGCAGTGTGTTACGTCGTCTGTGATATGATCTTGGGATATAATTCTGGCGTTGGGGTGCATTTGGCGTCATCACACCGCCGCACGCGCAATACGACTGAAGACGAGGATTGAAGGAGCTTCCTGAATTGACGGACGCGTCACACGCCGCCGCACCTGTTAACGACGCCCCGTTCGTGGTCGCGGCGCTTTACAAATTCACCGCCCTGCCGGATTTCGAAGCTCGCCAGCCAGCATTACTGGAAGCCTGCCGGATGGCCGATGTGTACGGCACGCTTTTACTAGCGTCCGAAGGCATCAACGGCACCATTGCCGGCAGCCGGAGCGGCATCGATGCAGCGCTTGAGCATGTTCGCAGCATTCCCGGCTGTGACGATCTGGAGCTGAAGGAATCCTTCGCCTATGTGAATCCGTTCTTTCGCATGAAGGTGCGGCTGAAAAAAGAGATCGTCACGATGGGCGTGCCGGACATCGACCCGCGCGAAACCGTCGGCACCTATGTCGAGCCTGACGCCTGGAACGACCTGATCAGCGACCCGGATGTCATCCTGATCGATACCCGAAATGCCTATGAAGTCGGTATCGGCACTTTCAAGGGGGCAATCGATCCCGACACAACTACTTTCCGCGAGTTTCCGGGCTGGTTCAGGGATCAGGAGAGCCTGTCTCCCGAGGCCGTGCGCGGTAAGAAGGTGGCGATGTTCTGTACCGGCGGTATTCGCTGTGAGAAGGCCACAGCGTTCGTCAAACAACAGGGCATCGAGGATGTCTTTCATCTGAAGGGCGGGATTCTGAAATATCTCGAAACCGTTCCCCCGGAAGAGTCGCTATGGGAAGGGGAGTGCTTCGTCTTCGACCAGCGCGTGTCGATAAAACACGGCCTTGAACTCGGCAGCTACGATATGTGCCATGCCTGCCGCATGCCCATTGATGAGCAGGGCAAGGCTTCATCCCTTTATGTCCCCGGTGTTTCTTGCCCGTCCTGTCACAGCACCAGCGACGACAGGCAGAAGAGGCGTTTCGAGGAGCGTGAACGTCAGGTGGAATTGGCGGAGCAGCGGGGCGAGAAGCATATCGGTAGCGCGCATAAAGTGCCGTCAACCGGCTCCGGGGAGCAAAGTGACTGAAGGCCCCGCCATCAACGGGCTGGAGACTTCAGGCAGCCCGCTTCCCGTTCTCTATTCTTTTCGCCGCTGTCCCTATGCCATGCGTGCGCGACTGGCCCTGACGGTAAGCCTGCAGGATTGCGCACTCCGCGAAGTTGTCTTGCGTGACAAGCCCGCGGAGATGCTGGAGCTTTCGCCAAAAGGAACGGTCCCGGTCCTGCACTTGCCCGACGGGCAAGTGTTGGAACAGAGCCTCGACATCATGCGGTGGACGCTTGCGCGCCATGACCCGGAAGGCTGGCTCAGCCCGGAGACCGGGAGCGTGGTGGAAATGGACGCGCTAATCGCCGATTGCGACGGGGGCTTCAAGCATCATCTCGACCGCTACAAGTATTCCGTCCGGTATGGGCCGGAAACCGATCCTCTCTATCATCGCGGTGAGGGTGCGGTTTTCCTGGGGCGCTTGAACGAGCGTCTGAAAGTCCAGTCTCAATTGTTCGGCGCCCGGCCGAGCCTTGCGGACTATGCGATATTCCCGTTTGTGCGCCAGTTCGCCAATACCGGCCGGGACTGGTTCGATGCCCAGCCTCTGGCCGCCCTGCAAGCCTGGCTCTCAGGTCATCTGAGCTCGGACATTTTCCAGTCGGTCATGCGCCGGAGGGAAGGCACTGATGGCGCTGCGGCGCAGAGACTGCTGCGCTGAAATCACGGCTTCGGTGGGCCGGGACTAATGAAAGCTCGCCTCGTCGCGGAGGGAGCAGAGATTACCGTCCGGGTCGGTGAAGTTGGCGATTGTGCCCCACGAATAGGTCTCTATCTCTATCGCGACACCCTTGGCCCGAAGTTCTGCCGCGGTTGCTTCTACATCCTCGACATTGAAACGAAGCTTGGTCGGGTTTTGTTCGAGGCTTTTCCGTGCAGCAGGAGCCGGGCCGCCGACCTCGATCATCAGGTACGCGTCGCCGAGGGCGCAGCAGGTGAGGTGCGATCCGGGTTCGTCCTTTGTGTACATCACCGCAAGGCCGAGCGTTCCTGTGTAGAATTCCACGCAGCCCTCGTAGTGACTGGTGAAGAGTATGATACCGTGGCGGGTAAAGTTCATCGTCGTGCTTCCTTAATCGGTGCTCTGAGCCTTGTTCCGGGCGCAGCGCCTGCATGAACTGGCGAGCAGTCGTCCAATGTCTCGGGACTGAGCCTCAACCTTGCAGCAGGGCATGGAGGCCGTAGTAAAGGATGAAGGCGTTGACGAAGGCGAGATAGTAGAGGCCGGTCATGAAATAGGCCTCCATCTGTGGCGACTTTGTGGAGAGCACCAGGATGTCACGTGCATCGGTCGGGCCCCGGACGATTAGCACGAAAAGGACGGCATTAATCATCAGGTGGCCAATCGCATCGACCAGGCCAAACTCGAAAATGCCGAGGACCAGCAGGGTCTGGAATGCGAAGGCAATCAAGCGGGTCGCCACCGAAGCCGCGCCCAACAAGGTGAAGATGATCACGAACTCCACAAACCCGGCCAGCACCATGTAGATCTCGGGGTCGATACCCATCAAAATCCCGGGGTGTTTGGCCAGCAGCGGATAGGTCCAATCCGGAAAGGCGAATTTCTCGATAGAGAGCCAGAGAAAATTGATGCCGGTGGCAGCGTAAAGGGTCACAAAGCCAGATTTCTTCCAGCCATATGAGGTGCTGGCGGTCGCCATGAAAAAATAGGCGATGGCCGGGAAGATCAGGTAGTCGATCAGATGGAAAACGCCGAAATCGTGCAGTGCCAGGGCGTAGAGCAGCAGGATTCCCGCACCTAGTAGCGGCGTGGTCCTCCGGCTCACGGCGCAGAGCGCAATGGCGAGTTGGAACCAGGGCACCCAGTCCTGATCGGCGGCCAGCTCTGGCGCGAGGTAGAAACTGTTCCCGCCGAATTCGGCCATGGCCCACGCCGATGCAAAGAACAGACCTGCCGCCCCACGCATAATCAGGATCGAAAGCCCGTCGAAGACCTTCAGCCGCTGGTGGAACGCGTCCATGATACCGTGACGCAGTGCGATACGGTCGATCACGAAGAACAGGTACACAAGGGCGACAGAGATCAGGAAGAAAGTTACGAAAGTGGAGCTCAGTACGGCGTCGATGGACTTGGGCTGGGCCGAAACGTCGAAAGGCTCAAACCACTTGATATGTGCCGCCGCGGGCGAAGCGATCGTCATTGTCGCAAGCAGGATTGCGAGGGTACGGACCATCTTCATTGCGAACTGTCCTTTTCCACGTCGGTGGTGACCTTCTGAGCCTTGGAAAACCGGCTGGTAGATATTGTGCTCCCTGCCGGAGACAGTCACCGCGATCTTGATGATGAGCAGATTCAATATGGTTAACGCTCAGCTTATAGGTGAGGAATATACTTCGATGATCGAGGCATCAACTTTCAATTTGAGGTGTCGGAGACCTTTCCGGATGCGGGCGCAGGCCTAACTCTCCGTGTCATGTGTTTCTATCTGCCAAACAGAATCCTCATCTCTCGCCGCAAAATCATTAGGTTCCTCGGCGGGATAGGGGCTACCTCACTCTTCCCTGGGACATTCGCCATGGCTTCCGGCTCTCCGGTTATCGACGATCTTTCTCATCCGCATCCGCAGTCGTCTCGCGGCACGCACTGGCAACTCGTCTCCGATCAGGTGATGGGCGGCGTTTCGGCGGGAGAGATGACGCGGGAGACAGTCGACGGCCACGTGGCGCTTCGCATGCGTGGCGAGGTGAGCCTCGAAAACAATGGCGGCTTTCTGCAGCTGGCGCTTGATCTCAATCCGGACGGGGCTCCGATGGACGCATCCGGCTGGAAAGGGATCGAGCTGCAGGTGCGGGGTGCGGGGGAGGCTTACAATCTGCACCTGCGCACCGAAGACATGACGCGTTCCTGGCAATCCTATCGCGCGGATTTCATCGCCAACCCGGACTGGCATACCGTTCGGCTCGATTTTGCCGATTTCGAGGCCCATCGACTGGAGGCGCCGCTTGATCTGTCCAAGCTCCGGCGCATCGGTCTCGTGGCCATCGGCCGGGCTTTCGACGCCGATCTGGCGCTGGCAGGGGTGCAATTCTACGCCTGAGATTCGCGTCGAAGAATTCCTTTATCTCCGTCTCCATGACGCGCGTCGGGCAAGGCTGCCGTTGAGAAGGTTTCAATTTGAGCTAATGTCGCGAAAATATCGTTATTATCCAAAGACTTTCTTCCGATTAAGTTGAGCATTATAGTGTGACGTGCGCCGGAACTTTGTCCGACCGGCTGCGCCTGCATGGGGAGTGCTTTGGAGAATGATCGATATTGAGGATTATGGGCTGATGGAGCCCGGCAAGCTGAGAGCGGGAATCAATCTCGGGAATGTGCTGCTGGTGACAGGCACGACGGAAAGTGGGAATCCATCGGGAGTCTCGCCTGCGATCGCAGCGGCCATCGCCCGCAATTTCGGGTTCAGTATCTCCTATTGCACCTATCCTTCACCGGGCGCGGTGGCCGATGCTGTCGACCGGGACGAGTGGGATATTTGCTTGATTGCCGAGGACCCGAAGAGGGCGGAGACTATCGAGTTCTGTGGCGCCTATGCCGAGATCGAGGCGACCTACATGGTACCGGCCGGCTCGAAACTTACGAGCCTGGAAGAGGTGGACAAGCCGGGTGTACGGATCGCGGTATCAGACAGGTCCGCCTATGATCTCTATCTCAGCCGCGCCCTGAAGCATGCCGAACTTAAACGGGCACCCGGACTGAAGGCGGCGTTCGAGCTGTTTTGCGATCAGAAACTGGATGCATTGGCTGGGCTTCGTCCGGCTTTGCTGGAGAACGCGGCGAGCATGCCAGGCGCAAAAGTCATGGACGGGTCCTATACGGCGGTTCGTCAGGCGGTCGGCGTGAAGCCAGGGAATCCGGCTTTCGCCAAGGCGGTAAAGCGTTTTGTATCGGACGCCAGATCGAATGGCCTGGTTGATGGGCTGATTAACGAGTTCGGTCAGCGAGGGCGACTCTCGGTCGCATCCTAAATTGAATTTCGACAATCCGGCTCTGGCCTCGAAACAGGCCTTCTGCTAGCGTCCGCTGCACCGCAATATAGCAACCGGATCGAGCCTATGTCCGACCTCGAAACCCTTTCCGCAGCTTACCGGAACCTGAAATCCCGCAACCAGAACATCGACATGACCCGAGGTAAGCCCTCGGCAGCCCAGCTCGATCTGGCAGCGGCCATGTTCGAGCTCGTCAGCAGTGACGACTGCAAAGGCGCGGACGGCACCGATTACCGCAATTACGGCATCCTCGCGGGTATCCCGGAAGCGCGCGGGCTGTTTGCGGAGCTGATGGAGACGATCCCGGATCTGGTGATTGCGGGCGGCAACGGCAGCCTGCAGATGATGTATGACGCGCTTCTGGGCGCGGTCATGTTCGGTGTCCCGGGCGGTGACGGGCCCTGGAAAGACGCGAAGTTCCTTTGTCCGGTGCCGGGTTATGACCGGCATTTCGCCATTTGCGAGCGGCTCGGCATCGAGATGATCCCGGTCGAGATGCTGGATGACGGGCCGGACATGGATGCGGTCGAGACGCTGGTCGCCGAAGATGCGTCCATCAAGGGCATCTGGTGCGTGCCGAAATATTCCAACCCGACCGGCGCGGTCTATTCCGACCTGACGGTGGATCGGCTGGCGGCGATGAAATGCGCCGCGCCGGATTTCCGGATCATGTGGGACAATGCCTATGTGGTGCACCATCTGACCGGTGACATAGCGACGGTCAAAAACATCCAGAAGGCGGCGGAAGCGGCGGGTAGTGCGGACCGTATCCTGACCTTTGTTTCGACCTCGAAGATCAGCCTTGCCGGTGGTGGCGTGGCGGCCATGTCCGCCTCCAAAATCAACATCGACGACCAGTTGGAGCGGATGTTCTATTCAAGCATCGGCCCGGACAAGATCAACCAGCTGCGCCACGTCCGGTTCTTCAAGGACACGGCCGGTGTCGCCGCGCATATGGTCAAACATGCAGCGATCATCGCGCCGAAATTCGCAGTCGTTGAAAAGGCCATGATCGCCGCCTTCGAAGGCACCGGGCTCGCTACCTGGACCAAGCCCGAGGGCGGCTATTTCGTCAGTGTGGATCTCGCCGACGGTTGCGCCGCGGAAACTGTGAAGCTCTGCGCTGAAGCAGGCGTGAAGCTTACGGCCTCCGGCGCCTGCTTCCCCTACGGCAACGACCCGCGCGACCGCAACATCCGCCTCGCCCCGACCATGCCGACGGTGGATGAGCTGGAGCGAGCGATGGAAGTGTTCTGCACCACGGCGAAGATGGTGTGTCTCAGAAAGAGGGCAGGCGGTTAACCGTGTTCCGCCATTCCCGCAAAAGCGAGTTTTGCCGGAATGAGTACATGAGGCTTATCCCAGCCAATAGTCCTTGTAACTGTCCGCCCATTTCTTGAAATCGGCAAAGTTCCGCTCCGGGTTCAGATCGGGTGACCAGCCAAGCGCTTCCTTCAGGCGGGCGCTGACCAGCAATTGCCGGTCCACGTCTCCATGCAGGTTCACCGTCGGCTCTTCATCCGGTTTGGCAAGGCGCCAGGAGAAGTCCGGATAACCGCCTGCCAGCAATTCGCACCAGTCCGCCGTGCTCCAGGGATCGGAGCAGCTGATGTTGAAGACGTCATAGGGGCGGCTCTCGCTGTTGATCAGACGGACCAGGGCGTCGGCGATGTCGCGGCTGTAGGTCCAGTCCCGCATATCCCGGTAACGCAGTGTGGCCTCGCCGCCTTTAAGTGCGATGAGGGACGCCTGCATCTGGGGGCTCAGCGTGTCGCGCAGCCCGCTGTCGACTTCCCAAGGGCCGAAGACGCCTGAAAGACGGACGCTGAACATGTCCATCCCCCAGAGCTCGGCGAGCCGGCGGGTGATGCATTCGGAGGCGAATTTCGTCGTCGAGTACATGTTGTGCGGCCAGGCCGGGAGGTCTTCTGACAAGGGTTTGTCACCGAAGGCCGTTGTGCCGTAGGCGGCAGTGGAGCCGACATTGATCACCCGCTTCAGCCCGGCATCGCGTGCAGCTTCCAGAGCGGCGGTGAACGCCATCAGGTTGACCTCTAGAATCGAGCGCGGGGCGTTGGCATCCCGTTCCGGGCCGGCAGTGATCGCGGCGGCGCAGAACATCCGGTCTACCTTGTTTTCCTTCAGGGCGGAGAGGATGGCGCCGTCCTTGAGCGCATCGCCGACGGTTTCGACGACAGTGCCCGGATGCGTCTCGAAGGCGCGCTTGGCGGCAGCCGGGATCGGGCGCCGGTCGAACACGACGACGGTTTCGCCCTTCGCCAGCAATGCCTCCGCGATGTTGAGGCCGACAAAACCCGCGCCGCCCAAAATCAGCACTGCCATTTCTCTCTCCAGTTCGCCCGTTGACTTGTAGGGGTGATCCTAATGCAGGTGGGTTTATTTCCAAGAAGTTCCAAAGGCATCGCACCTTGGACGGTCACGCGCTAGTCTTCCCCGCGTATAGTTGGGGAGTTCAGGAGCATGACTGCATATCCGCGCGACTTTGTCGGCTATGGGGCCAATCCGCCGGATCCGCACTGGCCTGGCGGGGCGCGTTTGGCGGTGAACTTTGTCGTCAATATCGAGGAGGGATCGGAATACTCGATTCATGACGGTGACGGGTTCTCCGAGTCCGGCCTGACGGAATCGCCGGGTTCGCCGAATATGCCGGGCAGCCGCGATCTCGCCGCAGAGTCGATGTTCGAGTATGGCAGCCGGGTCGGGTTCTGGCGGGTGCTGCGTCTGTTTCAGGAACGGGAAATGCCGGCCACCTTCTTCACCTGCGCTCTGGCGGTGGAGCGCAATGCGGAACTGGCGGCGGCAATCCGGTCCTCGGGTTTCGATATCTGTTGCCACGGATGGCGCTGGGAGGAGCACTTCAAACTTCAGCGTGACGAGGAACAGGAGCATATCCAGCGCGCCGTCGCTTCCTTGCAGAAGACACTCGGAGAGCGCCCGCTCGGCTGGTATTGCCGTCACGGCCCGGGGGAGGCGACGCGAGAGCTTCTGGTGGAAGAAGGCGGCTTTCTTTATGACAGCGACGCCTATAACGACGAGTTACCCTATTGGGTCGAAGTCGATGGCAACCCGCATCTCGTCGTGCCGTATTCCCTCACTCACAACGACTCGAAATTCTCACGGGGCTGGCTCAATACCGGCCAGCAGTTCTTCGAGTTTATCCGGGATGGCTTCGATATGCTGTATGCGGAGGGGGCGACGCAGCCGAAGATGATGTCGATCGGTCTGCACACGCGGCTCATCGGCCATCCGGCACGGGCTGCCGGGTTGGCGCGCCTGCTCGATTACATCAAAGGGTTCGACGATGTCTGGGTCACGGGGCGGCTGAATATCGCCCGACACTGGTGGGAGCATCATCCATATCGCTGATTGGCAGCCGGATATAACCGGGCCCGGCCTCTAGTCGCGCATATCAGTCCGGCGCGTAGGCCTTCAGAAAGCTCTCCACAGCAGGGCCGACCGAATTTATCGCGTCTTCGGCTGTCCAGTCGCAGGAAGATGTGAACAGTCTCTGGATCATGAACGGGCCAGTTACAAAGCCCTGAAAGTGCGCCGCAGCCATCGCCGGGTCGGTTTTCCTCAGCAGGCCCTCGTCCTGCATTTTCCCTATATAGCCCGCGAGTTCGTTGCGCATCTTGCCAGGACCTTCATTCCAGAAGGTTTCCCCGATCAGTGGAAACTGCTCGGCCTCCGCGATCACGGTGCGCATCAATCGTAGTTTTTCGGGGTTGTTCACTTTCGCCAGGATCAGAAGTGCACAATCAGTCAGTACTTCGCGAAGCGTCCCGGAATAATCGATGTCATCGGAATTGGGCTCGCCGAAACCGGCGCACATTCCCCCCATGACAGTGCAAAACAGGTGCTCCTTGCTATCGAAGTAGCTGTACACCGTGCGCTTGGAGACATTGGCTTCCGCGGCAACCTTGTCCATCGAGGTAACTTCATACCCCTGTTCCGTGAAAAGTTTGCAGGCAGCATCAACGATTTGTCGCTGTTTTTCGGTTAACGGCTCGCTGTCCGGAAAATTCTGATCGATTTTTACCATGAGTCCTTGAAGTCTCTCGGTACACCGCTAAGTTTACGTACACTGCACGGTGTAGTATAGTTTTTAACACCTAAGAGACAGTAGCACGTTCTCTGAGTCGTAGGAGGGGCCGATGTCGGACGTACGTTCCGGGGATTCCGCTATACGGAAGGCCGGGTGGGCAGCGAAATATGCCCTCTGGGTCATTCGCTGGCGTTGGGCGGTTATCGCCGTCTCGATTTTGCTAACACTGGGGGCGGGCTTCGGCGGCCAGTTCCTTTCCTTTTCCACTGACTACCGTGTCTTCTTCAGTAAGGAAAATCCGCAACTTCAGGCGTTTGAATCGCTGCAGCGGGTGTTCAACAAGGAAGACAATATCTCCCTGGTGCTGCAGCCGAAGAATGGCGATGTGTTCCAGGCTGACATGCTTGCCGCTATCCGGGACCTGACGGAGCAATCCTGGCAGGTACCCTTCGCAACGCGGGTCGACAGTATCTCCAATTTCCAGAACAGCACGGCGGAAGAAGACGATCTGATCGTTGACGATCTGGTGCCGGCTGGAAGTCCGCTCGATGCCTCCGATCTGCAGCGTATTCGCGCGGCGGCGATGACCGAGCCGCTGTTGCGGGACCGGATCATTTCCCCGGACGCCCGGACAACAATGGTCAACATCACCATCACGCTGCCCCAGAAGGAGCTGACGGAGGTGCCGGAGGCGATGGCCCATGTCGACAGACTGGTCGCTGATTTCCGGGCCGACAATCCGAACATCACTCTGGCAATCACCGGCTCGGTGGCGCTCAACAACAGTTTCTCGGTTTCCGCCCAGAACGACATGCAGACCCTCATCCCGCTGATGTACGGGGTTCTGCTGCTGGTCATGGCAGTGCTTCTGCGTTCCATCTCGGGAACTTTCGCGACTCTTCTGGTAATCGCATTCTCGGCCATGACGGCAATGGGGTTGGCCGGCTGGCTCGGTATTCAGCTGACACCGCCGTCGGTCACGGCGCCGACCATCATTCTGACTTTGGCCATCGCGGATTCCGTCCATGTGTTGATCAGCATGTTCCATGGCATGAGGCGCGGGATGACGAAGCGGGATGCTCTGGTGGAGAGTCTTCGGGTGAATTTCCAGCCGGTCTTCCTGACCAGTCTGACCACCATGATCGGCTTCATGTCGCTGAATTTTTCCGATGCGCCACCGTTTCGGGATCTTGGCAATATCACGGCAATGGGTGTCGGGGCGGCCTGGTTTTTCTCCATCGCCTTCCTGCCGGCCCTGATGGCGGTGCTGCCGGTGCGGATCAAGCAGCGGGAGGAACATGAAAGCGTGGCCATGGAGCGGCTGGCGGAATTCGTCATCCGGCGCCGTGGCCCGATCATGATCGGTACGCTCGCCCTTGTTGCCGGACTTGTGGCCTTTATTCCGAAGATCGAGTTGAACGATCAGTTCGTGAAGTATTTTGACAAGAGCATCCAGTTCAGGAACGACACGGACTGGGCGACGGATAATCTCTCCGGAATTTATCAGGCCCAGTGGAGCATTCCGGCGGCCGAGAGCGGCGGGATCTCCGATCCCGATTATCTCCGCCGTCTCGAGGATTTCACGCAGTTCCTGAGGGTGCGCGGTGAGGTCGTCCACGTCCTCACGTTGACCGATATCTTCAAGCGCCTGAACAAGAATATGCATGGCGACGATCCGGACTGGTACAAACTGCCGGACGAGCGGGATCTTGCCGCGCAGTATCTGTTGTTGTTCGAGATGTCCCTGCCGTTCGGACTCGACCTGAATAATCAGGTGAATGTCGACAAGTCGGCGGTCCGGGTCATCGCCACGCTGGAGAACATCACCACCAACGAGCTCCGGGCGCTGGACGAGGAAGCCTCGGCCTGGCTCCAGGATCATTTCCCGAGCGCGGCCGAAACCCGGGCCTCTGGGCCGTTCGTCATGTTCGCCTATATTGCCAAGCGCAATATCGAGGGCATGCTGACCGGTACTTTCTTCGCCTTCCTGCTGATCTCCGCAACGCTGACCATCGCGCTTCGGAGCATGAAGCTCGGCGCCATTTCTCTGGCTCCAAACCTTGTGCCCGCGGCCATGGCCTTCGGGATCTGGGGGCTGACAGTCGGCGAAGTCGGCATGGCGTCCTCGGTCGTGACCGCGACCAGCCTCGGGATCATCGTCGATGCGACGGTGCATTTCCTCTCGAAATACCGGCGCGCCCGGGTCGAGCGGGGCGAGGATGCGGAGGACGCGGTGCGTTATGCCTTCTCGACGGTCGGCACGGCGCTCTGGGTCACCACCGCCATCCTGGTCGCCGGGTTCGCGGTGCTCTCTCTCTCCACTTTCAAGATCAACGGGTCCATGGGGATGCTGACCGCGATCACGCTGGTCATGGCCATCATCATCGACTTCCTCCTGTTGCCGGCCATGCTGCTGTTGCTCGATGGCCGGCGCAAAGACCGGGACGCCGGACAGGCGCCCCTTGCTCAAGCTGCGGAGTAAGAAAATGGGAAAACTTCAGCGCATTCTTGCCTTGGCGGTGCTTGCCATCAGCCCGATGCTGCAATCCGCCTACGCGGAAACGCCACAAGAGAAGGGGCGAGCGATTGCCGAGGAGACCGACCGGCGGGATCTCGGTTGGGGCGACAGCGATGTCGTGATGTCGATGATCCTGCGCAACGCCGAGGGAGAGAGCAGCGTCCGTGAATTACGGCTCCGCTCCCTCGAAGTGCCGGAGCGGGGCGTCGGAGACAAGAGCATCACGGTGTTCGACAAGCCGAGGGATATCGAGGGGACGGCCTTTCTCTCGCACACCAGGATCCTGGACCCGGACGACCAGTGGCTTTACCTGCCGGCCCTGAAGCGGGTGAAACGGATCTCGTCCAAGAACAAGTCCGGTCCCTTTGTCGGCTCCGAGTTTGCCTATGAGGACCTGGTGAGCCAGGAAGTCGACCGGTACGACTACACATGGCTGCGGGACGAGAATTGCGGCGAAGCGGCGCCAACCAGGGAGTGCTTCGTTGTCGAGCGCACGCCGCTCTATGAGCATTCTGGCTATACCAAACAGATCTCCTGGGTGGACAACCAGGATTATCAGCCGCGCAAGATCGAGTTCTACGATCGTAAGGATGCCCTGCTGAAGACCCTGCTGATGCTCGACTACAAGCAGTATCAGGCTCGCTACTGGCGCACCCACCGGATGGACATGACCAACCACCAGACCGGCAAGTCCACCACCCTGACCTTCGAGGATTACAGCTTCAAGGTTGGGCTCTCGGAGGATGATTTCGAAAAGAACAGGCTGAAGCGCGTCAGATGATCAGAGGCGTCAGGTTTGCGGCGGCGGGGCTGTGCCTCGCCGCCAGCGCTCAGTCCGCTCTGGCGGAAGAGCCGAATATAGAAACCAGTTTGGAGCTCGGCATGGAGCTTCGGTTGTTCCCGGATGACCCGGCCTTCGGGTCGCAGCGTAACAGGGCCGTCAGTCCATCTTTTTATCTGGAGCCGGAACTCTCTGCGGATTGGAACGGAGGAGACGACCGTCTCTCGCTGGTGCCCTATGCCCGTGTCGACCGGGACGATGACAGCCGCACTCATGTCGATCTTCGGGAGGCCAACTGGCTGCATATCGGAGACGGCTACGATCTTGTGGTTGGCGCGGACAAGGTGTTCTGGGGCGTCACCGAGTCCCGTCATCTGGTGGATATCATCAACCAGAGCGACGGGGTTGAGGATGTGGATCTGGAAGACAAACTCGGCCAGCCGATGGTCCAGCTTGCGGTGCCGAGTGATCTGGGGACATTCAGCTTATTCGTCATGCCCTATTTCCGTGAGCGTACCTTCCCCGATGCGGATGCCCGGCTGAGCGGCGGCGTGCGTGTCGCTGGCGATGCGCAGTACGACTCGCCTGCGGAGGAGTTCCACCCGGACCTTGCCGTCCGCTGGTCCCAGGTGATCGGCGATTTCGATGTTGGGTTGTCGCATTTCCACGGCACCAGCCGCGAGCCGCGCCTGCTCGCGCTCGATCCCGCCAATCCGTCCAACCTGACCCCGTATTACGACCAGATCGACCAGACCGGGCTGGATCTGCAATACACCACCGATGCCTGGCTCTGGAAACTGGAGGCCATCGGGAGGGGCGGCCACGGGGACTATTTCCCCGCCGCTGTCGCCGGGTTCGAATATACACTCTTCGGCATTCGCGGTAGTGACATGGATCTCGGGTTTCTGGCCGAATATCAGTATGACGGCCGGGACGAGCATGGCAGTGCGCCGGGCACGCTCGCCAACAACGACACTTTCGTTGGCACGCGGTTGACCTTCAACGATGTGGACGACACCTCGGTCCTTGCCGGGGCTGTGGTCGATAACGAAGATGGCTCGACCCTGCTGTCCCTGGAGGCAGAGCGCCGGATCGGGGATGCCTGGAAGGTGGAGGCGGTTGCCCGTTTCTTTCTCAATGCCGACCGGGAGAATGCCCTCAAGGCGCTGGAGCGTGACGATTTCGTCAGTCTGACCCTGATCCGTTATTTCTGAGGTGCGGCCTGCAGGACTATGCCGCCGGTTTCACCGCAGAAAGCATGGCGTGGCCGGCGACGCAGCTTCGCAGGCCGGCAAGGATGAAGACGCCCTCGGGGGTGAGGATACGGACGTTCAGCTGTCATTCCGTTCCACATGTCGCATCTGCCGGATAGAGATCGGATTAATGCTGCATAGCCTCTTCCCAGTCGCGCCGGCGGATCAGCACTGGCTCGCAATCGGTTTCTTTCGGCAAGAAGACCCAGAGACCTACCTCGGGCGAGCGCGGGTCGTCATGCCCGTTCGCCTTGCTGATCGTGCCTACCCGATTAAAGAGAGGCTCATGAATATCGCCGGTGTACCGAGCGGTTCGGTGTTCCATAGTCAGGTTCATCGCGACCTCCCGCGCCAAATGGTATGCCCAGTTGACGAAAAAGGGAGCGTTAGGTGAAGTGTCAGCTTGTTTAAAAATATTCGAAAAAAAGAAAATTTTCCCTGATTGGTTGGCTAACCAATTGCTTGCGGAAGATTTTTTCGAAAAATGGTCAGATCTCTGCAATAAGCCACTATTTTAATCAAGAAATTTGGTTTTTAGGCCAAAAAGACATTCAGCGCATATATATTGGTGACGTGTTCGCTGGGTGTTTTTCTTGCGACGACTTCTGCTTGATATTCAACCGCCGCCAGTCGCAGGCCGACTCTCCAGGAAGCCTGTTCTGCGCACGTATCGGGCTTCTACAAGAGCGGATCGTGAGCGATGACGTATCCACTGATGCGGCTTCTCTCTTTACGCCGCTGGGGACCGGGGATAAGAACCGAAGGCATTTGTTCGTGAGGTGATGACGTGACCGACCAATCTCCGGATACCGGCGCCAAGGCGCCAGCGCCACTCGGCCCTGACGATCCGGCAACGGTTATCGTATTGGGGAATGAGAAAGGCGGCTCCGGCAAATCCACGGGCTCCATGCATGTGATCGTGGCCTTGCTCAGACTTGGCTTTAAAGTTGGCTCCATCGATCTCGACATGCGGCAATGGACGCTGACTCGGTATCTTTCGAACCGCGCTGGGACGATGAAGAACGATGGCATTTCGATGCCGATGCCCGTGCATGTATTTCTCTCCCGCAGCGACAAGCCGAACCGCAAGGAAGCAGAGGCGGAGGACCGGCAACGTTTCGAGGCTGTTCTGAAGAAATTGCGGGCAGACTCCGATTTCGTGGTGATCGATTGTCCAGGTACCGATACCTATATCGGCCGCCTCGCGACTGGTTATGCGGACAAACTGGTCACGCCGCTGAATGACAGTTTCGTCGATCTCGACATGCTGGCTAACGTCGATGGCCGGACCGGCGAGATCATCAAGCCGAGTGTCTATTCCGAAATGGTCTGGGAAGCCCGCAAACAGAAAGCGGCCCGCGATGGCGGCACGCTCGACTGGATTGTGATGCGCAACCGCCTCTCCAGTCTGGCGGCGCGCAACAAGCAGGAAATGGAGCGCGTGGTCGGTCTGCTGGCAAAGCGGATCGGCTTTCGGGTGGCGCCTGGTTTCAGTGAACGGGTGATTTTCCGCGAGTTGTTCCTGCGCGGTCTGACCATGCTCGATGTCTTCGAGATCGGCGACAGTGGCAAGCCGCAGCTTTCTCATGTCGCGGCCCGTCAGGAAGTCCGGGGCCTGCTGAATTCATTGCAGCTGCCAAACCGGATACCGACGCCGCATTCCAGTGAGCCGGCTGACGAGGCCGTCGAGACCCCATCGGTGATAGGGGATGAGGACCAGGAAGAGTAAGGGCCTCTGTCTGTTTTTCCGGACTTTATGTCCAGCACCTGCCGCAAGAATGGACTGCTGCCGTGAGTGTGACTGCCGGACTGAACCATCTAGGCCTGTCTGTCCGAGATCTGGACGAGACCACCCGGTTTTTTGTCGAGGTGCTCGGCTGGGAGGAACTGGCGCGGGACGAGAGTTACCCTCGTAACGCAGTCACGGATGGAAATCTGCGCCTGACACTCTGGCAGGTTGACCATTCACAGGACGTGGTTGATTTCGACCGGCGGGCGAATATCGGCCTGCACCACCTTGCCATCGAGGTTCCGGGCGAAGATGTCCTCTATGCGACTGCCGAGCGTGTGCGGGACTGGCCGGCGGTGGAGATCGAGTTCATGCCGGAATTCATGGGCGCCGGGCCGAGGAAGCACATGATGTTCCGCGAGCCGGGCGGCATTCGTCTGGAGTTGGTCTGGCCGGGCGCCGCGTAGGTGTTCTTGAAGTTTTAGCGCCAGCTCGACTCGGCAGCCATCTCGTTCAATGTAGGTCCGCTGAGCTCGAAGTCCGCAGCTTGGTATTGTCGGCTGCCGATATGGTTATAGAAATCAATGGCGACCGAATTTGTCGGCAGGGATTGCCAGACCACCCAGGATCCCCCGCGTGCGATGGTTTCCGCTGCGACGGCACCAATCAGGGCGCGTCCTGCTCCGGTGCCACGGGCACTGTCCTCGACATAGAGGTCGAGCATGTGGAGGCCAGGCGTGCCGAGACCTATATTGAAGCTGTTGATGAAGATGGCGTAACCGATCAGGTCTGAATCACGTTCCGCGACGATGCCGTCGAACCGCTTGTGTTCGCCGAAACCGTAGCGGATCACGTCGTCGGCATCGAAAGGCGGTGGCGGCATGCCTTCATGAGCGGACAAAGCGGCGGCCATCTCCGCCACGCGCTGCGCATCCTTTTCCAGCAAAGCCCTGACACGGAATTCCATTATGATCTCCCTGCGATGCGGGTTGGAAACTTGAGGCTGCGATGCAACATAATGCTAAAGCCTCGAAGAAAGTGAAGCGTCGAAGATGACCACACGAAAAAAGAGCGGAGGGATCGTTGACCGGCCGGGAGCGGCGCCGTCCGCGTCGATCTCGTCCCAATCCGATATCGACGCATTCGTGCGCCGGGTCCGCAGCGCGCCCGCAGCGGTTCCCACGGGACGGCCGGGGCGTCTGCTCTTCGCCATGGATGCCACGGCCAGTCGTGAGCCTTCCTGGGACCGGGCCTGCCAGCTTCAGGGTGAGATGTTTTCGGAAACGGCCGCTCTTGGCGGTCTTGCGGTGCAACTCGCTTACTATCGAGGGTTCGGTGAGTTCAAAGCCAGCGCCTGGCTGACGGAAACAGAGAAACTGCTGCGGGAGATGACGGGCGTATTCTGCCTTGGGGGGCAGACCCAGATCGGACGCTTGCTTGGCCACGTCATCTCCGAGACAGGCAAGGAGCGGGTTCAGGCGGTCGTGTTTGTCGGCGATGCGTTCGAAGAAGACATCGATGCGGTCTGTCATCGGGCAGGTGAACTTGGCGTTCTCGGGGTTCCGGTCTTCATCTTTCACGAAGGTGGCGATCCGGTCGCACGGCGCGCATTCGAGCAGATCGCGCGATTGACCAAGGGCGCCTGCTGCCCATTCGACGGTAACAGTGCCCAGCAGCTCCGGGATTTACTGGCGGCGGTTGCCGTTTATGCGGCGGGCGGCAGAAAGGCTCTGCAGGATTTTTCAGCGCAACGGGGGGGGGCGGCCTTACAGTTGACCCATCGCTTCGGCAAATGACGGCGACCGGCGGGAGGATAGCCAGGTGCAGTTTCTGATACTGGGCAGCAGTCTGTTGGTCGGGTTTGGTCTGATCGGTTACTGGTTCATCAACGCCGATCCGGCAAAGATTCGCGCGACCGCGAAATGGTTCGGGCTTGGTCTGCTCGGCGTTCTTGTGATGGCGCTGATTTTCTTCCGGCGTTTCGACTGGTTGATGTATGCCGGATTAGTCGGATTGCCGGTGCTCATGCGGGCTGGCGCACTATTCCGTCGTTTCAGGAACGCTGTCAAAATGGCGCGCGGTCCGGCCGCCGGGCAGAGCAGCGCGGTGCGCACGGAAACGCTTGCGGTCAGTCTCGACCATGACAGTGGAGCGATGGATGGTGAGGTGTTGCGAGGCCGTTTTGCAGGAATGCAGCTCTCCGCTCTGACCTTTGACGATGTACTGGAACTGCTGGCGGACTGTGCCAGGAACGATCCGAAGTCTGTCGCCGTGCTGGAAAGCTATCTCGCTGCGGCTCATGGGCCTGACTGGCAGGAACGGGCCGGTGAGGCCGCAGGTGCGAATAACGATACCCGGAGCAGGCGGGCATCGCCCGGCTCCGGTGTCATGTCGCGAGAGCAGGCGCTGGAAGTTTTGGGCCTGGAGGAAGGCGCTGACAAGGCTGCGATTCGGGAGGCACACCGCCGTTTGATGATGGTCAATCACCCCGACCGCGGTGGATCCGACTATCTCGCAGCCCAGATCAACGAAGCAAAAGACGTTCTGTTAGGCTCCTGAGCCAAGCGATCCTTGCGGTTTTTGCCGGATGTGTGCGAATAACGAGGCGCCTTGCCGACCACTATGGCGAGGTAGGGGACCGGAGCAACGATTAGAGGTTCAGATATGCCAGTACCAGTGCGGAAGGCGATCTTTCCGGTAGGGGGGCTTGGCACGCGTTTCCTGCCGGCAACCAAGTCGATGCCGAAGGAAATGCTCCCGGTTGTCGACAAGCCACTCATCCAATATGCCGTTGAAGAAGCCCGCGCCGCCGGGATAGAGGAGTTCATCTTCGTCACCGGCCGGGGCAAGTCCGCGATAGAGGATCATTTCGATCATGCGTTCGAGCTGCAATCCATGCTCGGTGAGCGTGGCAAGGAAGAGGCGCTGAAGGTTGTCGAGGCGACGATCCCGCAGCCCGGACAATTTTCCTACACTCGCCAACAGGAGCCGCTGGGGCTCGGACATGCAGTCTGGTGCGCGCGGAATTTCGTCGGCATGGAACCGGTAGCGGTTCTACTCGCGGATGACCTGATCTTGAATGGCCAAGGCTGTCTGAAGCAGATGGTCGATACCTATAACGAGGTCGGCGGAAACATGGTTGCGGCCATGGAGGTCGCACGTGAGGAAACCCAGTCGTACGGGGTCATCACGCCGGGAGAGGTTAAGGGCCGTTTGATTGAGGTGCGTGGTCTGGTGGAAAAGCCAAAACCGAAAGATGCGCCCTCGAATTATGCAGTTATCGGCCGCTATATCCTGCAGCCGAAGGTGTTTGAGGACCTGGCGCGTTTCGAGAAAGGCGCCGGTGGGGAAATCCAGCTGACGGACGCCTTGGCGCGGCAGCTTGGGCTGCAACCGTTCAACGGCTATCTTTTTGAAGGCCATCGCTTCGATTGCGGCAGTAAGGCCGGCTTCCTCGAAGCGAATATCGCGTATGCTCTCGACCGACCGGACATGGCAGATGCCGTCCGGAGTTTTTTGAAGAATTACGCCTGATAACGGAGCGAATTCATGCGTATTGCCATGATCGGTACCGGCTATGTCGGCCTGGTATCCGGAGCCTGCTTTTCGGAATTCGGTAACGACGTCGTTTGCGTCGACAAGGACGAGGTGAAGATCTCCCGTCTCGATCGCGGAGAAATCCCGATCTTCGAGCCGGGCCTGGACGACCTTGTCGCCAACAATGTGCGGGCCGGGCGGCTGACCTTCACCACGGACCTGACCTCGGCGGTCAGGGACGCGGACGCGGTGTTCATCGCCGTCGGCACGCCGACGCGGCGCGGCGACGGGCACGCGGATCTCTCCTACGTCTATGGCGCTGCGAAAGAGATCGCCGCGGCGATGGATGGTTATACCGTCGTCGTCACCAAATCGACGGTGCCTGTCGGAACCGGTCGCGAAGTCGAGCGGATCATTCGCGAAGTGCGGCCGGACCTGGAGTTCGACGTTTGTTCGAACCCGGAGTTCCTGCGCGAAGGGGCTGCGATCGCGGACTTCATGCGGCCCGACCGGGTGGTGATCGGCACGGAAAGCGAGCGCGCCCAGGAAGCGATGCGGGAAATCTACCGGCCGCTTTATCTGATCGAGACCCCCATCGTCTTCACTTCATTGCAGACCAGCGAGTTGATCAAATACGCGGCGAACACTTTCCTCGCGACCAAGATTACCTTCATCAATGAAATCGCGGATCTGTGCGAGCAGGTTGGCGCCGATGTGCATGACGTGTCGCGCGGTATCGGCCTCGATGGCCGGATCGGCCGCAAGTTCCTGCACCCCGGTCCTGGTTATGGTGGTTCATGCTTCCCGAAGGATACGCTGGCGCTGGTCAAGACGGCGCAGGATTATAATGCGCCGCTGCGCATCATCGAGACGGTTGTCGATATCAACGACAAGCGCAAAAAGCAGATGGCGGATAAAGTCATTGCGGCCTGTGGCGGTTCGGTCTCCGGGAAGACCATTGCTGTCCTTGGCCTGACCTTCAAACCGAACACGGATGACATGCGGGACAGCCCCAGCCTCGACATTGTGCCGGCCCTGCAGGCCGCCGGTGCCACGGTGAAGGCTTATGATCCCGAAGGCATGAAGGAAGCGCGGGAGATGCTCCCGGGTGTCGAGATGTGTGACAATGCATACGCACCGATCGACGGGGCCGATGTCGTTGTGCTCATCACCGAGTGGAATGAGTTCCGGGCGCTCGATCTGAAGCGCATCAAGGGACTGCTGAAGGAGCCGCTGATGGTCGATCTCCGTAATGTCTATAACCCGGACGAGATGGCCGAAGCCGGCTTCACCTATGTCTGTGTCGGACGCAGTACAGTTGACGCGAAGGTTTCTGTATGAGCGCGCATCAGTTCCTGCCGACGATCCTCCGGGAATATGACGTTCGCGGCGTCATCGGCGAGACCCTGTCCGCCGATGACGCGCGTGCTCTTGGCCGGGCCTTCGGTACCCGGGTGATCCGCAATGGCGGGACAAAGGTTTCTGTCGGACGGGACGGACGGCTGAGTTCCCCGGCCATGGAAGCGGCGGTGGTCGAGGGGCTGATGGCGGCCGGTATCGCCGTTACCCGGCTCGGCAGCGTTGCCACGCCTATGCTCTATTATTCGGTCTATGCCCTCGAGACCGATGGCGGGATCATGATTACCGGTTCGCACAATCCGCCGAACCACAACGGTTTCAAGATGATGCTGGGCAAGGGGCCGTTCTTCGGTGCCGATATTCAGGATCTTGGCCGGATCGCGGCCGAAGGCGATTTCGAAAGTGGCGCGGGCTCGGTCGAGGATGTCGATATTCTCGACGGCTATATAGACCGACTGCTGCGGGACATCAGCCTGGGCCGCCAGCTGAAAATCGTCTGGGATTGCGGAAACGGCGCTGCAGGCCCGTCGGTGAACGAGGTCTGCATGCGCCTGCCCTCGAACCACAAGGTGCTGTTCCCTGAAGTCGACGGAACCTTCCCGAACCATCATCCGGATCCGACCGTTCCCGAGAATCTCGAAGACCTTATGGCCATGGTCCTGGAGCGCGGCGCGGATCTCGGAATTGCCTTCGATGGCGACGGCGACCGTATCGGCGTCATCGATGACAAGGGCCGGGTGCTGTGGGGCGATCAGCTGCTGACGGTGCTGGCCGAGGACGTGCTGAAGGAAAATCCTGGCGCAACTGTCATCGCCGACGTGAAGGCAAGCCAGGTGTTGTTCGACAAGATCGCGGAATTTGGCGGCAAGCCGCTGATGTGGCGGACCGGCCATTCCCTGATCAAGACCAAGATGGCGGAGACGGGCGCACCGCTCGCTGGTGAGATGAGCGGGCATATCTTCTTCAAGGACCGCTATTACGGCTTCGACGACGCACTCTATGCAGCTGTCCGGCTGATAGAGGGACTGAGCCACCGGGACGAGCCTCTGTCGGCCATCCGGGACGCGCTGCCGCAGGTTATGAACACACCCGAAATGCGATTCCAGTGCGACGACACACGCAAGTTCGACGTCGTGACCGAGGTCAAGGACTGGCTCTCCGGCCAGACCGGCATCGAGGTGTCCGATGCGGACGGGGTCCGGGTCAACACGCCGGATGGCTGGTGGCTGCTGCGCGCTTCCAACACGCAGGACGTGCTTGTCGCTCGTTGCGAATCCCAGACCGAGGAAGGGCTGGAGCGGCTGAAGGGTCAGCTCCGTGCTGCGCTGACGGCCGTCGGTGAGACACCACCGGACATCTGATTGTTCTTTTGGGATAAGTCAGGAAAAGCGCAGCTGGGAAATTGCGGCGCTTTTTTTGTCAGTCGCTCGCCGGGATGGTGGCGACTTCGAGGCCCTCGTTGCCTGGAACAGGGACACAAGGCACATGCTTGCGGGCCAGCAGGGCGCAGGCATTGCGGGCGCCGGCCTCGCTCAGGCCGGTAATACGCGAACGGTAGACGGTGCCATGGTCGCGGGTCACGCGCTCAACGGATTCGATCGAGCCCTTCAGTATTTTCTTCAGATGACCGCGGGCCGTGCTGATCATCGCTTCAGCCGGACCCTTGCTTGAATAGGCCCCGACCTGGATACCCCAGCCGCGGTCCGAACCGCTCAGAGCCGTATCGGTTTGCTGGCTTATGTCAGTTTGCAGGGTGGTGTCGGCAATCGTCGATTGCGCGGAGGCGAGTTGAATGATGCCGTTTTCATCGAAGGCTGGCCGTGCCATCGGGATCGGCGCGGGCGTCCGGTTGCGGGCGATCAGTTCCGCCTTTTTAAAGCCGCGATTAAGGAGTGAGATCATGTGTCGGTCGCGGGATTTTGCGGTCCGGCCGCCAAACACCACGGCGATCAGATGTCTGTCGCCCTGGTGGACGGAGGAGACCAGATTGAAACCGGATGCGCGGGTGTAGCCCGTCTTGATGCCATCGGTTCCGGAATAGCGGCCGAGAAGGTTGTTGTGATTGCCGTAGGTACGGCCCTTGTAGGTGAATTTCTTGGTCCGGAAGAAGTGGTAATATTGCGGAAAGTCGCGCTGGATCCGGAGACCAAGCTTGGCCATGTCGCGGGCTGTGCTTTTTTGCCGGCGATTAGGCAGGCCAGAGGCGTTCCGGAAGCTGGTCTTGGTCATGCCAAGCGCGCGCGCCTTTTTGGTCATGGCGCCGGCGAAATTGATTTCGCTTTTCTCCAGATGCTCGCCGATCACGGTGGCGACGTCGTTAGCGGAGCGGGTGACCAGAGCGAGGATCGCGTCTTTGACGGAGATGCGATCACCTTTACGCAAGCCGATATTGGTTTGCGGCTGCCCAGCGGCACGCTTGGAAACCTTCATCTGGGTTTTTAGCGTAATCTTGCCTTTATCCAGAGCATCGAAAACCATGTAGAGGGTCATGATCTTGGTGAGGGATGCAGGGTAGTTTCTGGTATCGGCATTCTTGGCGTAGAGGACGTCCAGCGTCTCAGCGTCCATGACGAAGGAGGCGTAGCGTGCCTCGGCGTTGCCTGCCGCGAGCCAGACCATCAGGCCGAGCGTGAGGGCGCAGAAAGTTCTGAAGGCTCGCCGTGTCACGCTGTCCGCCATATGCCCCCCAATCTTCCGCACTGCCAAAAGTGCAATACGGGTACACCCCAACGAAAAACTCCAAAATCTTATGTAAGAGCTTAGCTGTTGTCCATAACCGATTGAAACAAAATTAAACATGCCGTCGATATTGGAGGCGTTTTCAGAATCATCCGGAGGTTAGGGAGCGAGTCGCAAGCTTGTCCTGAATAATAATGTTGCAGCGCACAAAAATGCACTTGACCTTTCGCCAGCATTCCCTATCTTAACGTGCATGTTGCAGTGCAGCATGAGCCGAGACATATCCTGTGAGTGTGCGTGTCCAAGGGACATGCCTGCGGCCCGCCGGGTAAGGCCCCGGATTTTGATAATGAATGCGCAAGGAGAGTGAAGATGGTTGCGAAGAAAACCACCTCTACCGCTGCTGCCGGCCAAGTTGAAGACGCGGTCGCAGCTGGTAAGGAAGCTGTTGAAACGGCTGTGAAGGCGACTCAGGACGTTGCCCAAAAGGGCTACGATCAGGCGGTTGAGCTGATGAAAGAGCATGCCGAGAAGGCCCAGAAGACCCTCTATGGCGGCTATGACGAATATGCCTCGCTCGGCAAGGCCAATTACGATGCCTATGTCACCGCGATGAACACTTGGTCCAAGGGCTTTGAGGCCATCGGCAAAGAGCTCTATGCCTTCGGTCAGGAAAGCGTTGAGGTCTCCGTCGAAACCGGCAAGACCGTGATGAGCTGCAAGACCGTCAACGATCTGATGGAACTGCAGAACGACATGACCAAGAAGAGCTATGACAAGGCCGTCGGGGAAATCACCAAGATTTCCGAGATGTCCGTCAAGACGGTCAATGAAGCGATCAAGCCGATCCAGGAAAGCCTGACCGGTACGTTCGAAAAACTGTCCAAGCAGGTTGCCGCCTAACAGGCAGCGCTACATAGGACGAGTGAAAGCCCGGCTGTTTCAGCCGGGCTTTTTGCATATGGCCTTTATCCAGCCCCCTCTGGGCTCCGGATTTCTCCGGCAAGATATTTTTCTGATCCGGAAATTGGGTGGCGTCTGTCCGATTTAACCTTGCAACGGCTTGTGCTCGACACGAAATGTCTGTCACCCTATTCGCATAGGACAAGAGGTCCGGCGGGAAGTATCGCTTGGGCTTTCTTCTGGTCCGCAACGGTTTAATTTAGCGAGTGCAGCATGTTGATACCGGCCCGGTGTGGTGCGGAAGAGTTACGGTTCTGGAAATGAGCAAAGACGACGACAAGACCGGTGATGGCACCAACACAGGCGTGGTGGTCAAGGCGCGCCCGAAAACCAAGAAGCCGGCAATGTATAAAGTCATCATGCTGAATGATGATTATACGCCGATGGAGTTCGTCGTTCACGTTCTGGAAAGATTTTTCTCCAAGAATAGGGACGAGGCGACGACCATAATGATGCATGTCCACCAGCGCGGGGTCGGTATATGCGGCGTTTACACCTACGAAGTCGCTGAAACGAAGGTTACCCAGGTGATGGATTTTGCCCGTCAGCACCAGCACCCGTTGCAATGCACTCTAGAAAAGGCTTGAGCACTCATGTTGTCGAAAAACCTAGAGGAAAGTCTGCATAGAGCCCTTGATCTCGCGAACGAGCGCAGCCACGAATATGCGACGCTTGAGCATCTGCTCTACGCATTGACAACTGATCAGGACGCCATAGCGGTGATGCGGGCCTGCGACGTCGATGTCGAGAGATTGCGCGGCGATTTGGCCGGGTATATCGACAATGATCTGATGAACCTGATTGGCGGGCAGGAAGAAGAAGCCAAGCCGACCGCAGGTTTCCAGCGGGTCGTTCAGCGGGCCGTGATCCACGTGCAGTCCTCCGGCCGGGCAGAGGTGACGGGCGCGAACGTTCTGGTTGCGCTGTTCTCCGAGCGCGAGAGCCATGCCGTCTACTTCCTGCAGGAGCAGGAAATGTCCCGCTTCGACGCGGTGAATTACATCTCCCATGGTATCGCCAAGGTGCATGGCCAGACGGAGGCCCCCCGGGTCGACGGCGCCGATGAGGACGCCAAGCAGGATACCGTGAACAAGAGCGGCAACGAGGCACTGGACGCCTATTGCGTCGACCTGAACAAGAAGGCAATGGCGGGCAAGATCGATCCGCTGATCGGCCGGGAGTTCGAGGTCGACCGCACCATCCAGATCCTTTGCCGCCGGACCAAGAACAACCCGCTTTATGTCGGCGATCCCGGTGTTGGCAAGACCGCCATCGCGGAAGGCCTCGCGCGCCGTATCGTGGACGGGCAAGTCCCCGAGGTGTTGCAGAACGCCCAGATCTTCTCGCTCGATATGGGCTCGCTGCTTGCCGGTACCCGTTATCGCGGTGACTTTGAGGAGCGGCTGAAGGCCGTTGTCTCCGAACTTGAGCGCAACCCGGAGGCCGTGCTGTTCATCGACGAAATCCACACGGTGATCGGTGCCGGCGCAACCTCCGGCGGCGCGATGGACGCATCGAACCTGCTGAAGCCCGCGCTTCAATCAGGTGCCCTGCGCTGCATCGGTTCGACCACCTACAAGGAATTCCGGACTCATTTCGAGAAGGACCGCGCGCTGGTCCGCCGGTTCCAGAAAATCGACGTGAAAGAGCCGTCCATTGAGGACAGCATCAAGATCCTGAAAGGTCTGAAGCCCTATTACGAAGAGCATCATAAGGTGCGCTTCACCGCTGAGGCGCTGAGGACTGCTGTCGAACTTTCTGCGAAATATATCGGCGACCGCAAATTGCCCGATAAGGCGATTGACGTGATCGACGAGGTCGGCGCTGCACAGATGCTGGTCGCCCCGTCCAAACGGCGCAAGACAATCGGCGTGAAGGAAGTCGAGGAGATCGTTGCCAAGATCGCCCGCATCCCTCCGAAGAGCGTGTCGACCGACGATAAGACGGTCCTGAAGCACCTGGAGCGCGATCTGAAGACCGTGGTCTTCGGGCAGGATACTGCCATTGCGTCTCTGGCGACCGCGATCAAGCTCTCACGGGCGGGGCTGCGCGAGCCAGAAAAGCCGATCGGCAATTATCTCTTCTCCGGCCCGACCGGTGTCGGCAAGACCGAGGTGGCGCGTCAGCTTGCGAATGCGCTGGGTATCGAGCTCACCCGTTTCGACATGTCGGAATATATGGAGCGCCACAGCATCTCCCGCCTGATCGGCGCGCCTCCGGGCTATGTCGGGTTCGACCAGGGCGGCCTGCTGACGGACGCTATCGATCAGAACCCGCATTGTGTTCTGCTGCTTGATGAAATCGAGAAGGCGCATCCGGATCTGTTCAACGTGCTGCTGCAGGTCATGGATCACGGCAAGCTGACGGATCACAATGGCAAGAACGTTGATTTCCGGAACGTGATCCTGATCATGACCACCAATGCCGGTGCATCCGATTTGGCAAAGGAAGCTGTCGGCTTCATGCGCACGGAGCGCGAAGGTGACGATTCCGAAGCGATCAACCGGATGTTCACGCCTGAATTCCGGAACCGTCTGGACGCCATCATACCGTTCAGCAACCTGACGCCGGAAATCATCTCCCGCGTTGTCGAGAAGTTCATCATGCAGCTCGAGGTGCAGCTCTCTGACCGGGGCGTGACCATCGAGTTGAGTGATGCTGCACGCAACTGGCTCGGTGAGAAGGGCTTCGACCGTCTCTATGGCGCTCGTCCGCTCGCCCGGGTCATTCAGGAACACGTCAAGAAGCCGCTGGCGGAAGAACTGCTCTTCGGCAAGCTGGTGAAGGGTGGTCTGGTGCAGGTCGGTTTGAAAGACGGCGCCCTGACCTTTTCCTATCCGGACGAAGACGGGGGCGACTCTGGCGGTGGTTCCGGCAAGGGCACGAAGAAAAAGCCCGAACTGGTCAGCTGACACAGAAATATGCCGAGGCCGGAAACGGCCTCGGCTGACAGTACGCCAGACACAAAAAAGGCCCGCACAATTGTGCGGGCCTTTTTTATCGTCGGCAGTAAACCGTTGAAGGTTTACGCAGCCTGCAGATAGCCGGCGGAACCATCGACGACAGCCTTGAGGGCGTCGGGATCGATGCGCCAAGCGCCATTTGCGCTGACGGCAATGTCGGCGTGCCGGTCAACGAGAATGAGCATTTCAGCAGTCGTGAAGCCGTTCATTTCGGCAGCTTCGAGAAGTGTGAGGCAAAAACGGTCGCCCATAATGTATCTCCTGTATCTTGATCTGGTTGGCGCTGACGGCGCCAGATGGCTGGCCAGTCAGCGAATGTGCTGAGTGATATAGTGACCTATTTGCTGTTTTTGCGGTGCACAAATAGCGAAGGTCAGCCATGCATCCCGTTCAACCCTCCGAGCGGAACGGAGATTGATTTTCGAGGGCTTCTTTTTCGTAGGCCATCTGCTCGGTTTCCCGCCGCAGGAAATCGGCGACCGCGTCACTGAAGGAGCGCGAGGGGATGAGATGGCAGCTGTGGGTATAGCGGGGCATATAGCCACGTTGGATCTTGTGCTGCCCCTGGGCACCGGCTTCGACCCATTTCAGGCTGCGCTCGATGGCGAAATCGATAGCTTGATAGTAGCAAAGCTCAAAATGCAGGAACTTGAAGTCGGCGCTGCAACCCCAGTTGCGGCCATAGAGCGTATCGTCGCCGATCAGGTTGAGGGCGCCGGCGACGGGCGTGCCGTCCATTTCCGCTATCACCAGCAGCACCCGGTCAGCCATGCGCTCGCCAAGCAGATCGAAGAAGGAGCGTGTCAGATAGGCTGAGCCCCATTTCCTGTCGCTGGTGTCCGTATAGAACTCGAAGAAGGCGTCCCAGTGCCGGGGCTCGATATCGGCGCCGGTCAGCCTTCGGATGGTAAGGCCTGCTTCTGCCGCTGCCTTGCGTTCCTTGCGGATCGCCTTACGCTTGCGGGAGGAGAGAGCGTCGAGGAAGTCACCGAAATTCTGGTAGCCGTCATTATGCCAGTGAAATTGCAGGCCGACCCGTTTCAGAAAGCCGGCCTCCCCAAGAGCGTTCCATTGCGCTTCCGGCAGGAAATTCACATGCAGGGACGACACGTCGAAACGTCGCGTGATCTCGATCAGGCCGCCAATCAAGATGTTCGTGGTGGCGTCGGCATCCGCATCGGGATGGCAAAGCAGTCGGGGACCCGTTACCGGTGTGAAGGGCACGGCTGAGAGCAGTTTCGGGTAATACTCGCCACCGGCGCGCTCATACGCGTCCGCCCAGCCCCAGTCGAACACATACTCGCCCTGGGAGTGGCCCTTCAGATAGAGCGGAACGACTCCGGCGATCCGGTCTTCGTCATCGGCATAAACCAGATGTTGCGGCAGCCAGCCGGTCTCGGCCTTGACCGAGCCACTGTCTTCCAGCGCGGACAGGAAGGCATGGCTGAGAAAGGGATTGGCCGCACCGGCGCAGGCGTCCCAATCGGCCGGGGCGATCTCGTGGATGGAGCGGGCAACCGAGATGGCCGCCCGCGTTTCCGCATTGTTTTCACCGTCGGGCACCGGTCCTCACCTTCCGTTGGTGTTGCTCTTGGAAGATTGTGCGCCGCAACGATCAGTCAACCGCTAACGGTTGCTCAAGCGAGTTCAATGACCGCTTCGACCTCGACCGCGACACCGAGCGGTAGGGAACCTGCGCCGACGGCGAAACGGGCATGCTTGCCCTTGTCGCCAAACACTTCGACCATCAGGTCGGACGCTCCGTTGATCACCATCGGGTGCTGGGTAAAGTCGTCCGTCGCATTGACGAAACCGCCGACTTTCACGATCCGCGCAACCTTGTCTAGGTCGCCGCCGCATGCAGCGCGGGCCTGGGCAATGATATTGAGGGCACAGATCCGGGCAATTTTTTGGGCATCCTCGGCTGTCATGTCGTTGCCGACTTTGCCGACGCCTTTCAGCTCTCCGTTCCAGAACGGAACCTGACCTGAAATATACAGGGTCTTCCCGGAAATAACGTATGGCACATAATTGGCCGCGGGCGCGGCGGCGTTGGGAAGCTCGATGCCGAGTTCGGAAAGGCGTGCGTCAATTGCGCCGGCCATGGCTGACTCCTTAGTATCCTGGAATGATCTTGCGAATTGTCCTGAAGGACCGCGCAAAGCATAGACAGTCACGCCGGAGGCCGCTACTTTTTCCAAAAAGAGGGGTGCGTCAGTAAATGACGCACCCAGTATCGGACGATAGAGGCTTCGTCCTTAGGAGCTTCACAGGGTAATCGGGGAGCGGGGATGGGAGAGTACCGCTCCCCGGTTTTCCATCGTTTGGCTGACGATGGAACTCTGAACCTAGAGGGCTGAAGCTCTGCCCTCACGGGTCCGCTACCAGGGGGAGCCGCTCTAAATTCGGCTCAATAACTCTATATATAGTAGTTTAGGGTGTCATGAACCGCAACAAGTATTTTTGCAGGTAATTTTATGGAATATTTAAAAAGAAGATGAGTTAGTTGCCCGTTACTTAAGTAACCTTCAGCGTATTAGGGCCATTTTCGTCGAGTCTTTGACCCACTGTGAATGTCATTTTCATGGCGCGGGTCCACCCGGTTTTTCGAGAGTGCGGCGAACTCTCTGAAAGCGGAAACGCAGGACGCGTAATACGTGTCGCTTTTGTAGTTCAAGTCTCCGATCGCTCGCTCTACTGCGGCAACGGGGTCGCCCACAGTCTTCATCAGCTCGTGTGCGCAGGCCTCACGCCGTCTTGCCAATTCATGCCGTACCGGTTCCGGAGGAGACGGGGCCGATTGCAGGAAATCAAGCGATGGCCGGAAATTGCGGAGCCGTGTCATGGCAATCATCTGGTCCGATCCCGGGGCGAGGGATATTCCGGCGCCAACGCGGTTGACGCAGATGATCGGAAAGAGTGCGGCAATACCCGGAAATTCGGTATTCGCGTAGGTATCGCAGTTCCAGTAAGACCCCGCGATCCGAGCAAAATGAAAGAAATCGGATACCGGGACCATGCCGGACTTCTTGAGAGGCAGGATTTCGATCCGTGGCTTCGCCGGATTGACAGTATCGTTGGCGACATCGACATAGAATGTGCCGAACTGCATCGCATTCTGGAAATAGCTTTCCCGCAGAACGCCCCAGATCTTGCGGCCTATACCGCCGGCGCGAATGAAGCTGAGCAGTGCCAGGGATGTGGCGCATCTGGGTTGATGAATGTCGGCGACCAGTCGGTCATAGACGGCGTCCCGGATTTCCCGGCAGCGGCCCAGCGGATAAAGTTTGCCACTGAACTCCGGAAATTGCGGTGCAAGCTCAGTGTCAACTTCCCGTCGCAGTTTCCCGAGATAGTCGAGGAGCGCTGGAGCATCGAGGTGGGCCCGGCTCAGGGAGCGCTGCTTGGCATCGGGAGCCATTGGCTGCTGAGGGAGGAGTTCCGCCGCCATTGTGCTGTGATCCGTGAATTGCCGAGGTCGGCCTTTTTAAAAGGCTTTCGTATTTTATGGCAAGGCGCGGTCGATGTGCGGAGACAGGATGGCCCGGCGGCGGAGACCGCCAACCGGGCCGTCTGCGGTCAGTTTTCGTTCAGCTTGCGAACAAAGGTATCGATCTCCTGACGGAGTGAGCGGACCTGCTGGCTGAGATTGCCGGTCACTTCCGACAGATCGCGCGCCGTAACATCGGAGCGTTCGCCGGCCGAACTGACCCGGCCAATGTTGCTGGTTACGGTGTCGGTCGCCCGCGAAACCTGCTCGACATTGTTGGAAATCTCGCGCGTTGCGGATTCCTGCTCCTCCACGGCGGCAGCAATGGCTGACGTCGTCTCGTCGATATTCTGGATCGTCCCGACGATGGCTCCGATCACGTCGGCGGCATCCTTGGTCGCCTGCTGAATGGCCGAAATCTGTCCGGCGATCTCCTGGGTCGCACTGCCGGTCTGGTTGGCGAGAGATTTCACTTCGCTCGCAACCACGGCAAAACCCTTGCCCGCTTCTCCGGCCCGGGCCGCTTCGATCGTCGCGTTGAGGGCGAGGAGGTTTGTCTGCTCGGCGATGTCGTTGATCAGGCTGACGACTTCCCCGATCCGTTCGGCTGAGGTTTGAAGGCTGGTCACCTTGGCATTGGCGTCTTCGGCCTCCGTCGCAGCGGAACGGGAAATGGATGCGGATTGGTCTGCCTGCCGGCCGATTTCCGCGATGGAATTCGTCAGCTGTTCTGTCGCGGCGGCCACGCTCTGAAGGCTTTCAGATGCTTCTTGTGCCGCATGATTGGCCTCACGGGCACTCTCGGCGGTTTCTGTCGCATTGTGCTGCATGTCGGCCGCTGATTTCTGCGCGGAATTCACCGAAGTCTCGACCTCACCCGTGACCCGGCCAACGGAGCTTTCCAGATCCTTGGTGAGCTCCTGCAGGAGGCGGTGACGTTCGGACTGGGCCTTCTCGGCATCCTGTAACCGACTCTCTTCAAGTGATGAGACGCGTTCCGCGTTTTCCTTGAAGACCTGGACGGCTTGCGCCATCGCGCCAATCTCGTCCCGGCGGTTGGTGCCAGGCACCGAGACCGCAATATTGTTGCCTGCAAGCTGCGACATCGTATTTCGCAGCGCTTCCATCGGGCGGGTCATGCTCCGTGCGATCGCCAGTCCGGCGGCGACCATGATCAACAGAAAGATCGCAGAGAATCCCGCTGAACGCATTGCGTAGTTAGCGAGGGCCGCATCGATGTCGTCGGTATAGATTCCGGTCCCGACAAAGATCTGCCAAGGCTCTATCATTGCGACATAAGACAGTTTCGGCTGGGGGACTTCGGACCCGGCTTTCGGCCACATGTATTCGCTGGTTCCACCTTTCGGATCTTTCTTGAGAAGCTCAACCATCTCCTGGATGATCTTGACACCGTTCGGGTCTGCCACGCCGGACATGTCCTTGCCCTTCAGCGACGGTTTTCCGCCATGCACGACATTGATGCCGTTCATGGTGTAGGCGAACAGATATTCAACGCCCCGGAAGCGCGCTGCGACTGCGGTTTTTTCCCAGGCGGACAAAGCCTCTTCCCGTGAAATCTCACCGCTCTTCACGCGCGCCTCATGGGCCAGTGCTTCGGAAACGCTCATTTCCACGACAGATTGAATCTCGCGCGTCCGCTCCTTGTAGAGCTGCTGTCGCTCTAGCCATACGGTTGAGGCAATCTGCGTGATCATTGCAATGGCGGCGAGCAGAATGATCAGGGCGATCTTCTGCGCGAAAGACAGGCGGTCCAGGCCCATTTGAGGGAACTCCATCCACGAGGAAATTTATAAACCTCATTATGCAGTTTCTTCGTTAATTAAGCTCTAACGCGCTGGATGGGAGTCGGCTGCTGCCAATATGCTGCATGTTTGCGCCTCTTGGAGCCTCCTCAGCGGGGCACTTCATGCGTGTTTGGTGAGCCCGGGCGCTCAAGGCAAGAAACGTCTCGGTGGTTCTTCTTAATCCTTCAGGATTTGATGCCCAGACGATCTGGCGTTGGTCACATAGCACCGATAGGGGGAAATTCATGAACCCATTCCTGCCAGACATGTAATAATCTGCGTTATGTCTTTCGCGGCTTCGGACGCGGGGGCCTGCAATTGGATAACTAAACTGTTGGGGTAGTAGAATGCAGGTACCACACAAGGCTTGGGTGCTCGTCGCGGATGGCGAACGCTTCGTTGTGTTCGAGAATCACGGAGATGCCGAGATCATCGATCTCCGTACCGTCGATGCGGGATCTATTCGGAACCCGCCGGATCATTTGCAGGGAACGGATCGGCCCGGGCGTCTGAACGATGCCTCGTACAGGCAAAAGAGTGCGGTCGAGGCGACGGATTGGCATGTCTTCGAGAAGAGGCATTTTGCCGAGCAGACCGCCGCAAACCTGAATGCGTGGGTGCGTGACAAAAGATTTGGCGATCTTGTCGTTATCGCGGACCCCCGAACGCTCGGAACCTTGAGGTCCCACTACAGTGCGGCGGTGCAGGACGCGTTGCTGGCCGAAATCGACAAGGATCTGACGGCGAAGCCGGTCAACGAACTTGAAGAAGCTATCTCGCGGATGTAGGGCGAGAGTTTCGTTCGTTTCGGTTTAAAAGCAGACGGCCGCCGCGAGATCTCGCGGCGGCCGTTTGTATTTGGCTTTGATGGAGCCTTAGCTGCATTGTAGGACATAAAAAAATGTAAAAATAAGATAAAGTGTAGAAATTATGGTATAATTTACTACATTTATATCTCAAGTCGATATTTTATGGAAAAAATACTACGAGAAAAGTCGCTCAGGCCCTGGAAATTTTCCAACTTTATGCAAGTCGTGACATAGGCTGGAGGTCATTCTGATCTGTGGCTCGCAGTGATTACCCTAATAGCTTGTCGGTAGCAGGCTCATTTTTGAGATTCCAGATGGCTCAGTGGTAGCGGGCGACCGGCGGCGCTGGTCGGGGTTGCAGAGCCGGTCGCCCGCGGATGACACACAATATCTTAGTCGTGTTGCTCGATTCGCGCTCTGGCCTCGCCTCCTGTTCTGCAAATGACGTGACGAGAAAGTGTGTCTCGAGAAAAATTTTCGGTCGGGGCACGCATCCTATCAGGCGTAATAGGGTTCCAAGTTGAACGGTTTCGCATCCATCAGGATCGTGCACCGGCGGGCCGGCCCGTCTTTCCCGTCATAATCCGGATCGACGCTGACTGCGTTCGCATGGTGGCTGACCATGCTGTCCCGGATATAGAGGGTCTCTCCAGGACGGAGTGTGCATTTGTAGAGGATGTGATTTGGCGAAGCCTCCGACGGATGAAGGCCGGCGGCGGCAACCTTGCCAATAACGCTCTGCCCCCCGGTGACTCCGATCCGCTCGATCAGGTGGATTGCCGTATCCTCGAGATCCTGATGCAGATAGTTCGGGGAAACGGGCGAGGTCTTGCCTGGTTTGGGGCGCTGGGCGACCAAGTGCGCGGTCACCAGATGCGGCTGAGACCAATGAGCACCCGGGAATGCCGCCTTCATGGAAAGGCATTGATGGATGGCCAGTTGCCTTACGATCGAATTCCCGACGATATGCGCCGGAGCGGCGGTAATTCGGCGCTCACGATCGGGAAACTCCGGATTCACACCGTCGCCCTGGAAGAATGGGTAAAACTGCTCCTCATCGGCGCCGATATCCGCCGGCCAGGGCAGAAGGGTTCCACTTCCCGGATGGAAAATGTAGCAGGCCATCACCCGATGGCGCAGGCCTCGGGGATCGTAGGGGTCAGCCGGAATTTCTTCGCTCAAATACCGTATGGATCCTCCTATGGCGTTCTGAGCGCGGCCCGGATGGCTTGGGGTGCCCCCAGCCGTATCTCGCCGATAGGTCCAGCGTTCGAGAATGTTATTTGGCTGAACTTGGCCTCGTAGTTTTAGTGGGTAAAAACTAAGCGTTGGCTGGCGCTGGAAGCAGTGGCCTTGCTTCAATCGCCGATCCCAACATCGCGAGCGCGATAAGGTCCTCTTCCTGCTCCTGCTCCTGGTTCTGCTTTTTGCGCCTTCGAAGGAGCTTCCTCGCCGCCGCTCCGGCTCCCATGCCGCCGGCCGCCACGCCGGCAATAGCACCGGGAACACTCCCGACGGTGCCGCCACCAATTGTACCCAGGGTTCCTCCGGCTGTGCCGGCAGCACCGATCGCCAGACTCGCCCCAATCTTGGGTAGCTTGTGCTTCAAGAGTGTAGTTCGAGCCTGCGGCCCTTCCTGCAGTGCAAGGTAGAAGGTAGAGTTTCGAGACGCGCTTACGTGGATGTTTTACCGTCTGCCGGATGACCATCAAAAAACTTGGATGAGTCTGTTCCCGGACGCCGCCAAAAAGATGTGATTATGACCACCTCCATCTCCCCCTGGTACGAGCACCCCTACAGCACCGGCGGCCGCCGGATCTTCGTGATCGGCGACGTCCACGGCATGCTCGAGCCGATGGAATTCGTCCTGAAGACCTTCCGTGAGCTCGCAGGTGAGGGTGGCCCCGAAGGCGCCGATCTGGTCTGGCTTGGCGACGTTATCGACCGCGGGCCGAAGAGCGCAGCCTGCCTGCAGGCGTATCTTGCTGACGATCCGACGTTCGAAAATGTCGTCCGGCTTTGCGGGAACCATGAGCAGATGATGCTCCTGGGGCTCGGCTTTCATCCGTATCGAGATCGTGGGGACTTCCCGACCCGGGTGTGGGAGAGAAATCAGTACAGCATCTGGCTGAAAAACGGCGGTGAAGCAGCACGCCGGAGCCTCCGCGCCGCAGCTGGCCTCTCGGACCCTAATGAGGACGAACTGGACGATCAGATCGCCGCTGATCGAGAAGCTCTCAAAAGACTACGTGTCGGTATCCCATCCGCTTTTCATGAAGGGCAGGGGGCCAGTTATCAGGTCGGCGACCTTCTCTTCGTCCACGCTGGCGTGCATCCCTTTCAGGATCTCGAGATTTTCTTGGCGCGCCCCTGGTGGGAATTCCCGATCGAGGGCTCCGATCCGGAGCGTAATTTCTGGTCCTGGATCCGAGGCCCGTTCCTCATCCATCCGGAACCCGCCGGTGAGGGGGGGCTAGTGGTGCATGGACACACACCGCAGCGGCCGGCGATCGAGCTGTTCAACGATCGGGATGTTCCGTTTCCGGAGAGTTACGGCGATCCCGACCAGGTCGCAGCCTTCATTGAGCGCGGCGGTCACCGGATCTACGAAGGCAAGCTCAACCTCGATGGAGGCTCATACGACACGGGCCTTGTTGTCGGTACCCAGATCGAGGACGGTCGTTACCGGATCATCTCAGCATGGGGGCAGGCATGAAGAAGGCCATGATCGGTGAGTGGCTTGAGCACCCCTATAGCACTGCCGGCCGCCGGATCTTCGCGATCGGCGATGTCCATGGCATGCGCATTCCGATGGAGGCCGTCCTGGACACCATGCGCGAGCTCGCAGGGGAGGGCGGTCCTGACGGGGCCGACCTGGTCTGGCTCGGAGACGTCATTGACCGCGGCCCCGATAGCGCGGCCTGTCTGCAGGCCTATCTGGCCGACGATCCGGCTTTCGCTCGCACCGTCCGGCTTTGCGGCAACCACGAAAAGATGATGCTCCTGGGCCTTGGCTTCTCGCCGAAGCACAGGCCCGGGCTGTTCAATTTCACTGAGATCTACTGCCTCGATCTCTGGCTCGACAATGGCGGCCGGGCCGCGGTCCGGGAGCTCATTGAAGCTGCAGACCTGTCGATGCCGGATACCAATGACGTCGAGGAGCTACGCGATCGTGTTGCGGAGGCGCTGAGGGCACTCGGCGTCGATCTTCCCAGGCGGTTCTACGAGGGTGATGGGGCTCATTATCGTGCGGGCGACCTGATCTTCGTTCATGCCGGGATCAACCCGCTTTTCGATCAGAAGCGGTTCCTGGACCAGCGATGGTGGGCATATCCGAAGCGAGATGAGAACGACCACTGGGCCTGGGTCCGGGCGCCGTTCTTGCGCGCTGAAAATCCTGGAGGGGAGGGGGGGCTGGTGGTTCATGGCCATACCCCGGAGCCTTCGGCGATCCGGAATTTCAGCGACCTGGATATCCCGGTTCCGGAGGATTTCGGGAACCCCGACCAGGTTGAGAAATATCTCGCGGCCGGCGGACACCGGATCCGGGATGGGAAGCTGAACCTGGATGGCGGGTCGTCCTGGAGCAGGATGGTTGTCGGGGCGCAGATTGAGGACAGGCGGTATAGGATCATCTGGGCGAGGAAAGAGGCGTAACGAAAGTGCTGCAGGGTCTGGTTGAACGAGTTATTGAAACCGCCTAGCCAAGGAAAAGATTGAATGCTGCTTCAAGAAAAGGGCGATGATTTCTCAAGGCTCAATCTCGCGCGGCACTCACTAACCATAGTGCTGGATGGCAGTGATGATCGACGTTCCCCCACTCCAAGATCTACCGGACCTATCCGATCCGGCCGCACGCCAACGTCTCGGCCCGGCCGCTTTGCGTGCGTTCTATCGCATGATGCAGACTTGGCATATCTCCGACGTGGATGCTGACCTGCTTCTCGTCGGAATTCCGGCTGACGGCCGGCAACTCTCCGAAGAGCAGATGCTGCGGATCTCGTATCTGCTCGGGATTTGGAAAGCTCTGCGGATGCTGTTCAGCGGACCACTTGCCGAAGGCTGGATCCAGACGGAGAACAAGGGGCCGCTCTATAATGGCGCGACCCCCTTGCAGTTTATCATTAGCGGCGGCTTGCCGGCGCTGGAGCAAGTCCGGCTACGCTTGGATTCAATGACTTGGTGAGGAATTCAGTAAAGATAAATAGTGCCAATCCTAGACATGCCGACGGTTCCTGAGAGAGCTTTCAGAAAGCTGAGAGCTTAATTTTTATAAGCCTTCGGTTTGAGAGAGAGGACCAATACGATTTTTGAGAGCAGGAGCTGCCAGGCTGCGTTGTGTAGATGCCCGCGCCTTCTGCCGTCAGAATCGCTGTGACTTGAGCCCTGTAATTTCCTTCGTTTTGGGCAGACCCCAACAACGCGTTACCAAACGGGCGTTTCCTCGCGTGTACTAAGTTTTGAAATCCAGCGAATTGCGGTTGAGTTATTAGTCTGAACTGGTTCGAAAGGCCCGACTGAAGTGATCTCCGAAATCCGGACAGGTCGCTGAGTGAGCTGATTTCGTACCGCTTGCCGAGGCCAATCACTATAAGGGCGTCGCGAGTAATCGGGCATTTTATTTTTTATCTGGATTGTACCCGTATATTCTCGTGTTACTTGGAGTAATGAATGGTGTTCCTTGAGGTATAATTATTTTCCATACATAAACTTGATATTGCCCATTTGTCGACGTTGAAGGATAAACGCTGGGTGTTCCCGTTTTTATGAGAGAAGAGAACTTTGTATCACGATAGGGATATACGATTCTATGTATCATTCTTTTTCGATCAGAAAAAGCATTCGTAAGCCGTAGCACACCACCTCCATGGTTGGGTATACTAAGTATTGGGTTATATTTTCCTTTAATATTTTTCTCGCCAAGAAATTTTTTAGAATTAAATAGTTTTTGTATATCTTTCTTTTTTCCGGCTAAAAGAAAAAAAGACTCGTAATCTTCATTTTCTATCATTAATGCTAATCGTAATATATCCCATGTTATGTTTTCAACGGTGCAGTGGCTGCTGCCGGCCCATTTCGCCTCAACAGCCGCTATAGTTTTTCCATAAATCGGTGCAAGGGCAGCAAAATCCACTTCGGACTTTCGTCCTTTTTTATTCTTCCGCGCATTCTTTAGAATTGGATGTGTAAATTTGATTGCAATATTTGTTGAAAATGCATGCTTCATTGCCTCTTGAATAGGGGTTGTCAATATACTTTCTTCAAAAGATCTGCTGTTTCCTATCGCATATTGGTAGCTGAGGTAGGCACCAGTGGCGTGGGCAATCACTCGACCTTTGTTTTTGTAGACACGCTTTTGATCGTTTGCATTTGTCATCGGACCCCCACATCGTAATCGGGATCATTTCTGATCGTGACCAGCCCATAATAACTTGTCCTGACCCCATCTTTGATCCAGCCAGTATGCGACTTTTCGGGCTGGGTTGATTTGGGCCACAAAGGCGCTGTGGGTCAAGTTTCCCAGGCTGGAATGCGGCCGGTTCCGATTGTAGTCCTATAGGATTCAATTCCTTCGAGTTCATGCTCGACAACAGGCGACCCAATGCGGTCGTCCAACCGTCGATGATTTGGAGATAAGTCGCATGTCCCCTCAATTCCCCGCTTCGAGTTAAGTGTCGTGTCCCCGCAATTCCGTGACAGGCGATAGCGCCCGCTATCTCGTACGCGACCGGCGGGATTACGGCTGGTTCTAGAGTGCCGTGCTGTTCGTACTAATCGGGATCGGTTTGGTGCACCCGGTAGGCATGCTTCTTCCAGATCACCCAGATGCTCTCGAAGCGACCCGTGCCGGCCCTTGTCGCGCCGGCAAATGACGCGATCACCTGTGCATGAACGCCGCCCCAGTCTTCCAGATTGAGGTAGATTGCCAGATTTACCGGATCCGAATAGCTTTTCGCGAGTTTGCGAGCGACGGCGTTTCTGAGCCAATCACAAGTATTTTGAACGGCCTCCTTCGGCGTCGGAAGCGGCTCAAGATCAACGTTTTCGAGATCGACCTCGTCGTCGCGAACGCCCAGATACTCCACGCCGCGCCGCCGACCGGGTTGGTCGGCCTCGACCATCTCGAACTGCTGAACGATCCCGTTCGACAACTTGATCTCGAAATCGGGCCACTGGTCGTCGACAAGATGGATTTTCGAGATGGGCAGACCCGACGTCGTTCCAAACACTGATGCGACGTAGGCGTCTCGGAGGAAGGCAAGGCCACCTTGGTTGAACAAGGTTTCGGGGGGAACCCGCTCGGCAATCGACTCCCATACAGCCGCAAACTCCTCCGGCGATCTCCATACCACGAGCTCGTCCTGAATTCGTCGCAGTTCGTCTGGCCCTATGCGTACGGACAAGTTGGTCATTCGCCGCCTTCTGTGTCGGCTGCGGGATATGTCGTGATGGCACCATCTGGCGGGAGATAGACGTCGGCCGTGGACGTCACGGTCTCCTTGCCCGGCAACGTCAACACGTACTGCTTGGCAATGACTGTCGCCTGGTCCCCGGTCAATTGCCGGTGCCGGCGTATCCGCGCGTGCATGAGTTCCGCGAGTCCCAAGCAGAGGTTGACGATGTACCTGTCTCGAGCAGTGTCGACGGGACCGATTTTTTCGGCGAGATCGCCCATGTCATCGGGATTTGGATAGAAGCCCCGACCTTCGTGTAGCGTCAGTTTCGCCAGCGCGGCCGAAAGTTTCTGCGACGGATCGGACAGCATCGCGCCGAGGTCATGAGCGAGCTTGTTCCGCACAGTGTTGAGCGCGAGCAACGCTTCGTGGAGCGGCTTCTCGATGGCCTCAAGCAGATAGAGCATGTCGATCTGAGCGGCGATGGTATCGAGCTTACCGCCAACGTTCGTGAGCTTGCCTTGTATGGACAGATCCTTACGGGTCCAGCGCAAGAGGGTCTTGAGGACCGCATCCTCCAGGAGCGTTCCACCGAGGATCACGGCCTCATGGTCGCTCCCGCTCTCCATGATCCGGACGACGGTCTCCAGATGCTGATTGCCTTCGCCCGTGAATATCGACCAGGTCATTTGCCTCCTCGCAAGCCATTAGAGATCACGTTAAGCACAAGGTCGAGCAACCCCGAGAGAAGCATTCGCATGACATCGCTCTCCTTGCAAACTAGTTAGCCAACTGATTTTCTAGCAGACATACGACTCGACAAATGCCGCGCCCTTTGGAGTGATATTTCCTATGGCGTATCAGGCGAAACGCGACGGACATGCATTCCATGGAACGGCAGAGATATCCGCGCTCAACACCGCATCGGTCGCCTTGAACGTCCGCTTCCCATCCTGCAGATCCAGATGGCCTATTCGGCAGGCCGCGACCCAAAGCGGACGTTCGACACCTTCGTGAGGATTCCGCTCGGAGCCGACGGCTCGTCAAATACCCACGGATAGAGAACACACTCTATTATTTAATAAGTTTTTAATTAATCTAATCCATAAGTTTATTCGTAACATCTCTAAAGGTCGACGGATTAGGGGGGGTAAATTGCAGTTCTCAGGTAAAGAAGTGTTTTTTGATCGCGATGATCTCATCGTGAGTAAAACAGATCCACAAGGCCGACTCACATACGTTAACCATACATTTCTGGATATAGCTGAATATTCGGAAGAAGAGTGTGTCGGCCAACAACACAACATGATCCGCAACCCGAACATGCCGAGGGCGATATTCGAGTTGTTGTGGAAAACCATCGCCAGCGGCGAGGAAATCTTCGCCTACGTGGTCAATGCAACCAAATCAGGCGGTCATTATTGGGTGATCGCCCACGTGACGCCCAGCATCGTGAACGGGCAGATCGTCGGCTACCATTCGACACGCCGTGTGCCGAACGGTGAAACCATTCGCACCACCATCATGCCACTCTACGACCGTCTCCAGTCGGTCGAGAAATCCAACTCGCTGAAAAAGGATGCGCTCGCCGCATCGGTTGGCGCCCTCAACGACATGCTGAGGGAAAAAGGCGTGACATATAATGAGTTCATTTCAAACCTGATGAAGAGTGACTGACATGTTTATGCGCAACAGCAAGTCCACGAATGGGTCATCCGCCACCATCAGCGACGAAAAAATCGGCGAAATACTGGACGTTCTCGAAAAGGTTTGCCGCGGCGATTTCGAAGCGCGGGTCAAAAACGTCACGACGGTCCAGGGCCGAGAGAGAGAACTCAGCGTCAAGATCAACGAGATGATCGACCGCTCCGATGCCTACGTGCGCGAGTCCAAGGCGTGCCTCGGCTTCATTGCGAAAAACCAGTATTTTCGAAGGATTTCAGAGAACGGCATGCTCGGAGCGTACCGGGAAGCTTCGCAAGCAATCAACGTGGCCGCCGACGGCGTTGAAGAGAAGATGAACCAGTTTGGTGAAATGGTGGGCTCCATTGCCGGGGCGGCACGAGATCTCAAAGAAAATTCCGGAACGCTGCAGGGAGCCGCCACCATGGCGAGCGATCGCGTCGGTGCTGTTGCGGCAGCAGCAGAAGAGGCTGGAACCAATACCCAAACCGTAGCCGCGTCTGCAGAGCAATTGAACGCCTCCATTCAGGAGATCAACCATCAGGTCGCTGAGTCGAGCACGATGGCGGCCGACGCCAAAGACCGTGCCGGCGAAGCTAACGCGTTGATTGGAGGGCTCTCGGAAGCCTCCGAAAAAATTGGCGGCGTTGTCAAACTGATCAACGACATCGCCGGGCAAACCAATCTGCTGGCACTCAATGCCACCATCGAGGCGGCCAGGGCCGGAGATGCCGGAAAGGGTTTCGCGGTCGTGGCCGCGGAAGTCAAGGGGTTGGCCGGACAGACGGCGATAGCGACTGATGAAATCAAAAAGCAGATCGATGATATTCAGGAATCCACCCGGCACGCTGTCAGGGCAATCAACGAGATTACCGAGAAGGTCACGATTTTCAGCGACGTAACGACATCCATATCGGCGGCCGTCGAGGAACAGGGCGCAGCCACTCAGGAAATCACCCGTAATGTTCAAGAGACGTCGGCAGGCGTCAGGGAGGTGTCGGAGAGTATCGTCTCGGTCAGTAGCAATGTCGATCAGGTGAACGACGTGAGCGGAAAACTCTCTACCGTTGCAGAAGGCCTATCGGGGCAAGCCGACGCTCTGGCCAAAGTCCTTCAGAATTAGTCCACGATCCAAATCGCGAGTGCGCTCGATCCGGAGCAATATAGCTTGGTTACCGTCATTCCGGTTTAGCCAATTGCCGGCGCATCGCCTTGCGAGATACCGACTTCGGTAGAGCTTAATGCATGACAAATTCAAACACCGAGTGGCACGCATCAACGATGAACGGCGCACGTCAATTAGGAACAAACTCAATGATGCGACAGTTGAACTTGAGAGGCTGGAAGCGGAACTGGTCGAGACCGGACTGTATAAGACCTTTCCCGTAACCCGTGAGTTCTTGATTGCCATCGTTGCGCTTCGTCACGAACTGCGACATTGGCATCAGACAAGCGGCACCGCGCCTGACGCGATCGACCTTCTCAAAAGGATTGAGGCCATAATGCAAAACATAGTCGCTAACTTGGCTCCGGCCATGGAGGAGTAGGATTGTAATGCTCGGTATTGATCAGCCAATCGAATATGCTTGGCCCGACAGGGGCCCTCGCGCCCCTCTCGGCCGGATTTGAGCGCCTTCAAGTTTATTGAACATGTGCGTCAGCAACATCAACACAACCACGCTTGACGAGCTTGCCGCTCCTTTGCACCCGAAGGAAGCGGAACGCCTCGCGGAACTCAAACGAACCGGGCTTTTGGACACTCTGGCCGATTGCCGAATTGACCGCATCACCGAACTGGTCTCGCGGACGCTCAAGGTGCCCACGGTTCTGTTCAGTCTTGTCGACGAAGACCGTCAATGGTTCAAATCCATGTGCGGATTCGAAATCCGGGAAATAAGGCGTGAGGTCGCCTTTTGCGCGCATGCAATTCTTGAACGGAAGCCATTCCTGATCGTTCCGGACGCTCGGGAAGACGCGCGTTTCGCCAAGAATCCGTTAGTGACGGGCGCTCCTCATATCAGGGCTTATTGTGGAAGACCTATCCGGTCCCCCTCCGGCCTGCCAATCGGGACGTTGTGTGCCATCGACTACGCTCCCCGTATATTCGATGAAGACTTCCTGGGGAGCTTCGATCTTTTCGCGGGATTAGTCGAACATGAAATCTACCGATCAATTTCGGGCGAACTCGTCAGCGCCCGTCCCGGGGAAACCGGGCGCGGAAACCTGCAATCAGGCGACCTTCTGAAGAGCAATGAGCAGTTTGAGGCGACAATCAAGGAGCTGGTCGCGTTCAATCGGGACACCGCTTTTTGTTGCCTGCAAATCGGCATTCCAAAACTGGGCAACATTGCGCGTAATTTCGGAACAACTGCAGCAGATGAGGTCGTCTCTAAAATTGCCGATTCCATAAAGGTCGCCTTGCGAGACAGGGAACACGTTATCGGCCGCGGCGCCTTTTGCGACATCGTCGCCATTTGTGGGTTTACCAACACAAAAGACACACTCGATTTCGTGCTTGAGGACATCGAAAGCGCGATAGGCACGCAGGTGCTCACATGCGTCGGCTCCATCCAGACCCCTGTTCGGGTCGGCGCGGATATTTTAAACGCGGGCGACCAGGAAATTCATACCGTTTTCTGGAATGCCCGAACGGCACACGACGCCATTATCACTATGGAACCGGGCGTTCACGGCAAACTCTTCACTACCGGCATGGCCGAGACCGTACGATTGCTGCAGTCGGTGATGCGCGACCTGCCCGCCGCGATTTCCAAGGGGCAGATCGAGCTGTTCTTTCAGCCCAAGATCGATGTTTCGAGCTCTCGTATCTGCTCCGTCGAATCCCTGTTGCGCTGGCAACACCCGGAACATGGATGGTTGCCTCCGATCAAGATCATCGAGGCGGCAAGAGTGATCGGTATTGAACGAGAGCTGGACAATTACATCATCCGGCAGGCCTGCTTCCAGTTCATGAAGTGGCGCCGAAGTGAGCTTAAAATAGACACCATTTCGGTCAATATCTCGTCCCATGGTCTTTTGCGGCCCGATTTCGTCGAGGACCTGGCAACGATCATCTCCGAAACGCGGATCAACCCTGTTCATCTTGAGATTGAGATCCTGGAGGATTCTTTAATCGTGAATTTTGAGGAGACGGTCGCGCTTCTGGCCGAGTTGCGCCATCTCGGAGTCAAAATCAGCCTGGACGATTTTGGTACAGGTCAATCATCACTCTCTTATCTCCAGAAGCTCCCACTGGATATTATCAAGATCGACCGCGAATTTTTCAAAGACATCCTGGATGACCCGAGAAAGTGCGCTCTGGCCCGTCAGATAATAAATTTAGGGAAAACGCTTGGTCTTAAGACCGTTGCCGAAGGCATCGAGACAGCCGGTCAGTATAAAATCATGCAATCGTGCCAATGCGACATGATCCAGGGTTATTTCTTTTCGCGACCACTGCCAGCAACAGCCTTCGAAGCTCTGTACCGGCGTAACGGCGGCGAACTTCAGCCCCAAGACCTGTCCGACTAGCCAACTACCTCGCTTCTGAATCCGAATGGATGGGTGAACCGAGTGAACCGGACGTTTAAGGGTTTGTAAGCTTTTCGCATGCATAAAATTTATCTCACAATATTCGCGAAAAGGTGACGACCAAGTGACACAAGCGCTCGATGAGGTCACCCTCGATACTTCTGGGCTTTTCTATCGCGAGCTCATAAACAATACGGCCGATGCAATCGTGGCGATTGATTGCAGGCAGACACTCGTGTTTGCCAACCGAGCGTCGGAAGATCTTTTTGGTTACCACGCCGACGATATCCTCGGAAAGAATCTGGACATTCTTTTGCCATCCTGCTTCCGGGAAGTGCATGCCGCCTATGTTGACGGCTTCGCCAGTTCGTCGATCAATGCCCAATATATGGGGGACCGGAAAGGTCAGGTCGTTGGCCGCCACGCCGACGGTCGCGACCTCAAACTCGGCGCCACCATAGTGCGGATTCAAAACGGCAAAGAAACTCTGTTCGCCGCAATCATGAGAGACATCGGCTGGCAAGTTGAGTTGGTCGACAAACTTACGGACATGGCAAGAGAAGATCCCCTGACCCGGCTCTTGAACCGCCGGAGCTTTGAGAAGCTCGCCAAAGCCGAGGAAAAGCGCGCCCAACGCGATAAAACGAGCCTGTCCTTTTTGTTTATCGATATCGACCATTTCAAGGACGTAAATGACAGACATGGGCACGGCGCTGGTGACGTGGTGCTCAAGGAACTTGGAAGAATTGCCAGTCAGTCTCTGCGAGGGATGGACCTTATTTGCCGATGGGGCGGAGGAGAATTTGTCGGCATTCTTCCGAACACCGATTTCGATGGCGCGAAAGCGGTCGCGGAGCGTATCCGGCGCGCCATTGAAGACAACCGGTTCATCCTACCCAGCGGCGCAAGCATTTCAGTCACCGCCAGCATTGGCATCAGCCACGCCGCGAATGACGCTGTTGACGTAAATAACCTGATCGAGAAGGCCGATAAAGCTCTGTACCAAGCAAAGCGGGCGGGCCGAAACCGCGTGTCGTTCGCCGGTTGACCGATGCGCAGTCTGGAATATTTCTCCAAGCTTGAAGACCGTAAAAAATCTCACGCCGCAGCCCCTCTCATGAAGAAGCCAGCATGGAAAACACGAAAAACGAAATTACCGAAATGCGGAAGCGGTTTATCGCCCGGCTGACCGTCGAAATAGATGAGGTCGCGCAAGCTATTCCAGAAATTTGCACCGATGGGTACTCTCGTGAGGCGGTCCAGGATCTTCATAGAAAGATCCACAACATTGCGGGGAGCGCGGGGACATTTGGCCTGAATCCCATCACGGAACAGGCCCGCAAAGTCGAAAAAAACCTAATGAACATTTTAGACCGGGATTCTTCGCCAACAAGCGCGGAATGGAATGCCATAAAAGAAGGCGTCGAGCGCATCGCACACCTATCGGAAAACCGAACGGTCTGGGATGCACCGAGCCTTGAAGGGCCGGGCACCACCAGAGAAAGAGCTCACAATCCTCTCATCTACATCGTCGACGACAACGATGAAATAAATGGCCAGCTTGCTGCGGTCCTCCGGGAGCATCGCTACCGTGTAAGATCATTCTCGAATATCACAGACTTTTCTCGCGCACTCGCGCAGGAAAGTGAGGAAACACCGAACGCGATCCTTTTGGATATCGTCTTCGGGGACCACGAACGCGCTGGTATTGAAAAACTCGAAGAAATTGCAGAAACCTGCCAAACGGACATTCCCATTATCATAATGTCCATGCGCGACGATCTCCCGGCAAGGCTCGAGACGCTCAGAGCCGGCGCGATCCGGTATCTCGGGAAACCGGTCGACACATCGTTACTTCTCCATGTTCTCGGCGACCTGACCGCCCGGGCGTCAGAAGATCCGTACAGAGTGCTTATGCTGGACGACGACAAAGTCCTGCTGGACCTTTATTCGCTACTTCTTGCCGGAGAAGGCATGGACGTCCGCTGTCTGGACGAGCCGATGCGGTTCTTTGAAGTCCTCGACGAGTTCGATCCCGACGTGGTTGTCCTGGACGTATACATGCCAGGTGCAACCGGTCCGGAACTGGCAGCGGTTTTGCGACAAAGACCCGGATATTCGGAGATACCGATCCTTTTCCTGTCGGGTGAGGACGACCTCAGCGTGCAACTTACGGCGCTTGGACTTGGTGGTGATGATTTTCTGTCGAAGCCAATCGAGAAAGAGCATCTGATCGCAGCGGTCAGCGCGCGAGCCAGACGCTGTCGTCAGAGCAAGGCAATGGCCAAACGGGTTCAGCAATTGCTTTACGAAAAGGAGCGTGAACATCTCGCGCTCAACCAGCATGCGATCGTAAGCATCGCGGACCGGGCTGGGCGGATCACATATGTAAACGAAATGTTCTGCAGCGTCAGCGGATACGAAAGAGCAGAACTCCTTGGAGAAAATCACCGGATTGTCAAATCAGGTCAACATCCCGAAAGCTTTTACACGGAGTTATGGTCCACGATCTCCAAGGGGCAAATCTGGAACGGGGAAATCTGTAACAAACGCAAAGACGGCTCATTCTACTGGGTACAAGGAACGATCGTCCCTTTTCTGGATGGGAATGGAAAGCCTTATCAGTATGTGTCCGTTCGGACAGATGTAACCAAGGCAAAAGAAAACCAGCTTAAAACCGATTTCAAAAACCGACTTCAAAAACGCATCAACGATTGCGCGGAGAATATCGTCTCCGCGAGTGCTGCCGAAATCGATCTGGCCATCCAGGACGCCATTGCCAAAATCGCAGAAGGTATTGGGGCGGAACGTGCGTATATCTTGCTTATTTCGGAAGACAAGCAACGTATGGAATGCACGTCGGAATGGTGCGCGGACGGCATAGCGCGCGCGCCGGATGACTTCCGAAACACCGAATACAGGATCGCACCGTGGTGGCGGAACGAAGTCGAGAAATATGGATTGTGTGTAGCTGCTTCAGTGAACAGTTTGCCGGCACAGGCCGAATATGAACGGACACAGCTATCAAAAGCTGATGTTCAATCTCACTGCTCTGTCTCACTTCGCAGTAATGGTCAAGTATTCGGTTTGATCGGTTTCGACACAGTTACGGAAGAACGCGATTGGAGCCTCGAGCAACTCGACATGCTCCCCGTTTTCGGCGGTATTGTCGGCAGCGGGATGAAGCGCAAGCGCTCGGAGATCGCACTCGAACAGCACAAAGAACGGCTTCGCCGAGGGCAGATCTTCGCCAATATAGGGACCTGGGATTTCAACATCCAGACTGGGGAACTTTATTGGTCCGAACGGATAGCGCCACTGTTTGGATACCCTTCGGGAGACCTCAAGACCTCCTACGAGAATTTCCTGGAGGCCGTTCATCCCGAAGATCGCCAACTGGTGACCGACAGCGTGACCGCCTGCATTGAATCCGACGTGCCCTATGATATCGAACACCGGGTCGTTTGGCCGGATGGGACCACAAGATGGCTCTCCGAGCGCGGGGCTGTGGAACGCTCCGAAGACGGTGAGCCACTCCGGATGCTCGGCGTTGTTCAGGACATCCATGATCGTAAGATGGCAGAGAAGGCATTGTCCGAGCGTGAGGTTCAACTCAGAGAAGCGCAAAGCCGCGCAAAATTGGGGAATTGGCGCCAGGACAAGACAAATGATCAATTTGAGTGGTCGGACGAGACCTATCGGATATTCGGATATGAACCGGGGTCAATAAAGCCCTCTTTGTCGGTGTTTATGGAGCACATTCCTTTTGACGATCATGCGCTCGTGGAAGAAGCACAAAGATTATCCATAGAAACCGGGAAGTTTGATCTGATTCATCGCGTTCAACGGCCGGACGGAACCGTGATTCATGTGCACGAACTCGCCGGCGTCACGCATGACAGCGCCGGTCACATCATCGCCTTGACCGGGACCGTGCAGGACATTACGGATCGGATCGAAGCAGAAGACGCTCTCATTGCGGCACGCGACGATGCCCAGCGCGCGAACCAAGCAAAGTCCGATTTCTTGTCCAGTATGAGCCACGAATTACGCACGCCGATGAACGCCATACTTGGCTTCGGACAGTTGCTTGCCGCTGACACGACTTTGGACGAGGACAACGCGGACAGTGCACAAGAAATCGTAAAAGCTGGAGAACATCTGCTCGAACTGATCAATGAAGTTCTTGACCTTGCGAAGATAGAGTCCGGAAAAACCGGGTTCTCAATCGAATCGATCTCCTTGAAGTCCGTCATCGCCGAATGCCTGTCGATCGCAGAATCCCTCGCGCGTAAACGCGGAATTAGAATTCAGACCTCGCTGTCGGACAGCTGCCACGTGCGGGCCGATCGCATGCGCGTCAAACAGGTCCTCCTGAATCTCCTATCGAACGCCGTGAAATACAATAAAGAGTCTGGCGAGATTGACATCCACACTGAAGAAGCGCCGGACGGCAGGATCAGAATTTCGGTCACCGATACCGGGCCGGGAATTTCGGAAACGCATATCAAAGAGGTGTTTGAGCCTTTCAACAGGCTGGATGCAAACCAGACAGACGTCGAAGGCACGGGAATCGGGCTTACGATCAGCAAAAAGATTGCGGAAGAGCTCGGGGGCGAGATCGGACTCGAATCCGAACTCGGAAAGGGCAGTACATTCTGGATCGCGCTGCCTAAGGAGAAGAACCCGCTCTCCGAAACGGAGAACGAAGAGCCCGCCGCTTCTCCGCCGTCACCTGCATCGAACGCGGACAAGTCCCATACGGTTCTCTACATAGAAGACAACCCGGCGAATATAAAACTGATGCGGCAGGTCTTCAAAAACCGAACGAATATCGAGTTCAAAACCGCTCACACGCCCGAAATCGGCCTTGAACTGGCAATGACGCAGCGTCCGGACCTCATCCTGCTCGATATCAACATGCCGCAGATGGACGGATATCAAGTGCTCCGGGTCATGAAAGACGACGCCTCTCTCAAAACAGTGCCTGTCATCGCCGTGACGGCCAACGCGCACCAAAAAGACATCGAGTGCGGGAAAGCCGCCGGGTTTACGGACTACATCACCAAGCCGCTGGATATAGAAAATCTTAATAAAGTTGTTGATAAAGTGATTTTCAAGATGGCCTAGGGTTTTCAAAACCATGGACAAATCACGATATCTCTATGGTTTGCATTGATTGCAGGCCCGCTTCACATTCGAAATCCTGGTTGCCAAGTGCCGTGCGGACTTTCGAAGCAAGGAAAAGACAGTCGGAGTTTTAGAATGACTGACGCGTATTCCTCCAGCCTTAAAATCATGGTGGTGGACGACGAACCCGCCAACCTGAAGGTGCTGAAGAAAACGCTCAACGGTCACGGATACGATTCCATAAATCTGATTTCGGACCCTAGGGATGTCGTCGAAAAATACACTCTTGATCGGCCGGATCTCATATTGCTCGACCTGAACATGCCGTATCTCGACGGCTTCGAGGTTATGAGTCTGCTGCGCGACCTTGACGATCCACTGCTTCCTCCGATCGTGGTACTTACCGCGCAAACTGGTAAGGATTACGTTCTGCGCGCTCTCTCGCTCGGCGCGCGCGACTTCATCAGCAAACCGTTCGATCGGACCGAACTTCTGATGCGGGTGCGAAACCTGCTGGACGCCCAACTGGCCCACAGGTTGATCCATGATCAGAAGGCGGAACTTGAGCAAATGGTGCGTTGGCGAACGGAGGAACTCGCGGCAACCCGCCTGGAGGTCGTCCGGCGCCTTGGGATGGCTGCGGAATATCGAGACGAGGAGACAGGAAGCCACATCGTAAGAATGAGCAGGATCTGTGCGACCTTGGCCAGGGGCGCTGGTTGGAATGAAGAGATGTGCATGCTGATCCTGCACGCCAGCCCGATGCACGATCTTGGCAAGATCGGCATCCCCGATGCGGTCTTACTGAAACCCGGAAAACTCGATTCGGCAGAGTGGGAAATAATGAAGTCTCATGCCCAGGTTGGCGCCAATTTGCTTGACGGTAACGACTCTAGCTTGATGGAAATGTCGCGGGAAATTGCCCTCACTCACCATGAAAAATGGGATGGCAGCGGCTACCCCAATGGTCTTTCCGGGGAAGACATCCCGGAAAGCGGAAGGATCGCGGCTCTGGCCGATGTCTTCGACGCGCTGACCTCGGAAAGACCCTATAAAAAAGCATGGTCGATAGAGAGCGCACTCAAGCTGATCCGTGAGCAAAGAGGCCAGCATTTTGATCCCAGGCTGGTTGATGTTTTTTTCAATGCATTGGATGAAATTCTCGAAATAAAGACGGGTATCGAGCATTAGAAAAAGCACGGCCTACCGACCAAGATAGACGTCTCCATTCAAGGGAACAGGTGGATTTGGGCTGTGCCCCCGAAAACTGGATAGTGACGTAATCTACGGCGGCGGTGTCAGTGGGTCCTTGAGACGAGGGGAATGAGCGATGACAAAACGCACGTTCGGCGAAGCGCTTCAGGTCGCGCGCAGATCGTCGAGATAGATCCGCACAGCATTCTGCACGTGCCGGAAGCGGGCGCCGCCCAAATGCTTGCTGTCGAACCATCGCATCACCACGATGATATGCTCGTGCAATCGTTCTCGCTCCAGCGTCCACAAGATCACCCCCGCACCTGCCTCGCCATCATCGTTCTTTGATGGGGCGTCGGCGCTCAGCAGAGCCTGATGGCCTATTCGGTACTGTAGTGTGGGCAACTGCCGGAATTCCTTACGCAGCGAACAACGGTAGTTCTACTGGCGCGACATAGGGTTTTCGCTGCTTAATGCGCGAAATAACGGCCCCGCGCCGATCGGCACCGCCGGATTTTTGCCAGTGACTTACCAATGGCGCGCATTCTCCGTCCACCATCGTGAGCACATAAGCACTTCCTAGACGCCTCCGTGCGGATAGGCGCCGGCGTAGAGCACAAGTGGCGATGCGATTTGCTTCATCCAGGTTCCTGGCTACAGAAACAACATCCCGAAGTTTGGATCCATGTCGGCCGAACCGTGCCGTTACCGTAATGACGCCAAATAGATCATGATCGATCTCAAGCTCGTAAACCCGGTTGCGATTTTGCTCGGAATCAATGAGGCGCAGACGAAGGTAAACAAGTGAAAGCATAACCCAATTTTATCACGCCCAGAACAAAACATGAATCAGCTAATTTGGCTCTTTTGCAATTACCTGTTTTGGCAATCATATCGGTTGGCTTATTTCCGTTCGGAAAGGCAGCGTTACCCATTCCGTGTAATGGTGACTCTCGCTCCTGAGCATCCGGCGGGCAAACATCTACAGGATGAGGACCGCCGCTCGCAGTTCACGAGCGGCGGCTGTTCCTCATAATTCGACTTGCTCTGATATCGCCAATGCGTCTTCGACCTCGATGCCAAGGTAGCGCACCGTGCTCTCAAGCTTCGTGTGACCGAGGAGAAGCTGAACGGCGCGCAGGTTACCGGTCTTGCGATAGATCTGCGCCGCTTTGGTCCGGCGCATGGTGTGAGTCCCATACGCCGAGCTATCGAGACCGGCGCTCTCGACCCAGCCATGAACAATCCGGGCGTACTGGCGAGTCGACAAGTGAGGGCTCTTGCGGAGCCGGCTGATGAAGAGATAGTCGCCGGGACGTCGTCCGGCTTAGTCTATCCATGCTGCCAGTGCGTTCCGGGTTGCCGCTGTCATCTCAAACTGGACAGGACGTGCGGTCTTCTGTTGAACAACTGTCGTGCGCTCGCGAATACGGCCGTCGGAAAGAATATCATCAACCCGCAGGCTCCCCGCTATCTCAAGCCTCACCCGGATTGACCAGACATCCTTCGGCTTGAGCGGCCGCTTCTGGCTGACCAGTCTTCCCTTGTTCCAGGGGGTACGCAGTGGGGATCTTTCAAAACCATCAGGGTCAGTAAGCATCGTCGCATCCTCTCAAAAGAATGCTCCTTCCCTCCTGTCACGGGATTCAATGCCTTCGCGCTCATCTTGGCAACAGGCGACCAAAGCGGTCAGACAATTGAAGCCACGCGACCGGCTGTATTACGGACTATGCGGCTTCGGATGGCGGCCGCTCACTCATTCGGGGGTGCGGGGAGGAGACTTCGGCTCCGACTAGGGGGAAGGCTTGCCCCTTTAGGCTCATAGATGTGCGCAGGAGCGGCTCACAGGTCGTCGACGCTGCAACAAAATCCAACTATTTGCATAAAAACGATTTATCCCGCAAAATGCGTAATTCCTGATTTTGCGGGATAAATCCTCATGGCGACAAACATATTAACCTTCTCCGACGAGCAGCTCCGCGTCGCCGCGAATCTTGAACAGCATTACGATGTCTGGATCGAGACACAGCGATCCCTCTTTACGCTGCCCTATGGGATGAAGTGGAAAACGGTGTCCGGACGCGACTATCTTTACGAGACCGCGGACCGACAGGGGAACGGTAAAAGCCTGGGTCCCCGTTCCCCTGAAACCGAAGAGCGTTACAAGCGGTATCGCAAGGAAAAAGACTCGCTGAGCGAACGCGCGAAAGTCAGCGCGGCAAGGCTGCAGGAAACCTGTCGTCTCTACCGGGCCCTGCGCCTACCGATGATCGCGAGCGAGGCGGCGAAGATCCTCCGGGAAGCGGACCGCCGCCGCTTACTTGGATCGCATCTAATCGTGGTCGGGACCAATGCCATGCCCGCTTACGCGCTCGAGGCCGGCGGACGTTTCGACCAGGTGCCGGACGAAACGGACGATTTCGACATGGCTTGGTCCTATGACGGCGCCGAGCCGCCTCTACCGAACAAGACCGCTACCGTATGGACCATGCTCAAGGCCGTCGACGGGACCTATACTATAAATTCGGAGCGACCGTTCCAGGCACGCAACTCCTCGGCCTACGAATTTGAGCTGCTGAGCGCGGAATCCCGGATCAAAACCATGCACCGGCTGGACAAGCCAAAGCCGATCCCGCTGCCGGAGCAGGAATGGCTGCTCCCGGGTATGCGGGTCTCCCACGTCGTTCTCGGCCGGGACGGCTCACCAGCGCGCATCGTTGCGCCCGATCCCCGCTGGTTCGCGCTCCAGAAGCTCTGGATGGCAGCGCAAGAGAAGCGAAATCCCCTGAAACGGAAAAAGGACGCTATTCAGGGGGCGGCGCTTCTCGATGCGGTCAGCACTCACATGCGGCAGTTTCCCCTTGATGTCGCGTTTGAAGCAAGTCTTCCGGAGGAGCTGCAGCCCTTCTATCGAGACTGGCGGCATGAGCAGGGGGGCGCCGGCGCGAACGGCGCTCCGTCTTGGAGCGACGGTTAGCGCGATGATGCCGAAGATGCGGTCGGCGCTGCGAAAAAGCGGAGACAGCCGATCAGGAAGCTGGCACCAAGTCATGGTGCCGCCATGCTTCTACAGGCGAGTGACAGGGAAGTGCGCCGGACAGGCCACGGCGGCGTGAAAAGCTGCGGCATTAGGGTCTGTGGGGATTTAGGATTCCCTATTTCAAACGATCGATGGCAATTGTCCACCCGTTGCGGAAGATTGGCCGGACCGTTTCGGCAACGCCTCGCACACCATCTCAACGTTCACAGACTTGCTGCTATAAAATCCACGAAAGCCCGTACGGCCGGCGTGACATTTCGTGTCGCCGAATAAATTAGGTACATTCCAAACCTAAAATTGATCTCTTCTGGGAAAAGGTCCACTAGGCGTCCAGCTACGATGTCATCTCTAACGAAAAAGTCTGGCAGGAGGGAGATACCCAGTCCCGCCAGAGTCATTTGATGCACAATCTCCCCGTCATTGACGGTTACCGGCCCCTCGAATTCACCACCTTGTCCAATCGGCCAACGACGGCCGTAGGATGGCGCCATATCACTCAAACACGGATAGTCCCGCACCCTATCGATAGAGGGCGGCATCCCGTGCTGGGCGATAAATTCTGGACTCGCGGTCAGATGCACGACGACCTCTCCACACTTCCGCACGATGAGAGAACTATCCGACAAATGGCCGATCCGAATGGCGACGTCGATGCCCTCGGCGAGCAGGTCGATCTGTTCGTTCTGCAGGCGAATGTTTAAGCTAATTTCGGGATAGCGTTGAAGGAAAATTGGAACCAACGGCGCGATCAGCCGCCGCATGGGATGTGCGGCAGCAGCAATATTAAGGACACCCGCAGGCCTTTCTTGGAGGCCCTGGGCCTCATGCTTAAGGTCGTCCGTTGCGTTCACAATTTCAGTGCAGCGTTCAAGGAACCTTGTTCCCGCCTCGGTCAAAACGACTTGACGCGGCGAACGCCTTATCAACTGCACGCCAAGCCATTCCTCAAGATTGATGACAAGCCGGCTCGTAGACGAGGTGGAAAGGCCGAGTGCTTTAGCCGCTGCCGCGAAACTGCCCTGTCGCGCCACCTCAACGAAAGTGCGCATGGCCTTGAGGTCGTTCATCTTAAAGTCCTGTAAAACGGGACGTAAAGTCTCACATTTGACTATTTGATTTCATTTAATAACACATAGAATTGCATCTGTCGCTTCTAGGGCGAAGGTCATTTATCAACAGAGGAGATTCCCAATGGCACCTACTCCCATTGTTCTACACGCTTCGGAACGATCGCAGCCGCTTAACGTGCTTGGTGTGGACGTGTCTATTCTTGCCACCAACGCCGCCACCGGCGCTTACGAAATCACGCTTCAAAAAGGCATGGAAGGAATGGGGCCGCCGCCACACAGCCACCCTTGGGACGAAACTTTTTTCATCTTGTCCGGCAGTGTCGAAGTATCCTGCGGCGACAAGACCGAATCCTGCGCTGCCGGCGCGCTAGTGCATGTGCCCGGCGGGACGGTTCACGCGTTCCGGTTTGGTGCGGAGGGAGGAGAAATGCTTGAATTTACAAGCGCGGGAGGCAGCGCGACGCAGATGTTTGCAGACCTCGCGAACACAATCGACATCGAGCACCCGGATATGGCAAAGGCCGTCAAGGTTCTGCAGCGAAACGGCACAACCGTTCATTTGTAAAAGGCACTGGCGACCCAGGCCGATTTCCAGTCGGCCGATTTTGGCACATTCGAGGCATTGGACGTCCGAACGAACGTCCGCTTCCCACCCAGAGCGGACACTCATCGCCCGTTTACGGACCGCATTGTCAGCGTTCGAATCCTCAGTGCAAGGTGGAGCAGGCCGGACGCGTAGGTTGCTTCTCGCCTTTGCAAGCAAGAGAATGCGGTATTGGCTGGTTCGTCACCCGGCCGCGGCCATTGATTAGATTCTTTTGCGACTAAGCGTCATTCTGCTTTCGCGGTTCACGCTTCTTGTTTGTCTGACGATCAAGATGCGTTTTCCGTGCAGGCAATGGTCGATTGAGCAATTCTGGGCTCAATCCATTTGCCTGGGCGTTGTATTGCCAGCGCAAAAACTGTTCAAGCAGGTCTTTGTTTTCTCTCTCTAGTCGTTCGACCTTCGCTTGTAGCGTCTTGTTTTTCTGGACCTCATAGGCCAACGCCATGTCGCCATGACGGACGATCCCGGCTTTTGCCCCAATTGCCTGACGCTGAACTGCGACGCGTGTCTTGGTCTGGTCAAAGCTGTCGGTTATTCGGGGGTATTGGCGAATGCCCTGACGCGTGATGGAAATGCCGGTGACCTTAGCAAGGACCTCTAGGTAAGCGTTCCAGGTCAGCTTCTCATTCCAGCCGTCAAGGATTTGAACGGCTTGATCCACTTGAGTGTCTGAGAGTTTCTGCTTTCGCATCGGGAAACTCAGCTATCGTCGAACATTGCATCGAGTTCTAACTGGACAGGTGATGCACCTTGATCTGATCTCAGCCCGAAATCTTGTGTCGTATTCGCGGAGACCTCATCCATCACCAGTCCGGACCTCGTTTGATCTCTCTCTGGCGGCGGCATAGAGATGATCGTTCCGGGTGGTGTGTCAGGATCTGTCATGAGCTCTAGCTTGAGCTGTAATCGCCTCAGTTTTCGCTCATGTTTGGAGATCCAGCGTTCAATTCCGGGCTCTCCTTCCGCCTGAGCTTTCAGTGAGTTCTCCAAGGCATTCCGATGTAGACGAATTCCCTTTTTCGTCTCAGCGACGAACCGATCGTCGTGGGCGATTGGCATGCTCTCTCCACAATTATCGCAGTCTTTATCTTTGGGACATGGGGTAAGCGCAAAATTGTGGCGGCACAGCCCTTTGCTGGTGACGTGTATGGATCCCAGTTCTAGCTTCAGGGCTTCGTCATATGTGATTACTTCATTGATTGATCGCTGTTGTGCTTTTTCTGCGAGTGGGCCGGTGACGTTAAGCGTCATACCGGATTTCTTGTCCAGAGCTTGCCAAGCTTCGATTACCGCTTCTTGAGGAAGGTGATCGTATGCTGCGTTCTGACCAATGCTCTTGCGACCCGACCAGAACGCGATGAGTGCTTGGGAAAGGTACTTCCCTTGGGCGAGTGTGTTGAGCAGGTGACGCATCTGGTGGGTCTTTAATTTCCAAGGCTTCCCGGTACGAGAGTTCAGCAGCTCGTTCCTGGAGAAGATCGTCTTAGCTTCCTGATTCCCTTTTTCCTGGCCCGAGAGGGCGGTAATGATCGAATTATAATTGACCCAAAAAGGCACATTCCAGAGTGTCGCTTTGTCGGCAATCTGTGCGTTGTAACCAAGACAAAAAAGGGCTTCAGAAAAGGGTAGCTCGGTCTCTGGATCTATGATCGGGAACTGGTCCTGCAACTTCCGCAGGACAAGAGTTTCAAGGCTTTCAAAGCTATATGTTATCAAGTACGACTTTCCAAACGTTCCGCGATCCGGTGCCTTAGTTTGCCCAATTGCCTTCAATTCGTCGGTCGTGATGTAACGAATAGATTTCGGCTTGGTCAGGTCTTTTTCAGTAAGTCCGATGATAGAAAACGCTTCGGCTAACGTTAATGGCTGGTCATCAAGGTGCTTAAGTCTCTCAGGTAGATAAAGCTTGTCGGGGCTGCTTACAAACCAGTCGGCCAGCAATTGGAGATTCGCCGGCAGCGGGCCAGGATACTCTGCGATGTGACCCAGAATATATTCTCGAATACTATTTTGAGAATAGGTCGCTCGGGTCTCATTCGACTGGGCTGCCTGATCATACTCTTTCCGTCTTACTCTCTCTGGATCCGTAGTGGTCCCAGAACGAACCAGCGCCTTCGTGTACCTCTGGCTGAAATGCCTCATCGGGGCATAGTCGCTGTAGGCATTGAGCAGGCGAATCACCTCATCACGTGTAATGGGCTGACCATGCAGGTGCGCGAGATCTTCCGGCAGCTCTAGTTGGTTTGGATGTGCCTCGAACCATGCCCTCATTCGAGCGTTATTTGGGCCTTGCCTGATGTTTTTGGCAAACACGCGCTGTTTGGCAAGGTCGAGGACCGATTGGTATGTGTATGTCCAAGCATGGCCAACCTCACGGATGACCTTCTTCAGTTCACCCATGCGTCGGGGGGCATTGGTCTCGCCGACTTTTTCGAGTGCTTTCGACATGCGGAAGGCAGTACGGAAATTCGGCTTATCTACTGGATCCCAGTCGAGAATTCCCGCTATTTCTGGCCAGGTCAGAGCTTGCCCGCGCAGATGTTCAGTACCAGATGGTAGATATAGTTGACTAGGGTTTTCAGAGTACCATTTTGCAGCCTGCCGGGCACTCCGCCCCATGATTTTCAGCCGATATACAGCCTCCGTCGCGACGGATTCCCACTCGGGGTTTGCTCCCGAGCCAACGGCGAACTTGGTGATCGCGAGGCCCCCCTTTGCCGGGCGCCATCTCAGGCCCATCCGGGGCGGGGCGTGAGTCTCGTCAGCTGAGGCTGTAACGCAGTCTATCGGCAAGGTCGTGATTTCGGCTTGGCGTGAAGGAGCGAACATTCCGAGAGCAACGAAACATGAGTAAATCGTATTGTAGTGGTGCAACAGGCCGCCGTGGCGATTGAAGAGAGAGGCGATGTCTAAAATGGCATTGAGATCTGGAAGTTTATCTTTTCGTGTCTTTTCATCTTTGAATTGTTCAGACTGCTTTTCACTGACCAAAAGATTTTCACGGCTAATTGAGTCTTTGTACCTGTATGGATTGTTGAAAGAGACATCAAACTCAGTCAACGAATGATATTTTAAAACGGAGTTTATGACGGTTCCGAGGTGTTGACCCTGTTGCCACCAACCACCGCGCCCTCCGCGCTCGATATACTCACTGAGCTGGTCGATGACGGTTTGGTCGACCAAGGTTAGATCCGGTTGTTTACCTGTGTGGATTAGGGCCGCGTAAATGGTTCGGAGAGCTCTGACAATCTTTGAAGGCTCGGAATTGGAACTCTTGCGATAAAGTTCAGCGACTATAGCTTTCGCCTGATCTAGGAACGGATAGGGGAACGGCTCTTTGCTGTGCGGCTTCGTTGCAAAATTGCATGAAGTTTTGGATGTCGAGCCGCGAACGCTGTCGAAGACCCATTTTGAAGCATCCCAGTCGATACCAAGCATCGCCATGAAAGGGCTGTGCTGTTGCTGGTGGGCAATGAAATCGGCCATATTTCGGCGCGCAGCCTGCAAATATGCCTGTTGCAAGGTGCTTGGAGAACCGTCCGGACGATTATTCTTGGGGATGAACGGTACGATGGTGGCGGTCACATCGGCGATTCCTCATGGAGTTTTAGCTTTGCGATGCAGGCGTTCTTGATAGCCTGTACGGCGTTAAATTGATCGAGGTGAATCTGTTTGATTTTAGGTTCTGTCTCACCATTGAGATCAACTCGGATTTCATTCTCAAGATAATCCCAATCTGCATCGATAAAGGGCTCGAATAAAAAGCAGGTCAGACAGGCTCGCGGTGCATCAAGGTAGCAATCAGTCTTGGCGCCACAGGCTCCGATTTTCTTCCCGGTCATCCTTTCAAAGTCACGGATCAGCCTGTTGTAGTTCCCGCTGTTTGTCGCCTCGTCGAAGTCATTGATAATCCCGCCGCTAAAGACCCCGGCAAAGAAATCCATTTCTTCGCCGATTGCTTCGTTGATTGGCATCTGCAAGCTCGCCAGTGATGCCCTGTAGTGTTTTATTGAGTTCGTGTTTTTATGGGTCAGAAGACGGGCTACCTGCGCATCCGTTGCGCCTTGGGCGATAGCCCTGGTCGCGAGTGTGTAGCGAAACCTATATGGGGTAATGTGAATCGGACCCTTAGTCCGATCTGAGTAAGTTTCGATTTTCGAGAATACATAGTTAAGGAGAATGTTGAGATCATCTGATACGTCAAAATCAAAGAGGCTGTCGTCCGGATCCGGCGATCCTTTTGAGTTCTGATACCGAATTAGTATGTCGGCCAAGACTGAAGGGGCCCGGCGACGGATATGGCCAGAGCTTTTGCCTCCTCTATTCTTGGCCAGTGGTATCAGAAGTGTTACCTCTCGAGCAATTCCTGCCGGCCCATCTTCGATTTGGACGTGCTTATTTCTCATTCGTACCGTCTGAATGGGCCGCACGCCCGTGCCTACTTGAAACCACGTGATAGCGTACTCCCTGAAGCTAATGGCTCCGCCAATATAGGCTTTATTCACCCCGTTCTGGATGCTCTTAAGTTCTTGTTCTGTAAGGGCTCCTCGATCAGGATCGTTGGTTAAAAGCGCGAAGTATGGGCCGTCGCCATTGTCATTCAGTTCTTGGATTTCTGGGTCAAGGATGAATGCGCGAACTTCCTCGTCAACCATCCGTTCGTCATTCGTTTGTGAGAGTTGATAAAGGTAAAATTTCAGAAATGGCCAATACGATAATGAGGTGTGATGAGACCATTTCTCGATTTGATGAAGGGTGATTGGATGGTAAATGATAAAATGCTTGTCCATAAAAGCAGAAGTCACGGTCCGATGTATATTTCTTGCGTAGTCAATAGAGAAATATATAAGAGTTTCTGTAAGTATCTTGAATGTAATATCTGACAATAATGTTTTGTCTTTAATGAAGCGCAGGTCTGATCGGAATCCTTTGCGGCCATGCACTGCTGGAATCAGCGTTCTCGTCCCCGGTATGAGTCGAATCAATTTCCCATCTTGTAGACGAATTTCTTGCCCTTCGAGCCAATTATGATCCGAATAGTATTCTCGTGCCGAAAGTTGGAAGTTTTCAATCCTAATCGTCATTAGCTATCTCAATTTCAGATTTTGGATTTGTGACGGTCTCGATCTCATCAAAAAGTTTCTCGGCAATTTCGTCAGCTTTTTTCCGAGTGTGGCGGCGCAAGTACTTGTCTGCAGATGTGCTGGCCTCACTCCATCCCATCAGCCTATTTCGAATTTTGCGTTCCATCTCCGAGTCTGGAGCTTCTTTTGATGCATCCAGCATCTCAGAGAGGAACTCATTCCAAGTCCGCCGCATTGTATGGGGCGTCAAGTATTTGGGGATTGCAGCGCTGCTCGCCCGTATATCTTCAAAGATGCGGTTTACCTGGCGTTCGGACAATTGCCGGCCGTCTCGACCCGTAAACAGGTAGCCTTTCTTACGGGCCCATTTAGGCAGCTTTGACCAGTGTTGCGTGATGAACTCGTCGATCAATATTCTTGTGGCGGGCCTGAATGGTACAGTTCGGCGTAGGGTTTTTGAGACGTGAAAAGAAACGTTTGCGCCGGAGAGCTGGAGATTGGCGACGAGGATATTGTGGACCTCGGCACGGCGTCCCCCAGTTTCCAGAAACAGTTTCCAAATCAGATAATTCCTGTCTCTGACAAACGCATCTTTCCAGGGATTATCAGCGCTACATGGGGTTACAATATCTTCAATGATCTGAACAAATTGGCGAGATAACCCCTCCAAGGATTCGTCTTGATCACCTTTGTCAGTCAATCGGGGGATGAAAGATTTTAGACGTTTCAGTCCTTCCTCGGCGAATATCCGCCGGTCAGAGCCAAAATCCTTGAAGCGGATCGGCGTCTTGCGTGCATTGTATGTCCATTCGAGGAAGGAAGCCGTATTCCGAAGTGCTGCCGCATAGCCTTCATCCTGAATCTCTTCATGTCGTTCCCGATTGGTTCTGCGGCGGTTTGGCCGCGCTGCTTCAAGGCCAATGACATTTGGTCGAAGAGGCTTCTTTCTTGCCTCGGCCATCATTGTCAATTCGGTGTTCTGGGCTTGCGCGGTAAGCCTAAGAAAGTCGCCTAACGCTTCGGCTTCGTCATATGAGAGCGGCTCGCCGGTCATCATCCGGGTGCTGAAATCAGTTCCCTCCATCGCGAACATCCAGTCCGATGCCCGGGCAATAGCGATGAGGTGATTTCTGATCGTCTTAGGCGACAGGCCCTGACTGCGAAGGCTGCTAATCACATAATAGTTGGGCCAGTAGGACGGCAGACCGACCGGCTCCATCAACACATAGGTTTCCTCACCCCGAGAATCGATGAAACGGCGAAGGCCATAGCGCTTCATTCTCGGCTCTTTTCTTTACAAAAGAATTGGGTCCTAAACTCGCTAAATCGGATGGTGAACCAAAAATCCGATTTGTAAAGTTTAGAACCCGAGATTCTGCCAAGAAAAAGCGGCGGATAAGGTACTGTAGGTTTACATTTTTAGCTAGAGTCCCATTAGCTGCAGCCGGACGTTCCGCCGCAGGTGTCGCACTTCAGGCAGGTGCCGTTGCGGACCAGGGTGAAGTTGCCGCATTCGCCGCAGCTTTCGCCCTCATAGCCCTTGATGCGGGCCTCACGGATCCGGTTCAACTTTGCGTCGGTAGCATCCATCACGCTTTCGGAGACGGTAACCGATGCGCTCTTCTGCACCGTTGTCGTCACAGTCGCCGTCTGCGCGGCTGTCGTTGCCATGACCGGCTGGGCATGGTCCGTACCGGTGGCCTTCATCTGGTTCGACTGACCACCCTGCAGCACCACCAGGTTCTTGCGGACATAACCGCGGCTGGTGATGGTGCCGACCTGCTCCATGAGCTGGGCCTTGGCCTTGTCGACGGCGTTCTCGTCGTCGCCGCCGCCGATTGCATCCGGCATCAGGTCGCTGGTATCGACATGGCTGAGATCGTGCCGGTCGAGATAGGAGATCGCCAGCTCACGGAAGATGTAGTCGAGGATGGAGGTCGCCATCTTGATGGCGTCGTTGCCTGTCACCATGCCCTGCGGCTCGAACCGCGTGAAGGTGAAGGCGTCGACATATTCCTCAAGCGGCACGCCATATTGCAGGCCGATGGAGACGGCGATGGCGAAGTTGTTCATCAGCGAGCGGAAAGCGGCGCCTTCCTTGTGCATGTCGATGAAGATCTCGCCGAGTTTGCCTTCCTCGTATTCGCCGGTCCGGAGGTACACCTTGTGGCCGCCGACATTGGCCTTCTGGGTGTAGCCCTTGCGGCGATGCGGCAGACGCTCACGTTCCGCGGCCCGTTCGATGATGCGCTCGACGATCCGTTCGGCGACAACCGGCGCCTTTGCGGCGATCGGTGCTTCCATCAGGTCTTCCATCTCGTCCTCGTCCTCATCGTCAACGAGGGAGGAGGAGAGCGGCTGGCTCAGTTTGGAGCCGTCGCGATAGAGCGCGTTGGCCTTGATGCCGAGCTTCCAGGAAAGGATGTAGGCGTCCGAACAATCCTGGACCGTCGCCGCGTTCGGCATGTTGATGGTCTTGGAGATTGCACCGGTGATGAACGGCTGGGAGGCCGCCATCATGCGGATGTGGCTCTCGGTGGAGAGGAACCGCTTGCCGGTCCGGCCGCACGGGTTGGCGCAGTCGAACACCGGCAGATGCTCGTCCTTCAGATACGGCGCGCCTTCCAGCGTCATCGCACCGCAGACATAGGTGTTGGCTTCCTCGACCTGCTTTTTGGTGAAGCCGAGAGACAGCAGCATGTCGAAGGAGAGATCGTTCAGCTGATCGTCGGTGAAGCCGAGCGTATCACGGCAGAAATCCTCGCCGAGGGTCCACTTGTTGAAAGCGAACTTGATGTCGAAGGCGCTGGCCACCGCATCCTGGATCACTTTCACCTGGGCATCGCCGAAGCCTTTTGCCTTCAGGCTTTCCGGGTTGATACCCGTGGCGCCTTCGAGCGTGCCGTGGCCGACGGCATAGCGGATGATCTCTTCGATCTGCTCTTCCGAATAGCCAAGGTTGCTGAGGGCTTCCGGCACGATCCGGTTGATGATCTTGAAGTAACCGCCGCCGGCCAGCTTCTTGAACTTCACCAGAGCGAAGTCAGGCTCGATGCCCGTGGTGTCGCAATCCATCACCAGACCGATGGTGCCGGTCGGTGCAATCACCGTGGTCTGGGCATTGCGGTAGCCGTGCTCCTGGCCGAGTTCCAGAGCCGCGTCCCAGGCAGCGATAGCAGCCGCGTTCAGCTCACGGTTCGGACTGTTCAGAGCGTTCAGAGGCACCGGCTGGATCGACAGATCCTCATATCCCTCGTCCTCACCATAGGCGGCGCGGCGGTGGTTGCGGATGACCCGTAGCATATGTTCGGCGTTCGGCTTGTATTCGGGGAACGTGCCCAACTCGCCGGCCATTTCGGCCGAGGTCTTGTAGGCAATGCCGGTCATCAGAGCGCTGATGCCGCCGCACAGCTCACGGCCTTCGTCGCTGTCATAGGAGAAGCCGCTGGCCATCAGCAGGCCGCCGATGTTGGCGAAGCCGAGGCCGAGGGTGCGGAAGTCGTAAGATAGTTTGGCGATTTCCTTGGACGGGAACTGCGCCATCAGCACGGAGATTTCCAGCGTGATGGTCCAGATCCGGGTGGCGTGCTCGAATGCTTCGATGTCGAAGCTGCCATCCTCATGCCGGAACTGCATCAGGTTCATCGATGCGAGGTTGCAGGCCGTATCGTCGAGGAACATGTATTCGGAGCACGGGTTGGATGCATTGATCCGTCCCGAAGCGGGGCAAGTGTGCCACTCGTTGATCGTGGTGTCGTACTGGATCCCCGGATCGGCGCAGGCCCAGGCCGCGTTGGAGACCTTGTCCCACAGCTCGGCTGCATTGACCGACTCGGAGACCTTGCCGTCGGTACGGCGGATCAGATCCCAGTTCTTGCCTTCGGCAACAGCTTCCAGGAAGTCATTGCTGACCCGGATGGAGTTGTTCGAATTCTGACCGGAGACGGTGAGATAGGCTTCGCTGTCCCAGTCGGTGTCGTAGGTCGGGAAGTCGATTTCGGTGAAGCCCTGCTCGGCGAACTGGATGACCCGCTGGATGTAGTTCTCCGGGATCATCGCCTTGCGGCCGCCGATGATGGCTTTCTTCAGGGCACGGTTCTGCTTCGGATCGAAGCGGGCAGCGCCCTCGACACCGTCGACATCGCGGCAGGCAGCCATGACTTCTTTGAGATGCTTCTGGGCCAGCTTGGAGCCGGAGACCAGGGCAGCGACCTTCTGCTCTTCGCGAACCTTCCAGTCGATGTATTTCTCGATGTCCGGGTGATCGATGTCGACGGTAACCATCTTCGCCGCACGGCGGGTGGTGCCGCCGGACTTGATGGCGCCGGCCGCCCGGTCGCCGATCTTCAGGAAGCTCATCAGGCCGGAAGACCTGCCTCCGCCGGAGAGGGACTCGCCTTCGCCGCGCAGGCGGGAGAAGTTTGAGCCGGTGCCGGAGCCATATTTGAAGAGCCGGGCCTCACGGACCCAGAGGTCCATGATGCCACCGTCATTCACCAGATCGTCGCTGACGCCCTGGATGAAGCAGGCATGGGGCTGGGGATGCTCGTATGCCGACTTGGAACGGGTCAACTTGCCGGTCTTGTAGTCGACATAATGATGGCCCTGTGCGGGACCGTCGACGCCGTAAGCCCAGTGCAGGCCGGTGTTGAACCATTGGGGGGAGTTCGGGGCGGCCATCTGCCGGCAAAGCATATGGCACATTTCTTCGTAATAGGTCTTGGCGTCGGCCTCAGCGTCGAAGTAGCCGCCTTTCCAGCCCCAGTATGTCCAGGTGCCGGCCAGCCGGTTGAAAACCTGCTTGGCGCTGCTTTCGCCAACCGTGCGCTCGTCTTCCGGCAGGGCTGCGATGGCGTCCTTGTCCGGGGTCATGCGCCAAAGCCATGAAGGAACATCGTTCTCTTCGAACGGCTTCAGGCGCGCCGGGATGCCCGCCTTGCGGAAATATTTCTGTGCGAGGATGTCGCAAGCCACCTGCGACCAATCGGCCGGGACTTCAATATCGGCATTCTGGAACACCACAGACCCATCCGGATTGCGGATTTCGCTGCTGGTTTTCCGAAATTCAATACCTGCATAAGGACCCTTTTTAGCGTCCGTAAACCGGCGTTCGATTCTCATACTTGGAACTCCCCCGTTCCGTTTTGGTCAGTGGCTTGAGCGCTGATGCCACAAGATCTAGTGGCCAAGGGTTGAGACGATACCGGATTTGGCTTCCGGGAAGCAATGATAAATGAACCGGAAGAGTGGAAAAAATGAATGCGGTTCGATAGGCGCGGAATTCTGCGAAAATTGCCTGCCCGCGGCGATGTTTAAAGTAAAATGGAAATAAAATAAGAGTAAATTCACCAATTCATTTAGGTGAATTAAGGGTTGCGTGGGGGGTTGCGGGTTGCGCTTCGCAATCCGGCGATCCGAAGTCTTGATCTTGCGGTCAAGCTCCGCATTTCCATTAGGAGGCCCGTGCCAAGCCATCGACCTGAATAATGCCGTTTTCGGTTTTCCGAATCAACATATTTTGTGCGCCGAAATGTCATTAAATCTACATCTAGTAGTTTTCCGCACTGTTGCCTCGTAATGCGAGCGTCCGCCGATACATGGAAAAGCAGGTCTTGCCTGGGGTTCCGGTGCTGTGGCTCTCTTGGTGGCATCGGCGGTGCCGACTTTCAGAGATTTCGCGTGGGAGAAATAATATGGACCTGGCGCTCTGGCTCGCATTCACAGCAGCCTCGGCTTTTATGCTGGCGATACCGGGGCCGACCGTGATGCTGGTTGCGAGCTACGCGATGGCACGCGGGCGGGAATCGGGCTGGGCGACGGTGCCGGGCGTTGCGCTCGGAGATTTGTTGGCAATGACGGTATCGCTGCTCGGCGCGGGTGTTGTTCTGGCCGCATCCGCCGATCTCTTCACCGTGATGAAATTGGCTGGAGCAGGCTATCTCGTCTGGCTCGGTATCCAGCTATGGCGGAGCAAGCCCGAACTTGCGTCGGTACCGGTCGGGACAGGGCGACGCGACAAACTCAGGATGTTCAGCAATGCCTTTGTGGTGACGGCGCTCAATCCCAAGGGTATCGTTTTCTTCGTGGCTTTCGTGCCGCAATTCGTCGATCCATCGCGTCCCATCGTGATGCAATGCTTCATCCTCATTGCGACCTTCGTGATTCTCGGTGCATTGAACGCGGTCTTCTGGGCGGTTATGGCCGGGACGATGCGGAATCGGTTTTCCAGTCCGCGGGCGCTCCGGATAGTGAACAGGCTTGGCGGAAGTGCAATGATTGGCGCTGGACTTCTGACAGCCCTGACCCGGCGTTCTGTCGGGTGAAGGGTAGTAACGACAAAAAAACATATGGGAGCGGACCAATGGCGATCATCAGATACAAGGGCGACTATAAGGCGCTCGATGCAGCGGCGCTGGAGCGCTGGAAAGGCGTGCCGCCAGCGGTCGCCGGAGATTGTCTGAACCGGACGGCGAGCATGGCGGGACGGGTCTCGCCCCTGCATCCGGACATGCGAATCATCGGACATGCCCGGACCATTCGGGTCATGGCCGGCGACAATGCCTGCGTTCATGCGGCTATTCCGCTGATGCGGCAGGGAGAGATCATCGTGATCGATGCCGGTGGCAATCCGGATGTCGCCATCATCGGGGAAATCCTCGTCACCGCAGCGAAGCACAAGGGGGTCGCCGGATTCGTCATAGACGGAGCCGCACGGGATGTGGCGGAACTCCGTGCGGGAGATATCCCGGTCTTCGCCTCGGCGTCTGTTCCGGCCGGGCCGCACAAGGGGTTCGGCGGATCGATCGACGGTCCGATTTCCTGCGGCGGCGTTCCGGTGATGACGGGCGATCTCATCCTCGGCGATGCGGACGGCGTGACCGTCGTGCCGTTGGGCCAGGCGGCCGCGATTCTGGAAGCCGGTGAGGCACATGTCCGCAAGGAAACGGATATGCTGGCGCAGCTTGCGGCCGGCAAGACGACGGCGGAGATGCTCGGCATCGAAATTCCGGAAGTCAACGCGGAATGAGCCGATGCGCGTCCGACTGGACTGCGCGGCGTGGGAATGACATATTCCGCCAACGTATTGATGCAGGTGACAAGGTGGTTGGTCGATGAACATCGGCACGTCAATTTACACATGGCTTCACGGTCGCGAGGTCGGCCAGGACCAGTTCGGCAATCGCTACTACGAGCACAAGTCCGAACCGGCTGCTGGCTACAAGCGGAAGCGCTGGGTGATTTATAACGGCATCGTCGAAGCCTCGAAGGTTCCGGCGGAATGGCATGCTTGGTTGCACTACACAGCCGAAGCGCCGCTGGAAGCCGAGCATGAGTTTGAATGGCAGAAAGAACATCTGCCCAACCTTACGGGCACCCGGTACGCCTACCGTCCACCGGGGCATGTCCTCGAGGGCGGTAAGCGTGACGCGGCTACCGGAGATTATGAAGCCTGGACGCCAAACTGACGGTTCCCGGCTGTGCGAAGGCGTCGTTCCGACGTCGCCTGGTTCAACCTGTTGAGGTCTCATGAAACGCAATACGATCGAAACGGTTATTGGCGCCGTAGTGTTGCTGGTTGCCGGCATATTCACCGTGTTCGCCTATATTTCGGCCGATCTCAACACGCGTGGCGGCTATATCGTGACGGCAAACTTCAACAAGGTTTCGGGCCTTGCCGTCGGCGGTGATGTCCGGATGAGCGGGATCAAGGTCGGTACCATTGTCAGCCAGGAACTGGATCCAAAATCCTTCCTGGCCAAAGTGACAATGAATATCCGCGACGATATTGAACTGCCGGCTGACAGTGCGGCCGCAATCTCGAATGAAGGCCTGCTCGGCGGGAGCTTTCTGGAGATCATTCCGGGTGGCGATCCGGATCTCATCAAGGATGGCGGTACTATCGAATATACGCAGGACCCCGTCGATATCGTTCAACTTCTCGGCAAGTTCATATTTTCGGCCGGTTCTTCCGCTAAGAAGGAATAGTAGGGCGAAACTGGTTGGGACCGCTCCCATGCGACTGTCGAAGTTTGTCTTTATCGGGCTGGCGGTTTTTCTGATCGCCCGGTCTGTTGGCGCCGGTGCTCAGACGCCCGCTCCCGAGCCGGGCTGGATCGAGCTTCCGGTGGCAGTCATGCAGGGGCTGGACAAGATCACGGCGCGGATTTCCACCTTTGAGGCAGAGGTCGGTGAGACGGCGACCTTCGGGACGTTCTCCATTACGCCGCGTGCCTGCCGCAAGCGTCCGCCGACCGAAACACCGGAAAACGCCGCCTTCCTCGAGATAGACGAGCAGAAACCCGATGAAGAGCTGATCCGCTTGTTCTCGGGCTGGATGTTCTCTTCAAGTCCCGCACTGAATGCGGTCGAGCATCCGGTCTACGATGTCTGGCTTCTTGACTGCAGAAGTTCTTCGACGAACGGCCAGTCATCAAACCCCGAGTAAAATTCGGCCGGAATCTTGATGGCTTCGGCGAGCTGGTCGCGGTAACTCTGACGCGGAATCTCGACGGCTCCGAATTGTGCCAGATGGTCGGTGATGAACTGGCTGTCCAGCAGAGTGAAGCCGGACGCCTTGAGCCGGGCAACCAGATGAACAAGCGCGACCTTGCTTGCGTTCGGCTCCCGGCTGAACATGCTTTCGCCGAAAAAAGCGGCCCCCAAAGCTACCCCGTAGAGTCCGCCGACGAGCTTTCCGTCGTGCCAGCATTCCACGCTGTGCCCGTAACCCATCTCATGAAGCGACATGTAAAGCTTGAAGATTTCGTCGTTGATCCAGGTGTCGGGACGCTCGTCCCTCGGTTCCGCGCAGCCCTCGAGGACAGCTTTGAAATTCGTATCGCACCGGATGTCGAAACGCCGCCGCTTTACCTCCTTGCGGAGGCTGCGCGACACATGAAAGGTGTTGAGAGGCAGAACGCCGCGCTTTTCCGGATCAACGAAGAAGGTGCGGGCATCGTCATGGCTTTCCGCCATCGGAAAGACACCGATGGCATAAGCCTGCAGCAACAGTTCGGGCCGCAATTGCGACATCGTGCCGGCACCTCCTCTGCACCCGGTTGGGCGATATGCCGAGCCGGTTAGGCCGGATCGGCGAGGAAAACCTTCTCAAGCCAGTGTATGTCGTATTCGCCGTTTATGAAATCGGGAGCCTGCGAGAGATCCTGATGCAGAGGCACGGTGGTCTCCACATTGCTTATCACGATTTCGTCCAAAGCCCGGCGCAGCCGCAGCAAACACTCATTCCTGTTGGAGCCATGCACGATCAGTTTGGCGATCAGGCTGTCATAGAATGGTGGGATCTGATAGCCGGCATAGAGAGCCGAATCGACCCTGACCCCGAGACCGCCCGGTGCATGGTAGTCGGTGACGCGGCCCGGAGACGGCATGAAGGTGCGCGGGTTTTCCGCATTGATCCGGCACTCGATTGAATGTCCGTTCAGCACCACATCGTCCTGGGTGAAGGACAGCGAAGCGCCCGAGGCGATCTGGATCTGCTCGCGCACGAGATCGATGCCGGTGATCATCTCGGTGATCGGGTGCTCGACCTGCAGGCGGGTGTTCATCTCGATGAAGAAGAATTCGCCATCCTCATAGAGGAACTCGAGCGTTCCAAGGCTGCGATAATTCATCTTCGCGGTGGCTTTTGCGGCAATTGCGCCGATTTTAGCACGGGCAGCTTCGTTCAATGCCGGGGAGGGGGCTTCCTCCAGGACCTTCTGGTGGCGCCGCTGCAGGGAGCAGTCACGCTCGCCCAAATGCACCACATGGCCGTGGCCGTCGCCGACGATCTGCACTTCGATATGGCGCGGCTTGGAGAGATACCGCTCCATATAGACTTCGTCATTGCCGAAGGCGGCCGCTGCTTCCCGGCGGGCCATGTTGTAGGCGTCGCTGACTTCTTCGCGGTTCTGGGCAATCTTCATGCCGCGCCCGCCGCCGCCGGCTGTTGCCTTGATCAGGACCGGAAACCCGATCTCCTCGGCCGCGGCGATGGCGCCCTCGACTGATTCGACTGGCCCGTCCGATCCGGGCACGCAGGGAATTCCCAGTGCCTTTACCGTCCGTTTGGCGATGATCTTGTCGCCCATGTCGCGGATATGCTGCGGCGAGGGGCCGATGAAGACAAATCCATGAGCTTCGACGATTTCGGCGAAATCCGCATTCTCGGACAGGAAACCGACACCGGGATGGATGGCGTCGGCGCCGGTCACGGTCGCGGCGGTCAGAATAGCCGGAATGTTAAGGTAGCTGTCCTTCGCGGCAGGTGGGCCGATACAGACACTCTCATCGGCGAGGCGCACATGCATCGCGTCCGCATCGGCGGTCGAATGCACGGCGACGGTCCGTATGCCCATTTCTCGGCAGGCCCGGTGAATGCGCAGGGCCACGTCGCCGCGATTGGCGATCAGGACTTTCTCAAACATTTCGGCTCCAGCCTGCTACTCGATCACGATCAGCGGCTGGCCGAACTCGATCGGCTGCCCGTTCTGAACCAGTACGTCCTTCACCGTTCCGGCACGGGGCGCGGGAATCGGGTTCATGACCTTCATGGCTTCGATGATCATCAGGGTCTGGCCTTCTGTTACCCTGGTGCCGACAGAAACGAACGGTGCCGTGTCGGGGTCGGGGCCGAGATAGGCTGTTCCGACCATCGGGGAATTCACCGCGCCTGCGATATCGGCAGATGCTGTGTCCGCAGCCGCGGCGGGTGCGACTGCTGCGGGCGCCGGAGCGGCGACCACGCTGGCGGCCTGTTGCACGGCCGGACGGGCCACGCGGATCCGCCAGTCGTCCTTCGCATATTCAAGCTCACCGAGGCCGGTCTCTTCCAGGAGGGCGGCGAGCTTTCTTACGAGTTTGCTGTCAATGTCGTGCGACAAAGGGATCTCCGGGTTCGTTCAGGTGCGATCAAGTATCCGCGCCATACCATCGAGGGCCAGGACATAGCCTTGGGTTCCAAGCCCTACGATGATTCCTTCGGCGACGGAGGAAATATAGGAAGTGTGGCGGAAGCTTTCGCGCCGGTGGATGTTCGAAATATGCACTTCGATGACTGGCAGGTCGGCTACACGCAAAGCGTCGTGAATAGCGACGGAGGTGTGCGTGTAGGCGCCTGCATTGATGATGATGCCGGACGCGCTGCCGCGTGCCTGCTGGATAATCGTTACCAGCTCACCTTCAAAGTTCGATTGCCGAAAATCTGTGTCCAATCCAAGTGTTACCGCATGATCGGCACACATGGCTTCGACATCATCCAATGTCTCGGCCCCGTAGAGCTCAGGCTCCCGGGTTCCAAGCATGTTCAGATTGGGGCCATTGAGAATAAGTATTTCCGGGCGTTCGGACACTATGCTCGCCTGCATCTCAGTTTCGAGGGTTATATCACGCGGCCCGACTGACGCAATCGGAACCGGCTGCCGAGCAATCTAATATAACGGATCCTTGGAATACATGGTGAGAGTGGCGTTGCCTACCTTAATTCGGGTGCCGTCGTTTCTGTAAGTGGCTTCCCGGGAGGGTGCATCCTCTCCGGCACGCCCGGAGACCGTGTCGGTCACTTTTGTGCATCCGAGGATCGTATCCAGCTCTCCCCCGGAGCCGGTCATGGGCAGAAGCAAGCGCTGGACCAGTACATGGCGCTTGTCATGCAAGGTCTGCGCCCCAATCGTATGGATAATGTGTCCGGACTCAAGACAGTCGTCCAGTCGCTCTTTCAGAAGATTGGCTGTTCTACCAGACAGGAAATCTTTCAGAGAGCGACCGCGCAGACCTTGGCCATAAAGTGTGTTCACAGCTTCGCCCACGAGGTGGTAGCGATAGCAATTCAGGTCCGGTTCGCGTTGGCATATCCAGACAAACGGAAGTGCTTGACCAAGCTCAAGCGGTTCAATCGACTTGCGCGCCGGATAGGTGTCGCCGCCGCGCCACGCGAACCATCTTTCCACCAATTTCCCTAATGTAGGGTCTTCGATGTTCTCGAATATCTGGCTCATTGCCTGAACTCTTTCCAAGAGCTTGGACGGGTCCAAAGCGCGATCGCGCGAACCTCAATCGGAATCCGGATATCATGCCGCAATGGTTGTGGCAATAAACCTCGTGTAGAAAATATCAGTCGTGAAGTCTTGAGATGTTAATATTCACATTGGCGGAGTGGTTGTCATGCTTTTGGCCGTTTTTGTCAATTTTTCCAACAATTGAATTAAATCCCGTTTCTCCTTTTCGCTGAGGGCCGATGAGAGATAGGCTTCCCGTTCGAGGGCGATGGGCACGATTTGGTTGTAAATTTTAGAGCCGCTATCGGAAAGAGACAGGGTCGCGCGGCGTTTGTCTTCAGGGTCTACCTGTTTGCGGATATGCCCTGCGTCCAATAATTTCGCGGCGGCACGGCTGACCTGAACCTTGTCCATCGCCGCACGTTGTCGAATGTCGTTAGCCGTCATCGGGCCGTCACTGCCGAGAATGGCCACGAGCCGCCACTCGGGGATGCTGATATCGAATTCCGACGCATACAATTTCTGGATGCTGCTGGAGACCAGTGACGAGAGCAGCGCTAGCCTATAAGGCAAAAAACTGTCGAGAGAGAACGTTACCTGATCTTGGTCCTGATACGGATTGGCGGAAGTATCAGCACTGCTTTCTTGACTCTTCACGCGCAAACCCTAATTAGTTTCACCTGTAACTAAATATATCCTGCCCTGACGTTCCGTTCTCGCCGGTTTGCTGTCAAGGCGGGAGCTAATCCATCAGCAAACCGGAGGAGACATTCATGGCATCCGAAACGCTTTCCCCAATTCCGGGCGGCACCATCGAAAACCCGATGGCGACCGACGGCTTTGAGTTCGTCGAATATACCGCGCCCGATCCGGAAAATCTGAAGACGCTGTTTCGGTCTCTCGGCTTTACCGCGGTCGCCCGTCACCGATCGAAGGACGTAACGCTTTTCCGTCAGGGCGGTGTCAATTTCATCGTCAATGGGGAGCCGGACAGTTTCGCTCAGTCCTTCGCCCGCGTTCACGGGCCGTCCTGCTGCGCCATCGCGTTCCGGGTAAAGGATGCAGCAGCGGCCTATGACCGAGCCATTAAGCTCGGAGCACGACCGTTTGAAGGCAAGGTCGGGCCGATGGAGCTGAACATTCCGGCGATCCACGGTATCGGCGATAGCCTGATTTATCTGGTGGACCGGTATGGCGAGCAAAGCATTTACGATGTCGATTTCGTACCGCTGGACGGTGTGGAGCAGGTGCCGGTCGGAGCCGGATTCACAATGGTGGATCATCTGACCCACAACGTGCATCGCGGACGGATGGATGTGTGGGCCGATTTCTACGAGAAGCTCTTCAATTTTCGCGAGATCCGCTATTTCGACATTGAAGGCAAGCTGACCGGGCTGAAGTCCAAGGCGATGACCAGTCCATGCGGCAAAATTCGGATCCCGATCAACGAATCCTCTGACGACAAATCCCAGATTGAGGAATATCTCACCGCCTACAAGGGGGAAGGTATCCAGCATATCGCAATGGCGACCGACGATATCTTTGCCAGTGTGGAAGCGCTCAAGGCCGCTGGCTCCAGTTTCATGGCGCCGCCGCCGGACACTTATTATGAAATGCTGGACGAAAGGTTGCCCGGGCATGGGGAGGATGTCGCCAGCCTGAAGCAGCACGGTATTCTGATCGACGGAGCACCGACTGAAAACGGCGGTCTTCTGTTGCAGATTTTCACCGAGACGGTGATCGGCCCGATCTTCTTCGAGCTCATTCAACGCAAGGGCGATGAAGGATTCGGCGAAGGTAACTTCAAGGCTCTCTTTGAATCCATCGAACAGGACCAGGTCAAGCGCGGGGTTCTCAACGCCTGATAGAAGATCCTTGACCGGACGGCCAAATCGCTCTTGGCTCCATAGTCAGCCCGCCAGCCGATGCTGGCGGGCTGTTACATTTTGACCGGGGTATTTATGGTTCCGCTGTTGTTTTTCCGAGCGGTCCGCAGTGCCGGTAGGTCCGGGGGTGTCTTGTGACAGGCACTACCGGACATGCCGAGCGCAGCGGCGCCGCTCGGGTTTTCTTTATTCTTTGCGCGTTTTTGACATTGGTGCAGATCAACCGGCTGGGCGGCGGGGTGATTGCCAATGCCTTGATCGAACAGCGCGGTATATCTCCGGCTGAGATCGGGGCGGTGATCGGCATCATGTCGCTTGCCGCTGCTTTTGTGCAGATCCCGATGGGTGTTTTGTTCGACCGGTATGGCGCCCGTATTACCACATCGGCGTTGAGCTTGATCGCCGTGGGCGGGATGGTGCTCTTTGCGCTCTCTGAAAATGCTACCGGATTGATCGGGGGGCGGATACTGCTCGGCGTGGGGCATGCCGGTGCCGTAACTACCGTTTATCTGATTGTGCTCGGCTGGGTCCGTCCGGATCGTGTTGCCACAGTTTCGGCCCGGCTTATCGCATTTTCCGGTGCGACAAGCGGTCTGCTCGCGACGGCTCCGCTCGCCATCATGTTGCAGCAAGCCGGGTTTACCGTGACATTCCTGCTCCTCGCGGCGGCAATCCTGCTGATGACGATCCTGATCTTTCTCTGGGGTCGGGATCACCCTCCCGGCGTTGCGCGCCCCGAGCGGCCTCATGAAAGTATCGGTCAGGCCTTTTCAGCGATCCTGACGATGCTGCGTGACCGAGATATTCGCGGCACTCTGATCATGGCCAGCTGTTTCGCTGCACCCTTCGCAACGGTTGGCGGTCTCTGGGCCGGGCCTTATCTCAGGGAAGTTCATGGGCTTGGCCAGACGGAGGCCGGCTATGCACTGCTCGTTATGGTTCTGGCACAGAATGCCGGGACACTGGGCTTTGGTCCGTTGGACCGGATGTTTAACTCCCGCAAGCGTGTGGTCCTCGGGAGCTGTGTGCTGATGGTGCTGCTGCTCGCCGTTATGGCGGTGATCGCGAGTCCCCCGCTCTGGCTGGCCATGCTTCTGCTGGTCGCGTTCGGTTTCGTCTCGCCGTTCTTCGTCGTGCTGGCCGCACATTGCCGGGGCTTCGTGCCGAACCATCTCGCTGGCAGGGCTATTACAGCCATGAGCCTCGTCGGTGTAGGCACGATTTTTCTCTCGCAGTGGATCACCGGGTTGATCGTGGATCATGCGGGCGGCGGTTCGGACGGAGCATACCGGCTGGTCTTCGCCAGTGTCGCCGGACTGGTCGTGGTAGCCGCTCTGTTCTACAGCCGGGTCCGCGATATTCCGCCGTCCGTTCCTTCAACGGCTTCCTGACTTAGCCTTTCCGCGCGGCTTCGATCTGTTCGACCAGGGTCTCGAGGCTGACGGCGCCCGGTAACACTTCCCCGCCTATGACAAAGGCGGGTGTCCCGTTGATGCCGAGAGTGCGCGCCAGAACCGTGGCGTCCCGGATTGTTTTTCCCGTTTCAGGCGACGCCATGTCCGCTTTCAGTTTGTCCAGGTCAAGACCGACTTCGAGGGCCGTCTGGAACACAACGGCATCACTCAGCCGTCCGCGATATTTCATCAAGGCGACGTGGAACTCGCTATAGGCGCCTTGTTTGTCGGCTGCGATCGACGCATGGGCGGCGGTCACGGATGCCGGGCCGAGAATCGGAAACTCCTTCATCACCCAGCGGACATTCGGATCCTGCTTCAGCAACTGCATCACCGGATCGATCATCCTTTTGCAATAGCCACATTGGTAATCGAAGAACTCGACCACAGTGACATCGCCGTTCGGATTGCCGATGACCGGGTCGTTGTCGTTGCCGGTAATCTGACCCTGCAATTGGGCGAGGGCGGCGCGCTGGCGCTCCTTTTCCGCAACTTCCTGGCGCGCCTGCATGGCGTTCAGGGATTCAACGATGACTTCCGGGTTGGCCAGGATGTAATCGCGGATGGCCGTGTCGAGGGCCGATTTCTGATCCGGTGAAAACGGCTCCGCGGCGGCGGCCTGCTGGCTTGCGGGATAGAGCGCGAGGCCGGAGGCGAGAGTCAGGGCCAGGATTAACGCTTTGTGGGTTTTCTTAAGGGGCGCCATGGTGGCCATGCTGCGTGCCTTTCCGGTCGTGCTTACAGTCATTAAACATTGAGCCGGTCCGTCGTTGCCGACAAACCACGTTATCGTTATTGCATTCTGGCTATGGAACGGCGCGCGCTATTTTTTCTTGGGCGGTTGGTCTTTTTTCCGCTCCCGGTCGCGCGGGGTCGAGATTCCCTCGATATCGCTGGCTCTCAGCCAGGCTTCCGTATGTGGCTGCAGCTTCTGTTTCGCCCGGTTTGCCTGCAGGGCCGCATCCCGTTCATTGCCGGAGCGGAAAGCTTCCTCGGCGAGGGCAAGGGCGGACATGCCGTGATTGCCATTGCGGCCATAGGCGATGGCCAGTTGACGCCAGGCGAACGTCGCATTCGGAAGCAGCCGTACGACATGTTCGAGATGCGCCTGCGCTTCCTCATTGTGCTCCTTTGTGTCGAGAGCCAGCAGGACCCGCGAGAGCTCAAGTTCAATCCGCGGCGCGTCGGGCAGGCTTCCAAGGGCCTTGCGATACGCAACTTCAGCTTCGGCCGGCCGGGCCGCCTCGAACAGGATCTGGCCTTTCAACTCATGGAAAAACGGATCGTCCGGGTTATCGGCCAGCAATTCGTCCACGAGCGCGACGGCCGCGTTGGCATTCGGCAGCCGGTATGTGGCAACGGCCCGGGCGTAACGGGCTTCAATCGATGTATCCGTATCTGGGTATGCCTTGAAGGTGCGTGCTGGTGAGCGGATGAAGCCATGGAGCTTGGCGACCATCCGGCGGTGTTTCTGCTGCAGCTCTTCAGGCAGTTTCTTATCGCTGTAGGGCGAGTTTTTCACCTGTTCTTCGACGAAAGCAATCCGGTCCCGGGTAAGCGGGTGCGTGCTTGCGTACGGAGACCGGCTGCGTCCGCTCAAAAGTTCCTGGCCGCTGAGAGTCGAGAGGAACTCAAGCATGCCTTTTGAGGATTCGCGATTGCTTTCAAGGAAACGGATACCTGCCTGGTCAGCCGAAGATTCCTGCGCCCGGCTGTACTGGAGCAAGGAGCCCTGAACAGCTGACTGACTGCCCTGGATGATCGCAGTGGCGGCGTCGCCCCGGCCAGTCGCGAGGGCAGCGCCGGCACCTAGGATGAGGCCGAGCAAGGCGTTCTGGCTGGCATTCCGCAGGGCCTCTCCGCTCCGCGCCAGATGCCCGCCGGAGATATGCCCTGTTTCATGGGCAATCACGCCGAGCAACTGCTCCGGCGTCTCTGTCGCCATCAGCAAGCCGGTATGGAAGAAGATGTTCTGGCCACCGGCGACGAAGGCATTCAGCGTATCGTCGTTGATGAAATAGAGATCGACCGCAGATGGCGAAAGACCCGCGCTCTGGAAGACCGGGGTCGAAAGCTCGCGGATATAGAGCTCGATCTCAGTATCGGTGATGAAGGATCGCGCATCCACGGACCGGGACCATCCGGCAATACTCAGCAACGTAAAAACTAACGCAATTAGATGCTTGCCAACTAGGGCTTTGCACTTCATGGATTTGGTCCGAGCCTGTTGGTGCGCTGCATGGACTTGTAATGTGCGCGTGTCCGGGGCTGCATTCAATAGCCTGCGGCGATTTGAGAGGACGTTATGTTTAAGAGGACCGTGCCTGTGGCATTGGCGGTTTGCGCCGGATTGCTTGCAGGCTGCGCGAGCGATGAAGCCGTCGAAGTCACCGAAGGGTTCTTCGGATCCGTCGCTGTCGATGAGCCGCGGGCTGCCGTTATCGCCCAGGATGTGCTGGTCCAGGGCGGCACCGCTGCCGACGCCGCTGTCTCCGCTTATTTCACTCTTGCCGTGACGCTGCCGTCTTCCGCCGGACTTGGGGCGGGTGGTTCCTGTCTCGCTTTCGACCCTGTGAGCAAGCGGTTTGAACGCCTCTCATTCTTGCCTCAGCCCCTGTCGGGCGATCAAAGTACGATTGCCGCTCCGCTGGGACCGCGCGCGATGTTCGCATTGCATGCCCGCTATGGCCGGCTTCCGATCACGCAGCTGATTGGTGTTCCGGAGCAGCTTGCCCGGTTTGGTGAACCCGTCTCCCGCCGCCTCGCGGAAGATCTCGCGCGTGATGGCGCCGCTCTGAAATCATCGGGTGCCGGGCGTCCCAGTGTGTTCGCCCCGGATGGTGTTGCCTTGCAAGCGGGCCGCTCACTGGTCCAGTTGGATCTGGCCTCCACTTTCGGCCGGCTTCGGGTCGCGGGGGTTGGAGATCTTTATGCAGGCCAGCTTGCCAGCCGCTTCGTCGCCGAGGCGGAAGCCTTCGGATACGTGGTCGACCGTGACCGGTTGCGCGGCGCGGTTCCGGTTTGGAGCGAGGCCGAGGGTGTCGATTTCGACAATCATCTCTGGGCTGTCGCGGCCAGTCGTAATACCGACACCACCCTGATATCAAAAACTCTTTCGCTTGCCTTCAACGAAGCGGGATGGTCGTCCTCGCCGCAGGATATCGATCCGCTAATGATAGCCGAAATGCAGGTCCGCGCCGCCAATGCAGTGGCAAGTGGCGATACGGATTTGAGTGCGGATGCAGCCGAGTTGCTGTTCGGTGATTTTCGTTCCGGCGCTCGCCGTACTGCCGCAACGCCTGCTGCGGTCGCCTTGTTCGGTGGGGAATCGCGGTCCGGTGCAACGAGCTTTGTCATCACGGACAGGCGGGGGCTTTCTGTTGGCTGTGCGTTGACCATGAATGCGCCTTTTGGAACCGGCCAGACGCTCCCGGATCTCGGCTTCATTCCGGCCCCGGCATTGTCGTCTGCAAACCCGCCGCTGGCCGCCGCGGTTATCGCCGGGAACACCCATGCCTGGCAGGTTCACATGACCGCCATGGCGACCGGTGGCAGGGAGACGATCTCGGCCCTGGTTCCCTCGATTTTGCGTCACTATGTGGCCGGTCAGGCGATGAGCGCTGCCGTGGCCGCACCGCGCTCCCATTTCGATATGGCGGCGGGCACGCTATCGGTGGAATCCGGTATTGCTCCTGCAGCGGGAGCAATGGCTGAGCGTGCCGGCTATCCGGTGCAGCCAGCCACCCAGCCGATCGGCGCCGTCCGTCTGTTTCGCTGCAAGGAAGGCCTGCCGCGCAGTGACAGGGATTGCGGCATAGCCGACGATCCGCGCGGACGCGGCATGATCCTTTTTGAAGGCGGCAACTAACCAACGGGAAGGCGAGTATGTGGCTCTGAAAGTATCCCGGCGGGGCGCTGTACCCGCCTTCATCGTCATGGATGTGATGCAGGCGGCCGCAGACCGAGAGGCTGCCGGCGGCGATGTGCTGCATCTTGAAGTCGGCCAGCCTGCGACCCCGGCACCGCGCGGCGTGATCGAAGCGGCGAAGCGAGCGCTGGATGATGACCGGATTGGCTATACGCTGGCAGCCGGCATCAATCCCCTCCGGGAGCGGATCGCGGAGCATTACAAGGATTGGTACGGCGTCTCTCTGGACCCGGGCCGGATCATGGTGACGACTGGCTCCTCCGGCGCGTTCCAAGTTGCCTTTCTTGCGGCCTTCGAGGCAGGCGACCGGGTCGCCATGGCCTCACCAGGCTATCCGGCCTATCGCAATATCCTCTCCGCTCTCGGCGTTGAAACCGTGCTGCTGGAGACGGAGCGCAAGCACCGTTATCAGCCGACACCGGAACTTCTCGACGCGGTGGAGGGAAAGATCGATGGGCTGATCGTTGCCAGCCCGTCAAACCCGACCGGCACCATGTTGGGGGAGGAGGAGCTCGCCGCCCTGACCGGATACTGCAAGAAAAAGGGCATCCGGGTCGTCTCCGACGAGATCTATCACGGGATCGGCTTCGGCACCCGTCCGGTCTCGGCGCTGGAGAGCGACGATCAGGCGCTGGTCATTAACAGCTTCTCGAAATATTTCTCGATGACCGGCTGGCGGCTCGGCTGGATGGTGGTGCCGGAGGATCTGGCCCGTTCCATGGAGTGTCTGGCACAGAATTTCTTCATCTCGCCGCCGACCCTGTCGCAGCACGCGGCTGTCGCGGCGTTCGATTGTCACGAGGAATTGCAGGCCAATGTGGCGCGCTACGCGAAGAACCGCGAGGTGTTGCTGAACGAGCTTCCGGCCGCTGGGCTGGACGATCTGGCGCCGGCGGACGGCGCATTCTACATCTATGCGGACGTCACTCGCTTCACCAACGACAGTGTCGATTTCTCGAAGCGGATGCTGGCCGAGATCGGCCTCGCCGCAACGCCGGGGGTCGATTTCGACCCGGCGCGCGGCCATGGCTCTCTACGTTTTTCCTTTGCCGGGGCAACGGAGGACATGGTGGAGGCGGCCAGCCGTCTCAAGAACTGGCTGAAACGCTGACGCTATTCAGCGGCGTTGGGGACGCTGCCGTCATAACCGCCATCCTGATCGTGTCCCGCTTTGCGGGCCCGCCGCGCCGCGCGCCAGTCCTGGAAATTACCCCGAAGCTGCAACGCTGAAGGGGTAACGATCAGCGTCAGGATCGTGGCGAAGCCCATGCCGAAGACGATGGCCGAGGCCAGCGCCACCCACCATTGGGTCGAGGGTGCCCCGACCGAGATCTCCCGCGTGAACAGATCGATATTCAGCTGGAACACCATCGGCAGCAGGCCGAGCATCGTCGTGACGGTGGTCAGCATCACCGGACGAAGGCGCTGGGCACCGGTGCGCAAGACCGCTTCCATGGTGCTGCCAGTGGTTGTCTTCAGGGCGTCGAACGTATCGATCAGCACGATATTGTTGTTAACCACGATACCGGCCAGCGCGATCACGCCGATGCCGCTCATCACAATACCGAAGGGCTGCCCCGTGATCATCAATCCGATCATCACGCCGATAGTCGACATGATCACGGCGCTCAGGATCAGGAAGGCGCTGTAGAAGCTGTTGAACTGGGTGACCAGGATGATCGCCATGATGAACAGCGCGACTCCGAAAGCCTTGCCGAGGAAAGCCTCGGCAGCCTTCTGCTCCTCGTCCTCCCCTTTGAACTTATAGGTCACGCCATTTGGCAGTTCGGTCTTGTCCAGCCAGGCGGTCAGTTCCTTGACCTTTTCGTCCGCCAGCACACCGGGCAGCACGTCTGCCTTCACCGCCATGACCTGACGGGCGTCGGAGCGCTTGATGGTCCCGACCTTGGCCTGTGGCGACCAGGAGACGAAGTTCCGCAAGGGAACCAGGCCCTTGTCCGTCATCATCCGGATCGCGAGGAACTGGTCGAGGCGACGGGACGGGCGGGGATAGCGGACGACAATGTCGATTTCCTCGTCGCTGTCGTTCGGCCGGTAGTCGCTGATCTTGAGGCCGCGGGTGACGAGCTGTACGTAGCTGCCGATCAGGGCGATGTCTGCCCCGAACTTCGCAGCCTGGGCCCGGTCGACGGCAATTTGCCACTCGATGCCGGGGATATGCCGGTCATCCTCGATATTCTGCAGTCCGACCATGCGGTCGAACTGTGCCCGGACCATCTCTGTCGCCTCGGTCAGGCGGTCGGGATAGACAGACCGAAGCTGGACCTGCACCGCTTTGCCGGTTGGCGGGCCGCCTTCTTCCTTGGCGGTTTCGACGAAAATGCCGGGATAGGCTTTGGCGCGTTCGGAGATCTCGGCCAGGATTTCGTCGGCGGGGGCACGACTCTGCCAGTCGTCGAATTCGACCTGAATAGTGCCGACGACATCCTCGGCCAGATCCTGACCGCCGCCCTCCTTTTCGCCGACGAATGTGTAGACGGATTTGAAGCCGCCGACATCGAGGACTTCTTTCTCGATCTCGAAGACGAGGCGCGCCTTCTCGGCCGTCGACATGTTGCCGCGGGCATGGACGTGGATCATCGCGTTGTCTGGCTCGACCTCGGGGAAAAACTCCACCCCGTTGCCGTGATTGGCGTAATAATACTGCACTCCGACCAGCAATGCGGCTGCGGCCAGTATCACCTTTCCGGGATTGGTCAGCGCGAGTTTCAGGACTTTCAGATAGCCGCCGGTAAAGCCCCTGACCTTGTTCAGGTCGCCATTCTCCATGGCTGCCAGAGATTCCCGGCTTTCTTCGGTCTGGGCCCCGGACTTGCCGAAGATCGATCCGAGGGCCGGGACAAACAGCAGGGCCATAAAGAGGGAGGCGGTGAGGGTCGCGATCAGGGTTATAGGCAGGAATTTCATGAACTCGCCGACCACACCCGGCCAGAACAGCAACGGCAGGAAGGCGGCAAGAGTCGTCGCGGTCGAGGCGATGATCGGCCAGGCCATGCGTTTGGCAGCTTCCGAATAAGCGATGCGCCGATCCAGTCCTTCAGACAGTTTCCGGTCCGCATATTCGGTCACCACGATGGCACCGTCGACAAGCATGCCAACCGCGAGGATCAGGCTGAACAGGACGACGATATTCACCGTCAGCCCGAGTGAGGAGAGGGTCAGGATGCCGAGCAGGAATGAGCCCGGGATGGCGATCCCCACCAGTGCGGCGGAGCGATAGCCGAGAGCGCCGACAATAACGATCATGACCAGCAGGACGGCACTCAGAACGTTGTTCCGGAGGTCGGTCAGCATGGTCCGGATCTGGCCGGACTTGTCCTGACTGAAAGTCGCGGTAACGCCTGCCGGCCAGGTCTTCTGGGTTTCGGCAACGATGGCGCGGACGTTCTCGACGGTCTCGATGACGTTCGTTCCGATCCGCTTCGTCACCTCGATACCAATTGCGGGTTTGCCCTCAAGCCGGGCATGAGTTTCCCGATCCTTGAAGCCGCGTTCGACATACGCGATGTCCCGGACCCGGACCACGGCATCGCCGTTCGTCTTAATCGGCTGATCGAGGATGTCCTGCAGGTTCTCGTAGAGGCCGGGTACTTTGATGGGGAACCGGCCATTGCCGGTATCGAGCGTTCCGGCGGCTACCAGCTGGTTCGAGCGGGCGACGATCTCAAGCACTGACGACGCATCGATATTGTAGCTGTCGAGGCGGAGCGGATCGATGATGATCTCCACCAGTTCCTCGCGCTCGCCGGTGAGTTTCGCCTCGAGCACGGAGGTGATGCCCTCGATCTCGTCACGGAGAGTACGGGCGAGATGCAGCATCGTGCGCTCGGGCAGCTCGCCAGAGAGAGTCACAACCAGGATCGGGAACAGGCTCACATTGACTTCGTGAACTGTCGGCTCGTCCGTTTCCTCGGGCAGCTCCGGCTTGGCGAGGTCGACTTTCTCGCGGACGTCCAGCATTGCCTGATCGGCATCGAACCCGGCCGTGAACTCCAGAGTAACGTTCGCGCCGCCCTCAAAAGCGGTGGCGCGCATTTCCTTCACGCCTTCGATGCCGCGCAGCTCGGATTCCATCGGTTTCAACAGAAGTCGCTCAGCATCCTCGGGCGAGATGCCGTCATGTTTCATCGAAACGTAGACGATCGGGATATTAACGTCCGGATCTGCCTCTTTCGGAATGGTCACATAGGCGACCGCTCCTGAAATGAGGATAAGGACCAGCACCATCAGGGTGGTGCGGCTGCGGTGCAGGGCGGCGTCGATCAGCGCATGCATCGGGCGATCCTCAGCTTGCTTTGGCGGCGTCGGTACCGACGGCGGATTCCGGGACGGCCCGCACGGTCTCGCCATCGGAGACGAATTCCTGACCGACGGAGATCAATAGGGCGCGCTCCGGCAGGCCGGTGACGTAGGCCCAGTCCGCATCGCTGTCGAGCACATTCACCTTGTTGAAGCGGACGGTGTTGGACGCATCGACTGTCATGACCCCGAGCTGGCCATCATCGTTCAGCGTGAACACGCCGGCGGTCAGTTTGTGTGCGGTAACTTCCGGCAGCGGAAGGATGACACCGGCCGTGATGCCGAGTTCCAGATTCCGATCCGGGTTCGGAACCTCGAGTTCCACCCGGAACGTCCGGGTTTCAGAATCGGCGGCGGCGGAGATGTAGCGGATGGTTCCGGTCAGGTCCGTTCCGTCGAGCAATTTCGCTTTACCAGGCTGCCCGACCGCGAGTTTGATTCGCTCCTGCTCGGAGACCTGGGCGACGACGAGTATCGGGTCGAGATCGAAGAGGGCGGCGACCGGATCGCCGCTCTGCAAGACATCGCCAAGTTCTACATAGACATCGTCGAGTACGGCATCGAATGGAGCTGAAATTGTAAGGCGCCGGATTTCCTCTTCGATCTTGGCGAGTTCGGCCTTGGCCTCCTGCAGGTCCGCAAAGGTTTCGGCGCGGGTGGTTTGTGCCTGAAAGCCCTTGTTGGCGAGCTTGTCGGCGGCATTGAACTGGGTTTCGCGCTGCACGATCCGGGCTTTCGCCATCTGCCGTCTGGCTTCCCGGTCCTCAGGGTCGAAGCGGATAATCGGAGCGCCTTTCTTGACATGGTCGCCGTCTTTCGCGCCGAGCGCGACGACCTTGCCGAGGATCTGCGCTTTCAACTCGATCTCTCGGGAGGGGGCTGTCCGGCCGGTGATCACCACGGCGGAGCGGTATGGCTCCGCGATGCTTTCACGGACGCGCACCGCGGCCATTTCGGAGGCAGGTGCTGCGGTTTTGGTCTCCGCGACGTCCTCGCCTTCCGTCCGGGCCCCGTTTGCGAACTGGCCTGACAAAATCCATGCGCCGGTTCCGATGGCGATGACAGTGGCCAGCAGGATGGAATAGTTGATTCTCATAGGACCTCGGCGGGGCTGTATGGTTTTGGAGCGCAAGCGCGCGATCTGATTAACTGGTACGGAAAATCACTCAGCGGCATGTCGCGTCTCCGCGCTGAGCTGGGCCAGAAGCGTGTCGCGATTGGCCCGCATATAGTCGGCGGCGGCGCGATAGACCGAACTGCCGAGACCTCGGACGAAATTCATGCCGGGGTCGGCGGCGCAGTTCGGGTTGAACTCATCGAGCTCGCATTGCTGGGCATCGTAGAACGCGATCCGCTCATCGATCAGACGCGCGATTTTCTCTGGTGTCTGATAGCGGGCGAAGAAGAGCAGGAAAAACAGATCGGAACGAACCTGGTCCGGCTCCGGTTCGATCTCGCATGCCTTACGTAGGGCCGTCCTGCCAGCCTCGGTCAGGGAATAGACTTTCTTGTCCGGCCGGCCGTCCTGCGCTTCTTCGGTCACTGTCACAAGATCTTCTCTGGCGGCGCGCGTCAGGGCTGGATAGATGGCGCCAAGCGAGGCCTTCTGAAAGTGCGCGAACGGGCCTTCCGCGAATTGCTTGCGGATCTCGTAGCCGGTTGCGTCCCGTCGGCTGAGTACCGCGAGACAGAGAGTCTTTACATCCATGAGCAGGGCCAAACTATATCAGTCTGATATATATCGGACCGATATATGGGGGCTGTCCCTGTCGATGGAAGGAAAAAGTTTCTGAGCCGCTTTATGATGTGAGATTTCACACGTTTTGTGGCTTCAGGGTAACAGCCCTGACGTCAGAAAGTTTCCTTCCATGGGCGCAGTTCGATCTCCCAGGCCCAGCTTGAGCGCGGCTGGCGGTGGAACTGCAGGTAGCTTTCGGCGATGGCGTCCGGGTCGAGCAGTTTGTCCTCACCCGGTTTTTCCCGCTGTTCGTTCGCGGTCCGGATCCCGCCATCGATTACGAAATGGCCGATATGAATGTTCTGCGGATGCAGCTCCCGCGCCATGGATTGCGCGAGACCGCGCAGCCCGAATTTGCCCATCGCGAATGGCGCGGATTGCGGGTAGCCCTTGACCCCAGCCGACGCGCCGGTCAGCAGGATCGTCCCGTGCCCGGCCTTCAGCATGCGTCTCGCTGCTTGCTGGGCGACCAGGAACGCGCCGTGACAGGTGACTGTCGTAGCGGCGAGGACCTCATCCGGATCGAGATCTACAATCGGCCCGCGAGCTCGCTTCGAAGCATTGAACACGACAATGTCAGGGCTGCCGAGCGCGCCATCCATCCAGTCGAACAGGTTGGCGACGCTGGTCTTGTCGGCAACATCGCAAGCCTGCGTCAGGGCGCCGGTCTCCGACGCCAGACCGGCAAGCTTGTCCGTGTCACGGGCCGCCAGTGCGACCTTCATGTCGTTTGCCGAGAAAAGACGGGCGAGGGAGGCGCTGAGACCGGCGCCAGCTCCCACGATCAGGGCTGTTTCGCTCATGGTCCTTCCAAAAGGTTCGGACGGTGCCAGGCAGGATCGCCGTTACCGCTTCGGTCGCGACGGTCCCGGCCTGATCACCGGCCAGGGTTCGGGAAATTCGCCGACCGGAACCTCGATCAGGGTCGGGCGCCCGGAGGCGAAACCTTCCTCGATCTTTTTCTTCAGCTCAGCCGGTGTGGTTGCACGCAAACCTAGCGCACCGCAGCTTTCGGCGAGCTTCACGAAGTCGGGATTCGTGAATTCGCTGCCGATCACCCGGTTGTCATAGAGCTCTTTCTGCATGCGCATCACGTTGCCGTAGGCGCCATCCGCGAAGACGACGGCAACGACATTGATGCCGTGATGCACGGCGGTCGCAAGCTCCGGCATGGTGTACATGAAGCCGCCATCGCCATTGATAGACAGCACCTGCTTGTCCGGATGCGCGACCTGCACGCCGAGCGCGGTGGCATAGCCATAACCGAGCGTGCCCTGATAGCCGGGCGAGATCAGCGTGCGTGGGCCGTAGGTCGGAAAGCCGACGCGGGAGGCATAGGCGACCTGGGTGAATTCATCGATCAGAAAGCCGTCTTCGGGCAGCGCGCCACGAATGGCTGCCACCCATTCCATTTGCGGGCCGATTTTGGCTTCGAACTGCGCCTGGAACTCCGCCTTCAGGGCTTCCAATTCCTCGGTGCGTGATGGCCGTGCGCGGTTATGCGCCGGTATCTTGTCGAGCAATGCACGCGCCGCGCCCGCCGCATCGGCGACGATGCCGATATCGGGCTTGCCGACGCGGGTCAGTTCGGTGGGATCGATATCGACATGAATGATGGAGAGCTTTTCATCCATGCCCCATGTCATGCGCTCGTGCTGCAAGCGGCAGCCGATGGAAATCACCACATCCGCATCGCCCCAGAGCCGGTTGCCGGCGGGGTGGTGCAGGGAAAGCGGGTGCCGGTCGTCCAGCACGCCCTTTCCATTCATGTAGGAAACTACTGGTGCCTGGAGCATTTCCGCCAACGCGCGGATCTCTTCGGTCGCTTCGTAGGCGCCGCCGCCGACGAAGATCATCGGGTTGCTGGCCTCGCCAAGCATTTTTGCGGCATCGGCGATCAGGTCCGGATCAGGCTCCGGCGGCTCCGGGGGCACAGTCGGCGTGATCGGGCCTACGGGGGCTTTCAGATGCAACTGGTCGAGCGGCATTTCGATGCCGACCGGGCGCGGACGGCCGCTCCAGAGCTCCCGGAAGGCCTGATCCATGACGGCGGGGACTTCTGAGGGGTGATTGATCCTGTGGGACCATTTCGTCAGCCGTTCCATCTGGCCGAGCTGATCTGGGATCTCGTGCAGCATGCCAAGGCCGAGGCCGATGGTGTTGCTCGGGATTTGCCCGGTCAGCGCGAGGACGCGGGCATTGCAGCCGTAGGCGGTGGAAAGCGCGGCGAAGGTGTTCAGAAGGCCGGGCCCCGGAACGACGGCATAGGCGCCGACCTTGCCGGTCGACTGGGCATAGCCGAAAGCCATGTATGCCGTGCCCTGCTCGTGCCGGGCATTGATCACCCGGAGGCTGTTTCGGGCGTCATACAAGGCGTTGAACAGCCCGTCGAGCTGGATGCCGGGCAGCCCGAACACCGTGTCGATACCGTTCTCCGTCAGGGCGCGGACCAACGCCGTGCCGCCGGTCATGGAACTGGATGCGGTCATGTTTCCTCCCTGTGGCCGGTGCCGGTCTGATGCCGGCATTCAGCGGCCTTATTGCGGATCAGCCTCCATTGTGGATTGCCGTCCAGACCTTTTGTGGCGTCATCGGAATATCGATGTGTTTGACACCATATCCCGCAAGCGCATCGATCACCGCGTTCATGATCGGTCCCGGCCCGCCAATCGACGGTACCTCACCGACACCCTTCACACCGAGCAGGCTGTTCGGGGACGGCGTGGCCGCCCATGCGTGATCGATGAACGGAACGTCGTCGGCGCGCGGGAAGGCGTAATCCATCAGAGAGCCGGTCAGCAGCTGGCCGGAATCCGGGTCGTAGACGCTGCCTTCCATCAGAACCTCGCCGATGGCCTGGGCAATGCCGCCGGTTACCTGTCCGAAGGCGAGCGGCTCGTTCACGATGTGGCCAAGATCGTCGACACCGACGAAACGGTCGACGGCAACGTGGCCGGTGTCCGGATCAACCTCAACCTCAACCACATAGGCGCCGTTCGGGAAGGTGGTGTGCTTGCCCTCGAAATCCATTTCGCCGACGCAGCCGCCACGCAGGCCCGGCTCCAGCGTCTCCGCCGGAATGTCGCCCATACGGGCCATCAACTCGGGGAAGGAGATTGCCTTGTCGGTGCCGGCCACCTTGAAGGACCCGGCTTCGTATTCGATGTCCTGGGACGCGGTTTCCAGGATGTGCCCGGCGAGCTTCTTGCCGTTCTCGACCATCTCGATGGCTGCGCGATGCACAGTGTTGGCCGCGATCGGCATCAGGCAGGAGCCGCCGGTACCGCCGCCGACCTGAAGATCGTCGCTGTCGCCTTGCTCGACGATGACCTGCGACGGATCGATGCCGAGGGTTTCGGCCGCGACCTGCGCGAGCGTCGTCTGGTGGCCCTGACCTGAATCCTGGGTGCCGGTGCGAACCCGTACCTTGCCATCATCGGTCAGCTCGACCTTGCTGCGCTCGGCGGTGGACCCGCCGGTCGCGTGCACATGGATACCGAAGCCGATGCCGCGCTTCTTGCCGGCAGCCTCGCTTGCTGTGCGGCGGTCCGCGTAAGTTTCGTAGTTTGCCTTGGCGAGCGCTTTCTTGAATATCTCGGGATAGTCGCCGCCATCGTAGTCCTCGCCCATCGGCGTGTGGAACGGCAGGTCCGACGGCGTCATCAGGTTCTTGGCGCGGATTTCCGCCCGGTCGAAGCCGTGCTTGTCGCAGGCATAGTCGATCAGGCGTTCCAGCGTACCGGCACTCTCCGGCTTTCCGGCGCCGCGATAGGCATCGGTCGGCGTGGCGTTCGTGAACACGGCCTGTACCCGGTATTCGGCTGCCGTGATTTTGTAGCAACTGGTGAAGACCCGGACAGCGCCCTTGGTGACGATGGAGGGGTTAACCGCGTTGAGGAACGCGCCCATATCGGCCAGCGCATCAATCCGGAAAGCCGTGATCGTGCCGTCCTTTGTCAGTGCCAGCGTCGCCCGGTCGAGGCGGCCGCGGCCCGGCGCGTCGGCAACAAAACTCTCGGTGCGATCCGCTATCCATTTCACGGGCCGTCCTGTCAGGCGGGCGGCGAGCAGGCAGAGGATCTGCTCCGGATAGGGCCAGATTTTTACGGCGAAGCTGCCACCGACATCGTTGGTGATGACCCGCATCTGGGTTTCCTCGACACCAAGTGCTTCGGACATGGCCGCGCGCAGCATGACGACGCCCTGGCTCGGTGTGTGGAGTGTGTATTTCCCGGTCTCACTGTCGAACGCGCCGACGCAGCCGCGCGGTTCGACCGGCGCAATCACGGCGCGCGGATGGTCGACGGTCAGTTCCACCACATGGTCGGCAGCGGCGATCGCTTCATCGACTTCGCTGCCATTGCCGATACGCCAGTCGAAACTGACATTGCGTGGCGCCTCGTCCCAGATCTTGGGAGCGCCGTCGGAGACGGCATGGGCGAGATCGGTGACGGACTCCAGATCCTCATAGTCGATATCGACCAGCTCGGCGGCTTCGAGTGCGGCGGAAATCGTTTCGGCAACGATGAAGGCAACTGGTTGACCTGCGTATTTGGCAACACCCGTCGCCAGTGCCGGACGCTCCGGCTCGATCATCGGCTTCCCGTCGTGCCCGACCATGGGCATGCGGGATCGCATAGGGCCAATGCTCTCGCTGGCCAGATCATCCCCGGTGAGTACGGTCAGTATACCGGGCACGGCCTTTGCGTTATCCACGGCGACAGAAAGGAGTCGGGCATGCGCCATGGCGGAGCGTACGACGACCGCATGCGCGGCGCCTTCCGGGAACAAATCATCCACATAGCAGCCGTGCCCGGTGAGCAGCCGGTCATCTTCGCGTCGCAACATGTCTCTATGATCTCGTTAATTCGTGGCTGGACTGTCATTATGTCACACGCAAATATACATGCGATCCAGCATTTCTTAACATTGCAATAGTAAGGCTTGGTTGTGAGCACAGAGAATATCGGTGAATTAGAGAATGGGTGATTCGGACAATAGTTCAGCAGCGCTGGATGCTCTGCGGGCGCAATTCGATCAGGCGATGTCGGAGCCGGATACGGTTAAGCGTTTCCGCGTCCTGTTGGATGTTACGGACGGAGCGCGGCATTTGCAGTCGAAGGTCAACAAGAGCCTGAAAGAACACCAGAAATCAGAAACCTTTCTGGAAGTTGAAAAGCGGTTCGTGACCAAGCACGAGACCAAGCTGGATGCTCTCGCACAGGGTTTCTTCAATTGCTATGCGACTCCCGGAAAAGCACGCGCCGCTCTGGATCAGCTTTGTGATAGTTACGATACCCAATATGTCCTCGACGTGGTCGCTCTTGGCGTCTGGCGGCTCTCGAAACCGCTCGGTTTTGATCTGTTCGGGATCAAGAGTGAGGCTCGCCAGATGGCCGAGGCATTTTACGAGAATAATCTGCATCCGGCTCTCGAAAAGGCCATCCCGGATCACGGGGATTATCTGAAACTGAAGCGTCTCAATGTGGAAGAGCGCTACGGAAAAGTTCTTGAGGATATCGAGATGTGCCGGAAGGCCGCGGCGGCGATCGAGGTGGTTCTGAAAAAATACCGGGACCGGTTCGCAACTGAAGCGAAGTCAATGTCCGAGGAAGATGTCGACAAGCTTTCGCCTGCGGAGGCGGTCGAACGGGTGAAGGCTCTCCCCTTGAAAATGCAGGAAGCGATCTTTGAAGCGCAAAAAGAGGCTCTCGCCGCCAAGCCTCGCGCCGCGCACTAACCCTGGCGCCTGCCCTGGGTGAGTTCCTGGACCCGGTCGAGAGGAACCTCGACCGGCAAGTCCAGAAGCATGAAGGACAGGGTCTTGCCATGCAGATCCAGGTTGAGCGTGCTGTTCACACCGCCTTCGAGCGCATCGTCGATAACGAAATTCAGTGCCGGAAGGTTGGGCAGCTCATAGCGGGTGACAGCGCTCGCTCCCTTGTGCGCGAAGAGCGCGAGGACCCGCTTCTCGGTAACCTGATCCAGCAGTAGGGAATAGGCCGCTTCCGTATAGGGAATGACGCTGATGTTCGAGCGGTTTCCCTTGTCGCCGCTGCGCCCATGCGCAATGTCGTGCAGGCGAAGACGTGTTGTGTCGAGAACCTCGGTCATGCGCCGGCTCCGAGAAACTGAACGCTGGGGGAGAGCCTGTTCCTGTCGACCAGGATCGAGGCGGTGTGGATCTGTGCGGTGATGTTGCGTCTGAAGCCGCCACCGCCGGCGGGGCCGGAGCAATAGAGGCTCAGCACCTCGTCCGCGAGATCTTCGGCAATCTCGCGGGAATGACAGGAAACAGCGGCACGGACCCGGTAATCGCCGTCCGGTGCGGCTGTGCCGGCGCCGGGGTAGGGCGCACTGCCACCATCGAAAGTGCTTGATGTGCCAATGATATCGAAACGGTACTCGGCATTGCTTCCGCGTTCGCGGGCCCGCTCGCTCAGGACTTCCCTGGCAAGCTCTGCGCGGGCCAGAGCGTTCGGCCCCGCATAGCTGATCTCAGCCTCGCCGAGCCAGCCGCCGTCGAAACTGATCGTGGTCTTCAATGTATCCGGCCGCGCCTTGCCGCGTGCGCCGGAGACAGCGACAACGTTCTCGCTCGCTTGCTCGACTGACACTCCTGAGATGTCGAGCACAACGTCCGCCGTCAGATAGGCGGAGGGATCGTGCATCTCGTAGAGGATCTGTTCCTTGACGGTCGCTGGTGTCACGCAGCCGCCTGTATTGTCCGCCTTGCCGACCCGTATTGCGCCCTCGCGGGAGATCGTGGCGATGGGAAAACCGACATGGGCAAGGTCGGGCACGTCCTTGAAACCGGGGTCGGCGAAATAGGCGCCGGTTACCTGGGCTCCGCATTCCAGCAGATGTCCGGCCAGCGTTCCGGCGGCAAGTGCATCCCAATCCTCTTCCGTCCAGCCGAATTCGTGGATCAGTGGGCCAAGTACCAGGGCCGGGTCCGTGGTCCGTCCGACCACGACGATATCGGCGCCGCCTGCCAGTGCCTCGGCTATCGGGCGGGCGCCGATATAGGTGTTGGCGGCGACAATCCCGTCACCGATAGGCAGCCCTTCGATGGTCTTGTGACTGCGGATTTCTTTTTCATCCATCACCGTCAGAAGGTCGTCGCCAGAGACGACGGCAATGCGCGGGGTGCGGCAGCCGATCTCTTTGGCAATTTCCAGGATGCGCCTGGCGCCCCCGATCGGGTTCGCAGCTCCAAAGTTGGAGACGATGCGGATGTTATTCGCAAGACAGCGCTCCAGAATCGGCCGGACATAGGCCTCAAGGAACGGCGAGTATCCACGCTCCGGATCACGTTGTTTCTGCTTCTGCGCAAGCGCTAGAGTGCGTTCCGCAAGTGTCTCGAAAATAAGGTATTTCGGGCCGTCACGGGTGGCGAGCGTATCTACCACGGGGCCGCCGGCATCCTTCCGGTCGCCGGCAAAGCCGGCGCCACAGCCGATATGGACGAGATCTTTGGTCATCAGTCTTTCGCTTGGCAGGGTGGGGGGCAGACTGTAGCGTCTGGCGGGCGAATTTTACCAGCCCTCAAATCAACCAGTACGGGGAGAGCGGCGATGCCGGGACGCGTCGATCGCGTCAAAGAGAGTGCTGCCGCAGGTCCATTTCGCGACTTCCCCGATCAGGGTACGGTGGTTGTTTTCGATCTTGAAATTACGGCCTGGGAAGGCTCGCTTGCGCGGGGTTGGAGCGGGCCTGACGAATTCATGGAAGTCGTTCAGATCGGGGCGGTAAAGATTGACGCGGCCATGCCGATGGCGGAGCTGGCGAGCTTCGAGGTGTTGGTGAAGCCGGAGAAAAATCCGGTACTCTCCGACTATTTCATCGAATTGACCGGGATCACCAATGCGAATCTCTCCCATCACGCCATGCCGTTCAAGGAGGCCCTGTGCCGGTTTGCCGATTTCGTCGGCGATGCCGGTCTCGTTGTGTCGAACGGAAATGACTGGTGCGATCTCGTTCAGAATGCCGATTGGGCCGGTATGATTTGGCCATTCAGGGATGATCTATTCGCCAATATCCGTCCGCGCCTTGCCGGGGCGTTGGGGTTGCCGGAGAACCAGACTGTAAGTTCTACGCTGCCTCAGCATCTTGGCCATATGGCCATGCCTGGCGCCCATACCGGACTCGGTGATGCGCGGGCCATCGCCCTCGCAGTTCGCGATCTCAGAGTCCATGGGCGTCTCTGAGTCGCAGGGCTTGTTTTCGCTCTAAATCCTTTCACCTGCGGACAGCAGGCGCATACTATATGGAAGCAATGTATATGGGACTGATTGGGGTAGATGATGAGTTCGGATAAATTCGATTTGGGCGGCGGTTCCGTCAACGCGGACGAGATTGGCCGGATCGGGCTGTTTCTGGATCTCGGGGAAGAAGAGCGTGGGGCCATCGCGGCTCTTTGCCGTAAACGGCGGTTCGCGGCAGGGGAGGTTATTATCGCCAGAGAAGGCGATGACCACGACGTCTATTTCATGCTGGAAGGCTCCGCCGAAGTCCAGAATCATACGATTATCGGCGATGCGCTGAGGCTTGACGGGCTGGGAGCCGGTGCCTATTTCGGCGAGCTTTCGGCGCTGGATGGCGGTCCTCGGTCTGCTGTGGTCCGGGCGACGGACGATTGCATCGTCGCGGCAATGTCACCGAGCGACTTCCGCAACATGTTGTCGGAACATCCCTCGGTGCTGGTTCTTGTGTTACACAATCTGGCCCAGATGATCCGCAACTCGAACCTTACGGTTCTTCAGCACGCTACCCTCTGAGTTTGGGCGGTCAGCTCTCGTCTTCGGCGGTATCGTCGTCGCGGCGGCCGTCGGCCGAGCGGGTGAGGCGGCCCATAAGCTGCTCAAGGGCAGCGTGCAGGTTGCGCACGCCCGATCGGGACATGATCATGCGGGATACGACGGCATGTTCAACCTGAGAGCCGTCGATATTGAAACGCGTGTTCACAAGATTGATCCGAACGACACCGTCTCGCACCATGGCGCCGATGACTCCGTCGACGAAAATATCCTGGCATTCCGGGGCAATCACGATGTTCGGCTGCTGTCCTGCTGCCTGACCGCCGGTGGTGGTGTTCGAAGTATCGCTCATTGAAATTCGCCCGACATAATTTTGTGCCAAATTCGATCTAATACCGATAACACGTTGCCACCGTTGGCGGAAGATCGTTAGGGCAATTCCCGGACGATTGCGCGAGGATTGCCAAATATTCCTCTGCGGCGCAGACTCTTGACTCATCTGACTGCTCCGCTCCCCGCCTTGGAGAAATCCCATCTTTCCGCAGTCTTTTCTGGACTGGCGCGTCCTGCTTTTGACGTCCGTGTGGGCCGGCTCCGTTGCCGGACTCTTCCTTTCCGTCCCCATGCTCGATCATATCGTTGCCGGTGGCCTGTTGCTTTTTGTGCTGGGCACGTTGCCGCAAGCCCGGTTGGAGACGAAAGTACTCGTCGGAATCGGGACGGTCGCGACGCTGATCCTGATTTCCACCGTTGCCGATCCGGAAGCCGTCTGGCGCGGGCTTGAGCGCACGCTGATTTTCGCCGGGCTGCTACCAACACTGAAAATGACACGGGAAGTCGCCCGGCTGATGCCGTCTGTGCGGGCGAGCCAGAACAGACTGGCAGCGCTACCGGACAGCGCTGCGGATGTTGGCATCACCATCGGGGCGACGGTCTTCGGTGCGGTTCTGAATACCGGCTCTTTTGCCCTGGTCTCCGCGGTGGTGCCTGCCAATGCAAGCAAGGAACGCCGCCGTTCTGCGGCATGCGCATCGATGCGGGGGATGAGCATCGCCGTGCTTTGGTCACCCTTCTTCGTCGGCTTTGCTGTGGCTGGTACCTATCTGCCGATGGTCGAACTCTGGGAGATCATTCCACTCGGTTTCGTCTGCGTTGCCATATCCGTCTCGATCGCACTTGCCATGTTCGCCCGGCCATTCAGCTTTGCGGCGGTCGGCGCTGCCCTTGCTTGCCTGAAGCCGATTGCATCGCGGTTGGGGATTGCCGCCGGTACGGTCATTCTGGTCGGGACCGTCACGCCGCTCTCGACACTCGGCTCCATCCTGGTGGTGATGCCTTTGCTATGCATGCTGCAATTCTTCCGTCGGCCGGACGCATTATGGCCGGTGCTGGAGAAAACGGCGGAAGGAATGAAGGAACTCGGGGACGACCTTGCGCTTGTCGCCGTTGCCATCGTGGTCGGCACCGTTGCGGGAGAGGCCGATGCGGTGATTGTCCATGTCGCGCCGCTGCTTGAAGGCGGATTGCCGGCGCCGGTCCTGTTGGCCCTGATGATCGGCATACAGCTTGTGCCGGCCATAATCGGTATTCATCCGATTATCACCGGGACCATCTTCCTCGCCGCCCTGACGAGTCTGGATCACGGTGTGCTGCCGCTGGCTCTCTATGAAGCCATGCTCGCGGGATGGGGGCTCGGGGCCATGGTTTCTATCGCCTCGCTCTCCGTTGTCACGGCGGGCTCAATGTTCGACGTGCGGCCAACGCACGTCGCTCTTGGTCCAAACCTGGCATATGTTTTTGTCGTCTGGGCCGTGCTGGTGCCGATCCTCAGTATCCTGCACTACGCCCTGATCTGAGAGCGGGCAGGCTATTTGGCCCGGCGCGTCATCACAAGGAAGACGGCGGAGACCACGGCTACGAGGGCGGCATAATCGACAATTCCGGGGACGGTGCCGAAGATCAGCGCATCCGCGGCAACGCCGACCACCGGGACCATCAGTGTTCCGACGGTGGAGACAACGACCGGCAGCATGGTCACCACGTTGAAATAGGCCCAGTAACAGAAGATGCCGGTGATCGTCATGTTGTAGACGAGGCCGAGCGTCGGCACGAGGGTGACGCTCTCCGGCATGTTCTGATAGTCCCAGACGATCGCGATCACGGCGATGGGCAGCGCGCCGAGCATCTGCTGCCAGCCGGTAAGCGCGGTCACGGACATGGAAAAGCGGAAATACTTTACCGCCGCCGTGCCGGTGCCCCAGCTGATCGCGGCGAGGACGACCAGCGCCGGGCCAAGCGGATCGCCTGATATGGCGCGGTCGTCGCCGAAGAATAACAGGCACATTCCAACAAGGCCGAGTCCAAGTGCGAGAATCGATCGTGTGCGCAAGGGCTCCTTGACGAGCCACGCGCCGGTCAGGGTTGCCCAGAGCGGCATGGTGTAGGCCAGAATGGCCGCGCGGCCGGACTCCATAAGATCGACGCCGTACAGCACTGCAATGTTCCATACGGACATGTTGAGCAGTGAGACGATTACCAGCCCCTTCCACTCCGCACGCGGCACGCGGAGTGTTCTGCCGCGGGCTTTTGCCATAGCAAACAAGCCCAGAGCCGCCGAAATCCCCGCAATGGCGCGAAAAACGAAGGGTGGGTATTCGGCAAGGGAAAGTTTCATCACCGGCCAGTTGAGGCCCCAGAGCAGGGCCAGCATGGCCAGCAAAAAGATCGCGAATGGCGGGATCGCTGCCGTTTTATGCGGCAAGGGTTGGTTCACGGGCGAAGAGCCCCTAACTGTGTGAAAGGCGAATGAAGATAAAGTTTGCTAACCCATTTGTTGCTTGAGTGCCAGACTTCTAAACCCCTAACATCCGCGCGAGAGATTTCGGCCGCTGCGCCCGCAACGGCCTGACGAGGAGGGACTACATGGTAAAATTCGGCATTGGTCAGGCGATCAAACGCGTTGAGGACCAGCGGCTGCTGACGGGGCAGGGCAATTACACGGATGATGTCACGCCCGACGGCACGGCCCGGGCCTTCATCCTGCGCTCGCCTTATGCTCATGCACGGATCAACGGGATCGACACGGCGGATGCGGAAGCAGCCCCCGGTGTGATCGCCGTTCTGACCAACAAGCATGTGAAGGCAGACGGGCTCGGAGATCTTCCCAGTTTGGCGCCGGCTCCGAACAAGGATGGCAGTGCGCGCGCCGACACACCGCGCCCGATCCTTGAAGGCGATACTGTCCGTCATGTCGGCACGCCGGTCGCCATGGTGATCGCGGAAACACTGGATCAGGCACGCGATGCGGCAGAGCTGATCGATGTCGATTACGAGCCGCTGCAGCCCGCCACCGATACGGAAGGTGCGACCAAGCCGGGCGCCACCCAGCTTTACGATCACATCCCCCACAATGTGTGCTTCGACTGGCACAAGGGCGACCTTGAGACAGCCGAGGCCGCCTTCACCCGGGCGAAGCAGGTCGTTCGCACCAAGGTCGTCAATAACCGCATCATCGTGAATTCCATGGAACCGCGGGGTGCCATCGGCCTTTATGACGCCGAGACCGACCGCACGACGCTCTACAGCTCCACCCAGGGCCCGAGCTTCATCCATCCGATTCTCGCCGAGGCAGTACTGAAGATCGACAAGGAGAAGCTGCGCTGCATCACCACAGATGTCGGCGGCGGCTTCGGCATGAAGATCTTCCTTTATCCCGAGCAGTGCCTGCTCGCCTGGGCCTCCCGCCGCTTGAAGATGGCGGTGAAATACACGCCGGAACGCTCCGAAGCCTTCATGAGCGACACCCAGGGCCGGGACAATGTCAGCTATGTCGATGCCGCGCTCGACGAGAACGGCAAGATCATCGGCATGAAGGTCGAGACCTACGCCAATCTCGGCGGCTACCTCTCCAATTTCGGCCCCTTCATCCCGACCGAAGCGGGCACGCATATGCTGTCCGGCGTTTACGACATCCCGGTGATCTACGTAAATGTGAAGGGCGTGCTGACCAACACCACGCCGGTAGACGCCTATCGCGGCGCGGGGCGGCCGGAAGCGGCCTATCTGATCGAGCGGGTGATGGATAATTGCGCTGCGGAAACCGGTCTCGGCCGGGACGAAATCCGGCGCCGCAACTTCGTCACGCCGCAGCAGATGCCCTACAGCACCACGCTCGGCAACGTTTACGACACCGGCGAATTCCAGATCGTCATGGAGAAATGCCTCGCGAAGGCGGACTGGAACGGATTCGCCACCCGCAAGGCGGCGTCCGAGAAGGCTGGCAAGCTGCGCGGTATCGGTCTTGGCTACTACATCGAGAAATGCGGTGGCGGAAACCCGGAGACGGCGGATATCCGCTTCACCGAGGACAACAAGATCGAGATCTATATTGGCAACCAGTCGAACGGGCAGGGGCACGAGACCGCCTATGCCCAGGTGCTGGGCGATGTGCTCGGCATCGACGGTGAGGATATCCGGATCATCCAGGGCGATACCGACCGCACGCCTCCCGGTCTGACCGGCGGCTCACGCGCCCTGCCTGTGGGCGGCGTCGCCGTGCTGCTCGGCGGCCGCGAGATCGTCGAGAAGGGCAAGAAGGTCGCGGCTCGGGTTATGGAAGCGGCAATTGAGGATATAGAGTTCACCGACGGCACCTTTACGGTCGCCGGGACCGACAAGACCATGTCGATCTTCGAGGTGAATCGGGAAGCCAAGAGCGAGGAAGAGGCCGGCCTCGACACCACGCACAAGCGCACGCCGGAAGCGGCGACGTTCCCGAACGGCTGCCATGTCTGTGAGCTGGAGATCGACCCGGACACCGGCATCGTCGAGATCCAGAAATACAGCGTGGTCGACGATTTCGGCTCGGTCATCAACCCGAACCTGCTGGCCGGTCAGGTGCATGGCGGTGTCGGCCAGGGGCTCGGCCAGGCGCTGTACGAGCACACGATCTATGACGAGGAAAGCGGCCAGCTCGTGACCGGTTCCTACATGGATTACACCCTGCCGCGCGCGGACCATGTGCCATGGGTCGATTTCGAGACCCACAATGTCTGGTGCACGACCAACCCGCTCGGCATCAAGGGCTCCGGCGAGGCCGGTGCCATCGGAGCCCCGCCGGCCGCGATCAGCGCGGTTTGCGATGCGCTCGGCGTCACCAATATCGACATGCCGGCGACGCCGGAGAAAATCTGGGCGGTGGCCAACGCGGGCAAACTCGCGGCGGCCGAATAGGTCTCATTCTGAAAAGACGGTTGCGGAAACGCACCCGTCTTTTCTTGTATGACAGTTCAAGAATTCAAAAGGGGGGGAAGCCATGACGGCACCGATCGAATGCTACACGTGGAAGACGTCGAACGGGCGCAAGATCACGATCATGCTCGAGGAACTCGGGATTCCGTACAACCTGCACCCGATCAATATCGGCGAGGATGACCAGTTCACGCCTGAATTCATCGCCATCAATCCGAACTCGAAAATCCCGGCGATCATCGATCCGGACGGCCCGGACGGCAAGCCGTACACGGTCTTCGAATCCGGCGCGATCCTGATGTATCTGGCCGAGAAGACCGGCAAGTTCATGCCGACCGACATGGCGAAACGCTATGAAGTCATCCAGTGGCTGATGTTCCAGATGGGCGGTATCGGCCCGATTTTCGGTCAGGTGCACCATTTCAAGCGCGCCGCAAAAGAGAAGGTGCCTTACGGCATCGAGCGGTACGGCAAGGAATGCCTGCGGCTCTACGGCGTGCTGAACAGCCGCCTCGAAGGCCGGGATTATCTCGCCAACGACGAGGTCTCCATCGCTGATTTCGCCACCCTGCCCTGGGTGTTCCGGCACGATTGGCAGGAAGTTGACCTGAACCAGTTCCCGAACGTGAAGCGCTGGTTCGATGCGATGATGGCGCGTCCGGCCCTGAGCCGGGGTATGGAACTGCCCTGATCCGAAACCGGATTTATGGTTAATAAGCGGGGTCGCGGCGGTATCGCCCGGCCCCGTTTCTGCATATAGTGCCGCCGCCCGCGCATTCCTCGGGAGGGAGGCGACCGGCTCTAAATTCACACGAGGAGGAGAAGGCCATGACCATCCGGCTTGGCGATATAGCGCCTGATTTCACGCAGGATTCCACGGACGGCAAGATTAATTTCTACGATTATGCAGGCGACAACTGGGTCATCCTGTTCTCGCACCCGAAGGATTTTACCCCGGTCTGCACCACCGAGCTGGGCTACATGGCCGGCCTGAAACCCGAATTCGACAAGCGCGGGGTCAAGGTGCTCGGCCTTTCCGTCGATGGTCTTGGCGACCATGAGAAGTGGGCCGACGACATCAAGCAGACCCAGGGCAACAGCCTGAACTTCCCACTGGTGGCGGACCACGACAAGACCGTCGCCGGTCTTTACGACATGATCCACCCGAACGCGAACGACACGCTGACGGTGCGCTCGGTTTTCGTCATCGACGGCAACAAGAAGGTCCGTCTGATCCTGACCTATCCGGCCAGCACTGGACGGAACTTCGACGAGATCCTGCGCGTCGTGGATTCCCTGCAGCTCACCGACAAGCACAAGGTGGCGACGCCGGTGAACTGGACCAGCGGCGACAAGTGCATCATCGTCCCGGCTCTGTCGAACGACGATGCCAAGAAGCTGTTCCCAGGTGGCTGGGACGAACAGCGCCCCTATCTGCGCGTGGTTGATCAGCCGGGCGCGTAATCAAGGACATATCGAGGAAAAGGGCCGGTTTGACCGGCCCTTTTTTGTTTTTTTGCATCATGATGGTGTCGTCACCTTGGCTAAGGCCGGGAGCCAGGAGATCATAAGGTGGAGCGCATGTTCTCTGGATACCGGCCTCCGCCGGTATGACGATCGAATAGATCTAGGTGAGGAGAAGAATTGTGAGCCAAATGAACCAGCCTATCCGCGCGGCAGCGGATTTCTCCGTCGGTTTCATCGGCCTCGGCGGCATGGGGCGCGGGGTGGTGAAGAACATGCTGGCCGGAGGTGCGGCGGTCTCGGTGCATGATCTTGACCCGGAGGCGGTGGCGCTGGCCGTCTCACAGGGCGCAAAGGCCGAGCCGGACCTGGCGGCGATGGCGGCAAGTGTTGACGTTCTTGGTATCTGCATCACCACGGCGGAGGCGGTCCAGAAACTCGCTCTCGGGCCGGGCGGCCTGCTCTCCCGAATGAAGAAGGGCGCGGTCTTTCTCGATCACACGACGGTTTCTCCTGATCATGTAGACAAGATGCGGGAGGCCTGCGCCGCGCGCGGTATCGATTATTGCGAGGCTCCGATGACCCGGACGCCGGTCCATGCGGACCGGGGCGAGGTTAATATCCTGTTCGGCGGGACGGCGGAATTGCTGGAGCGGCTTCGGCCGCTGTTCGAAACCTACGCCGAAAACATCTTCCATGTCGGCCCGGCAGGACATGCGATCCGCCTGAAATTGATCCACAATTACATCGCTTTCGCCAATGTCGCCTCCTGGTGCGAGGGGTTCGCGCTCGCCGCCCGCGAAGGGCTCGACATGGACAAGGTGATCGGCATCATCTCGGCTGCCGGCGGCAAGTCCGGCATGATGGATCTCTATGGCGAAGCGACCCTGAAACGCGACTTCACGCCACTGATGTCGCTCGCCAACGCCCAGAAGGATGTTCGTTATTACGCGCAATGGCTGGAGCAGGCTGGCCTGCCGGGCTTCATGGCGGAATCGGTACACCAGACCTATGCTCTGGCCTCTATCATGGGTTTCGAGGACGAAAGCTGCACGGCGGTAATCAAGGCTTATGAGAAACTGACCGGCGTTGAGGCCCGGTTGCCGGGTGTCCGGGAAGAAGAGTAACCAGCACAACCCGAGACCGTCATCCCGGCCAGAGAGCCGGGACCTAGGCGATCATAGGGTCGCGCCCATGTTCCCTAGGTCCCCGCGTGCGCGGGAATGACGTTTGTGGGAGGAGGGCGCGGCGCGGGGAAACATCCTGCTCACGATAGTTTTTGCTGCATGCGGGGGCACAACAGACTAGGCCTCCCCTGTAGGGTTTTGTGGCGTCTTCCAATAAGGCGGAGATGATGGGGCAGGATAAGGCAGCAACGGACGGCGCGCGGGCGTTCTGGTCGCTCGGCGATGGCCGGGGCGAGATCAGGGCGGCGGCGCTCGCCGCGCCGGGGCCGGATGACGTGGTGGCGGAGACCGTCTATTCAGCGGTCAGCAAAGGCACGGAGAGTCTTGTCTTTCGGGGCGGTGTGCCGGAGTCCGAGTGGGGCCGCATGGCCTGCCCGTTCCAGGAAGGGCAGTTTCCGGGGCCGGTGAAATACGGTTATGCCGCCGTTGCCCGTGTCGTTGGCGGCACAGCGCTGGAGTCGGGAACGCTGATCTTCGCGCTTTATCCGCATCAGACCCGCTTCGTGTTACCTGCCGCCGCGGCTATCCCGGTGCCGGAAGGCGTAACGCCGGAGCGGGCCGTGCTGGCCGCAAATATGGAGACGGCGTTGAACGCGGTCTGGGATGCCGAAGTTGCACGCACCGGCCTGATTGCCGTCATCGGCGGCGGCATGGTCGGCTTGCTGACCGGCTATCTCGCCCACCGGTTCTGGGGGGCGGAGGTCTGGGTGTTCGATCCGGTGGAGAGCCGCGCCGCTATATGCGATGCGTTGGGGCTCCACTACGCGGAGACGGGCGCGAAACCGGAGAAATTCAGCCTGCTTTTCCATGCCAGCGCGACCGAGGCCGGATTGCGCACGGCCCTTGAGCTTTCGGCTTTCGAAGCGACCATTGTCGAGCTGAGCTGGTACGGGGACCGGGAAGTCTCCCTGCCGCTGGGAGGGGCTTTCCATTCTCAACGCCTGACCATCAAGGCGTCCCAGGTCGGCGCTGTGGCGCCGTCCCGCCGGGAGCAGGCGCGGCATGCCCAGCGTCTGGCCGAGGCGCTCACCCTGCTGGACGATCCGGCGCTCGACGTTCTTATCACCGACGAGAGTCCCTTTGAGGCTTTGCCAAACGTGCTGGCGGAGCTTGTCTCCGGGGCACCGGAAACTCTCTGCCACCGCATCCGTTATTCTGACTGACCGGAGTTTTTCAATGTACGCACTCACCGTTCGCGACCACGTCATGATCGCGCACAGCTTCAATTCTGAAACTTTCGGGCCGGCCCAGCGGCTGCACGGCGCGACCTATGTGATCGATGTGGAGTTCCGCCGCGCCGCGCTGGACGAGGATAATCTGGTGGTCGATATCGGCGCCGCTTCGGAGCGGCTGAAGGAGGTGCTGGAGCCGCTCGGCTACCGCAATCTGGACGATCTGCCGGAATTCGCCGGTGAGAACACAACGACCGAATTCCTGGCCCGGCACATCTTTGACCGGATGGCCGGAGCCATCGAGGCGGGAGAGCTTGGTGAGGGTGCGAAGGAGCTCGCTTCCATGAAGGTGACTTTGCACGAGTCCCACATCGCCTGGGCCTCCTATGAGGGGGCGCTGTGAGCGCGGATCCTTTCAAAGGCTCGGAGCCGCCGGTTCATTTCATCGTGCCGGGTCCTCTGGAGACGCTGACCGGCGGGTTTATCTACGACCGGCACATGGTGGAGGGGCTGGAGGCAGCCGGACGCCTTGGCATGGTGCACGAGCTGGATGGCAATTTTCCAAGGGCGGCCCCGTACGACGTTGCGGCCGGTGCGGCGGTGCTCTCCGGCTTGCCGGACCGGGTGCGCTGCGTCATTGACGGACTTGCCCTGACAGCTCTCGGGCAGGCGGTTTTCCAGCATGCGCCGAGGCTCGATATCGTGGCCATGATCCACCATCCACTGGCTGACGAAACGGGTCTCAGCGAGGCGGAACAGACAGCGTTCTTCCAGGCGGAGAAAGCCGTGTTGCAGGAAGTGGCGAGGATCGTCGTTTCCAGCCGCCGGACGGCCGAACGACTTGCCGATTTCGGCGTGCATCCATCTTCTGTCCATGTGGTTGAGCCCGGCATCGCCGATTGGGCGTCGTCGGTTGAGAGCAAGCCGGCGGAGGGACCGCTGCGCATTCTCTCGGTCGGCACGATGACCCGGCGTAAGGGGCATGACATTGCATTGAAGGCTCTCGCCGATTGCCGGGATCTCGACTGGCAGTTCGATATCGTCGGTGGCGCCCGCGACCCTGATCACGCGGCGGAACTGGCGGCGCTTGTTGGTGAGCTGGAACTGGATGATCGAGTGTCTTTGCACGGTGAGATCCCGGAACAGGATCTGGTGCGCATGCATGCGGCGTCCGGCCTTTTCCTCTCGGCGTCTCACCATGAGGGGTTCGGCATGGCGCTTGCCGATGCGGTCGCCGCTGGTCTGCCGGTGCTGACAACTGAGGCAAGTGCAGTCGCAGCCTCTGTGCGCGAGGCCGCGCAACTGGTTCCTGCAGGTGAGGTTGCACTCCTCTCGGAAGCGCTCCGGGGGCTGCTGCAGGACCCCGCTGCCAGACAGGAGCTGGCGAGCCGGTCCCGTGCTGCGGCTATGAAACTCTCTGACTGGGAATGTGCTGCGGCGGCATTCCAGCGGGCAGTGGATGGGGTGATCCTGCAGTGAGCGGGTTCTCGGACACCTGGCTCAGTGCCCGCGCGGCCTGGGACGGACCGGCCCGGAACCGGACGGTTCAGGGCGCACTGGTCGACTGGACCCGCAAACGTGCGCTGGACGGGCCACGTCTGCGGATCGTCGATCTCGGGGCGGGGAACGGAAACAACCAGCGCCACCTCGCGCCATTGTTCATGCAGCCGGTGGATTGGGTTCTGATCGACAGCGATCGGGATTTGCTGACCATTGCAGGGCGGACGGCTCTTCTGAAAGATGATGACACGCTGATTACCGACGTGTCGGACCTGGCGAGCGCGGACCTGGCAAAGCTCATCGCCGGGGCCGATCTTGTCACGGCGTCGGCCTTGTTCGATCTGGTCGCGCAGGGCTGGCTGGACCGTCTGCTCAATGCTCTGGTGGACGAGGGAGCTGCCCTGCTAGCCGTCCTGACCTATGACGGACGGATCGAGGCTGGCGCGGGTGACGATGGCGTGCTGGCGGTTGTCAGGGATCTGGTCAACAAGCATCAACGGACGGACAAGGGGTTTGGCCCTGCGCTTGGACCTGGCGCGCCGGAGGCGTTGTCCGCCGGTCTCGAAGCGCGTGCGTACGACGTACGGGAAGGGCAGAGCGACTGGATCGTCAGTGCAGAAGATCCGGGGGCATCCGCGCTAGTCGGCGGCTGGGCGGAAGCCGCGTCCGAACTAGCGCCGGAGCGGACCGATCAGCTTGCGGCCTGGGCGGAGGACTTGCTTGCGCGCCCGGCTTTATCCATCCGTGTCGGCCATTGCGACCACTTCGCCACACCGCGGGCTAGCTGAGGCGGCAATCGAACAGGGTGTCCACGCCGAGCGCATATGTGCGGGTCTCGAAACGCCGTGCGCTCGCGAGTGTTTCGATTTCCGGCAGGTCAAGGCCGGGGCGGCCGGAGCCGATCAGCATGGGAGCGACGGCGATGTGAAGCCGGTCGATCAGGCCGGCGGTCATAAAGCGCGAAATCGTATTGCCGCCTCCTTCGATCAGGATTGTGCGCAGACCCTTTTTACGAAGCTGTTCCAGAAGCAGGTTCGGAGAGACCTGTTCGGCGTCGCCTTCCGGGGTAAGAACGGAGCAGTGTGGCGGCAGGCCGGATACATTGCGGCTGGTTACCAGCAAAGTTTCGGCGTCGGGCTCCGCCAGCAAGGCGTGATCCGTCGGCACGCGCCTGTTCGGATCGATTACCACACGGATCGGGTTTGGTCCGGAGACGCGTCGGGTCGTCAATCGGGGATTGTCCAGCGCGGCAGTGCTGGCGCCAACAATGACCGCGTCGGCGATGGCTCGAAGGCGGTGCAGATGGTCGAGACTCTCGGGGCCATTGATGTAGTGGGAATGCCCGCTGGCCGTGGCGATCCTGCCATCAAGACTCTGGCCGATCTGGGCGATGACGAGGGGCCGCTCTATGCAGTCCCTGGCAAGATCGTGGTAAAGCCTCCAGGGCACTCTAACGCTATCTGGTGCGTCCGCAGCGTCCGTGCCGTTCTCCTTGCCGAGCAAGGCGAGGATGCTGGACCAGTCACCGCTCATGGCGTTGCGCCGAAGATTTCACCCTCAGCCAGCGGCCAGTCCGCAACATCGACGATCAGTTCGGCAAGCTGGGTTGCATAGGCGGCGAGCAGGGCCGTGCCCTGTTCCGCTGTGGCCCGGCTGGCATTGCCGGTCGCACCGGCCGGGTTCAGATCCTCGGCATTCCAGGCGTAGCCTCCGGCACCGCTGAGGCCGAGACGCCGCGCCGTGCGGGCATGCGCGGCCGCTTTGTTCGGAAAATCCGTGATCTGGTCCTGACGCACCAGATCCGGGTGTAGCGCCAGCATCAGGGCGGTTTCGATCTGGCCGCCATGCAGGCCGAAGGCCTGTTCGTCTTCGGCGATCAGGTCTGGCGGCAGGTCGAAGCGGAAGCTGTTCGCCCGCACGGCCAGCATGTCTGCTTCGGTGCGGAGCCGTTGTGTCACCAGATCAACGATCTGGGGCTGGCCACCATGGCTGTTCAGGATGATCAGCTTGCGCAAACCCGCCGCGGCGACGGACAGGCCTATTTCCGTCCAGGAGGCGAGCAGGGTTTCGGTTTCATGGGAAAGCGTGCCGGCAAAGCTCATATGTTCCGGGCTAAGGCCGACAGACTGGGAGGGGAGCTGGAGCAGATTGATATCCGGTGCAACCCGTTCGGCGGCCGCCGCGAGGATGCCTTCGCTAATCAGGATATCGGTCGCCAGCGGCAGATGCGGGCCGTGTTGCTCGATAGCGCCCACGGGGAGCACTGCGACGGTGCGCGCCGGATTGAGTGCTGCGACATCAACAGTGGTCAGATGTCCCCACGTCCTGATTGGCATCCTGTTGAAATTCCGGCTGTTTCGGCTGTGATGATGGTTAGAGCACATACTGCCGGGACTGGTCCTGTCAAGTCGATGCACGGCAGCGTGATTCAGCGTTTGTCATATATATGAAGCTGAACCGTCACGATCCAGAAGCAAAAGAGTCAAATAAAAGAATATTCGATTTGTATATTTACTAATTATGGGTAGTAAAAAGTAAATAATAATCCGTTATATTGTTGGTCGCGTGAATGGATGTTGAGTTCATGGCGTTGTTATTGGCATGTCTTGGCACGGCAGGCGTTGGAAAAATGTTAAGCTCACCTTTCCTTGCGGGAGCATTTCTAGGCGTTCGGCGCCGCTGACGGGCATCAGGCCCGGCATCAGCGCTGCATGGTAGGGGACACCTAGTGCTTGTCGCAGGCTGGCGGCTCAAGCCCCTGGTTTTCCGCGCCGTGAATGCGGACCAGAATTCGCCGCGGCAAACTGCGCTGCTGGCGACTGCGCAGCTTCTCGTCTCGGCTGCGGCCGAGAGGTTTCGCCTCCAACGGGTCTGCGCTGTCGGCATCCTTGGTCCTGATGCCCAGGCCGAGATCGTCGAACCCGATCAGATGCAGGGCCCAGCCTTCCTTCCGCCAGGTGATCCGAGCCTCTGCCGGTGTGGCCTGCGGTGGCAGACAGGTCTCGTCCGGCTCTCCTAATGTGGTGACCAGGTTGTTTTGAATATCTCCAGCGCTTTGCCTTGTTGCGGCCGCATGCCGTCGTTCGAGCAGGATTTGCTGCAAAGTCTCGGCATGATCGAATTGCAGATAGATGCGGAAGCTGGAGGCGAACGCCTCGGCTTCAGGCACGACCAGCAGGCCTCTCAGTCGGCCGAAATCAACGCCGGGAACCAGTCGCTCAGCTTGTGGCATGGCATTGGCTGCATCGCTCACCGTCATCCCGAAGGTAAGGCGCGAGAGGGGCGGCGGCAGTCCCGGGCCCTCGGCTGCTGTGGGCTGGCTCGCCATGATCAGTGCGAGAGACAGAAGCGCGGCGGCAACCGGCCGCATCTTATCTGAGACCGGCGCGCATCAGGCCGCGCTTCAGGACGCTGAACTGGCCGATGACGGCGAGCCCCGCCTGACGGATCAGTTTCTGCGGTCCGGCCGGACGGGTGGCGACACCTGCAAGTGCGCCGATGGCAGACAGGCGACTGGCAACATCCACCTGGCGGCGGGGCGCATAGGCGTCGAGCACATCCTGGCTGCCAATATCTTCGCCATTGGCGGCGGCAGGGGTGAGGAGTGACCTCAAGGTCATGATGTCCCGAACAGACATGTTCCAGCCCTGGGCGGCGATTGGCGGCGCAATATGCGCGCTCTCGCCGATCGCAATGACCCGTTCCCGTGCCGGTTGAGGCGTAAAGCCGAGCGCCAGAGGGAAGACGGCCTTCTGACCGGTGAACGCGATATGGCCGAACGTGTCCTGCCGGCGTGTCAGTTTGCGCTCGATCGCCTCGTCGGAATGGGCGGCGAGGGCGGCGATCTCGTCTGGAGAGGCGATGGTGATCAGGGAGGCGTCATGCTCCGCGACGGGGATCAGGGTGAGGGTGCCGACATCGTCATAGCGCTCGATACAGAGGCGCTCGTGTGGGTGCTCAAGCCGGACCGGCACGCAGAGGGCGCTGCGCCCGAGCGGTTTCTTGCGCATCCGGATGCCGGCGGCCTCTCGCGCGATGGATTGTAAGCCATCGGCGGCAACGACAAGCCGGGCTCTGATCTCCCGACCGTCGTCTGTTTCGATCCGGACGCTGTCTGCCAACGTCTGGACCCCGGTAACCGTGGCTTTGTGTTGCCGCACATCCGGCATGACATCCATAAGATCCCGGATGAACAGGTTCTGGGCCAGGAATGGTTCGCCTGCATCCGTCGCCGTGAACAGCTCCGAGACCGTGCCGAATGGTCCGGTGGTCTCGATCCGAAGATCCAGAAGCGGGGTCGCCTTTGTTCGGACATCGATACCCAGCGTATCCAGTGAATCGACGCTCGACGGCATCAGAGCCGTGGTGCGCGGGTCGGCTGAACGGTCTACATCCGGTCCGACCATCACCACATCCTCCCCGCAGTCGCGAAGAGCATGGGCGGCGAGACGAGCGGTTGGGCCATTCCCTATGACAGCGATATCGACGAGCATTGCAGTTCCCTTGTAGCGTTCGCCAGTTTCGGCCCGGAGTCAGTAATCTGCAAGTTTTCGCGACATGATCCACTCAATCCCGTAATGGTTGATATTAATGAGATGATTTTAAGGTGTATTTAGTGCGTATCAGGTGCGAAACGCGCTCTGAGAGCCGTTTTTCTAGTCAAAAGCATTAAATTGAATGTCACTAAAAATCCACCTATGACGATCACGGGAAAATTGAATGTTTCGGCGCAACATGGTATGGTTGCTTATCTGAACGCCAATTGCCCAAATCAATAAAGGCAGCGACGCAAAGCTTCGGCGGAGCAGTACGCATCACGGCGGTGCTGAATCCGGCGCAGCAGAAAGCTTTTAGACACTGCGCTTCATTCCGAAGGGAAGGGAATCCCTGTCCGGATAGTCGCGTGGATACACAAACTTTCGATTCAGGGACGTTAACACGGCATGGGGGTGTGGATATGAAGAACGCGGCCAATCGTCAGATCGACGACTTGTCTGAGGACGCAACGTTGACGGCGGATAGGGATGACGCGGACCGGGGTAAGACAACCTCGAATAATCCGGTCGACGTGTTCGTGGGCGCCCGTCTGCGCCGCCGACGTAAGGAAATGGGGATGACCCAGCGCATCGTTGCGCAGAAGATCGGCGTTACCTCCCAGCAGTATATGAAGTATGAGCGCGGCGATAACCGGATCAGCGCATCGCGTTTGTTCGATGTGGCCTCCGTTCTGAATACACCGGTTTCTTTTTTCTTCGACGAGATGGACGAGCAGACGATTGCCCAGTCCCCGGCGCGCCTGATGGGTGCTGAAGGCATGGCGCCGCCAATGGCCAGCACGCACGATGTCGAGGTTGATTCACCGCTGGCACGCCGTCAGGCCAATGAGCTTGTCCGGCTCTGGTGTGACCTGCCGGAGCATGCACGGACCCGCATTGTCGATCTGGTGCGGACGATGTCCGAGCTGGCCGATCAGGGTGGCGATACCGACCGGGTTTGATCCTGACTTAAGGTAAAGATCCAAACGCAGTAGAGAAATTGCCGCTTCAGCGGCAATTTCTGTTTTCAGGTACCGCCGCCTCTAACCGGACCAGTCCGTAACGCCGGATCAATCCTTAGAGATAATGTACGGCGTGGTCAGGTGATGTTCTTCCAGATTATCTCCCGGCCCCACCCGGTCCACGATCAGGAAATCGGACGGCCCGGTCAGCGGTGCCAGCACGCCGTGCCAGCAATTCATCTTGTATTGAATGCCTTGACGACCGTTCGTAAGGAATGCGTGCGGTATGCTGGGCGTGCCGTTTTGATCCTCGGCGACGATGACCAGAAACCGGGCTCCGCCCATTGGCACGAAGGCCTGGCTGCCATGCGGGTGCCGCTCCATCATGCCGAGGGAGAGCGGCAGGGTGACGGCCTCGCTGCGCCCGACGCTCAGGCTTACGGCGCCGTCAACATCCGTCTCCGGACGGGCGAGATCGTGATGGCGGCCGCAGAGACCGGCGTTGATCATGAAGTCTGGCGTGCCTGTCGCTTCCAGCACGGCGCCGAACGGTGCGAAAGCCTTCGCCGTCAACGGCTCGGCCCGGATGGTCCGGCTCATCGCCCGAACCCGCCGACGCCGGTCAGCTTCGGGTGCCGGTGCATGTCTTTGTAGAGCAGATAGCGGAACGGCTCCGGCCCGGCGGCGTAGCAGGCCTGCGGGCAGAAGGCTCGCAGCCACATATAGTCGCCCGCCTCGACCTCCACCCAGTCCTGGTTCAGCTTGTAGACGCCCTTGCCCTGCAGCACGTAGAGGCCGTGCTCCATGACGTGGGTTTCCTCGAACGGAATGGTGCCGCCCGGCTGGAAAGTGACGACTGTGATATGCATGTCATGCCGCAGGTCTTCCGGGTCGACGAAACGCGATGTCGCCCAGCGGCCTTCGGTGTCTGGCATGGCGTTCGGCGTGATGTCCCGGTCATTCGCGAACAGCGGCTCAGGAGTATCGAGCCCGTCCACGACCTCGTACATCTTCCTGATCCAGTGGAACTTCGCAGTCTCGCTTCCCCGGTTTCGCAGGGTCCAGCCCGATGACGGCGGCAGGAAGCCGAAACCGCCCGGCTCCAGCACATGGTCCGCTCCGCCAATAGTGACGGTGACCGTGCCTGAAACCACGAACAGAGCGCCTTCCGCGCCTGCTTCCGGCTCCGGTCTGTCCGATCCGCCGCCGGGGCCGACTTCCATCACATAATGGGAGAAGGTCTCGCTGAAGCCGGAAAGCGGACGGGCGATGATCCAGCCGCGTGTGTCCTCCCAGAAAGGAAACCGGCTGGCGACGATATCGGTCATCACACCCTTTGGGATCACCGCATAGGCGTCGGTGAAGATGGCCCGGCCGGTCATCAATTCGCGCTGGCCCGGCAGACCGCCCTCGATGGCGAAGTAAGGCCCTGCGTCCTGTTTCTTGGTGCTCATGGCAGCAGATCCTTCAATCTCAACTCGGTGATACGTTCGACCTGGCGGCAGGCCTCGGCCATTTCCGCCTCCCGGTCATTGCCGATACGGCGCTGGAAGGCGGCGAGGATACCGGCCTTGTCATGATCGCGGACGGCGATGATGAACGGGAAGCCGTGTTTCGCCACATATTCCGCGTTCAGCGCCTCGAAGCTGGACCGTTCGGCGTCGGTCAGGGCGTCGAGTCCGGCGCTGGCCTGCTCTGATGTGGAATTCTCTGTCAGGCGTTTGGCTTGTGCCAGTTTTCCGGCGAGATCGGGATGAGCGTTCAGCACGCCGAGACGTTCCGCCTCGCTGGCCGAGCGGAAGATCCGGGTGAGGGCGCTGTGCAGGCCGGTCGCCGTGTCATGCGCCGGACCGCGTTCGAGCTCATAAGCCTGCTCGGCGATCCAGGGCGAGTTCTCGAAGATGCCGCCGAAGCGCTCCACGAACCTTTCGCGGGACATCGCGCCCGGCCGCTCCCAGCGCTGGTGCGGGAAATTGGTCTTCCAGTGCTCGGCGATCTCGATCCGGCGGGCAAACCAGACATCGCTGTGGGATCGCGCGTACTCGATGAAGCGCTTCAATCCTGCCGAGCGTCCCGGCCGTCCGGTAAGGCGACAATGCAGGCCAACGGACATCATGGCCGGGCGCCCGGCGGCGCCTTCCGCGTAAAGACCGTCGAAGCTGTCTTTCAGATACTGGAAGAACTGTTCGCCGGTATTGAAGCCCTGCGGTGTGGCGAACCGCATGTCGTTGGCGTCGAGCGTGTAGGGGATGATCAGCTGGTCGCGCTCGCCTGCTTCCATCCAGTAGGGCAGGTCATCAGCATAGCTGTCCGAAATGTAATCGAAATCGCCCCGCGCAGCGACGAGACCGACCGTGTTCATCGAGCAGCGGCCGGTATACCAGCCGCGCGGCGCCTCTCCGGTGACTTCGGCGTGCAGGCGGATCGCTTCCACAATCTGGGCCAGCTCCTCCGCCTCGGTCATGTCCTTGTGCTCGATCCATTTGAGCCCGTGCGAGGCAATCTCCCAGTTGGCCTCCTGCATCGCCTTTACCTGCGACGGGCTACGTGCCAGTGCCGTGGCAACGCCGTACACGGTGATCGGGATGCCTGCTTCGGTGAACAGCCGGTGCAGGCGCCAGAAACCGGCCCGGGCACCATATTCATAGATCGATTCCATATTCCAGTGCCGCTGGCCCGGCCAGGCCGCGGCACCGACGATCTCCGACAGGAAGGCTTCCGAGGCTTCGTCCCCGTGCAGCAGGTTATTCTCGCCGCCTTCCTCGTAATTCAGGACGAACTGCACCGCGACCTTCGAACCGCCCGGCCAGGCGGCATTCGGAACGGTCTGGCCGTAGCCTTCCAGGTCGCGCGGGTAGGTCCCCATATCTCTTCCTCTCATGCCTGCGGGCGCCATCGTTCCAGAGAACCGCGCGGCGGACATTCAACAAAATTTTGAAAGAGTCTTATGACAAGGCCCCTTTCATATACAATTCCTAGACAATCTAATTCAGTCAAAGAACGCGGTCTTGCAAAGACTGCAACCGGGAACAACCCGGGAAAACAGGGGCAGACTTGCTATGGCGTCAGGACGATTGACGACTCATGTGCTGGATCAGGCGGCCGGAAGACCGGCGGCGGGGCTCAAGATCGAGCTTTTTCGGTTGGTTGAGGGCGTGCCGCAGCATGTTTCGCATGCAGTGACAAATGCGGACGGGCGTACAGACGGCCCGATGGCAGATGGCGAGGGCTTCACGCCCGGTACTTACGAGCTGTTGTTCCATGCGGGCGACTATCTGAAAGCGGCGGGCCATGTGGGCGACGGCATCCTGTTCCTCGACACCATTCCGCTGCGCTTCGGTATCGCCGATGCGGACCAGCATTTTCACGTGCCACTGCTTCTCTCTCCCTATGGCTATGCGACCTACAGGGGGAGCTGACCGGTGAGCATGGCGCGGGGTGAAATCCGGTTTCTGCTGAACGACCGTGAGGTCCGCCTCGGGGCGGTCGGGGGCGGTGACACTCTCCTGGACCATTTGCGTCTGGACCAGCGCCTGCGCGGTACCAAGGAAGGCTGTGCCGAAGGCGATTGCGGAGCCTGCACAGTACTGGTTGGCCGGCTCGCCGGTGGCACGGTTCGCTACGAGACCGTCAATGCCTGCATCCGGCTGCTCGCGTCCGTCGATCTCTGTCATGTGGTGACGGTGGAGTATCTGCGCGGGGCTGAAGGCGCGCTTCATCCGGTGCAGCAGGCCATGGTCGATCATCATGGCAGCCAGTGCGGCTTTTGCACGCCGGGCGTCGTGATGTCGCTCTACGCGCTTTGGATGGAGCATGGCTGTACGTCCGTGGAGGCGGTCGAAACGGCATTGCAGGGCAATCTCTGCCGTTGCACCGGCTATGAGCCGATCATCCGCGCGGCGCTGGCTGCGGGTAATATCGCGCCGGATGGGGACTTCCTTATGGCGGAGCGGGCGCAAGTGCTCAATCGGTTAGGGACGATGAATGACGGTGCGCGGGTCATGGTGTCCCGCGATGGCAGCACCGCGATCCTGCCGCCGACTATCGCTGATCTGGCGTTGATCCTTGATGAGTACAGACACGCGACAATCGTTGCTGGCTCAACCGATGTCGGGCTCTGGATCACCAAACATATGCGGGATATATCGCCCGCGATTTTCATCGGCCATCTGGAAGAACTGAAGCGGATATCGGTGGAAGAGGGGGCGATAACCCTGGGCGCCGGTGTCAGTTATTCCGACGCGGCTCCGGTCATTGCTGAGCATTTTCCGCACCTGAGCGCGTTCTGGAACCGGATCGGCGGCTGGCAGGTGCGCAACATGGGCACAATCGGCGGCAATATCGCCAACGGCTCCCCGATAGGCGACACGCCGCCGGTGCTGATCGCACTCGGCGCGGAACTGACATTGCGGCGGGTGGAGGGCAGCCGCCGCATTCCTTTGGAAGATTTCTTCATCGACTATGGCAAGCAGGAACGGGCGCCGGACGAGTTTGTCGAGGCGGTGCACATCCCGCGGCTCGCTGCCGGAACGTTGAATGCCGCCTACAAAATTTCAAAACGCCGGGATGAGGATATTTCGGCGGTCTGCGCGGGTTTTTCCGTTGCCGTGCAAGACGGGATGGTGACAAGTGCCCGATTGGCCTTCGGCGGGATGGCTGCAACGCCGAAGCGGGCGGCCAGCGCTGAGGCCGCTCTGACCGGCCAGCCCTGGAACGAGGAAAGTGTCCGGGCGGCGATGACAGCTTTGGCCGATGATTTCACGCCATTGTCCGATTGGCGGGCCTCTGCCGAGTATCGCAGCCGGGTCGCGGCGAACCTTCTGTTGCGATTCTATCTTGAGACGACCGGCACCTCGCCGGTTCGGCTGAGCGCGTGATGGACGGCGACCGGCAGCATGGGGCGATAACGGTGCGGGGCGGTGTTCATAGCGCCGAGCGGCATGACTCTGCTCACAAGCATGTCACCGGTGCGGCGGATTACATCGACGACATGGTGGAGCCGGTCGGCACCCTGCATGCCTATCTCGGTCTTGCCGAGGTGGCCCATGGGGCGATCGCCTCAATTGATCTCTCTGCTGTCCGGGCGGCACCGGGTGTTGTGGATGTGCTGACGGCGGCGGATATCCCGGCGGTGAACGATGTCAGCCCGGTTCATGCCGATGACGATCCTGTCTTCGCCGAGAACACCGTGATGTTCTGGGGGCAGCCGGTCTATGCCGTGATCGCAGAGAACCGGGAGCAGGCCCGCCGCGCGGCGGCACAGGCCAAGATCGAGTACCGTTTGCTCGATGCTGCTATCGATATCGACGCGGCTATTGCGGCGGGAAGCGATCTCGTTACCAAGCCTCTGAAGCTGGAGCGCGGTTCCGTCGACAAGGCGCTGGCTGAAGCGCCAAACCGGATTACCGGCAATATGGAAATCGGCGGCCAGGACCACTTCTATCTGGAAGGCCATATCGCTTTCGCCATTCCGGGCGAGGACGAGACCGTGACCATCCATTCCTCGACCCAGCACCCGAGCGAAGCGCAGACCCTCGTCTCGCAGGTACTTGGTGTGGCCGCGAATGCGATCTCCGTGCAGGTCCGGCGGATGGGGGGCGGCTTCGGAGGCAAGGAATCGCAGCCGGCGCTGTTCGCTGCCGTTGCTGCTTTAGCGGCCAAGCGTCTGAATCGCCCCGTCAAACTCCGCCCGGACCGGGATGACGACATGATCGCCACCGGCAAGCGGCACGATTTCAAGGTCACCTATGATGTCGGCTTCGATGACGAGGGCCGGATTCTCGGTGTCGAGGGGACATATGCTGCACGTTGTGGCTTTTCGGCGGATCTTTCCGGCCCGGTGACCGACCGGGCGCTGTTTCATGCCGATAACGCCTATTACTTCCCGCATGTCCGGCTGAAATCCCTACCTCTCAGGACCAACACGGTTTCCAACACGGCCTTTCGCGGTTTTGGCGGGCCTCAAGGTGTGCTCGGGGCGGAGCGGATTGTCGAGGAAATCGCCTACGCGCTCGGCAAGGACCCGCTGGAAATCCGGAAGGCGAACTTCTACGGCCCGCCCGGCCGGGATGTGACCCCCTATCACCAGACGGTGACGGACTCGATCCTCGACCGGCTGGTGAGCGAGCTGGAAGAGAGCTCGGATTATCAGGCGCGGCGTCGGGCCATTCTCGACTTCAACCGACAGGGTGGCGTGATCCGCAAGGGCATCGCCCTGACGCCCGTGAAGTTCGGCATCTCCTTCACGGCGACCTGGTTTAATCAGGCGGGCGCCCTGCTGCATGTCTACAAGGACGGCTCGATCCATCTGAACCATGGCGGCACGGAGATGGGGCAGGGGCTTTTCACCAAGGTTGCGCAGATTGTTGCCGACTGCTTTCAGGTGGATCTGGACCGCATCCGGGTCAGCGCGACCTCGACCGAGAAAGTGCCGAACACCTCCGCCACAGCTGCCTCTTCCGGCTCCGATCTGAACGGGATGGCAGCCCAGAACGCGGCGGAGCAGATCAAGCAGCGGTTGGTCGATTTCTCTTCGGAGAAATGGTCGGTTCCAGCGGAAGAGGTGCGGTTCGAGGCAGGCGGCGTGCGTGTCGGTTCCGAGACCATGCCGTTCGATGCACTGATCGCCGAAGCCTATATTGCGCGGGTGCATCTCTCCGCCGCCGGGTTCTACAAGACCCCCGATATCCACTGGGACCGTGATGCAGGCAAGGGCCGGCCGTTCTATTACTTCGCCTATGGCGCAGCGGTCTCCGAGGTTTCCATCGACACGCTGACCGGCGAATACCGGGTCGAGCGCACAGATATCCTGCATGACGTCGGAAAATCCCTGAACCCTGCCATCGACAAGGGGCAGGTCGAGGGCGGTTTCGTGCAGGGGGTCGGCTGGCTGACCACGGAAGAGCTCTGGTGGGACGACAAGGGGCGGCTGCGCACGCATGCGCCCTCGACCTACAAGATCCCGCTCGCCTCGGACCGGCCACGAATTTTCAATGTCGCGCTGGCCGAATGGTCGGAGAACAAGGAACGCACGATCCGCCGCTCCAAGGCGGTCGGAGAGCCGCCATTGATGCTTGGCATCTCCGTGCTGGAGGCGATCTCCATGGCGGTCGCGAGCGTTGCCGATTATCGGGAATGTCCGCGCCTCGACACGCCTGCGACACCGGAGCGGGTGCTGATGGCGGTGGAGCGGCTGCGTGCAGGCGAAGGAGCCGGAGCATGAATACGCAGATTTCTTTCTTCATGAGCACTCCGGTGGCCATCCGGCTGGAACTCGTCACGGTCAGGGGCTCCGCTCCGCGGGCGGAGGGCACGGTGATGTATGTCTCCGCCGAACGGATCGAAGGCAGCATCGGCGGCGGGCGGCTCGAATTCATCGCCGTCGAGGCGGCACGAGACATGCTGGAGGCAGGTTCCCGGGAGCGGCGGCTTGAAGTTCCACTCGGCCCGGAGATCGGCCAGTGCTGCGGTGGCCATGTAGCCATCGCAATGAACTTGCTGGATGCCGCCGATTTGAGAGCGGAAGAGGCCCGGACGGCGGCAGAGCGCGGCACGCTACCGTCGGTCTATATCTTCGGCGCCGGTCATGTTGGCCGGGCGCTGGCGAGCAGTTTCAGCCTGCTGCCGGTGCAGATCACGCTGGTGGATGAGCGGGAGGAGGAGCTGGCATTGTGTCGGGCTTCCGTCCGCCAGTGCCTGACGCCGTTGCCGGAAGCCGAAGTGCGGGCGGCGCCTGTGGGCAGCGCCTTCATCGTGCTGACCCACGATCACGCGCTGGATTTCATCATCACGGCGGAAGCCTTGATGCGCGGCGATGCGGCCTATGTCGGAATGATCGGATCGGGTACAAAGCGAGCCTCGTTCGAGCGCTGGTGCCGCAAAAGCAACGCTCCGGTGGGACGGACGGAGCCGCTGGTCTGCCCGATCGGCGCGCAGGGAAGCGGCGACAAGCGGCCGGAAGTGATCGCGGCCTTCGTTACCGCTGAGGTGATCGCACGATTGACGGCGGTAGCCGGTCCGGTTGACCCTCAACTGGAACTGCTGGGGAGCGGGGGACTTGCATGAGTGACGGGACGACGCGCCGTCTGGATCTGAAAGGCATCACCAAGGCCTTTCCGGGCGTGCTTGCCAATGACGATGTCAGCTTTTCCGTGGCGCCGGGCGAAATCCACGCGCTGCTCGGGGAGAATGGCGCGGGCAAATCGACACTGGTGAAGATGATCTACGGCATCATGCAGCCCGATGCCGGCGAGATCCGATTCGACGGCGAGACGGTCCATGTCGCCAGCCCGAAAGCCGCCCGGGCCATGGGCGTTGGTATGGTATTTCAGCATTTCTCGCTGTTCGAGCCGATGACCGTTCTGGAGAATATCGCCCTCGGTCTGGACGAGGCGGTCTCCTATGCCGATCTCGAGGCCCGTATCCGGCAAGTGCTCAAGACCTACAACCTCTCGCTCGACCCGCACCGCACCGTCGCCACGCTCAGCGTCGGCGAACGCCAGCGCATCGAAATCGTCCGCGCGCTGCTGCTGGAACCCCGGCTGCTGATCATGGACGAGCCGACCTCGGTGCTGACGCCGCAGGAAGTCGCCCAGCTCTTCGACACGTTGCGGGCGCTGGCGGCGCGCGGCTGTTCCATCCTCTATATCAGCCACAAGCTGCACGAGATCGTGGAACTCTGCCATTCGGCGACCATCCTGCGTGGCGGCCGGGTGGTGGCGGAATGCGATCCACGCGCTGAATCTTCCCGCAGCATGGCGGAGATGATGATCGGCGGCTCGCTGAAGGAAATCGAGAAGGCGGCGGACAGAAGCTTCGGCGCCGAGAGATTCATCGTTCGCGGCCTGTCTCTGGAGGCGGACGATGCGTTCGGAACGTCCCTGAAGGACATCAATTTTTCCGTTCGGGCAGGCGAGATCTTCGGCGTCGCCGGTGTTGCCGGGAACGGACAGAACGAATTGATGCTCGCGCTAAGCGGTGAGTGGCCGGTGGAGATCGCTGGCGCGATCAGTATCGACGGCAATGACGTGGGCACGCTCGACGCGGAAAAGCGCCGCCGGTTCGGGCTCTGCGCTGTTCCGGAGGAACGTAACGGCCATGGCGCCGTGCCCGTTTTCTCGCTGTCCGACAATGCGATCCTGACGGCCCGGACCAGAAAGAACATGGTGCGCATGGGCGTCATTGATGCGGGCGTCGCGGAAAGTTACACCAACGAAGTGATCGACGGATTTGACGTCAAGACAACCGGCGCGCAGGCGGCGGCAAGCTCTCTCTCCGGCGGTAATCTGCAAAAATTCATCATGGGCCGGGAGATCATGCAGGCACCGGACGTGCTGGTGGTCTCGCAGCCGACCTGGGGTGTCGATGCAGGCGCGGCGGCGGCAATCCATCAGGAACTGGTCGATCTGGCTGCGCGGGGCTCGGCGATCGTGGTTATCAGCCAGGATCTGGATGAGCTGATGGCGATCTCCGACACTATGGCGGTGATGAACGAGGGGCGGCTCTCGCGCACGCTCGCAGTTGGCGAGGCCTCGGTCGAGGAGATCGGCCTCCTGATGGGTGGGGTACACGGCGACCCTGATGCGACAGCGGACTATACGGGAGCGACCCATGCGGCTTGAGCTGGTAAAACGCAAACAGCCAAGCCGCGCCATGCTCTATCTCACGCCGGTCTTATCGGTGCTGCTGACCATGGTCTTCGGCGCGACGATCTTCTCGTTGCTCGGATATGACGGGCCAGGTGCGGTCTGGAACATTTTCTTCGTGCCAGCGCTCGATCCGAACAAGTGGCAGGATCTCGGCATCAAGGCGGCACCACTGATCCTGATCGCCATCGGGCTTTCCGTCGGCTTCCGGGCCAATGTCTGGAATATCGGAGCGGAGGGCCAGTATGTCATGGGCGGGCTGGCCGGGACCGGTGTGGCGCTGGCCACCTGGCAGATGGAAGGCTGGTGGATATTGCCGCTGATGTGTCTGGCCGGTGTGGCGGGCGGCATGCTCTACGCGGCGATCCCGGCATTCCTCAAGACAAAGCTGAACGTCAACGAGATCCTGACCAGCCTGATGCTGACTTATGTCTCTGTCCAGTTGCTCTATTACCTGATGCGCGGCCCCTGGAAGGACCCGGAAGGCTTCAATTTCCCGCAGAGCCGGATGTTCACCGACAGCCAGATGCTGCCGGAGATTGGCAATACCTTTGTGCACTACGGTGTGCCGATCGCTTTCATTGTTGCGCTGCTGGCCTGGTTCATCCTGTCCAAGACCGTGTTCGGCTTCGAGATCAGGGTGGTTGGCGCGGCGCCCAACGCGGCCCGGTATGGCGGCTTCAACCGGAAGCGGACGATCTGGACGTCTTTGCTTGCCGCTGGTGGGCTCGCGGGATTTGCGGGCATTCTGGAAGCGGCCGGACCCTACGGGCAGATGGTGCCGCAATTCCCGACCGGCTACGGCTTCACGGCGATCATCGTCGCCTTTCTCGGCCGGCTGCATCCGGTCGGAATCATGCTCGCCGCCATCATCCTCGCGATCTCCTATGTCGGCGGAGAGATCGCACAATCCTCCATCGGTCTGCCGAACGCGGCCAGTGGCCTGTTCCAGGCGATGATGCTGTTCTTCCTGCTGGCGACCGACATTCTTGTGAACTATCGCATCCGCTTCGGCGGTGTGCGGAGCGGGGGCGCGGCATGAACGAAGCCATCCTGATCGCGATCCTCGTCACCGTCGTCGGCGCGGCGACACCAATCCTGCTGGCCGGTCTCGGCGAGCTGGTGGTGGAGAAAGCAGGCGTGCTCAATCTCGGTGTCGAAGGCATGATGCTGGTCGGCGCCGTCACCGGCTTTGCCGTCACCACCATCACCGGTGCCACCTTCCTTGGCATCGTCGCGGCGGGGCTGGCGGGCGCGGGTGCCTCGATGATCTTCGGCTTCCTCACCCTGACGCTGACCGCGAACCAGGTCGCGACCGGCCTTGCGCTCACCATCTTTGGCGTCGGCCTGTCCTCGCTCATAGGAGCCGGTTTCGTCGGCCAGACTGTGACGGTGCTTGGCCCGTTGTTCCCGCCCGCGCTGGCCGAACATGAGCATTTGAGGATTTTCTTCGGCTACGATCCGGTGGTCTATTTCTCCTTCGCCATGACCCTCATCGTTGCCTGGTTCCTGCGCCGGACGAGGGCGGGCCTGATCCTGCGTGCGGTCGGAGAGAACGACGCCTCCGCCCATTCCATAGGCTATTCGGTGATTGGCGTGCGCTATATGGCCGTTGCCTTCGGCGGCGCCATGGCGGGCATCGGCGGCTGTTACTACTCGCTGTTCCTGACCCCGATGTGGGCGGAACGCTTGACGGCAGGGCGCGGTTGGATCGCGCTGGCGCTGGTGGTTTTCGCTGCCTGGCGGCCGATGCGTCTGATGGCCGGGGCCTATCTCTTCGGTGTGGTGATGACGCTAGAGCTGCATGCCAAGGCGGCGGGCTTCGAATATGTCCCGCCGGAACTGCTCGCGGCCATGCCCTATCTCGCCACCATCATCGTGCTGGCATTGATCTCCCTGCGCAAATCCGTGGGTGCGCAGGCGCCCGCCTGTTTAGGGAAGCCGTTCAAGCCGTCGACATAACCGTTGTTTCTTTCATCATACCCTCGACCCGCGCCTTGCATTTCTTCGTCATGAAATCGACGAACAGCCGGATCTTCGGATCGAGCAGGCGGCGGTGGGGGTAGAGGCAGGCGAGGGACGAGGGTGGTGGCGGAGTTTCCGACAGGATCGGCACCAGGGCGCCGCTCTGGATGTGGCTTGCGACTTCGAAATAGGGCTTGTTGACGATGCCGCGCCCGGCCAGCGCCCATTCGGTCAGCACATCTCCTTCGTCGGCATCGTATGGGCCCCGGACGTTGAAGCGGGTCGGGCCGTTCTCGGTTTCCAGTGTCCAGAAATATTCCTGTGTTCCCGGAAAGCGCAGCAGTAGGCAGCGGTGGTTTTCTTCGGTGAGCTCTTCCGGCGTTTGCGGCGTGCCGAAATGATCGAGATAGACAGGCGCGGCGCAGAGAACGCGCGGGCAGTCCATGATCTTTCGGGCCTTCAGGCTGGAATCCTCCGGCGTGCCCAGCACGATGGCGACATCGACCCGCTCGTCGAAGATATCAACCTTGCGGTCCGATAACCGGAGCTGGATGGCGAGATCGGGGTAGAGATCGTTGAATTCCGGGACCAGCGGGGCCACTACCCGGCGGGCAAGGCCAAGGGGTGACAGCACACGTATCGAGCCGCGCGGATGCTGGGAATAGTTCGCGACGGCGGCTTCCGCCCGGTCCAGCGCCTCGATGATCTCTTTCGCATGATCGTAATAGAGCCGACCGGCCTCGGTCGGCGCGATCTTCCGGGTGGTCCGGTTGAACAGCCGGATCCCGAGACGGTTTTCAAGATCCCGTATACGATTGCTGGCAACCGCCGGGGTCAGGCGAAGGTCCCGGCCGCCCGCAGTAATGCTGCCGAGTTCGACAGTGCGAACGAAGACCCGGATGCTGTCCAGATAGGGCATGGCTGCCTCTGATTTTCAATAATTCCTATAAAGTAAACAGGAGATATAGAGGTTTTGAAAGGGCGGTGGATTTGCCAGAGTGGCAAGATGCCGATCTGATGGGGGTATCAATGCTCGAGCTGCTGCCGAATTCAGCGATTATCTGGGACTGGGCGTCCTTCGCGGCGCGCTGGCTGCATGTCATCACCGCCATTGCCTGGATTGGATCGTCCTTCTATTTCATCGCTCTCGATCTCGGCCTGCGCAGGGCGGCTGGCTTGCCGGAAGGCGCCCATGGCGAGGAATGGCAGGTACATGGCGGCGGCTTCTATCACATCCAGAAATATCTGGTGGCTCCTGCCGCCCTGCCGGAACACCTGACCTGGTTCAAGTGGGAGAGCTACTGGACCTGGGTGTCCGGCTTCGCACTGATGTGCGTTGTCTATTACGGCGGTGCGGAGTTGTTCCTGATCGACCGTTCTGTCTGGGACGCGGAGCCCTGGATGGCGATTGCAGCCTCCGTCGCCTCTCTAGCACTGGGCTGGACGGTCTACACCTTCGCTTGCCGCTCACCGCTGGCGAAGAACCCGACGCTGTTGATGGTGATCCTCTACTGCGCGCTGGTGGCACTTGCCTGGGGGTTCACACAGATCTTCACCGGGCGCGCCGCCTTCCTGCATCTGGGGGCGATCACGGCGACCATTATGTCAGCAAACGTTTTCATGGTGATCATTCCGAACCAGAAGATCGTCGTCGCCGATCTGAAGGCGGGCAGGGTACCGGATGCGAAATACGGCGCCATCGCCAAGCTGCGCTCGACCCATAACAACTACCTGACGCTGCCGGTCCTGTTCCTGATGTTGTCGAACCATTATCCGCTCGCCTTCGCGACGGAATACAACTGGGTGATCGCCAGCCTTGTGTTCCTGATGGGCGTCACCATCAGGCATTTCTTCAACAGCATGCATGCCCGCAAAGGGCAGCCCTGGTGGACCTGGGCGGTGACGGTAGCGTTGTTCCTCGCCATCGTCCTGCTCTCGACGGCGGGGCCTAAACAGACGGACGAGGAGGCGGCCGAAGTGATGACGCCAGAGGCAACCCGGCTTGCTGCCTCGCCGCATTTCGAGACGGTCTACGAGGCTGTGCTCGGCCGCTGCTCCATGTGTCATGCGAGCGAGCCTGCCTGGGACGGCATCGCCGTGGCGCCTAAGGGCGTGCTGTTGGAAACCGAGGCGCAGATCGCCGCTCATGCCCGTGAGATCTATCTGCAGGCGGGCCGCAGCCACGCCATGCCTCCCGCCAATGTCTCCTATATGGAACCTGCGGAGCGGGCGCAGATCGTGCTCTGGTACGAAGATAATAGTCCGGTGGTGCAGTGATGCCTGATCTCATTCTGAGGGGCCGGGTTCTAAGTTTCCGGGAGGAGCCGGCTGGCTACGACGATACCGCGTCCTTCCGCTATATCGAGGATGGCGGCATACGCATCCGGGACGGCAGGATCGCCGAATGCGCGGATTTTTCGACGCTGGAAACGGACGGTGCGGAGATCGTCGATCACCGCCCGCACCTGATCGTGCCCGGTTTCATCGACGCCCATGCCCATTATCCGCAGATGCAGGTGATCGCCTCCTGGGGCGCCAAGCTGCTCGACTGGCTGGAGAAATACACCTTCCCGGAGGAAACCAAATTCTCCGACCCGGACCATTGCCGCCGCATCGCCGGATATTTCCTCGACACGCTGACGGCGCATGGCACGACGACGGCGGCGGTTTATTGCACCGTGCATCCGCAATCGGCCGAGGCGTTCTTCGCAGCGGCGGAAGAACGGAACATGGCGATGATCGCCGGCAAGGTGATGATGGACCGGCACGCGCCGGAGGCTCTTTGTGATGCACCGCAATCCTCTTACGACGATACCACGGCGCTGATCGGGAAGTGGCACGGCAAAGGCAGGGCGCACTATGCGATCACGCCGCGCTTCGCCATCACTTCCACGCCGGAACAGATGGAGATGGCAGAGGCGCTGGTCCGCGAGAATCCCGGTTGCTACCTGCAGACCCATCTCTCGGAGAACAAGGCCGAGATCGAACTGACCAGAGAGCTTTATCCGCAGGCGCGGGATTATTTCGATGTTTATGAGAAGTACGGCCTGCTCGGCGAGCGCAGCCTGTTTGGGCATGCCATTCACCTGACACACCGGGAGCGGGACCGGATGGCGGAGACCGGTTCGGTCGCGGTCTATTGCCCGACTTCCAACCTGTTCCTGGGCAGCGGTCTTTATGACGAGGCAGGGCTGAAGGAAGCGGGTGTCCGCCGGGCCATCGCCACGGATGTTGGTGGCGGGACCAACTACTCCATGCTGCGGACGCTGGACGAAGGCTACAAGGCCCTGCAATTACGCGGGCAGAACATTGACCCGCTGCGCAGCTTCTACTGGGCAAGCCTCGGCAATGCCCGTGCGCTGAAGCTGGAGGACCGGATCGGCACGCTGGAGCCGGGCACCGATGCGGATATCACAGTGCTCGATAGTCGGGCGACGGATGTCATGGCGCTGCGTATGGAGACGGTGAAGAGCCTGCAGGAAGAGCTGTTCGTCCTGCAGACCCTTGGAGACGATCGTGCGGTGGCCGAAACCTACATCGCCGGCCATCCGGCGAAGTAAGGGTCGAAGGTTTAGGCTTTCTCAGCCAGGTAGGCTTTCAGGATATCCATTTGCCGAAGGTTGGTCAGACCCTTGCTGGTCTCAATTCTCCAGAATTGGGTTGCCCAGTTCAGTCCGGAATACTCGGCAATATGGATCGTATAAAGATTGAGCTTCTCTGCGATCTTGAGCGGGATTCGATGCAGCAGTAATGTACGGTTCGGGCTTTTTGGGCTTCCCGCATCGGCCGACCAGGCAATGCGGGGTGCTGGCGGCGTATAGTCCGATTCGGTGAAACCGGACCCGTTGTGGTTCGCCGTGCTGACTGCTGTTTCCGTTCGCGAGAGGTATTGGTAGCGACGGATGCTCCATCGGTTTTCAACAAGATTATCCAGAATCTGATCCGTATCGGAGCCGTTGACCATGCTGAGCAGACGGGTGACCGGGTCAGACGAATTTTCCGGCGGCTGATGCAAATGGAACAGGCGGGGCAGGCAGGCATTGCAATCAAGCTCGAACGAGTTCACCCAATCGCTCGGCAAAGAAGAGGCAATGCGTCGAGCAAGTTTCAGCGAAGGTGTCCAGCCGGGCTCCATGATGCGGTGGACCTGGCTGGGAGATGTTCCCGTGGTCAGCGCAAGCTTGTAGGGCGAGAGGCCGTTCTCGACGATCCATCGCCGGGCCATCTCGGTGATCTTGAAAATTTCAAACTCGATGGTGTTGAGTGCCTGCGAGGAGGGCGTTTTGTTGGAAGGCTGCAGACGGTTTTCTTGAATATCGAACGGGCCATCCACCCAATCTTTCAGGGCTTTGGTCAGGACGCCGAATTCGTTGTCGGTCGAAATCCTGGGTTCTCCTCGAGAATCCACAGGCCGCTCTCTCTGGCTGTCGCCAGAAATCACCTCAGTGTGCGAAAACTCAGTACGCAAACAGGAATCTGAATCGTGCAACGATCCCTTGCTCATCACTTTTTCCCATTCTGGCTCTTTGCAGTGACGCGCCGATGTTCGTGTCCTTCTGGACACGGTAGTCAGTATTAATACCTTTAAGGTAAATACATTTTAACTTAGATCCCCAATGAACGCAATCCGAGTCGCCCGAAATCCTCAGGAATTCAGTGCTTTGTCGGCGTTAATAAGAATTTATTAACAAAATCAATGTATTTTGCGCGCGTCGCGCGACGTAGCCAGCTACTTGTGAGGGTGTGCCCTCTGCATGACCGGTGAAATTATCTGGTCCGAGATGTGAAAATCCCAGACAGCACCGCGATCCGATGCGCTGAACTTTTTGACCAGATCAGGCAGTTGGGAGAGGTCAGTGACGGTCTCGCCATCCAGGTCGAAGCCTTTCGCGATACCCGCAAGATCCGGGCGGCCGAAGACGGCGCCTGCGTCGGACAGGCCTTCTGAACGCAGCTTGTGGATCTCCGAGCCATAGGCGCCGTCGTTCAAGACGCAGATCAACACCTTCATGCCGTGTCTGCGGATGGTTTCAAGCTCCTGGATATGCATCAGCAGGCTACCGTCTCCGTCGAACATGACGATCGTTTCGTCCGGCTTGGCCGCGGCGACGCCGATGGCGAAGGAGATGCCGTTCCCGATGGCGCCGAACTCGCGGATGGTGTGGAAGCGTTCGACCGGCCGTTTGGGCATCTGGGCGAAGAAATAGGAGCAATGGCCGGAAGAGTTCACGGCTTCCCAGTCCACCGGCAGTGCATCGTCCAGTGCCGAGGCCACGTCACGCGGGTCGAGCAGGCCCTGTTCCGCCTGAAAGTCGGAGCTGTCCGGCGGGGTGTCCTTGATGCGCTTGGCAAGGGCGGGGCTACGCCAGCTATCGGCATTCTCCGCGTGTGGCTCCAGTGCATCGGCCAGCGCCTTGACGGCAAGGGCGGCGTCGCCGCGCAGATGCGTATCCGCCGGTACCCGTCCCTGACTGAGAGCGACGGGATGGGTGTCGATCTGCAGAACATGCGCCTGGCCGTAGAGCTTGCCGCCATCGGCATTATGGTGTGCGAGGCTGGCTCCGACTGCGACGATCAGATCGGCTTCGGCGAAACATTCCCGCGTGACCTGGCTGGAGAATCCCCCGGCGATACTGAGATTGAACGGGTCGTCGTGAAACAGGCCGCGTGCGGGCAGGGTGGTCGCGAGCAGGCCGCCGCACTTCTCCGCAAGCGCCCGGCAGGCCTCACCTGCACCGGCCGACCGGACGGCGCCTAGTCCAGCCATGACGATGGTCTTTTTCGCACCGGCTATCAGTGTTGCCGCTTCCGCCACGTCGTCTGGATGCGGCGGCATCGGGCGCATTTTCGGCAGGATCTCGCGGGATGGAGCGGGCAGTTCGTCCGGGCCAGCCCAGTCCCTGTTCTGCAGATCGAACGGGACGCCGAGCACCACCGGGCGCATTTCTTCCCGTGCCTGAACGAAGGCGTCGCGGACCTGACGCAGCATGCGGTCCGGGTGATGCAGCGCATGATAGGCCGCACCGCACGCCGTGACGAAGGGGGCCTGATCCAGCTCCTGATTATACCAGTTGTTGCGCAAGGGAGATTCACCGGCAAAGACCACGAGCGGGATATGCGCGCGCACGGCGGCGGGTAAGGCGGTCATGATCTGGGTCAGACCCGGCCCGCAGGTCACGCTGGCAACACCGACCTTGTCCAGCGCCCTGGCATAGGACATGGCCGCCGCGACCGCGCAATGTTCATGTCGGACATAGACGAAATCCGCACCCAGCTCCGCGAAATAGGTGGCCCAGTTCATGTTTGCATCGCCGAGCAGAGCGAAGCAGGTATCCACCTCTTCCTGACGGAAGGCATCCGCCAGGATCTGGTAGGTTTTTTTCGCGGTCATCTTGATATTTCCCCCGGGGCAGGCCGTGTCAGCCATGATGGTGCGCCAAGCATCGCGTTGCTGGAAAAAGCCGCGCGTCTCGGTCGTGTTGTTTGAATCTTATTGAATTGTATACAATTTCGTCAAGCAATCTGCGGTGGACGCGGGACAGGCGTCTGAACTGGTCGCGTTATCGTGCTGCTTGGAGTGTCGGATATCTGGAGAGAGCGGAGCCGTGCTTTCGCACGGCCCCGAGGTCATGTCGGCTAGACGACTTTTATGGTCATGCTGCCGAGCCCGTCGACACTCGCCTCCATAACGTCTCCCCTGGAAACCGGGCCAACGCCTGACGGTGTTCCAGACAGAATGACGTCTCCGGCTGCGAGTTCGAAGAAGCGTGACAGGTAGGAGATCATTTCGGGAACCTTCCAGATCATCTGGTTGAGGTCACCTTCCTGGCGCAACTCGCCATTGATACTCAGCGCCACACGGCCTTGGTCGAGGTGTCCGACTTTCTCCGCCGGATGGACCGGGCCAACCGGAGCGGATCGTTCGAACGCCTTGCCGATTTCCCAGGGGCGGCCCATTTTTTTCTGCTCGCCCTGCAGGTCCCGGCGCGTCATGTCGAGGGACAGGCCGTAGCCATAGACATGATCAAGTGCGTCTTCGAGTGCGATGTTCGTGCCGCCCGATTTCAGGGCTACGAGCATTTCCATCTCATGGTGAACGTCTGAGGATTCCGGCGGGTAGGGGAACTCGCCAGAGGGATCGAGGTTGTCCGGGTTCTTCTGGAAGAAGAAGGGCGGCTCGCGGTCAGGGTCATGGCCCATCTCGACCGCGTGAGCCGCATAATTGCGGCCGATGCAATAAACGCGGCGCACAGGGAAGAGCGCGCTTGAACCGGCGACAGGTATGGCGACCTGCCGGGGTGTTTCTATGACGTAATCAGGCACGCGTACCTCCATTGTTCTGTCGAGCCAGGGGCAGATTTAAGCTGGCCCGAATAAAAAATCAATCTCAACCAATTTAAAAATTGGGGTATTTTTCTTCCGTTTAGGGAATTGATCTGGCATATTCGAACCAATATGGGCAAATTGGTCAACCAGTTTAAGGTGGCGAGGTGCTGACAAGATTGGAGTCCTTCGAGCGGGAAGATCCGGTTTCGGTCCTGCGGAACTTTATCTCGGGCGGCGGCTATGCTCCCGGTGACCGGCTCCCTGCCGAGCGGGAGCTGATTGTCAGCCTTGATATGAGCCGTGCAACCTTGCGCAAGGCACTGGATGTGCTGGAGCGTGACGGAACCATCTGGCGTCATGTCGGCAAGGGTACCTTCATTGCGAGTCAGGGTGGCCCGGACGGTGCCGCCCATCTTCTGGAACTCGGTCGCCACTTGACGCCGGTCAAGATGATCCGGGCACGGCTTTGCATAGAGCCGGCAATCGCTCGCGAGGCGGCGATCAATGCGTCGCGGGAGTCGATCCTGACCATCAATACGGTCAAGGACAGGGCACGGAACGCGACAAGCTGGGCCGATTATGAGGCGGAAGACGATCATCTGCACCGGGCGATCGCGGCATCCACGGACAATCCGTTGCTGGTCGGCATATTCGATCAGCTCAATCAGGTGCGCCGTGCCGTTGCGCTCGGCAATGTCGTGCGTGGCTCGGAGCGTCCGCCTGAAAACCATTCCAGTTTTACGGAGCATGAGCGGATTACAGCGGCCATAGAGTCGCGGGATCCATCTGGTGCAGAAGCGGCGATGCGGCAGCATATCGCGTCCGTCTCCGCGCGTCTTTTCGGGGAGGACTGACCGCTTAACTCAAAAGGTCTGTTTACGGCAAAGAGGGGAAAACCCCCAGCCACGGGAGCTATGTCCCGAAAGTGAACAAAGGGAGGAAACAATGAATAGAATTTTCAAAGCGGCGATTGCGTTCTGCCTCGCCGTTCCGTTCATCACCATGATGACGGTCTCGTCTGCCCAGGCGGACAAGATCCGCATTGCCCTTGCCGAAACGCCGTCGGATGAGCTTGCGGCATTCTTCGTCGCTCTCGACCGGGCGAAGGCAAACGGTCTCGACTACGAGTGGACCGCGTTCTCCGATGAGGAACTCGCAATTCAGGCCGTTCTCAGCGGCCAGATGGATATTGGCTTCGGAACGCCCTATGCCGCCATGCAGCGTTCGCGGGCCCCGATCCGCATCGTCTTCCAGCTCTCCAAGCTGAAGTTCTTCCCGGTAACCTCGAAGAAATACAGCAAGCTTGAGGATCTGAATGGTGAGCCGATCATGCTGCATTCCCGCGGAGGCGGGACGGATTCGATCGCAAACGTGATCGAGGACAAGCTCAACATGAAGTTTGGCAAGCGCTCCTACGTGCCCGGCTCGTCGAACCGGATTGCGGCGCTTATCGCCGGTCAGACGGACGCGACGATCGTCGATCTCTCGAACAAGAACAAGCTGATGAAGCTGCAGGGCGACAAGTTCAACGTGCTGCCGATGTTCGAGGTCGATGCCAGTGACGAGGCCCTGTTCGGAAACCTCGACTGGATCAAGGCGAACGAGAAGGACGTCGATGTCTTCGTGAAGGCGCTGCTCAGCGTCTGGCGGGACATGCACAAGGATCCGACCATCATCAGCCGGGAAACCAATCCCGACGGGCCTATCGGGCAGCTGCCGAAAGAGATTCTCGACAGCCTCGACGGGTTCTATGCGGATGCCGTGGCGGGTGGTCTCTACGATCCGAACGGCGGCGGGCGCAAGGCCGCACAGGCGGACATGGAATGGTACTCGGCCGCAGGGCAGCTTACCGGCGGTCTCGCGTCATTGAAAATCGAGGACTTCTGGTATCTGAAGCCGCTCGACGACGCGTCGAAATAATCCCTGTTTGCGGTCGCCGGGCGTTGCTCTCGGCGACCGCGTTTTTTTGGTCGAACCATCTGGAGCGGTCGATGACCGGCTATCGCTCACTTTTTCTGAAGGTGCTGTCCGCCGTGCTTGTGTTCGGCGCTTGGGAGATCGCCGGCCGGATCCCGGTCAGCTATTCCTTCCCGACGTTCCTCGATACCATGGCGGCTCTGGGAACCCTGACGATCGACGGCACCATGTTCCGAGCCTATGCGGAGACGCTTCAGCCGCTTGCCGTCGGGATTTCGATTTCCGCCGTATTCGGTATCGGGATCGGGCTCTGGGTCGGGCTGAGCGCGCGATTTGACTGGCTCTTCTCGCCGATCTTTATCGTCATGCAGGCGGCGCCTCTGGCCGCCCTTATTCCCTTACTCGTGATGGCCTACGGAGTTGGATTGACCTCGAAGGTGTTCGTGGTCTGTATCATGGCAATGCCCGTGATCGTTCTGAACACAGGGGGCGCAGTCCGTAACACGCCGTCGTCCCTGCAGGAAATGGGGCGCTCCTTCCTTGCTCGCGAAGATCAGATCCTTCTGAAGGTGATTATCCCGGCAGCCTCGCCAGTTATCTTTTCGGGCCTGCGCCTTGGTATTTCGGCGGGCTTTATCGGCGCCATCCTGGCGGAGTTGAAGATCACGCCAACCGGAGTTGGCGACATCATCACCTACAGCCGCTCGATCGCCGATTATCCCAGCATGTATGCCGCCATCTTCTCGATCATCCTTTTCGCCGTGCTGTTCCTGAACCTGGTTGAACGGCTTGAAAATGTACTCTTCAAAGGAAATGACCGTGGCTATGTCTCAGATTAGCGATAGGCCGGACAGTGCTTCGAAGCCGGTGCCGGAGAACGCGGTTGCCGCGCGCAATGTCTCAAAGAATTACGGTGACGTTGAGGCCTTGCGCGATCTGTCGCTCGATTTTCCGCGCGGTCAGTTGACGTCCCTGCTTGGCCCGTCCGGCTGCGGCAAGACAACCCTGCTGAAGATCATCGCGGGCCTCCTGGAGCCATCATCGGGCCAGATCCTGGTCAATGGCGAGCAGGTTGACGGACCCGGACCGGACCGGGCGTTTGTCTTTCAGGACTTCGCCCTTCTGCCCTGGGCAAGCGTGATCAGGAACGTCGCTTTCGGCTTGGAACTCAGAGGGGTTGCCAAATCGGAACGGGAAGCGATTGCCGAGCGGTATATAAAGGAAGTCGGTCTCGCCGGTTTCGAGAACAGTTTTCCGCATGAGCTCTCTGGCGGCATGCGCCAGCGTGTGGGCCTTGCTCGGGCGCTTTCCGTCGATGCGCAGGTCCTGTTGATGGATGAGCCGTTTTCGGCCGTCGATGAGCAGACGAGGCGCAAGTTCCAGGAAGATTTGCTCAATCTGGTGGCGAACGAGAACAAGACCTTCATCTTCGTGACCCACTCGATTGAAGAGGCGGTCTATGTCTCGGATCAGATCGCAATTCTGCTACCCCGTCCAAGCCGGGTCTCTGAGATCATCCGGCCGTCCGGGATCCGCGGAAAAGGTGCCGACAGCATCCGGCGCGATCCGGAATATCTCGATATCGTCGACCGGATCTGGGCTTCCCTGCGCAGTTATGTGGAGTAAGGGCTGAAATGACACTTTTCGGCTATAAACTTCCCGGCATGTCGTCGCTGATCCTCTGGGGCCTGCTCTGGGAGATCGTCGGCAGACTGGATGTGACGTTTTTCGTGCCGCCGCTCTCTGAGGTGGTGAGCACCCTGGTCTCCGTCATTGGAACTCCGGCATTTCTGAAGGCCCTGTCCGAGACGGCCTACGCGTTCTTTGCTGGTGTTTTCTTTGCCGTCTTCATCGGTATTCCAACCGGCATCCTGATGGGCAAGAGTCGTTTCCTTGACGAGCTTCTGCTGCCCTGGGTGAACATGTTCCTGAGTGCGCCATTGACGGCATTGGTGCCGGTGCTGATGGTTTTGTTCGGCTTCGGCATGAAGGCGATTATCATCACCACCACGCTGTTCGCGATCTGGATCATCATTCTGAATTCCCGCGCGGGCGTGTTGCAGATCAACCGGTCCCTGGTGGAAATGGCCCGCTCTTTCGGAGCGTCGCCGCTGGACGCGTTTTTCAAGATCTATTTCTGGGCTGCCTTGCCGGAAATTCTGGGCGGCGTGCGGATCGGTGTGATCCGGGCGGTCAAAGGCGTGATCATCGGCCAGTTGCTGATTTCCATTGTTGGCTTTGGAGCGCTGTTCGAGCTTTATGCGAACAACTTTCTGATGGCCCATTTCTGGGCCGTCCTCGTCGTGCTCTTTGCCCTCGCTTTCACGATCTCTGAATGCCTCTCCTATCTCGAGCGGCGTGTCTCCTATTACGCGGCGAAGCGCTGAGGCCGGGTGAAGCGCACCAGCTTCTGCGGAGCTAGCGCAGGCCTAACCGTGGAGTGCCGGCAACGCGCGTCCGGGCCGATTGACGGCACGAAGAAATATTGTATACAATCCTTCCAAGAAGGCCGCTGACCGGTATCGCTTGATGCTTGGCCGAACGGCCCGCCGAAGGAGAGAAGCCCTGTCTGAAATCACCGATAAAGTTTGGGATGTCGTCGTTGTCGGCGGCGGGAACGCTGCATTGTGCGCGGCCATCGAAGCAGCGGAGGCCGGCTGCCGGGTGATCATCCTGGAAGGTGCTCCGAAGACCTATCGCGGCGGCAACTCCCGCCACACACGGAATTTCCGCTGCATGCATCAGGGGCCGCTTTCGGTCCTGACTGATAGCTATGAAGAGGATGAGTATTTCAACGACTTGCTCCTCGTGACCAAGGGCAATACGGACGAAGACCTGGCCCGGCTGGCGATTCGTACCTCGGAAAGCTGCCTGCCGTGGATGGAAGCGCATGGTGTCCGGTTCCAGCCATCGCTCTCCGGCACCCTGTCGCTGGGGCGAACGAACGCCTTCTTCCTCGGCGGCGGCAAGGCTCTTGTGAATGCCTATTACAACACGGCCGCCGATCTCGGTGTTGAGGTGGTCTATGAGGCCCAGGTGAAGCATGTCGAAATTGAAGGCGGCCGGTTTCAGGCGGTCGCTGTCGAGATCGCGGGCGCTGCGCCTTGCCGGGTGGAAGGCCGCACCATCGTGCTCGCTTCCGGCGGCTTCCAGGGCGATATCGACTGGCTGGCCCGTGCCTGGGGCCCGGCGGCCCGGAACTTCCTGATCCGGGGCACACCCTATAACAGGGGTGTCGTTCTGAAGGACATGCTCGATCAGGGCGCGGACACCGTCGGCGACCCGACCCAGTGCCATGCCGTCGCCATTGATGGGCGGGCACCGAAATTCGACGGTGGTATCGTCACCCGGCTCGATTGCGTGCCGTTCTCCGTTGTCGTGAACAAGGATGGTGAGCGGTTCTACGATGAGGGCGAGGATGTCTGGCCGAAGCGCTATGCCATCTGGGGCCGGCTCGTCGCCGCGCAGCCCGATCAGGTTGCCTATTCGATCATCGATGCGAAGAGCAGCACGCTTTTCATGCCCTCGGTTTTCCCGGCGGTGCAGTCGGACACGCTGGAGGGGCTGGCGGAACAGATGGGGCTTCCCGCCGCGAAGGTGCGGGAGACCGTCGACGCCTTCAACGCGGCCTGCAGGGAAGGCGACTTCCATCCGACAGAGCTGGACGGACTGGCGACGGACGGCGTCGAGCCGCGGAAGACCAACTGGGCCCGGCCGATCACCGAGCCGCCCTTCTACGGCTATTCCCTGCGCCCCGGCGTCACCTTCACCTATCTCGGCCTCAAGGTGGACGCGACCGCGCGGGTGACCATGGAGGGGCAAAAACTTAAAAATGTCTGGGCTGCTGGGGAAATCATGGCCGGAAGTATCCTGGGTGAGGGCTATCTCGCCGGTTTCGGCATGACCATCGGCACCGTGTTTGGCCGGATCGCCGGACAGGAAGCCGCCAAGGGCGCGACCCGGGGAGTGAACAGCAATGCCGCTTGATCACACGACGCAAACGCCAGCCGCAACCTCTCAGACCGATGAAGCGCGCCGACAGATCGAGATCTGCAATGCCTGCCGCTATTGCGAGGGCTATTGCTCTGTCTTCCCCGCGATCACCCGGCAACGCGCCTTTGCCGATGGCGATATCACCCAGCTTGCCAACCTCTGCCACAATTGCCGGGGCTGCTATTACGCCTGCCAATATACCGAGCCGCATGAATTTGCGATCAACCTACCGAAAGCGCTGGCCGAGGCGCGTGCCGATAGCTGGGAACGGTTTGCCTGGCCGGGCTTCCTGGCGGGGCCGTTCCACCGCAGCGGCGTTGCCATCGCGGTCGCGCTCATCGTTGGGTTGGCAGCACTGTTCTGGGCGGCGCAGGCACTGAAGCCCGCCGGTGGGGAAGGCTTCTATGCCGTGATGTCCCACACCATCATGGTGTCGATTTTCACCCCGGCTTTCCTGCTGCCGCTGCTGGCGATTTTCGTCGGCTTGCGCGCCTATTGGCGCGAGGTCGGCGGGCAGCCTGTCAGTCTCGCGCATCTCAAGGCGGCTTTCGCCGACGCGGTCAAGCTGAAGAACCTCTCCGGGGGCGCGGCGGAAGGCTGCAACTTCGAGAAGGGTGATCGCTTCACCAATGTCCGGCGCTGGCACCATCAGGCGGTGATGTACGGCTTCCTGCTCTGCTTCGCTTCAACCGGTTCGGCCACGCTGATGCACTATCTCCTCGATATGCCTGCGCCTTACGGGCTGTTTTCCCTGCCCAAGCTGCTCGGCATCCCGGGCGGCCTGCTGCTGACCCTTGGCGGTCTTGGCATGGCGGTGCTGAAGACGCGGGGCGAGAAGGATCTCGGCGCGCCCGCACTCTGGGGTGGGGAAATGGCTTTCGTGCTGTTGCTGAGCTTTACCGGCGCCAGTGGTCTCGCCCTCTATGCAGCGACCGGCACGGCGGCGGTGTCCGTCCTCTTGCCGCTGCATCTCGGCGCCGTGCTGACCTTCTTCCTGCTCGCGCCCTATTCGAAGATGGTGCACGGATTCTACCGCTTGGCGGCACTGGTGCGGGACGCGCAGCAGAAGTCCTAGAAGAGATCGTTAGGCAAAGAAAAAGCCCCGCGCCGAATGGCGCGGGGCTTCTTTTATGCGTGTGAAGCGGTGTTTCTATTCCGCCGCCATCTTTGTCGCGTCCAGCTTTTCCAGGACCTTCGGCGGAGACATCGGCAGGCTGTAGAAGCGGATGCCGAGGGCGTTGTAGACCGCGTTCCTGATCGCTCCCAGCGGCGGGACCAGCGGGACCTCGCCGACGCCGCGGACACCCTGCGGGTGTTTCGGGTTCGGGACTTCGATGATCACGTTGTCCAGCATCGGCAAATCGGAGCAGACCGGCATCCGATAGTCGAGGAAGCCTGCGTTATCGACCTTGCCGTCCTTGTTGTAGATGTACTCTTCATTCAGGGCCCAGCCGATACCCTGAGCGGCGCCGCCCTGCATCTGGCCTTCGACATAGTCCGGATGGATGGCCTTGCCGACATCCTGGAATGAGGTGTAGCGGATCACGCGGACGATCCCGAGATCGGTATCGACCTCGACGTCGCAGATATGGGTCGCGAAGCCACCTTCGGCGCCGGCGGTGTTGAGCTGTTTGCCTGCACCGATCGGCCCGCCGGTCTCGTTAGACCGCGCCGCCAGTTCCTTGAGCGTCAGGGGCTCGAACTTGCCGGCGTTGTCGCCTGCCGGGCGGGCTGCGCCGTCAGACCAGGTAACCGCGTCGGCCGGGATGCCCCATATCTTGGCGGCGAGACCACGGAGCCGTTCGATCACTTCTTCAGTCGACTGGGTGACCACCATGGCCGAGGCAAACAGCACCCGGCTGCCGCCGGTCAGGTTGCTGTAGCCGATGGTCGCGGTGTCGCCGATCAGAACCGAGACCCGGCGATAGTCGATGCCGAGCAACTCGGCGGTGATGTTGGCGATGGACGCACGGGAGCCGCCGATATCCGGATGGCCCGTGGTGACGACGACGTTGCCGTCCTCTGTGATGTTCACCTGGGCACTGGACTCGCCACCGGCATTGAACCAGTAACCGCTGGCAACGCCGCGACCCTGGAACTTGCCGAGAGGAGCTTTGTAGTGCTCATGCGCGAGTGCGGCCTTCACCGTCTCGGCATAGCCCATGACCGGATAGACCGGGCCGTGCGCGGCCTTGGTTCCCTGTTTGGCGGCGTTCTTGAGACGCAGCTCCAGCGGATCCATGCCGAGTTTCTCGGCAACCTCGTCCAGCACGCATTCGACCGAATAAGCACCGATAGGCGCGCCCGGGGCCCGGTAGGCGGCAACCTTGGACCGATTGGAAACCACGTCATAGCCGAAAGTATGGACGTTCGGGATATCGTACGGCGCGAAGCAGCAGCCGCAGGCACCGCGGATCGGTGAGCCCGGGAAGGCGCCTGCCTGCAGGTAATGCACGGCCTGCCCGGCCACGATGGTGCCGTCTTTCTTGGCGCCGATCTTGACCATGCTCTTGGCGCCGGAGGTTGGGCCGGACGCCCGCATGACTTCCTCGCGGCTCATTACCATCTTTACCGGACGGCCGGATTTCTTCGACAGCATGACCGCAACCGGTTCCAGATAGATAATCGTCTTGCCGCCGAAGCCGCCACCGATCTCGGCCGGGATTGCGCGAATGTCGCTCTGCGGGATGCCGGTCAGGAACGCGGTCATCGCCCGGACCATGAACTGGCCCTGGCTGGAGCTCCAGATCGTCGTCTTGTTGTCGGCGCTCACGCTGACGAGGCAGGCATGGGGCTCGATATAGCCCTGATGCACCGGCCTTGTGTCGAAGCTCCGCTCGACGATCACATCGGCTTCGTCGAAACCGGCATCGATATCGCCCAGCGTGTGCTCAAGCGTACCGGCAATGTTCGAGGGCTTGCCTTCGAACTCGATGAAGTCATGCAGGATCGGTGCGTCGTCCGCGATGGCGTCGTCGATCTCGATGGCCCAGGGCAGGACCTCGTAATCGACTTCGATCAGCTCACAGGCCTTGGCTGCGATCTCGCTTGACGTAGCGGCAACGGATGCAACCGGATGGCCGTGGAACAGGGCTTTTTCGCGCGCCATCACGTTGCGGCACATCCAGCGCATGTCCTGAATGCCAAGCGGCACCGGCGTATGGACAGAGAAATCGACAAGGTCCTTAGCGGTGACAACGGCCTTCACACCGGGCAGTGCCTCGGCCTTGGAAGTGTCGATGGAGCGGATGATGGCATGGGGATGCGGGCTGCGCAGCACCTTGCCCCAGATCATGCCCGGCATGTTGGTGTCCGCTGCATAGGCGGCCTTGCCGGTCACTTTATCGGCGCCGTCCGGACGGATCGTGCTCGTGCCGATCCACTTGTTGGAAATCTCGTTCATGCTGGCTCTCCCTGCGGTCCGGGGCTTTCTGCTGCCCCGTTCATCCCGGCTTTGCTGATCGCCCGGCCCATAGCTGGCGGGCGACCTGCCATAATTCATTCTTCGCTGGAGAAAGCCTACACGGTCTTCGCGCTCCTGAACAAGGTCGGGAGCGCGAAGAGAATGTGCCGATTTGCGCAATGGCTGGATTGCACGCCCGACCGGGAGAGTTCTGATTCCTGGAAGGTCTAGACTTCCACCTCGATACGGCCGATCGGGTTTGAGCAGCAGGCAAGGATATAGCCGGCCTCGATATCGTCTTCCGAGATGCCGCCGTTATGCACCATGTGCACCTCGCCGGAGAGCTTCTTGATCCGGCAGGTGCCGCAGACGCCGAAGGTGCAGCCGGACGGGATATTGAGCCCGGACGCCTTGGCGGCGGCGAGCACCGTGTCGGTCTGGGCACAATGCCCGGTGACGCCGGAGGCGGCGAAGACGATCTCTGCCTTGGCACCTTCCTCGGGAACCGTATCGTCGTGCTCCGGAATATCCTCTTCCTTGGCGACCGGCGCCCGGAAGCTTTCCTGATGGTAGTGGTCCATGTCGAAGCCGAAGCCGGCGAGCGCGTCGCGCACGGCCTGCATGAACGGCTCAGGGCCGCAGCAGAATACTTCGCGCTCAAGATAATCCGGTGTCATCAAACCGAGCATGAGCTGGTTGAACATGCCCTGATAACCGGTCCAGGGCCGGTAGATATCAGGTTCCTCAACGACGAATTTGAGGTCGATGCCCGGATCCCGGCTCGCCATATGTTCAAGCCGTTCTCGGAAGATGATCTCCGACGGGCGCCGGGCGCAATTGATCAGCACCACGTCCGAACGGATGCCAAGATCGAACATGTAGGTGGACATGGACATCATCGGCGTGATGCCCGATCCGGCGGATATGAAGAGGTATTTCTCCGCCGGGTGCTGCGCCATGCAGAACAGCCCGGCCGGGCCGATGGCCTTTATCTTCATACCGGGGCCGAGATTGTCGATCATCCAGCGGGTGCCGACGCTGGTCTCCTGCGCCTTGGCGGTGATCGAAATCGACCTTGGTCGAGAGGGCGAGGAGGAGATCGTGTAAGTCCGGTGGATGGGGCCACCGGGTGTTGGGATCTCGAGCGTCAGGAACTGACCGGCCTGAAAGTCGAACAAGGCTCCGGATGGGGCCCTGAAGGTGAAGGTCGCGGTATGCGGAGCCTCCGGCAGCACGGAGACGCATTCCAAAGGCTCGCTATCGTGCCAGACTCCTGCATCCCGAATAGGCGATGAGGCGGCCATGGATTACTCCGCAGTAAGCATGGTTGGGCGTAGGCGGTCGCCCATCGCATTGCAGTACCAGTCCACGAAGGAAATCACGCCGCTTTCCTGGGTACGGGAATAGGGGCCGGGCTCGTAGGCTGGCGAATTGATGCCACGCTGGTTGTCCTCGACCACACGGCGGTCTTCGTCATTTGTGGCGGTCCAGACTTCGGTCAGGCGCTTCAGATCGTAATCCTCGTCCTCGACCGCATTCTTGTTGACCAGCCACTTCGTGGTGACCTCGGTTTGGGTCGGTCCGATCGGGGTCACCCGGAAGACGATGGAATGATCGGCCAGGAAGTGGTTCCAGGTTGTCGGATAGTGGAATTTCAGCAAAGCGCCAGCCGATTTGTCAGCGATCCGGCCGAGGAATTTACTGACCGCGACCTTGCCGTCCATCGTGTAGCTTTCGGCGCCTTCAAGCAGGGGCATCCGGGTCACCCGGTATTGCATGTTGTCCGACATCTGGAAGCGGGACGGAAAGCCTTGCGCCTCCATCCGCTCGAAATGTGCCTGCAATTGCAGTGACGTCCCGTCGACGCCGAAAAGCGTTGGGTCCTCCGGAAAGGTGCGGCACAGGCTCGGATGGTTCCCGCTGCAGTGATAGCACTCGCGGTTGTTCTCCCAGACCAGCTTCCAGTTGCCGTTCTCGATGATGCTGCTTTCGTGGGCGACCTTGGCGTTGCTCAGATCATGCGGCGCGAGATAAGGCTGGACGAGATCGGCATAGGCGTCGAAGTCGGGCGCATCGTCGGCGAGACAGATATAGACGAGGCCGGAGAGTTCGCGGCAATGCACCGGCTTCAGACCGTGCTGCGAGGCGTCGAAATCGGGCCCCATATCCCGCGCCCAGAGCAGCTTGCCGTCGAGCTCGTAGGTCCACTGGTGATAGGGGCAGACCAGTTTCGGGGCATTGCCCTTGGTGGCCTTGCAAATTACCGATCCGCGGTGCCGGCAGGTATTGTGGAAGGCACGGATTACATTGTCAGCGCCGCGCACGATGATGACGCGATAATCGCCGACCTTGTGGGTGACATAACTACCGGATTTTGCCAGCTCGCACGCCGGTATCGCGAACAGCCACTCGCGATACCAGATTTGCTCCATGTCGAGCCGGAAGATATCAGGGTCACCGTAGAAGGGCTGGGCCAGGCTGTGGCCGCTTCGGCGCTGGTTCAGCAAGGCCAGCATGTAGTTGCGCGCGCTCATCTCTCATCCTCGCACCTTGAACGATGAAATTAGAGCACGGGAAAGAGCCCAGCATTCGTCATGGGAACGACATTGCTGCGTCGCAAAATAAACATTCGAAATATGTATGAAGAAAGCCGCCGCGGAGCGCCGTTACGGGCCCGCGGCGGTCTTGCCAATAGGGTCTTTACTCGGCCGCGCCGCGCAGGTCCGCGGCGGTTTCCAGAACGGCGCGTACAATCTTGTCGTAGCCGGTGCAGCGGCAGAGATTGCCTGCGAGCCAGTACCGCACTTCGGTCTCGCTCGGGTTCGGGTTCTTTTTCAGCAAGGCATCCGCCGCGACCAGAACGCCGGGGGTGCAGATGCCGCATTGCAGTGCGGCCGTTTCGAGGAACTTCTGCTGCAGAGGATGCAACGCCTCGCCCTCGGACATGCCCTCGATCGTTTTGATCTCGTGGCCTTCGGCCTCTACTGCCAGCATCAGGCAGGAGCAAACCAGCCGGTCATCCAAGGTGACGCTGCAGGCGCCGCAATCGCCGGAGCCGCAGCCTTCCTTGGAGCCGGTCATGCCAAGATTGTCCCGGAGCACGTCCAGCATGGTCTCATTTGGCTCGCAGAGGAATTCCGTCGGCTCGCCATTGATGGTGGTGGTTACATGCATCTTGGCCATGTTCTCAGCCTCCCTTGGCGCGTTCGGCGGCGATGGCGGTGGTGCGTTTCAACAGCACGCCCGCGACTTTGGTGCGATAGGCAATGGTACCGCGCTTGTCGTCGATCGGATTGCAGGCAGCGCTGCAGGCAGCGGCGGCCTTGTCCAGTGCGGCATCGTTCAGCTTGGTGAGGACCAGGGCTTTGGCGGCATCCTCGACCAGTAACACGGTCGGGGCGACGGCGCCGAGGCTGACACGGGCAGCGGTGCAGGTATCGCCATCCATGGTCAGGCTGACGGCGCAGCCGACGACGGCGATATCCATTTCCGTGCGCGGGATCATCCGCAGATAGGCGTCGCTGGAATGTGCGGGGCGAGGCGGCAATGTGAAACTGACCAGAATTTCGCCGGGGGCGAGGCTGGTTTTGCCGGGGCCAGTCGGGATTTGCTCGACCGGAATATTACGCTGTCCGTTCGGGCCCTGAACCGTGGCAATGGCACCGGCGGCGACCAGGCCGGGAATGCTGTCGGCGGCAGGCGAGCCGTTGCAGAGGTTTCCGCCGGCGGAAGCGCGGCCCTGAACCTGTGTCGAGCCGATCAGGTTGAGGCCTTCAAGCACACCGGGCCAGACCTTGCCGAATGTCGGATGTTCTTCCAGAACAGCGCCGGAAACAGCGGCGCCGATCCGGAAACCGCCCTCCGGCGTCTTCTCGATCGCAGTCAGCTCCGCGACTTTCTTGATGTCGACGATCAGGCCGGGCTTGACCATGCCCGCGCGCATCTGCACCAGCAGGTCGGTACCGCCGGCCAGAATGCGGGCAGCGCCTTTCGCCGCAGCATAAGCGCCGATCGCTTCATCCAGCGTCGACGGCGCTACATATTGGATATCTGTCATAAAGATTTTCCCAGCGTCGTTCCCCATTTCACACACCAGTTCCGCCACCACATTGGCCGGGGGCGATTTCTTCCGATGCGCGAATTAAGGAAGGCTACACGGCAGGAGGGGCACTGAACAACCCCGACGCGCGGGACCAGTCCTGTGCGAGGCGGGCAAGAGTTGAGATTACCCGCAGTTTATGAGGTGAAGGCACCAATATAGGCCTTTGAAAAAGTCAGCCTGCTGCGATCTGGATATCGAGCAGAACCTGCCGGCGCTGCTTGGTGGCGATGGTAATGGCGCGTTCCAGAGCGGCGGGCAGCTCGCTTCCCCTCTCGACCCTTTCGACATGGGCATTGCTGGCGCTGGCCGTCTGCCGGAAATCCGGGCTCGGAGTCAAAGCGGTGAGCGGAACTTCGTTCGCCTTCGCGGCATGGCCCTCCGGATAGAGACCGACGACCGATTGCCGGACGGCGCCCCATTCGTGGTTGTTCAGGATCAGGGTGATCACAGGCAGGCCAAGGCCTTCGGCGATCTGATGGCAGACCGTCGGATTCGAGAACATGTAGGAGCCGTCGCCCATGGTGGCGACCACAAGCCGGTCCGGGTCGGCGAGCTGGGCGCCGAGGGCCGCGGGCAGGCCCCAGCCGAGACCGCCCGAATGGGGTTCCTGAAAGAACGAGTTCACCTCGCGCCGACTGAGGAAGCCGAGCATGGTGCCGAGCTCGGAATAGACGGTGGAGGTGCGGCCTTCGAGTGCCTTGCCGAGGCAGTGGCTGACCCATTGCTTACTCATCGGCTCACTGTTTCCGGCTTCCGCAATGCGCACCATATCCGCCCGGGTGGCTGCGGATGCTTTGGCGACCTGCTTCCGGCGCTCGTGGATACGGGCCTGGTTTTTCGGTTGCGCATCAACCGCGGCGGCGAGTGCCGGGATGGTGTCCGCGCTCTCACCGGTGAGTGTTATGGAGGATCTGAAATTACGCACCGGGAAACGGGAGAAGATCGGGTCGGGGCCGAGATTAATGATGGTGGCATCGCTGCGAGGCTTGTGGATGTCCGGCTGCCAGGGAGCGAGACTGTCCAGAATCAGGATGACATCGGCCTCCTCGATCCAGGGCGACGGGTTAGGGCCAACATGGCAGTCATGATCCGTCGGCAGCGCCAGCTCGACGGCCCAGTAGGAACAGACCGGGATAGCCCAGTCTGAGACCATCTGCTGGAACTGCGCAAAACTCGACGCATCTCCGGCGCCGCGTTGGGCAATGATCAGCGGTTTCTCCGCATTGGCCAGAGCCTTGGCCGCCGCCTGCAGGCTGGAGGCTTCCGGCATGATCCGGGCAGGAGCCATCGCCCCGTCGGCGGTCAGACCGTCGGCGGGGATGGTCTCGCACAGGACTTCCCGGGGCAGGGAGAGATAGGCGGGGCCTTTTGGTGTCGAATTCGAGATGGCATAAGCCCGGTCCATCAGTTCGGTGATCTGCTCCGGATAGCGCAACTCGAAGTCCCACTTGCAGCATTCCCTAACCATGCCGGCCTGATCCCGCATTTCCTGGCCCCAGCCGATGGGCACGGTGCGGGCGCCGAACCGGCTGTGCTCGGTGATCGGTGTGCGTCCGGACATCAGCAGCATCGGCACATGGGCGCAGGCCGCGTTGATGGCGCCGGTCACCCCGTTCGACAGGCCGACATTGGTGTGCAGCATGACGGCGGGGCATTTGCCGGAGAGCTGGTAGTAGCCGTGGGCCATGCTCATGGCCGCGTGCTCGTGCGGGATCGTCAGAGCCTGCGGCAGGGCGATGTCTTTCGCCTTCGCTTCGGCGAGACCTTCGATGATCGGGGGGAAGTCCGTGCCGGAATTGCAGAACACGTAATCGATGCCGAGCGCCTTCAGGCGCGTGAAGATTGCGCCGCCGGCGGTCATGGTTTCGCGCGAGCCTGACATTGTTCCTCCCGGAGATTTTTCTGCTTTCAGTCTGTCGCTGAAATGTCGGTGTTCAGAGGATTATTGATCGGAATGATTTGACTTGCGACGGAAAGAGGGCGGGAAGATTGTGCCCGCCCTCTCCATACTCTTGTGTCTTGCTGGCCTAGAAGTCGAAGAATACGGTTTCGTTCTCGCCCTGCAGATAAATATCGAACCGGTAGGCGCCGTTCCCGGTCTTCTTTGCGATCAGGGTGGGCACCCGGTTCTGGTGTTCCAGTCGTGTCAGGATCGGGTCTTTCGCGTTGGCGTCCGCCTCGTCCTCGAAATACAGCCGGGTCTGCAGGCCGATATTGATGCCGCGTGCGACAATCCACAGGCTGATATGCGGTGCCATCATGCGGCCATCGGGGAACGGCACGGCGCCGGGCTTGACGGTCTCGAAGACCCATTCACCGGTTGTGTAATCTCCGGCCTTGCGGCCCCAGCCGGTGAAGTTCGGATCGGCCGTGCCGCGATGCTCCTCCGGGCTGGGATAAAGACCATCCGCATCGGCCTGCCAGATCTCGACCATGGCGTCCTTCAGCGGCGTGCCTGTGCCGTCATAGACGATACCGGTCACGCTGATTCGCTCGCCCCGGGTCTGTGCGTTCACCATGGAGGTGCCGAGATCTTCCGGATAGACGCCTTCGATGCCGCAAAAGTTCGGCACGCAGCCAATATGAACGTAGGGGCCCGCAGTCTGGCTCGGGCTTTCTTTCAGACGGTTGAGAGACTGCATCAGTTCCCCTCCAGCTTGTTCTCGAACAGGGTCGAGCGCTTGCCGCGCAGCACCATGTCGAATTTGTAGGCACGGGCATCCATCGGCACCGTGCTGTCCATGTCCAGAAGCGCGATCAGGCTCTCGATGCCCTCGCGGTGTGGCACGACATCGACGATCGGGCATTTCCAGATCATCGGATCGCCCTCGAAATACATCTGCGTGATCAGTCGCTGGGCGAAGCCCTGTCCGAACAGTGAGAAATGGATATGGGCCGGGCGCCAGTCGTTGCCCCGGTTTGGCCAGGGATAGGGGCCTGGCTGCACGGTGCGGAACTCGTACGAACCGTCCTCGCCGGTGATGGCGCGCCCGCAACCGCCGAAATTCGGGTCCAGTGGGGCGATATAGCCTTCCTTCGCATGCCGATATCGGCCGCCGGCATTTGCCTGCCAGAACTCCACCATCACGTTCGGCACGCCACGTCCGCTCTCGTCCAGTACGCGGCCATAGACGATGATGCGCGGACCGATGGCGCTCTCGCCCGACTTTGCGAAATTCAGGATCAGGTCGTTATCCAGAGCGCCGATGACGTTGTGGCCGAAGACCGGTCCGGTGACTTCGCTGAGGGTCTGCGGCATGGACAGCAGGGCCCGGCTCGGCGAGCGTGCCACCGAGGTCTTGTATTGCGGTGTCAGTGCTTCGGGCTGCCATCCCCGGTCTCGGGCGAAGAAGCCGGCGGCCGGCCTCTGATTGGTCAGGCTCATATCTCCACTCCCATCTCTCCATAAGTCTTCTTGATGATTTTCAGTGCGTGGTTCGCGGCCGGAACTCCGGCATAGACGGCGACATGCATCATGGCTTCCCTAAGATCGTCGGGAGTGGCCCCGGTATTCGCCGTGGCGCGGACATGCATGGCGACTTCGTCCCACTGGCCGAGCGCGGCCAGCAGGGCGAGGGTGATCATGGAGCGCTCGCGCTTTGTCAGCTTGTCGCTGGCCCAGACGGTGCCCCAGGCGCCTTCGGTGATGAAGCTTTGGAACGGCTCGTCGAATGCCGTCTTCGCCGCTTCCGCCCGATCCACATGGGCATCGCCCAGTACCGAGCGGCGGATCTTCATGCCATTGTCAAAGCGTTCACTCATAGTGTCGTCTCTTCCCGAATTTGTGGTTTCTGTTTTTGTCTGTTCAGGCCGTCACCAGGGTGAGGGCGGGATAACGGGCCTTGATCCTGTCATCGTTCATGGCGACTTCGAGATTGCGCCGGGCGAGGCGGGCATGCTCGCGGGCGAGGGCTTCGGCCCGGCTGCCTTCGCGCATCTCGATGGCGTTCACGATCTCCCGATGCTGCGATTGGGCCTGAACCAGCGAGCCATGAAACTCTGGTAGGTCCCGTTGCACCATGAGCAGCGCGTTCGGACTGGCAAAAGGCAGCCCGGTCAGCCGGTCGACTTCCCGTGCGATAACGGAACTGCCGCAGCTCTCTTTCAACAGGTCGTGGAAGGCCGCATTGCAGGCGGTATAAGCCGCATGGTCGAGATCTTCCCCTGGAACCTGAAGCAGCGCATCAATCTCCGACAGCAGCGTGCCGAATACCTCGGACTGGGCCGGTGAGATGCCCCGCTCAGCGGCCAACCGGGCAGCGGTGCCTTCAAGGACGCCACGCAGCTCGATAGCGTCGAGAATGTCTTCAGTCGCGAATTTGCGTACAGAAAAGCCCCCGGAGGGAATGGCGTCGACGGCGCCTTCCTGCTCAAGCCGGGCCAGGGCTGCACGGACTGGTGTGCGAGAGAGTTGCAGCCGCTCGGCAATGGCCGGTTCGCTTAGCCGGGCACCGGGCGCGAACACCCCGGAAAACAGAAGCTCGCGGATACCCGCCAGCGCCCGTTCCGATTGGCTCTGAACCCGTTCCTGACTTTCGCTCTCCATCATTTTCGCGCCCTGATGCCCCCCTGAATTATCCCGCAATAATATTCATTGAGCCCAGATGTGTATACACCTTGATGAAAATCAGCCCTTATTTTCTTGTTTTTGACTCTCTTTCGGTGGGTTTTTCGATTTCATGTATACACATCAGTTTTCGGGGGGTGCCGAAGATACATCCACCTCACTGAATCTTTTTCTCACGCAGCGGAGGCTTGGGCTTCCTGGTTATCCCTGTGTGTTCTGGCTGAATTCAAGCGTGCTATAGATAGCTCAGATATCGCCTGTTCGCGTCGCTGAAATGCAGGGGCGGCGTGGGGCGCGGTGGGACTATCCGGGACGTTTTAGAGCTGCACTCGCATTATGGGTAGCGGCCGTGGTCGGAGCTGAATGGTTTCTTTGCTTGTCAGAGGAATAGAAGATCTGAATGGCGCCGATCTGGCTGTACGCGACTTCTATAATTATTGGTCGGGACTCATTGGCAGTGACGGCGCGCTCCCGGCACGAGAACAGATCGACCCACTCGAGATCTGGCCGCATATCGGCAAAGTGATTATCGCGGAGCTTTATCGGGACGGTGTCTTCGATCCCTGGTACCGCCTCGTCGGCGGCGAAGTTTCGGATCTCGCCGGCCGCAGTCTGAAAAACCGTTTGTTCCGGGATGTGTATTCCAAAGAACAAGCCGAGGAGTTCGGGGCGCTTTACCACGAGATCATGCAGGACAAGCTGCCGCGCTACGATGTATCGAGCAACAAGCTTCCGAACCGGGAGTTCGTGAAGATTGCCCGGCTTATGGTTCCATTCGCAAGTGATGGCCGGAACGTCGACGTTATCGTCGGCATCGTCGTCGCGGCAGAGGACCGCCGTGCTCGCCCCCGAAGGTCATTCTAGCGACGTAATGCCGGATTAATGTGGCCGTGAAAAATACGGAGTCCGTGCTTGTGGAGACAGGACGGAGACTTGCGCAGGCCCGGTGCTTCTGTGCCTGCGTTGACGCTCAGCAGGCTTTCATAAATAGTCCTCGGCGATAAAAAACTATTCAACTATCATGTGTTAGATCGCATCGTTAGGGCGCCGAGTGAGCACTGGTATGAGTTTCTCAACAAAAAAAATGCGCCTTCGTCCGGTCATTTTGACGTTGTTCATCATCCTGACGCTGCCGGTGTTCCTGACCATTGTGGCAGTGAACTACGTTTCGAATCAGGAAGCGGCGCATGTCCATGCGGAGAAGCTGCTTTACCGGTTCAATAACGAGGCGATCGATAATATCGAACAATTGTTCGAGCCGATTAAGTCCCTGATCCGCAGCGCTTCCGCCCTCGGCGGGGAGGTGCCGGAGTTTTACGAAGGCAACGGCTCGATCTCTTATCTGCACAGCATTCTCCAGCACAGCGATGTCATCATCAGTGCCTATGTCGGGCTTGAAGATGGCTCGTTCCGGCAAGCGCGGCAGATCGACCCAGAGGTCAAGGTGCAGGGCAAGCTGCCGCCGACGGGGACGCGCTACGCCGACCGTTGGATCGAGCGCAAGCCCGGTGAAGTGCCTGTCGATCACTATATTTTCCTGGATGCGGACCGCAGTGAAATCGGCCGTTCCGAAAAAGGCACCTCCTACGATCCACGTGCCCGGCTCTGGTACGAAACGGCCCTGGCATCCGGCGGCATGTCCGTCAGCGATGTCGATGTGTTTGCCGTGCTGGACCTGGTCGGCTTCACCGTCGGTGCGCCCTTCTACGGGGCGGACGGAAATGTGCGCGGTGTTGCGGCTGCGGACATCACCCTGGACGGGATGTCGGACTATCTGGCCGAGAGCAAGATCAGCCCGGGGACCATCTCGTTCATCCTCGACCATCAGGGCGGAGTGATTGCCAATTCACGCCAGGAAAAAACCTATGGCAGCCGGAGCGGCCGCCCCGAGCTCATGCATGTGACGTCGCTCGACGACGATCTGTCGGCAATCGCCTTCAGCCTGCGGCCACGTGACCGTCAGGGGATGTATACGATTGAGCATCAGGGCCGGGAATATGTCGCCAGCCTGACAACATTTCCGGCGTCGTTCGGGAAGGCGTGGCAGCTACTCGTTGTAACCCCTCTCTCGGATTTCACCGGCACGCTGGAGGAACGGAACAGGCAGCTTTTCATATTCGGCCTGATCGCCATCCTCGTGCAGATCATCATTATCTATTTCCTTTCCGGCGTGATCTCGGCCCCGCTCGAGAGGCTGGCGGTCAAGGTGACGAAGATCAAGGACCTGGACGTCGAGAGCCCACTGGCACTGCAGACCCCGATCCGGGAGGTCGCCTTGCTCGGGCGTGCGATCGACACGCTCGATACGACGGTCAAATCATTCGCGTCCTTCGTACCGGTCGATCTGGTGCGCCAACTTCTCGACACGGACCAGAAGCTCGCGCTCGGCGGTTACAACAAGTTCCTCACCGTGTTCTTCTCCGATATCGAGGGGTTCTCGACCCTTTCGGAATCCACGCCGTCGAAACAGCTCCTGCAGCGGGTCTCGACCTATCTCGAGACCGTAACCCGAGCGACCAAGCAGGAAAGCGGCACCATCGACAAGTTCATTGGCGATGGAGTGATGGCGTTCTGGGGCGCACCGAACAGGCTGGACGATCACGCCATGCACGCCTGTTTCGCGGCTCTCAGGATCCAGCATGAGATGGCGCGGCTGAATGCAGACTGGACAGCGCAGGGCATGCTGCCGCTGAACATCCGCATCGGCATTCACAGCGATGCGGTTCTGGTCGGCAATATCGGGTCCTCGGACCGGATGAACTACACGGTCATGGGGGACGGCGTGAACATTGCCGCCCGTCTTGAGGGCATCAACAAGGATTACGGAACGCGGATCTGTATCAGCCATACAGTGTTCAAGGAGGCCGGTGACCGGCTCTGTGTCCGGCCAATCGACGAGGTCGCGGTCAAGGGTCGGCGAGGCAAGGTGCCGATCTATGAGCTGGTCGGTGCCTACGATCTGGAACCCGCCTTCGAGCCCGATGAACAGCTTGTCCGGCTGTGTCGTATGACACGCGATGCATACGAGGCTCTGGTCGCCGAGGAACTGGATCTTGCGCTGGCACGCTACAAGGCGATCCTGACCGACTATCCGGATGATACCGTGGCTGCGGAAATGGCGCGCCGGCTCGCTTTGAGATTGGCGAAAGACGCAACACCCACAGAAATTTCAGATTGAGCAATGTCTGTATTACCAGAGATTACCGTTGCGCCTTCAGCGCTTCGACCGAGCGAGTATACGGCGGCCCTGATACATGCCCTGCATCTCGATATGGAGCGTGTCCGGGACGCGCACGCGCTGGAAATGGGGTCTGGAAGCGGTGTCGTTCTGGCGGCTCTGGCGCGCCTGGGGGCGGCCTCACTCTGCGGTGTCGACGTCGAGCATGATGCGGTCGCAGCGGGGACCCTGCTGCTGCAGGATCTCGGGCATGGTCCGCGCAGCCAAATCCATCGCGGCGATATGTGGCAGCCGGTCGCTGGCCGGCGCTTTGATTTGATCGCGGCCAACCTGCCGCATTTCGCCATGGAGGACCATGAGGTCCCCGGGCGTCATGCGACCTGGAGTGCGGGCGGGCCGGATGGCCGCAGGCTGCTTGATCCGTTCCTGGCTGGGCTGCGCGATCACTTGGCCGAAGGTGGCCGTGCGGTGCTCACCCATAATGGTTTCGTCGGCCTTGATGAATCGCGGGAGGCTGTCGCAGCACACGGGCTGACACTTCGTATCGTCAAGTCCGTGCTGGTGTCGATCGATCAGGATAAGCTCGCCCTGATGACTCCGTCCGTGCTGCGGGCAGAGGAAGGGAAATCGATCCATCGCTATGGGCCTTACGCATTCGCTGATATGCATATTGTTGAAATTGCTACCGAAGATCGGGATTCGCATGCCGGGTAAATGGCGTTTTCTGCTGCTCGTTGCCGGGCTGCTGGTAACGGGCGTTGCTCCGGCGCTGGCGGAGACGCCGGACGCGGCGCTTGAACGCTTACTCGATGAGGCCCGTGTTGAGGCTGAAACGCCCGGGGCGTGCGAGAAGCCCGACACCGACCGTCTCGTTCGTATCTTCTGTGAAGGCAGGATCAGGGCGGGTGTCCGCGAAAAGTATCCGCTTTTCGGCACGCGCGAGGGCGATGAGCGTTTCGGATATGATGTGGACGTTGCCCGTGCCGTTGCAGCTAGGCTTGGTGTCGCGCCGGTATTCGTCAGGGTGAAGGCGGCAACCCGTATCGTCCTGCTTGATGAAGACAAGATCGACGTGGTTCTGGCGACCATGGGGCACAACACCCAGCGAGACAGTCAGGCTCGTTTCATCCGCCCGCACTATTACCAGTCCGAAACCATTCTGGTCGGGCCGAAGGAGCTGCAGGTCGCGGGCTGGAAGGATATTGCCGGGCGTAGCATTTGCGTGACGATAGGCAACGGCTCCAATGCCCAGATGATCTCGCATCAGGCCCGCCTCATGCTGTTCGAGGAGGCGGCGGTTCTCCCTGTTCGCCTTGCGGATGAAACATGCATGCTGGCAGCGCAGGACAACAGTTTCTTTGCCTCCTACTTCACCGATGAGGAATTTGCCCGCCGCTTCGAGCCGAAGTTCGGTTTCGCGCAAGTACCCTGGGGCATGGGGGTGGCGCGCACCGGCAGTGACCGGTTGGCACAGGCGCTCGACCTTATGAGCCAGACCTTTCACCGTACGGGCGTGTTCCTCGAAATAGGGCTGAAGAACACCATCGCGGCCGGCTTCCTGGAGCGTCAGAAAGAGGTTTGGGCCCGCCCGGAGTGCAATACTGCTGAAGGAATCACAGATCCGGCATGTGTTCTGCCGCCGCTCGATGCGGCACTGGAGCCAACGTCGTTCGTCGGAACTGTGGTTGCGGTGGAACAATGGATTGCAGATCGAACGGGGCTGTCGGTGTCCTTCCCGATGTTCAAGACCGTGCCCGCCTGGACGTTGTTCCAGAGCGGCATTTTCAATTCGCTTTATCTGGTCGTTGGCGCGCTGGGTGCGACGCTGCTTTTCGCCCTCCTCCTGGGGGCGCTGCAAAGCTCTGAAAATTCTGTTGTGCAATGGGTCTTCCGTGGCCTGACAGTGATCCTGCAATCGTCGCCTGTGGTGCTGACTGTGGTGATCGCGGCGGCGGTGGCGCAGGAGTTCTTTACCTATTCTTCCGTGGTTGCGATCGGCGCTGCCGTCGTGGCGCTGGGCCTGATGAATGGCAGCAATGCCGGGCAGGCTATCGGTGAAGCGATGCATACGCTTCATGCGGAGAACGCGGGAAAGGATGTCGCCGAAACCCAATTGTTTGGGCGCGCGGTGTCCCGCTCGGCGACCCAGATCGTTTCCTTTCTGATCAATGCCGCGAAGGGCACACCTGTCGCCGCCTTCATCGGTGCGCCGGAGCTGCTGAGCGCTTTGACGGATATTACCTCCTTCGCAAGCGGCAGGGCGACGACCTATACGATGCTTCTGGTGTTCTATGTTCTCGTCGTCATGATCGTGGTCTGGCTTTGCAGCCGATTACGCGTGGTTCTCGAAAGGAGGCACGTGTAATGACCCAGTTCCCGGATCTTTCACAGTTCCTGCCGCAATTGCTCGCCGGCATGGTGGTCAATTTCGAGATTGCCTTCATAGCGCTGATCATTGGCCTCGCTCTGGGTGGTTTGCTCTGTTTGCTCAGTCTCTCTGGCGTTGTATTCAAGGTGATCGTCGCCGCTCTGGTCGGGGTGATGCGGGCGGCCCCGACCTTTGTCGTCATGTTCTTTCTGCTGAACGCGATCCCGCGCGGGACAGCGATCACATTCGGGGAAATGAGCATCGGTCTGGCGCCGTCGCCACTGATGGCGGTTGCACTTTCCCTCGTTCCCTATTCCGCGTCGTATGTCGTGGATAACGGGATCGAGGCAGTGATGCAGTTGCGCCGGGGCTCTATGCTGGGGGCGCTGTTGTTTCTGCCGAACATCACCCGGGCCTTCTTTGTGCTGGTCATGTCTTCCAGTACAGGGGCGGCTATCGGTGTGACCGAGGGGATTTCGGTTATCCTGCGCGCCACTGCTCCGATGACATCGCTTGCGGACAAGATGGTGCTGTTTGCCATCGGCATTCTGTGCTTCGGGCTAACCCTGCAGGCGGGCTTTTTCCTGATGCGGGTACTGCAACGCCGGCTTGGCCGCAGAGCTGTGCCGGTCAGCTAAGCCGACGGGGCAAGCGGCTCTCCAGCGGCGTGCATCAGGCAGCGATCCCAGTGTGGCGCGCCGCCGAAATGCTCGACCAGTATATCGATCAGCACGCGGACCTTGCCGGGCACATTGGCGCCGGGCGGCCGGATCACATAGATGCCGTGTTCCGCGAGGGGGAAGCCCGCCAGCACCGGTTCGACAGCGCCGCTTTCGAGCGCGTCGGACAGCATGAAGGTGGGCCCGCCGGTAATGCCCAGCCCGTCAATGGCCCAGGCGAGCAGGGCATCTCCGTTATCCGATCTCAATCGGCCTGACGGGCGGATGGAAACCCACCGGTCGCCGTTGCGGAGGGTGATGTCCGGATCGGAACTGCCGGTATAGATCAGGCAGTCATGGTCCGTCAGGTCCGCCGGTTTTTCTGGCCGGCCCCGGCGGTCGAGATAGTCGGGGCTGGCGACCAGTACAGAGCGAGCGGGGCCGATCCGGCGGGCGATCAGGCTGGAATCCTGCAATGTGCCGATCCGGATGGCGGCATCGAACCGCTCGGCGATCAGATCGACCTTCCGGTCGCTGAACGAAACATCGATTTCGAGCCGGGGATGGCGCTTTGCCATCTCGGAGAGAACAGGCACGACGTGCCGCGTGCCGAAAGAGAGCGGGGCCGACAGACGCAGGCAGCCGACTACGTCCCCGCCATGCTGTGCAACGGCTTCCCGGGCATCGTCATATTCCGCGAGAATGCGTTCGCAGCGCATGGTGAATTCAAGTCCGGGCTCGGTCGGGCTGACCCCACGCGTGGTCCGGTTCAGCAATACGGTCCCGAGATCTGCCTCTATTCTGGCGATACGGCGGCTGACGATGGACTTTGATATTCCGAGATAAGCCGCCGCCCGGTTGAAACCGCCGCTTTTCACCACTTCGAGAAAGCAGCGCATGTCCTCGATCTCGATCATCAGGTGTTCCTCTTGAAGCAACAGCGTGGCGCATTTTTCGGCCATTCCGATCCAAATACCGAACCACTACCTTAATGCAAACGCCCTGACCAGCAGACATTGGACCCAGATCATGTCGACCATTCTCGTACTCACCAGTAGCGCCCTCGGCGATGCTTCCACTTCCGGACTGCTTATCGATGAAGCGGTCGCGAAACTTCAGGCCCAGCAGCCGGGCGCGACGATCATCCGCCGCGATGTCGGCGGGTCTCCGCTGCCGCACCTTAATGAAAACACAGTCGGCATCATTCGCGGTGCCGAGGCGACCAATGACGAGCAGGTGGCTGCGAAAAAGCTGGCGGCCGAACTTGTTGGTGAACTGATTTCAGCGGATACCGTGCTGATCGGGGCGCCGATGTATAATTTCGGCATTACCTCGACCCTGAAGACCTGGTTCGATCATGTGCTGCAGGCCGGCGTGACGTTCCGTTATACGGATAACGGCCCGGAGGGTCTGTTGAACGGCAAGCGGGCAATCGTCGTCGAGACCCGTGGCGGTCTTTACAGCGAAGGCCCGGCCCAGGTCATGGATGCGCAGGAGCCGCATCTGCGCGGCATGCTCGGTTTCATCGGAATTTCAGATGTAACCTTCGTCCGGGCCGAGAAGCTCGCCTTCGGTGACGATGCTCGCGAAGAATCCCTGACCGGTGCCCGCAAGGCACTGGATGGCGCGTTCGCAGCCGCAGCCTGATCCATTTGACGCGAAGCCGCCGCCAGAGCGATCCGGCGGCGGCTTTTGTTTGTTTACTGCTTCAGGCGCGGCTTCTCGAGATTCGCGAGATCGCAATGCGCGTCCGCCATGGCTGAGAAGTCCTGTTTGCCAAAGCCGCGGGCGCGGGCAGCGGTGAACATCTCCCGCGCGGCGGCGGCCATCGGCATCGGTACTTTGGCGGCGTTCGCGGCTTGGATGATCAACGACAGATCCTTATGGGCGAGATCAATGGTGAAGCCCGGCGCGGTATCGCCTTTCAGCACCTTGTCCGGCCAGTTGACCTTGAGCTGACCGTTCACCGCCGTTGTGCCGTAGATCACGTCCAGAGTCCGTTCGAGATCAAGCCCGAAGCCCTGCGACAGGGCCAGCGCCTCGGCGTTGAACTGGCAGGAGGCCACGGCGAGGAAGTTGTTCACGAGCTTCGTGCGGGTTCCGGTGCCCACTCCGCCGCAGTGATAGACGGTGGTTCCCATGGCTTCGAGCATCGGCTTCACCCGCTCGAAATCCTCCGGCTCGGCACCGACCATGAAGAGGGATTCACCCCTATCCGCATGCTGGGCAAGACGGCCGACCGGTGCGTCGACAAAGCTCAGGCCCTTCGCTTTGGCCATGGCCGCGAGTTCGTCCGTCGTTTCAGGATCGACCGTGCTCATGTCGAGGATAAGCGCGCCTTTCGGGGCGTTCGCGATGATCCCGTCCGGTCCGGCGACAACCTCGCGGACGACCGGTGAATCGGGGAGCATCGTCACGATTACTTCGGATTTGCTGGCGACGTCTGCGACGGTTGCCGCGCTCGACGCCTGCAGCAGCTCCAGCTCCTTGACCGCATCCGGATTGATGTCATTGACGACCAGCCGGAAGCCCTTGCGGCAAAGGTTGGACGCCATCGGGCGCCCCATGCGGCCAAGTCCGATAAAACCGACAGTCATTTGGATTCTTCCTCCCAGAAGATGCCGAGACCGTGCGGCTGGTCAGCCTTGCCGGCCTTCATGCAATGAATTGAATGCGGCAGAGAGTTCCGCCGCTATCGATGGGAGGATAATTACCACGCCGGGGGGCGGGCGGTCATCGGCCGGAAAGTGCAGGGCTTTATTCCCAGGCGTCACGACCTGGGCGTCACGACCCGTGATGGGACACGTGATCAGGCGCGCCTCATCAGATCCCGTTCGTCCCGCCATGCCCACCAGCGGGACATCAGGTCAGCTACCTTCCGGGAGAACGGCTTGAACGGCACCTTCTTGAACGGCAGGTCGTCGAAGGCGGTTTCCCCATCCTTCTCGCCAAGGATCCGGCGGGACAACTTCATCGCGAAATAGAGGCTGCGGGTGACGCCGGAGCCGCAATAGCCTCCGGCGAGCCAGACGCCATCCTCGAAGCCGAGGTGAGGGGAGTGGTCCGGGGTATAGGCAACGTCGCCGTACCAGACATGCGCGGCCCCGATGGGCTCAAGCTGCGGGAACACGCGGAGAGCTGCTGTCCGGATGGCGGCGGCGCGTACCTCCGGAGTGCAGCCCGGCTCGCCCATGCGGCCACCAAAGATGAAGCGCTTGCCGTCCGGTGACGGCCGGAACCACATGAAGATCCGAGCGGATTCGCCGAACATGCGGCCTTTGGGCGACAGCTCGGCCATCAGGTCCGCCGGGATTTCCTCGGTGGCGATGGCGCCGGTGCGGATCTGCACCACGCGCTGATGCATCGCGTCGGTGCGGCGGTCGGCGTAGCCGTTGGTCGCGACCAGAACGTCGCGTGCCGTGACCACCTTGCCGCCGCAGAAGATCTCCGTTTCAGCGCCGTCGCGGCGCATGCCTTTAACGGGCGTTGACGGGAACAGCATTGCGCCGGCTTCAACGGCTTTTGTCGCCAGGGCGTTCGCCAGCTTGCGGGGGTGAATGCCGCCGTCGCGATGGTAGACCACGCCGCCATCGAAGAAGTCCGTGCCGATCTCGGCGCGCTGGTTTTCCTTGGCTACCATCTCGAAGGGCAGGCCGACGGCCTTGTTCAGCTTCTCGCATTCCCGCGCAGTCGCATCATAGCCAGCGACGCTGCGGGCGCCCCGGAAGCGGCCGGTCATCTGCAAGTCACAATCGAGCTTTTCTTCCGCGACAAAGCGCTCGAAATAATCGAGAGCGTTCATGCCTTCCTGCATGATGGCATGCGCTTTCCTCTCGCCATACTGGGAGGCCAGTCCGGTAATGCCGAGCTGATGAAAGCTGGGACCGACCATGCCGCCGTTGCGGGACGAGCAGCCATGGCCGATCTCCTCCGCGTCGAACACGGCGACGGAGCGTCCCGCCCGTGCGAGATGGATCGCCGAGGCAAGCCCGGTATATCCTCCACCGACAATGGCGACGTCGACACGCTCCGGCAGCGTGCTTTCGGCTTTGGCCCGGGCTGGGTCGGCGCTTGCGTTCCAGTAGATCGTATCGCTTGCCATAGTCTCAGTCCTTAACAGTCCAGCTGTCCCGGTGTCTGGCGGTGGGGAAACGGTCCTCGAGACCCAGCTCCGAGATCCGCTCGATGCTTGCCTCGAAAAGGTTGCGCATGATGGGCATGGTTTCCGGCTCCAGCGCAACACGCCGGATGGTGTCTTCGCGGCCCTGATATGCTTCGTACAATGCGCGCAGATCGGCAACGGCGTCAGTGTTGGAGACATCGATCCGGAGGTCGTAGGTGTCGATGCCATGTTCTCCGGTGACGCGCAGAGCCGCCGAGCGAAGCGGGCCGAGGATCTCGCCGCCACTGTCGCGCCCGGCTTCCAGTGCCTTCATCAGCCGTTCGGCAAGCGGCAGGGAGGGATCGCGGGTGAAGGCGTCCGCCATTTTCTGGGGGACCAGAGGGTTGGCGAGGATATTGCCGAGCGCGAGACAGTTGCGGCCGACCGTGTGGGCGTAGATCGAATACATCCGGCGGCCATGATAGGCGGCTGCCCGGCCGTCGGAATCGAGCGCGCCGATCTGGCGCCACTCGATATCGGCGGTGGATGCGCAGACTTCCGAGACGACCGCGTCCGCCGCGGTGCCCTTGGCCAGCAGGGAGATGCCGAGATCGCCGAGGCGGCTGTCGGTCCGGTGCTGGGACAGCATGGCACCGCGCCCGTGGGAGAGGCGGACGCAGCGCGATCCGACGGCGAGGTCGGATGTGGTGATGGCCGCGCCATAGCACCCTGTGCGCTCGCAGCGTCCGATGATCGAAAAGGTCATGTAGTCCCCCTTGGTTCCCGTCGGGCGGGATTATTTTCTCAGACCGGGTCGGTCGACGGAAGCGGCACGCCACTGTCTTCTGCTTCCAACCGCTTCCACATCGATCATGGTGTCGGTGACTTGCCCCCTATGACCGTAATGCACCAGATTTGAGATCGCGGAAAGCCACGGCATGTCGGCTCCGATCGCGAAGGGGTCTAAAGGAACGGGGCGGCCCCTGGAGGGAGGAGCCGCCCCGCCCGCCGGACGGCTTAGTTGATAGGCGCGTCCACATAGAGTTCCTCGGCCGAGATCTGTTTCTTCGCGTACCAAGTTTTGTTGTGGGTAATCCGGGTGACCAGATTATCCCTGTTGGACGAGTTCCATTTCTGAAAGTCGTCCGGCACCAAGGCGGCGATCGAGTACAGCTCGGCCAAGATTGGGACAGAGCAGATCATGCTGCGCTAAAACCTGAAAATAATTAATTGCTCACACTTGATAATGTCAGCTTATAGCTTCTGGCTTTACCGTTGGAATGTCGTGGTTTTTCAGAAAATCGCTGAGGAATCCCTGAAACTGGAGCGCCAGATTAGATGTCGGGAAAAGATTGCAGGAAATGCAATGGATGCTGAGGGGCAGGACCGGATGGGTCGGGCGCGCCGCGAGTGTAGTGAGGTCACGACCGAACAGGGCAAAGCTGTCTACCAGGGCGACACCCAGGCCGGAAATAGCCATCTCCAGCGCGGTCGCGGTGTGCCGGACCTCGCAGAAATAACGCCGTTCCAGACCCTGTTCCGAGAAGACGGTGTCGATGATCTGGCCGAGCGGCGTGCCGACGGCATAGGAAATATGCCGCACGTGATTGAGATCGGTGACGTTAACCCGCTCGGACAGGGCCATTTCATGATCTTTTGGGCAGACGCACATCATTCGCCCTTCGGCAACCGGCCGAACGGACAGCATGGAATGACGGGGTTGGGTGATTGAGAGGCCGATATCGGCCCGCCCGCTGACCAGTTTCTCGATGTTTTCGTCGATGCTGCCGAGTTCAATGGAGAGTGTCAGTTTCGGCCTGTTCTTGACGAACTCTGCGATCACCCGGGGCAGGATCCCGTGCCCGATGGAGGGCGTGGCGACAATATGAAGCCGGCCGACCGTGCCGCCGCGCAGCTCGTTGATGACATTCTCCACCCGCTTCTGCTGCATGAAAAGATACTGCGCTTCCTGCGCGATATGCTGTGCTTCGCGGGTCGGTACCAGTCGGCCCCGTTCACGCACGAACAGGGGGAACCCGACAAGGTCTTCGGTGTGGCGGATCATATTGCTGATGGCTGGTTGACTGACGTTCAGCAGGTCGGCTGCCCGCGCCGTCGTACCGACTTCGATGACAGTACAGAGCACTTCGAGTTGGCGTGCATTGATCATATCAATAATTTCATCTTATTAAGTGACCCATCAATTTTATTTCACGGTGATACTCCGCTCGTCTAGCACTTCATATGTCGGAGACGAAGAGGAGGGCTTTCATGAGCCGGAAAGAAGTATTCGCCGTTGCTCAAATGGGCCCTGTTCACCTTCAGGATACGAAGGCCCAAGTGGTTGCGCGCCTTATCGAAATGCTGCGTGAAGCTCATTCATACGGCGCCCGCTGGGTGACCTTTCCGGAACTGGCCCTGACCACGTTCTTCCCGCGTTATATCTATGACAGCCCGGAAGAGTACGATGTCTTCTTCGAAGAGGGGCTGCCCTCACAGGCGATGCTGCCGCTGTTCGAAGAAGCCAAGACACTTGGCATCGGCTTTTACCTCGGATACGCGGAAAAGGTTGAGGAGGGCGGCAAGACCCGGCGTTTCAACACCTCGGTGCTGGTTGGCCCCGACGGTGCGATCCTTGGCAAATACCGCAAGATCCATCTGCCTGGCACGAAGGATCCGATCGGAGATCTTGAGTTCGAGCACCTTGAAAAGCGTTATTTTGAAGTCGGTGATCTCGGGTTTCCGGTTTTCAAGACTCCCTCCGGCCGTTTTGGCATGTGCATCTGCAACGACCGGCGCTGGCCGGAGACTTTCCGTGTCATGGCGTTGCGCGGCGCCGAAGTTTTCATGCTCGGCTACAATACACCGACGCGGAACATCCATCATCCGGAACCGGCGCACCTGCGCGAGTTCCACAATCGGCTCAGCCTGGAATCCGCCGCCTATCAGAACGGCGCCTGGGTCATGGCCGCTGCCAAATGCGGCTCCGAGGACGGATTCGCCATGATCGGCGGCTCCGCCATTGTGGCCCCGACCGGTGAGGTCGTGGCCCGCGCCGTTTCCGAGGATGACGAGGTGATCGCCTATAACTGCGATCTCGACCTTGGCGCTTATATTCGCCGGTCCGTCTTCGATTTCGCACGGCATCGCCGGATCGAGCATTATGGGCCGATCACCGCGCAGACTGGCATTGAGGTGACGGAATGACTTTTTCTCTCGCAGGGCGTTGCACGGAAACCGGCAGGATCGGGTTTGCAGTTGCCACCTCGTCCGTCTGCGTCGGTGCTCGTGTGGGCGCCATCGTCGAGGGCTGTGTCGTGTTCTCCCAGGCTCGCACGGATCCGCGTCTGCACGCGGTCGGGATCGCGGCCTGGCAGAAGAGCAAGGATGCTACCGAAACGCTGGCTGCCATGCGCGCGGCGGCAACGGCACCGCACTGGCGCCAGCTCGGCATCCTGACATCGAAAGGAGCGCCGCTGCATTATACCGGGGCATCCTGTTTCGATCATTGCGGTGGGTGTGAGGGGGCTAACAGTCTCGCGCTCGGCAATTTCCTCGGCTCTGCCGATGTCCTGCCCGAAATGGTCCGGGCCTTCGAAGAGGCGAGCGGGCCGCTTGAGGAGCGTCTGCAGGCGGGTATGCTTGCCGGCGAGGCTGCCGGCAGCGAACGTGAACCGCTGCAATCGGCCGGGCTGAAGGTGCTCGGCGACGAAGGATTGATGGATGCGGACATTCGCGTCGATTTCTCGACCGATCCGCTAAAGGATCTCGGCGTTCTCTGGCGGGACTGGGCTCCCAAGGCTGCAGCCTACCGGCTCCGGGCGATTGATCCCGATGCGGCGCCGTCGTCGGCCGAAGTCGAGGGTCGCCAGGCTTAAACGGCGATCCGGAACCAGCTCAGACCGTGCGCGATGCGGGGAAGGTGATCGTCACTATCGTGCCGCTGCCTGCCGTGCTGTCTACTTCCATGCTCGCCTCATGTGCCTCCACATGTGCCTTGACGATGGCGAGGCCGAGGCCGACTCCCTCGCCGGAACTGGTCATCGCACCGGGCCGTTGCCAGAAGGGTTGGGTGATGCTTTCGATCAGCTCGGGCGGAATCCCAATGCCGTGATCCTGGATCGAGAGGACAATCCGTCGCTCGTCATCGAGCATATTGCGGATTGTTACTTCCGATCCGGAATCGGAGAATTTCAGGGCGTTCGCCAGCAGGTTCTGGACGATCTGGTAGAGCATCTGCGGGTCGGCCCGCAGGGCGGGCAGAGGGTCTGTCAGGTTGAGTTTCACGGAAACAGCATGTTCCCGTGCGGCCGGTGTCAGGTCGGTAACCGCCGCATGGATTGTTTCCGTCAAGCTGGTCACGGAGTTTTCTATCCGGGACTGGAGTTTTTCCAGGCGCGCGAATTCGAGGATCTGCTCGATCATTTTCAGCAGCCGCGAACCACTGTCTGAAATGTCGCTGGCATAGTCGACATAGCGCTGGTTCCCGAGCGGCCCGAACGGCTCGCCCCGCATCATGTCGGCAAAGCCGATGATCGCGTTCAACGGTGTGCGTAATTCGTGGCTCATGTTGGCGAGGAACTGGGATTTGGCGAGGCTGGCTAATTCAGCCTGTTCCTTCGCGGCCTTCAGTTCGATTTCGCGGTTTTTGAGCTCCGTGATATTCGAATAGACGCAGACCATGCCGCCTTCCGCCGTCCGCCTTTTGTCTACCCGAAACCACTGGTCGTCGTCCGTTTTCAGCTCATAGGGTTCGACGGAAGAGGCGAAATGACGAAGCCGGTCATCGAGCCAGGTTTTTGCCTCTTCATCGTCTGCGAGGGTCACACCCCGGCAGACGAGATAGTGCTTCAGCAGGTCAGCATAAAACACGCCGGTGACTGCAGCATCCCCGGCACCGCCAAGCATCCTGCGGAAATGATCGTTGCATAGGATCAGCTGTCGGTCAGGTGAGTACAGAACAAAGCCGTCGGAGATCGCATCAATACCTTCGCGCAGGCGATGGGAGGCGCGCTCAGCGGACTCCTCGGCGGCCATGCGGTCGCTGATATCCCGCAGTACCAGGACAAAAACGCGGTCCCGGCCTGCGATGGATTCAGCCAGCGTGATTTCGGTCGGGCGAATGACGGAGGACGTCACGGGGTCCAGTATTCCTGTCTCGATTGTCGTGGGCTCGGCGGCCGTCTGCCGCAGAATGTCCGCCGGTGCGGCTGCAAGTCCGCGGGCCCAGTCGCCGGAAAGGCGTCCGGCGATGGAATGTCCGATAAGCTCATTCGCGGGGATCCCGAATATCTGGCCCGCCGCCCGGTTTGCGGTGCGGACTTTGGCATCTTCGCCGATCGTTACAATGGCATCGAAGCTGGCGTCGACGACCTCCCGGAAGTAGGTGTCGTGCTGTTTCAGTGATGTTTCGTTGCGGCGGCGCAAGAGCGTTTCTCTGCGGAAATCGGCAAGCACAAAATTTCCGGTCAGCATCAGCACAGCAATAGCGGGGAAGCTTGAATCGATCAAAGCCCCGCTGGTGCCATAGGCGGCAACGGAAGCTGTTATCAGGACAGCGACAGAGGCAAGAGCGGTCGCGGGCTTCCAGGCCAGGGGTGTGCGCGGCAGAAGCCATGTCAGCAGAAGCCCCAGGACGAGTGCGGCGGTAATTTCCGCCACAGCGAAGCTCCGGTCTCGCAACGGTGTCCGGCCGGTCACAATCGTGTCCAGGGCGAGAGCCTGCAGATGCAATCCGGACATGGTGTCTCCCGCGCCGGTGCGCACTGTCTCCCCGACGCCGGAGGCTGACGTTCCGATGACGACGATACGCCCGGCAAGCTCTCCGTCCGGTACGTTGTTCCGCAGGATCTCATGCGCTGCAAGACTGCTGATACGTTCCGGGACGGCCGTATCGATCCAGATCCGGCCCATGCGATCCGTAGGCACGAACAACGGCCCAATGGATATTCCGGACATCCCCAGTGCGGACGGAACTTCCAGCAACATGCTGGTCTGGCCAAGCGCGACCCGAGCCGCTTCCAGGGCAAGGCCAGGCGCGAATGTCTCTCCGACGCGAAAGGCTGCGGGAACCCGCCGTGCGGCACCGTCGGGCGAGGGGAGCAGATTGACGATCCCTTCGCCGACGCCTGCCGGGCCGATTGGCGCGACACTTTCTATGATGCCGGAAATACCGGGAAGCGCGCCGATGTCCGGAGGGCCACGAACAGCAAAGCGCCCGGGGCGGGTCTGGGCAGCGGACACAGGGTGGCCGGGTGTCTGGGCAGCGGCTGCAGTGACTGTCGGAATGGTCTGCATGGCTGCTGCGAGTGCAACATCGTAGCTGCCGAGGTCGGACAGATCGCGGCGCAGGTCTGGTCCCAGTCCGGGTAGAGTGACCGCCAGATTTTCGGGCGACATACGGTCCGGCTCAGAGAACAGAATATTAAAGACGACCATCGCCGCCCCGGCTTCGCGCAGGTGGTCTACAAGCTCGACATAATACCTGCGCGGCCAGGGCCATTGGCCGAAATGGGCAAGGCTTTCGTCATTAACATCGACAGCGACGACAGGGGACGTCTCGGTGTGTGGAGCCCGCGTCTGGAGCAACAGATCGAAACCCCAGAGTCTCAGGACCTGGACCGGCGTGACGTCGAGAACCCGGAACAGGACCAGCAGGAGCAGGAGGCCGGCGCCGATAAGGCGGCTCTGCCGGATCAGGCGACGCAGATGCCCGTCTTCCGGGCCATCGAGCCACGGAAAGTCGCTTTGCTCTTCAGGCTTGTTGAAGCCTGTAGTGCTGCGTTTGCTGCCTTCCATTCATGCCTCATGGAGGCGCCATTGACGATCGCGTTGCGATTGCCTCTGTGCGTACTCGCTGTTGTTTGTTCGTCCTGTTTCCGTCCGGACCCTAGCGCCAAGTGAGGCGCAGGTGAACCAGAATAGCGGGTATTGGCCGGCAGCCACATCCTCGTCTGGGTTGAGACGGAGCGATGGTGTCAAAGGGCTTTATCGAATGACGATTTCGACTCGCCGGTTGCGGGGCTCGGACACTCCGTCCGCCGTCGGGACGACAGGCGTCCGTTCGCCATAGGACTCCACCGTCAGCACTTCTTCCGGAACCCCGAGTTTCAAGACCTCTTGTCCGACGATGCTCGCGCGATCAAGGGCAAGCTGGTCGTTGAAATCCGCAGAGCCGGAGCGGTCCGTGTGGCCGGAGACTTCCACCTGCGGCAATTTGCGCTGGCTGATTGTCTCCAGAACCTTGTCGAGCAGGACCAGGGACTTGGGGGTGAGAACATCTGTGCCCTGCTCAAAATAGAGCATGAACGTCACTGGTGGGGTCGGACCAGCGGCAATCGCCGCGCCGAAAACAACCCGGACATCGTCCGGTGCGAAAGTACCGGTGGCCTTGGGCGCGGCATCTGTCCGGGCAACCAGGGCGCTGGCCCGGGAGGTGTCGAGAGTGACTGAGCCTTGCTGGTTTTCAACTCGGATCACACCAAGCTTTCCGTCTTCCTCCGGCAGCAGGACAACAAGCGCGCCTTTGACTGTGGCTTCCACATCCGAAAGGGCAGCAAGGAACATCTCCCGGCATTTTGCGATGTCGTCGGGCTGATGGCCTTCCTCGAGTTCCTGCATCCAGCAGTCGAAGCCGCCCTGTGCACGGGCGCTGCTCAAGCCTGCAACGGAACGGGCGCCAGCCGCGAACAGGGCGGTCAGTTTATCTCGTGCTTGTTTCAGCTCTTGTCGGCCCGCCGGAGCCAGATCCCTCTGGTCCAACAACTCGGGCTCGACTATCTCGCCTTTGCCGGCACGGATTGCGCGGTCATAGAATTTGGCAGTGTCTGGCCAGTCATATTCGGCGCGTTCGAGGTCGCCGAGCGCCACATATTCCCCGCTGAGACTCTGCAGGAACTGGGAGTCCGGCGGCGTCATGCCCGCCAGCTCTTCCGTGTCGTACGGGCCGATGGCACAGGCACTGACGGAAAGCGCGAGCAGCAGGGCCGCGAAGCCGGATCGTACGGTGCCGTGGCGTTTTGAAGTCGGGGTCTGCATGAACATGTCCTAGTTCCCCGCGCCGGCCGGAACGCGGACCGCGAAGCGGGTTCCGCGAACAGCAATGACAGACAGCGGTGTCTCGATACGGGTTTTTTCAGGTGCGATATGGCCGATCCGGCCGGACTGGTACACCATTGTGCCTTCGAGAATTTTCCCGAAGAAACTGAAGCTGTTGCGTTGCGGTGCGAATTCGAACTCCGCGAACTCGAAACGGGAATTCGGGCCGAGGGAAATCAGTGTGCCGTCATTCAGGGTGACCCCGAGCGCGCCGTTTGATCCGGTCAGCAAGATATCCTGGTGCTGCACGTCCAGCCCCTCGCTGGCGGTCGTCATCGTGCCGCCCCGCTGCACCGAGGCGTCGCCGCTGGAAACCTTTATCGTGCCGATTGCCGGGCCGGTGCCTTGCGCGGAAGCTCCGCCCGCGAGCAGCAACAGTATGAAAAATCCTGTCAGAAATCGCGTCACCCGGGCCCCCGCCACATATCTGATTGTCATTTGCAAACAACCACGGAGTGTGAGGATGAAGTAGGAGCGTCGTCAAGCTCGCCTGCGGAAAAACTGTGGGTTTATTATACTGTGAATACCGTATCCGGGCATGGGATAGCGTTTCTTCCAAGAACGTCCCGTGCACATTCAAGAGTGCCGAATGAATTATGTTGGCGGGTCGCCTGCCGCCCTGATGGGAGAGTTAATTCGTGGAACTCACGCTCCGCAATGTCCGTCTCGCGGCGGAACCCGCGCAGGTGCTTGATGTCGGCGTGGACAACGGAAAAATCGCCGCGATTGGCGGCGAGTTGCCGGACGGCTCCCTCACGCTCGATCTTGAAGGCCGTCTGCTGCTGCCGGGTTTCGTCGAGACCCACATACATCTCGACAAGTCCTGCATCCTGCACCGCTGTACCTCCGAAAAAGGTGATCTGGCCGAGGCCATAAGCGAAGTGGCCCGGCTGAAGTCGGGCTTTACGGAACAAGACGTAGCCGAGAGGGCAGGGCGAACGCTCCGGAAGTGCGTTGTGAATGGCACCACCAGGATGCGCACGCATGTGGAAGTCGACCCGGTCATCGGCTTGCGCGGTTTCGAGGGCGTGAAGCAGGCGATTGCCGATCTCGCCTGGGCAATTGACGTCGAGATCTGCGTCTTTCCGCAGGAGGGATTGCTGAACAATCCGGGAACCGAGGATCTGATGGTCGCGGCCCTGAAGGACGGTGCAGGATGCATCGGGGCGGCACCCTATACAGACAGCAGTCCGCACGGGCAGATCGACCGGATCTTCGAGCTTGCACGGGAGTTCGATGTCGATATCGACATGCATCTCGATCTTGCCGCCGATCCGATGGAACTCGACGCCGATTACGTTGCGCGCAAGGCCGACGAATATGGCTGGGGCGGACGAGTTGCGGTCGGACACGTCACCAAGTTTGCCGCCATGCCGCCGGAGAGCTTCGATGCGCTGGCCCGGCGGCTCGCTGGTGCGGGCGTTGCTGTCACGGTCCTGCCGTCGACAGATCTGTTTCTGATGCATCGCGATCATGATCATTCCGTCCCGCGCGGTGTCACGCCGCTGCACCGGATGCTCGGCCACGGGGTCAATTGCTCCCTCTCGACAAACAACGTGCTGAACCCGTTCACGCCTTACGGCGACTGCTCGCTGATCCGCATGGCAAATCTCTACGCCAATATCGCGCAGATCGGGCAGACGAACCTGCTGGCGGAATGCCTGAATATGATATCGACCCGGTCCGCCGCGCTGATGAACCTGAAGGATTACGGCATCGAGGTCGGCAAGACTGCGGATCTCGTCGCGGTCGACAGCACGGACCCGGCCATGGTTGTCGCCGAGCTGGCCCAGCCGATGTTTGTCTTCAAAAACGGCAGGCAAACCGTGACGCGCGCTTTACCGGAGCTGCACGCGCCGACGTGAGAGAATTCCAGGGTTCTATTGGTCGCCGACCATGGCCGCCCCGACGGCAAGCTCAAGGATCTCGGTGGTGATTTCTGATTGCCGTGACTGCCGTGCATCGCTTTGCAGGGTCGTGAGCATGGTCGAGATATTGTCGTGTGCGGCCTGCGTGGCCGAGAGCCGGGCGGCGTTTTCAGCGGAAATCGACTCCACCGCCGCTTCTGTCAGGCGCGCGAAGACGTATTCTTCCGTCAATTTCTCAAGCAGCTTTGCCGGGTCCATGTTGTGGAGCGGAGCTTGATGCTTCTGCTTTGTTTGCGGGATGCGGACATCGAGCGGAAGCAGCGGTCGGCGTTCCACGGTTGAGGCAGCACCTTGTCTGGAAGCGGCATATATAGCCTCTACTCGGGTGATCTCGCGCGCCGCGATCTGCCGAAACAGTTCTTCGGACAAACGCTGCACCGCCGCCGATACGGCATCGGGCCGGGTCGCCATCGGTCCAAACCAGGCCGGGGTGCGGTTCATTTCCGTCGCGCGTGCGGCGCCGCGGCTGCCGAGCACAAACAGTTTGTCCTGGGGGCCAAGGGCATTCAGTGCCGCCGCCACGACCCTGTCGTTGAAGCCGCCGACGAAGCCGTGTTCGGACGCGCAGAGGATAATGGCGGTCGTGCCCGGTTTTGCTTCTGACATGTCCGGCTTCCCATGCACCATGGAGAGCGTGTCGGCAATTCCGCCTGCGACGACCTCCGCATATTGCCGAATGCCGGGGACGGCGCGTTGCGCTTCCCTTAGGCGCATGCCGGAGAGCGACCGCATGGCCGCAATGATGTTCTGCAGATCGCTCATACCGGAAATCTGCGCCTCGATCTCCGCGAGCCGGGTCATCGAGCCTCTGCCGGCTCTGTTCTGCATTCCGATGCCGCCAGGGCGGCGATGCCGTCATGCAGGTGCTGACGCTGCTTGTCCGTCAGAGACTTGGCTTGATCACTCAACGCGAGGATGTCCGGAGCGTCCTGGACAAGCCAGGAGGACAGGGCGTTCCGGAACGCATCGATGCGTTCCATGGGCACATCGTCGAGCAGATTTTCCGAGAGCGCGAAGAGCAGGGCAACCTGCTCCCCCAGCGGGAGCGGAGCGAACTGGCGTTGCCGGAGTATCGCGCGAATCCGCCGTCCGTGTTCGATGTTCTTTCGGGTACGGTCGTCGACCATGGTGCCGAACCGGGTAAAGACCTCAAGCTCGAGAAACTGCGCATAGTCCAGCCTCAGGCTCGCTGACAGGGCTTTGATTACCGGTGCCTGAGTCTTGCCGCCGACGCGGGAGACGCTCTTGCCGACATCGACGGCAGGCTTCTGGTCTTCGTGGAACAGGGAGGGATCCAGATAGATCTGGCCGTCCGTGATGGAGATCAGGTTGGTCGGGATGTAGGCGCTGATATTGCCTGCCTGGGTCTCGGCGATCGGCAGGGCGGTCAGCGATCCGCCGCCCCGTTCCGGCGAGAGCCGTGCCGCGCGTTCGAGCAATCGCGAATGGATATAGAAGATGTCGCCGGGATAGGCTTCCCTTCCGGGTGGTCGGCGCAGCAGCAGCGAGACCTGGCGGTACACAGCGGCGTGCTTGGTCAGCTCGTCCATGACAAGCAGGACGTCGTGCCCCTTGTTCATCCAGTATTCGGCCATGGTGCAGGCGGAATAGGGTGTCAGCCATTGCAGGCCGGGAGGAGCATCGGCCTCTCCGACGACGAAGAGGCATCGCTCGGGCGCTCCGTAGCGCCGCACCGCGTCAATGACCTGGGCGACGGTGGAAGCCTTCTGGCCAATCGCGGCATAAATGCAGATCACGTCGCTGGATTTTTGGTTGATGATGGTGTCGACCGCGACGGCGGTCTTGCCGGTTCCGCGATCGCCGATGATCAGTTCGCGTTGTCCCCGGCCGAGCGGGACCATGGCATCCACGGACAACAACCCGGTCGCCAGCGGGCGTTCGATCAGGGCGCGATCAATGATTGGCGGAGCCGGTTGCTCGACAGCGTTGAAGGCAGCCTCTGCAATGGGCGCCCCTTCGTCGAGTGGCGCGCCCAAGGGATCGACGATCCTTCCGAGCAGCGCATCGCCCACCGGCACGCGCGCGACTTCCCCGGTGCCACGCACCGCGCTTCCGGCAGAAATCGAGGCAGGGTCGCCAAGCAGCACGCAGCCGATTTCCGTCTCTCCGAGACCGACGACGAGCCCCCGTACGCCGCCCTCGAATACCAGTAGCTCGTCCAGCCGTGTCTCCGGCAGGCCGGAAACCGTGGCGACACCGTCTCCGGCGCGCAGCACGCGGCCGATCGGCTCGGCCCAAGGGGCCATTGAGACGTCCTTGATGTGGGCCCGGTTCTTTGCCGCCCATCGGTGCAGGTCGTCAGTGAGCGTCGGCATCGGCGGTCATCTCCACCCGCATTGCATCCAGGGCGCCGCGCCAGGAGAAATGCAGAATGGCACTGGGAAAATGCAGCTCCACACCGGCGATAAGGTCCGGGTCATGGGCAAATTCGAGCTCTAGATCTTGTCCGAGGATATCAGCCAGGCGCACTTTCCACCGCTCCATACTGGCCTTTGGAAAGGGAATGGCGCCGACTACCCGCAACAGCCTTTTGTTTTCCTGACCATCGAGCAGGGAGTCGCGCTCGCCGGGTTCCAGCGAGTCCAGGTGCCGTTCGATGCGGTCGAGCCAGGCTTCCGCCCTAAGATCCGGGGGCACCTCCTCCAGTAGACGGCGTGCAACGTCCATCCCGAGATCGAGCGCGATCTTCCGGGTCTCATCTGCGGCTGCGGCGCGCTCGGTTTGCAATGACTTCCGGGTCTGTACTTCAAGCGCCTCTGCATCGCGTTCGGCCTGGGTCCGGCGTGCCGCTGCCAGTGCCTCCGCCTCAGCTCTGGCCGTGGCGAGCACGGCTTCACGCTTGGCCTCGGTCTCGGATTGTTCCGTGCGAATTCGCTTCAGCTCGGATTGCGCTTCCTGCTGGATACGCTTCGCTTCGGCGCGCTCTTTGTCGATTTCGGCACGGCGCGCGTCGACGACCCGCAAAACCGGTTTGTAGAGAAATCTGTGCAGCAGCCATACGAGGATGACGAAGTTGACTGTCTGCAGTCCGAAGGTCCACCAGTCGAACGACATGACTATCCTGTGTAGGGGTTGGCGAACAGAAGCAGCAGGGCGATGACGAGACAGTAGATCGCTGTTGTCTCGATCATGGCCAGACCGACGAACAGGGTCCTTGAAATGGTGCCTGCGGCTTCGGGCTGACGGGCGATGGCGTCCATCGCGGCGGCAACCGCCTTCCCTTCTGCGAGAGCCGGGCCGAGCGCGCCGAACGAGACGACGAATGCGGCGGCAAATATGCTGATAAATTCGTGGTCCACGTTACCTCCTCAGGTTTGTTGCTGGGCGTTGATGGCCGCGCCGATGAAGACGCCGGCCAGAATGGCGAAGATGTAGGCCTGAACCAGTCCCAGCAGCAGCTCCAGGGCCATGAGCGGGATCGGAACGAAGAGTCCTGCGAGGGCGAGTACCAGCGCAATCATGAACTCGCCGCTCATCACGTTCCCGAAGAGCCGAACCATCAGCGAAAGCGTACGGGTGATCTCCGACAGCAGATTGAGTGGCAACATGATCAGTTTAGGCTTGGCGAAGCCCGCCAGATAGCCGAGCAATCCCCGGGCGCGGATGCCGTAGAAATGCACCGATACGAAGACGACCGCAGCCAGAGCCGCTGCCGTCTCTATCCTGGCTGTGGGGGCTTCCATGCCGGGTAGGATACCGGTCGAATTGGCAGTGGCGATAAACAGGAACAGCGTGGCGAGCAGGGGGAGCAGAGACCGTGCGGATTTGCCGGCAACCTCGCTGATCTGTTCCAGTATCCCGACGACAACGGTTTCGAGGACTGCCTGAAGGCGGCCGGTGTCCTGGCCGAGCTGCCGCGTCAGCAGCCACGACCCCAGAGGGAGCGCCAGCATGAGTCCCCAGGTGGTCACGACGGCCCGGCTGATAGGGATCGGGCCGATATGGAACAGGATTGTGCTGGTCAGGGGCGAGGCATCCATCATCCTGCTCTCCTGGCCTGCCGCGTCGCTATCATGCGGGCGCCGAGGAACCCGGCAAAACCGCTGAGAAGCATCACCGGGCCAAATTGTGCCAGCACAGTCAGCAGGGCGATTGCACCGCCGAGCCGCAATAGGCTCAACCCGACAACTTTGGCTGTATGCCGTTCGCCGAGCAAGGCGTCCACCGTCCGCCCGAGGGCGTAGAAATAGGCAAGGCCCAGCGCCATGCTTCCCGCGGCCACGGCGAGGGCAATAGCGACTGTTGCGATTGGGTTAGATCCGTTCATTCCTTGTGCATCCTTGACCATGCGAGCCAGCAGCCGAGTGTGAGTCCCAGGACCAGAAGTCCGAGGGTCCAGAACACGCCGCTCGAGAATGTGCCGTCAAGCCAGCGCCCGACGAAAACGCCGATCAGCGGCGGGATTACAATCGTCCAGCCGAGAGCCCCTATCATCGCCAGATTACGGGCGATCGAACGCTCGCCCTCGCGTTCCCAGAGCGCGCGCCGCTCCTTACGGGTTTGCACCGCTTTTTCCAGCTGGTTGTTCTGATCCGGCGCGCCGCTCATGCGCCTTCCCCGGGCAGGCTTCCAGGCGCAAGGTTCTGGCCTGAAATGCCGGAAGAGTTGGGATGCAAAGCGGTGACGATTTGCTGGATCGCTGCCAGATAAAGCCTGTGCGCGTCGGTCCTGGCGGATTTCTCCTCCGAGATGTGGCGCCGAAAACGATCCAGAACCTCTGTCTCCAACCGCTCCAGATCGTCGCCCGGCACTGCCTCGCGCGTGGCGATTTTGATCGCTGCTCCGTCTCGTACGCTCAACATGCCGCCGCGCACCGCGACATGATGCTCGGCACCAGTGTCGTCGCGCCAGGTCACGACCGAAATTGCGAGTTCGGTCAGAAAATCCGCGTGCCCGGGAAGTAGGCCGAACGCGCCGGTTTCGTCCTCCGCCCGAAGGTGACTGACATCGGCTCCGTCGACGACAAGCTCAAGCGGTGTGGCAATTGTCAGGTTCATGATGCCACCGCCGCAGCGGGTGTTTCGTCGGTGGGCGTTTCTGCGGCGGAGGCTTCTCTTTTCCGCGCTTCCTCGATGTCGCCGATCATGTAGAGAGAGCGTTCCGCCCAGTCGTCGGCTTCTCCGTCCAGGATGGCGCGGCATCCGGCAATCGTGGCGTCCAGGTCCACCGTCCTGCCGGGTTTTCCGGTGAAGGCGGTGGTGACCATGAAGGGCTGGGTGAGGAACCGCATAAGCCGGCGCGCCCTGCCGACGAGCTTGCGGTCGGTTGCGCTCAGTTCCTCAATTCCCAGCAGGGCGATGATTTTCTGCAGGTCGCGGTAGTGGGCTATCGTCTTCCGGACTTCTTGCGCTGTCTGGTAGTGCAGGTCGCCCACCAGCCGCGGGTCCAAAAGGCTCGAGGTCGAGGCGAGCGGCTCGACAGCGGGATACATGCCTTCGCTCGCCATATCCCGCGACAGCACGATCGAGGAATCGAGATGACTGAAGATTTCGGCCACGGCCGGGTCGGTGAAATCGTCCGCCGGAACGTAGACTGCCTGGATCGAGGTTATGGCTGCGTCAGGAACGGAGGCGATCCGTTCTTCGAACTCGGCGATCTCGCTGCTCAGGGTGGGCTGGTATCCGACGCGTGAGGGTAGGCGTCCGAGCAATCCGGATATCTCGCCACCCGCCTGGACCAGACGGTAGACATTGTCGACCAGCAGAAGAACGTTCTCGTGGCTGTCATCGCGGAAATGCTCGGCGATGGCGAGACCGGTAAGTCCGACGCGCCAGCGCGCCCCCGGGGGCTCGTTCATCTGTCCGAAGACCAGCGCTGTGCGTTCCAGAACACCGGACTCCCGAAGCTCCAACAGGAGTTCGTGGCCCTCCCGCGAGCGTTCGCCGATGCCGGCAAATACAGAAATGCCCGAATGCCGTTCCACCGTGGTCCGGATCAACTCCATGATCAGAACCGTCTTGCCGACCCCGGCCCCGCCGAACATTGCGGCTTTGCCCCCTTTGATCAGGGGGGCGAGCAGGTCGATGACCTTGATGCCGGTGTGGAACATCTCAGGCTGACTGACTTGGCGAGCGAGCGCTGGCGCGGGGGCGTGTATCGGGTTCCGCGGCACGTCGGCGGGAAGTGGCGCGCCGCCATCCACAGGTTCGCCAACAACGTTGAGAAGCCGGCCCAGGACCGCTTCTCCGACGGGGACCTGAAGGGGAGCCCCCGTTGTCCGGACCGGCATTCCGCGTTTCAGGCCGGCGGTGTTGCCAAGCGCGACCGCCCGTGCGGTGACAGCGTCGAGATGATTCATGATTTCGGCGATGAGCGACGGGCCGGTGTCGTGGGCAACCGAGACGGCTTCGCCGAGCGACGGTACACGGCCCAAGGGAAACCGGATGTCGATCACCGACCCGTGGATCGCGACGATCTCTCCATCCGGAGGATGCGATTGGGAACCTTCGATCGCTTTGTCGTGCACACCCAAACCCCAATGTCCCGGTACGTCTTTCCGGGCGCTGAAGACAGGTGGAAGTGTGCCCGGAACGTAAGCTGATTGATATCAATATGATCCAGATCACGGCATGGGGGCATTGATCCTTATCAATCGAGCAGAGGGTTGTTCGAGCATGGTCACGTTATCGACCAGCCGTCTGGTGACGGCGACGCGTACGCAGCACGCATCGCCGGTGGAGGCCTATTCGATCACCACAAACGTCCGGACCTCGATGCTTTCCCTCGCCGGGCTGTCGGCGGTCTGGGTCGGCAGCGGGAAAGCACTGTGCGGTGTGAATTGCGCGCGTCCATCCTCGAGGCTGTCCCAGCCCTTGATCAGGAGCACTTCGTCCCGCGTCATCTCCGGGACGTAGTACCAGCGCTGATCCCTGTCATGGGACAGGTGATAGATTTCACCGACCCGGTCGGGGAAAACCTGATCCGTGGCGATCATGTCCGCCGCCTTCACGCTGGTCGCATCTGCAAGGGCGAGGGGGGAACGCTGGACAGGTCCGCGGATCGGCCGCCAGACATTGACCTGGAGGATGCGTGCGCCGGAACTCAGCAGGCGCTCGAACGCGTCGGCCCCCAATACGTCCCGGGCACGCTGCGGGCCGCTCTTTGCCGTGTAATCCACGTGGATGCGCGACGCCGGGCCGCGGTTGCCATCCTTGTTACTGGCACCTTTACCGCCATCCGAGCGCCGGGTTGCATCGAAGATTGCGACCTGACTGGCGCCGAATTCTTCTTTCAGGAGGCTGCGGATTTCAGCGAAATAGCCGGTCTCCACAGCATCGTCGTCATAGAGATCCGCGATGTCAGTCGGCACGGTCCGGAGCGCGAAACCTTCCCTGTCGAGGGTGAAGGATCCGGCGTGTGGCCGCATATCCGCGACCAGAACATCGTGGTCCTCGACGGCGAACTGGAAGTCAGGCGCACCGCCGGTATAGGCCGCGCTGTAAAGAGCCGGCTTTTCTGCCTGGGGCACAATGAATGTCAGCGGCGCCACGACATTCTCGGCGCTTTCTGAAGCTGGGTTGTTGATGTGGTCCTGAACAACGTTCGCCATCTTCCGTCTCCTCCTGGCCGTCGCTTGCCGGCCTGTTGTGATGGCACTTCAGATAGGCCCTGAAAGCGCGTGACACAAAAGAGAAGAACTCAAGATGACTTGAGAAAAATTCAAGATATATCTCGATTTTACGGTTTGGCGAGCTCAAGCGCCGCGCGGCTTGCGTCGGCCTGCTCTAGCAGCCAGCGTTTCACCCGCAGCGTTCGTGCGGGCGGAGGCAGTTTTGCAGGCAGGCAAAGGTAGAATGCGGCCCCGGAAGGAGCTGTTGCGCCGAAAGGTGTCACCAGAGCGCCGCTGGCCAGGCGTTCTTCGATATAGGGTGAACGACCGATGGTTATGCCATGCCCCGCTTCTGCGACTTGAAGCCCCTGTTCGATCGCGTCGAGTTCCAGTGCGCCCCTCAGGTCCGGCGGAGCCAGGCCACGTGCCTTGGCCCATTCCTGCCATTCATCCGGAATGCTGCGAATGACGATCAAGCGTGATCGCTTCAGCACGTCTTCGATATTTACCTCGCCATCCGGCACGTAACCCGGCGCGGCAACTGGTGTCGCATGGTCGTCGAAGAGGAAGGTTTTATCGACATTCTGCCAGTTTCCCCGGCCGTATCTGATGGCAATATCCACCTGGTCGCGCTCTAGATCGATCACTCGGGTCGTCGGGACAAGCTGGATGTCGAGATCGGGGTTCGCAGCCTCGAACGCGCCGAGGCGCGGCAGTAGCCATGTCGCCGCCATCGACGTCGGCAGTGTGAGCCTGACAACGGCCCGGCCATCGGAAGGCAGGACGGCTTCGGTTGCCGCTTCGAGTTCCCGGATCGCCGGGTCTATCCGGGCGAGGTATCGGGTTCCGGTTTCCGTTAGAACAAGCCGCCGGCTCGTGCGGTCGAACAGTTGTGCCCGCAGCAAGGTCTCCAATTGCCGGATCTGATGACTGACCGCGGACTCCGTAACGCCAAGAGCGACAGCGGCATCCGCGAGCCGGTCATGCGTTGCCGCAGCACGGAATGCCAGAAGCGAGCGAAAGGGGGGAAGGCGCGTTTCCTTCAGAGTCATTGCTGAAATATATCTCAAGTTATGTGCCGTGCCGAGCCTTTCATGAAGCGATCTGATTTGCGATGGAGGCTGTGCAGCATCTGCGCCTGATGGTGCATGGGGACGGTGGCGCGTTGCCGGAGACGGAAGGCAAAGGGGGCGTGTCGATGGAAAACGACATGAAAAATGAGGGAAATCAGAAAGGCTTTATTTTCTCCATCTCATTGAAACCATGGAGAAATAATGTGTTGTTTAAATGAGTTTAGCCTGATGTTATCGAGCGAGTGAAAACCAGTATCAGGCGGACATGAAGATTGCGGGAGTTGGCTCCTTTTGATGTTTTCCTGGCTAAGCGGATCCTTAGCCAGGAAAACACCAAGGCTTTTCCGATGGCCTTATCGGACCTGCTGACCAGCCGACTCTTTTCGAATTTTGATAAGGGCTTGGGTCGTATATCAGGCGATGGACAATGATTTTCGGGGAAATTGGGACACAGAGCTGGCGCTCGAAAACCCGCTCCTGCAGCAGTTTTTTTCGTATTGGCAGCAAAAGGCCGGACCGGAAGGCTTGCCTGCCCGTAGCGATTTCGACCCTGTGGAGATGAAGGGGTTTTTGGGACACCTGTTCCTGGTCGTCCCGGAGCCTGAGATCGATGATTTTCGCTATACGCTGATCGGAACGACGATCACCAGTCAGGTCGGGATCGACAATACGGGGCGGACCGTGGGGGAGGTATTCGGAGCGCCTGGCCTGGAGCTATATCGTAACGTTCGGGACGAGCGCGCCCCTATCAGGGTGCATGGGACGGTGGAATGGCGCCGTAAGGAATTTCTTGCTTATGAAAGCGTCCTGCTGCCGCTTGCGGATAATGCTGAAAGTGTGGACCATTTCGTTGGAATGATGGTTTTTGGACCTGCTGCGAGTTGAGCGTGCGGATCATGCAAATTCGATCGACTTGTGGCTGATCAACTCTACAATTACTAGTAGATGCGTCACGAGCCCGTCAGGGCCGGACAAGGGCAGAACGACCTCATCAAGTTTCTTGAAGTCTGCTTGAGGCCCTACATATTCGACAGGGCGGCGAACAGGGCGCCCCGATCGGACGGCGAGACGAAGGTTTTCGATGAGCGGACCGTCCGGCTCCACGTGAGGAAGGTCCCGAATCATACGTCCTGTGTAGTTCTTGAAGAAGAATGACCGGGCAACATCCCCAATCACCCGGAATTGAAAATCCTCCCCCCCGTCGACAACGCCCATGAAGACAACATGCGGCAAGAGGCGTGGGATATGGCAAGGGTCGAATTCAGCGCGCGCGGGCGTGCGGGCCGCGCCACCAATTCTGTCCCAATAGGCAAGGGCCTCATCCACGACGGATTTGGTCATAAGACGTCTTTTGCCGTGTGTTGTGAAAGAAGCGTGTGAAGTGCTGATTACCGGATGTTAAGCCGAAAATATTTCGAAATTGATAACGTCATTGCATGTTTTACCGCTGCCGTCGGTCTGTTCATATGAATGCTGAATTGGCTCTTTGTTTCATTATTCGAAATGAGTGGTTGAGCATTTCTGTGGTGGAATACATCCAATTCTGCTAGGTCAGCGCGAACGCGACCATCGCGGAGCGGATGGGTCTTCGGCCATTCCAGGTCGGTGGCATCAAGATCCGCGATAATGCTTTGACAGACGCATAGGCAGGCTTTCCAGTGTCTTCGAATCCCAAGAAAACCGAAAACCGGTACGTCAACGATCTGCGTCGGTTCAGCTATTTTCAGTCCCAGTTTTTTGGCCTCAAGGGGGTGACCGTCCCACTTGGTTTGTCGGTTATATTCCTGACCCTGGTCGGTCTTTATGTCGCGAGCGCGCAGCACGGCATTAGTGAAGATTGGCTGATTGTCGTTGTCGCGGCGATTGTTGGCGGTTACATGGCGCTGAATATCGGCGCCAACGATGTTGCCAACAATATGGGCCCCGCGGTTGGCGGCAAGGTGCTGACCGTCGTAAGCGCGATCCTGATCGCGGCTGTGTGCGAGACTGCCGGCGCTTTGCTGGCGGGCGGTGACGTGGTGAAGACTGTCTCCAAAGGGATCATCTCGCCTGGTGACAGTGTCAGCGTTGGCGAATTCCGTGACCTGATGCTGAGCGCGCTGTTCGCTGCCGCGCTCTGGATCAATTTCGCAACCATTCTGAATGCCCCCGTATCGACGACCCATTCGATCGTGGGCGGTGTTCTCGGAGCGGGAATTGCGGCGGCCGGATTTGGCCTGGTGAACTGGTCGACCATGGCGGCTATTGCCGCAAGCTGGGTCATATCTCCTGTATTCGGCGCTATGTTCGCGGCGGCGATCCTGTTCGTGATCAAGAAAAAGATCCTCAATGTCGATGATCGCCTGACGGCTGCCAAAACCTGGGTGCCCATCATGATCGGTCTGATGGCGGCGGCCTTTGCAGCTTATATGGCGATGAAGGGCCTTAAGAAAATCTGGCATCCGTCAGTCATTGAGGTTCTGGTTTATTCGGTCTTCGCTTTCCTTGCTGCGTACTTCTTGTCCCGGCCGTATATCGCGCGTCGCGTGGTTTCTCTGGAAGGTTCCAGAAAGGACGTGAACTCGCTGTTCGATCTGCCGCTGATCGCCGGTGCGGCACTTCTGTCTTTTGCGCATGGTGCGAATGACGTCGCCAATGCCGTTGGCCCGCTTGCCGCCATTGTCTCGACGGTTGGCGAAGGGGCCGGGATCGGAAGCAAGGTGACGATCCCGCTCTGGGTCATGGCGATCGGAGCGTTTGGTATCGCGCTTGGACTAGGCCTGTTCGGGCCGAAGCTTATCGCTGTCGTCGGTGAGAAGATCACGCGGCTGAATTCGCCGCGGTCCTACTGTGTTGCCCTGTCAGCGGCTGTCACGGTGTTGATCGCGACCACGCTCGGCCTCCCGGTCAGCTCGACTCATATCGCGGTCGGCGCTGTGTTCGGTGTTGGTTTCCTGCGCGAGTTCCTGGAGAACCCGAACAAGCGGCGGGTGCGTCCCGGGCACAAATTGAATGATACTGCTGAAGAGGCTTTTAACAGCCGCGACTACAAATCGGTGCGGCGATTGGTCCGGCGCCGGTTCGTGCTGTCGATCGCGGCCGCCTGGATCATCACTGTGCCGGCATCAGCTCTGGTTGCTGCTGCGGTTTATGCTCTCTTGCAGCTTCTCTGATCCAGCGTCCGAGAGAGTCGAATTGCCCGAGGACAAGATGAAAATCCTCTGGATATGCGACCCGCGGTGCATCCTCTAACAGGGCCCAGTGCCGCTGTCGGAATTTCTTTTCGGGCCAGTCGTCTGCCTGCTCGGTGACAAGAAACGGGAAATACGTTACCGGGATTTCGAGCTTGCCGGTATCCGACAGCTTGGTGACGACGTGGGTCATCGGAAAGTCTTCCAGGACCACGCCGCGAACTCCGGCTTCCTCGAAACCTTCCCTCAGGCACGCGTCCATGTGGCTTTCGCCTTTCTTCCGCTTACCCTTTGGCAATATCCATCTGCCACGCGTCTGAGACGTGACGAAAAGAATGGCCAGCAGATCATCTCTGATGTCGAACGGGATGATTCCAACGCGGTGCATCTGTTTGTCCTTGTTTCCGAATTTCTTCTATCTAGACGATGTTCAAATTGACCTTGGGAATGGTCATAAGCGCCCGGTCGTTCGGCCGCATCGGCTTGAAAGCGATCAGGTTTACCTGCATCTCCGCCACCAGATTACGCTCGGTGTTGATGCGGTGCATCAGCTCTTCGGCGGTGTTCGATCCGGCAACGCTCTTCGGGATCAGGAAGGTGACCTCGTCGGTGCCCCAGTCGCCACGATAGCCGTAATCCGCGAAATTGTAGAACGGCTGCTGAAAGTAATCAAAACTGCGGATAAAGAAGGGCCGCTTATGGGTCGGATCGGCCCAGGCCATGTCGGTCGCGCCGAACGGCAGCTTGAGCTCGAACCGGCAATCGTTTTTCGCGATCCGCCACATCTCCTGCATGAAGGGCAGCAAGCGGTCGATATGCTCGATCAGGTGCGATGCATGGATCTCGTCGACTGAATCGTCAGGGAGCGGAAACGGCTCGATCCCGCATGTCTCGAGATCGTAAATCACGTCGACGCCTGGCCCGGGCATGATGTCATGGTTCACCCATCCGTCGCGGATCACCTTGCCGCATCCAAGGTTGAGCTTGAGTGCCTGCTGTGCGCCGCGGGGCTGCGTTTCTTCGTGTGAAACCACGTTCTGATGTCCTCTCGAATCAGCCCTCAGTGTGCCCTTGGACCTTGAATCGTACAATGGATAAGGGACGATGCTTGGCTAATGACATACTGAATTTGACGGGGCGCCGCTGTTTACGCCTTGCTTCTGGCGCAACGCACGTTGGCGTCCCCGTACCGGAAATGCTCAGCAGGTATGCGTGCTGGAATGCTGTACATTTGACGCTTTCACGCCTATGTTGCGCGCCACCTTAATTCGATCACGCGCACAAGGCGCCGCACTGCTGATCCCACCGGGGGAAACATGGTTCCCGATCGGTCGATCGCAGGCATTCCGAAAGACATGACATGACAGAATTTGAAGGCGTTGTTCCGGCGCTCGGTAAGGCATTGGCGAAGCGCGGGTATGAGACGCTGACCCCGGTTCAGCAATCGGTGATTGCCGCCGAGATGCGCGATGCGGACGCTCTGGTCTCTGCGCAGACCGGGTCGGGCAAGACGGTGGCGTTCGGGCTGGCCATGGCATCGACCCTGTTGGGCGATGCGGAACGTTTCGAGCGTGTCTCCTCTCCCATTGCACTGGCCGTGGCGCCGACACGTGAGCTTGCCCTGCAGGTCAAGCGGGAGCTGGAGTGGCTCTATGAATTCACGGGCGCTTCGGTGGTGTCCTGCGTCGGCGGCATGGATATGCGGACCGAGCGCATGGCGCTGCAGCGCGGCGCGCATATTGTCGTCGGTACGCCCGGACGATTGCGGGATCATGTCGAGCGCCGGTCGCTCGATATGTCGGACATGAAGGTCATCGTGCTGGACGAGGCGGACGAGATGCTCGACCTCGGCTTCCGTGAAGACCTGGAATTCATCCTGAAAGCCGCACCGGAAAGCCGGCGCACCCTGATGTTCTCGGCCACCGTGCCCCGGACCATCGCTTCTCTTGCCAAACGCTATCAAAAGGATGCCGTGCGCATCTCGACGGCCGGTGAGAAGAACCAACATGTTGATATCGAATACCGGGCTCTGGCCTGCGCGCCTAATGACCGGGAAAACGCGATCATCAATGTGCTGCGGCATTCGGATGCGGTCACGACCATCGTTTTCTGCAGCACCCGCGCCACGGTGAACCATCTGACCAGCCGGTTCACCAACCGGGGCATCTCAGTTGTCGCTCTGTCCGGCGAGCTGAGCCAGAGCGCGCGGACCCACGCCTTGCAGGCGCTGCGGGACGGCCGGGCTCAGGTCTGTGTCGCCACCGATGTTGCCGCGCGAGGCATCGATCTGCCGAACCTGGAACTAGTCATCCACGCTGACCTGCCGAAGAATCAGGAATCCCTGCTGCACCGGAGCGGCCGCACCGGCCGGGCCGGGCGCAAGGGTGTCTCCACCCTGATCGTGCCCTATTCCAAGCGACGCCAGACCGAGCGGATGCTGTCGAACGCAAATATCAAGGCGACCTGGGGCAAGCCGCCCTCGGTTGACGAGATCCTCGCTTTGGACCGCAAGCGTATCCTTGAAGACGCGGACCTCAGCGGCGAGACCACCGAGGAAGAACGCACCTTCGCGGCGGAGCTGCTGTCCCGCCATGACGCCGAGGCCGTCGCCATCGCATTCCTGCGCAAGCGCATGGCCGGGCTGCCGGCACCCGAAGAGCTGATGAACGATCCCTCCGGCGGTGAGCGTTACGAACGTGGCGACCGGGGTGATCGTGGTGATCGTGGTGGCAGGGGAGAACGCGGCGAGCGTGGAGAGCCCCGCAATCGCCGGAACGATTTCGAGGACGGTGTCTGGATTCGCCTTTCGGTCGGCCGGAACCATAAGGCTGAAGCGCGCTGGCTATTGCCGATGCTGTGCCGTACCGGAGACCTCACCAAGTCCGATGTGGGCGCTATCAAGATCCAGGAGACCGAGACTCACGTCGAGCTGCACCCCAAGGCGGTGGACAAGTTCCTGGCGGCGGTCGGTCCGAGCCGCAAGGTCGAGAAGAGCATCACGGTCGACCGGATGGCTAGCGCTCCGTCCGAGGCATCGTCGGCTCCGGAGCCACGTGCTCCCCGCAAACCTAGAGAGTCAGCGCCCCGCAAACCCAGAGCCGAAGGTGAGTCGTCATCCCGCGCCCCGCGTCCTCCTAGAGGTGAAGCGGAACAGGGTGGCTATCCGCCGAAGCGCCGGCGCGACATGGGTGAGGATCAGGCACGGCCGGCACGGGACGCCGTCACGCAATCCGTGGATACCGCGCCAATTCCGACGCCTGAGCCAAGCTCCAGGCCGGATGCAGGCACGGCACCTGATCGCAAGCTCAAGAAACCCAGAAAGCCGAAGGACGGTGATGCCAAGGCAGGGGCGAAATTCGGTAAACCCAAGCTGGGCAAACCCAAGTTCGACAAACCGAAATCTGCATCCGCGGACGGCAAACCCGGCAAGCCTGGCAAACCCGCTAAGGGCAAGCCCCAGTCGAAGCCTGGTTCCGGTCCCAAGAAACCGCACCGCAAGGGCGTGAACAAGCCGAAGGCCCCCTGGGTCGATTAAGGCTGTCAGAACTCCTGGGACGCTTGTATCGGCACGAGTCCCGGTTCTGAATTCATGCTGAGAATTATGAGGCAAGCGCCGGACACCTGTCCGGCGCTTGTTTTATTTCCGCTCCATCGCGGGCTCGGATATTCTGGTCTTATCTGCAGGTGCAATCTGGACTTATGGTTCGCACCGTGACTGTGTAATTCTGCGAGCTGACAATTTCATTTGGCCGGCATTTCGCTTCGGCCGGACTTTGGAGACCTTGCGCCATGAGCACCACGCAATTTGAAAACGACCTTTCCGATGTCGTCGCCTCCGACAAGGCGCATGTCTGGCATCACCTGGTGCAGCACAAGATGTTCGAAACGGTGGATCCGAAGATCATCGTCGAAGGCAAGGGGATGCGCGTCTGGGATATCACTGGCAAGGAATATCTCGATGCGGTGTCCGGCGCCGTCTGGACGGTGAATGTCGGCTATGGCCGTGACACAATCGCCGACGCGGTGCGCGATCAACTCGTGAAGATGAACTATTTCGCCGGCGCTCTCGGTTCCGTTCCGGGCGCCCGTTTCTCTGAGCGCCTGATTTCCAAGATGCCGGGCATGACCCGGGTCTATTATTCGAACTCCGGCTCGGAAGCGAACGAGAAGGCCTTCAAGATGGTGCGCCAGATCTCCGCGCAGCACCATGGCGGCAAGAAGTCCAAGATCCTCTATCGGGAGCGGGACTATCACGGCACCACCATCACCGCTCTTTCGGCTGCCGGTCAGCCGCAGCGCCAGGCCCATTACGGCCCGTTCACGCCGGGCTTCGTGGAGGTGCCGCATTGCCTCGAATACCGTAACCAGTACGACACGGTCGAGAATTACGGCGAGCGCGCAGCCGATGCGATCGAGGAAGTCATCCTGCGCGAGGGTCCGGACACGATCGGAGGCCTCTGCCTTGAGACCATCACCGCAGGCGGCGGTGTCATCACCCCACCGAAGGGATACTGGGAGCGGGTCCAGGAAATCTGCACCAAGTACGGCATCCTGCTGATCCTCGACGAAGTGGTCTGCGGCGTCGGCCGGACCGGCGAATGGTTCGGCTACCAGCATTACGGTATCAAGCCGGATATCGTTACCATGGCAAAGGGTGTTGCCTCAGGCTATGCGGCGATCTCCTGCACCGTGACCACGGAAGCTGTCTTTGATCAGTTCAAGGCAGATGCCGCCGATCCGATGAGCTATTTCCGCGATATCTCGACCTTTGGCGGCTGCACCTCCGGCCCGGCTGCGGCGCTCGAGAACATGCGGATCATCGAGGACGAGAATCTGCTCGAGAACACGACCGCTATGGGCGCGCGTCTAGAGCAGAACCTTCTCGCGTTGATGGACAAGCATCCGGTGATCGGCGATGTGCGCGGCAAGGGCCTTTTCTGGGGCGCCGAACTGGTCGCTGACCGGGAGACCAAGGAGCCGGTGGACGAGATCAAGGGCCAAGCCGTGGTCGGTCACTGCAATGCCGAGGGCGTGCTCATCGGCGTCACCAACCGGTCGCTGCCGGGTTTCAACAACACGCTCTGCCTGTCCCCGGCACTGATTGCCACGAAGTCGGACATCGACCAGATCACAGGCGCCATCGACAATGCCCTGACGGCCGTGTTCGGTTCCGGAAAATAAGCGCTCTTGCCTGCTGGTGTTCCGCTGATGGCTATCAAGGCGACACAGTTCCACCTCGATCCGCAGTTTGGCGGAACACTGCAGAAACAGATCCAGCAGATGGTCAGCCAGGGAATTCTGGCTGGCCGTTTTCTGCCGGGGGAAAAGATGCCGTCGAGCCGCATGCTGGCGCAGCAGCTCGGCGTGAGCCGTGTGACGGTGACGTCGGCCTATGCGGAACTGGTGGCAAGTGAGTATCTGACGTCCCGGGGCAGATCCGGCCACTTCATTTCCGAGAACGCGCCGCGCCCTCCCGACTACAAGCTCGGCGATACGGCGCGGGTCGAGACAGTCGACTGGCAGCGGGCGCTCGGTGCTCGTTATTCCGATCCAATGAATCTGTTTCGGCCTCCGGACTGGCGCGACTACGAATTCCCCTTCATTTACGGACAGCCGGATCCAAGTCTGTTCGACCATGACAACTGGCGCCGTTGCGCTTTGGAAGCGCATGGCCGCAAGGACTTCGAAGAGGTCACGGCGGACCGGTATGAGCAGGACGATCCGAAGCTGATCGAATATATCGTCCGGAACGTGCTGCCTCGGCGAGGGATCTCAGCCCGGTCCGAGGAAGTCCTGCTCACGCTCGGCGCCCAGAACGCCATCTGGATCTGCACGCAGCTGCTGCTCACAGGGGATCGCACGGCGGTCATCGAGAACCCCTGTTATCCTGGTCTCAGGAAAGTGCTGCGGCATAGTTCCTGCCGGACCGTGCCGATCGATGTCGACGAGAACGGTCTGCCGCCGGAACGGCTGCCCGATCAGCTCAGCGTCGTCTTCACGACTGCAAGCCATCAGTGTCCGACCAACACGACAATGCCGATGAGCCGGCGGCTGGAGCTGTTGCGGCTGTCGTCCGAGCGCAACTTCATCATCGTCGAGGACGATTATGAATTCGAGATGTCCTTCGTCCAGCAGCCGACACCCGCACTCAAGTCGCTGGATCGTGCGGGTTCCGTTGTCTATATCGGGTCCTTCTCGAAATCCCTGTTTCCCGGCCTGCGGCTTGGCTACATCGTTGCTTCGCCGACCTTTATCCGGGAGGCGCGGGCGCTCAGGGCCATGGTGCTGCGGCATCCGCCGGGAAGCGTGCAGCGCACGACCACGTATTTCCTCTCCCGAGGCTATCACGACAGCATGGTCAATCGCATAGGCAAGGCCTACGGCCGCCGCCGCGCCGTGATGGAAAAGGCGATCCGCGAATGCGGGCTTGAAGTGGCGGGAACCGGCGGATTCGGCGGCTCCAGTTTCTGGATGAAGGCGCCGGACGGCGTCAATACAGCGGAGCTGGCGCTATCGCTGCGCAGCCAAGGCGTTCTGATCGAACCGGGCGAGGCCTTCTTCGACGCAGCGGACGAGAACGTCCAATATTACCGACTGGCCTATTCCTCGATCCCCTCCGCCCGTATCGCCGAAGGTATCGAGCGCATCGCGGCGGAGCTGAGAAAGTGATCTCTTACGAGCCGTCCGTGTGATCATTCAGTGGGTGCGAGCACCCGCATTCTGGTCGGAACGGTCGGTGTTTCGAATGTGCCGACATGATAGGCGTGGCACTGGGTGCAGGTATCTCCGGCGCGCCCCGGTGCGTGACATTCCGAGCAGGTGGCGACGGTTGGTGAAGCGAAACCGGCGACAATTCCGGCGTGCGGATCGCTCTGCCGGTATTGGTCCTGGAATGCGGAAGTGGGTCCGGCTCCTTGCGGGCGGACCACGGTGTGGCAAGTCTGACAGCCGCCGGAGTCCGCGATCAGGCTGAAATGCGGCCTGTGGGAGAAACGCACGAAATCCCGGGTGGCGGGATCGTGGGAGGACGGTTGCCAGTTGGCATATCCGGTTCCGTTCTCATCACGGTCGATGCTGTGACAGCGCAGGCATGTCCCCGGTGCTTGGGGGCCGTCGAAAGTTGCCATCAATGCGTCTTTGCCACCCTTGAATGGTGAAGCAGCAGCGAGATCGATCCAGGCTCGCATGAACGGGTCCGCGTGCCCGGTCGGCCGGTACAGCAGGGCAAACTCATTGCGATACCAGCCGCCGGCCCGCATCCAGTCTTCGGGCGAGACGTTGGGCTCGATCCGCGGTGGCAGTGGGGCGGCGGCATCGGCCTGAGTGACCGGTGTGGCCGGTGCCGCGAGGGCATCGTTAGCTCCGGTCAATGGCGATGCGAGAATATCCGATTGATCAAGTGCAGGCGCGAGGATGTCGGACTGATCCGTTTCTGGGGCGGCGAGGATGTCCGATTGGTCAGGCGCGGGTGCAAGGATATCGGACTGATCCGTTGACGGCGCGGCGAGAATGTCCGACTGGTCAGGTGCAGGCGCGAGGATATCGGACTGTTCCGTCAATGGTGCAGCGAGGATGTCCGAGTGGTCGGGCGCAGGCGCCAGAATATCCGACTGATCCAGCGAAGGAGCGAGGGTAGGGCTTCCGTTCTGGGCGGATGCCGGGCCTGGTATCGTCTCCGGCAGTGCCGGGAGCTTTCCGGCCAGCTCGCTCGCCAGCTCCGGGAACCAGTCCCGGGCCGCTGCTTGCAGCACTTCCAACGGTAGATGGCCGAGCAGAGTGCCGGTCCGGTCGGTGTTGTTTGGCTCCGGAGCCATCTCAGTCTGCGCGCTCGCCAGCCGCTCTTCTGCCGCCTGGATCCCGCCGGTGAGCAGGTCGCCGATCAGGCGCTTGATCGCGAATGCGACTTCCGAGACCGCCTTGATGTCGTCCGGTTCCGCCTTGCGCAGATCCATCGGGTCCAGCCCTTCCATCTGCTTGAGGGCGAGCGCTATCGACTCGTCTCCCTCCAGCAGACGCCGCATGAACGGGGTGATCGGCTCCTCCGACCATTTCGGCCAGTCGCCGATATCGACGCCGCGGGCCTTCAATTCCTGCGAGTCCAGACCCGGTACCGTCAGGAACGCGACCCCCTTCGGACCGATCGCGCCTGCACCGGATATGTCGTCCTGGTGGCAGGATGCGCACATGGTCTCGAAGTTTTCCGTTTGCATGGCCCGACCGTCATCCGACGGCAGGTGGCAGGACGTGCAGGTTTCCGGCGCCTTTCCGGCACTCTCGGTGGCACCGAAATGCCGGTCCAGATGGGAGGCGTGATCGAAGGCAATGCGCAGGCGGCGGTCGAACAGGGTCTCGCCGAATTCCGGATGGCCGTTTCCGAACGAGTTGAATTGCACGGTGTGACAGGTCTGGCAGGCACCTTCCGGCATCTCGATGAGGCTGGCGTCTACGCCGCTATGTTCACGGTGACAGGTTGCGCACCCGACCGTGGATGTTGGCGTGCCGGTATCTGTGAACAGCCATCCGGACAGTTTGAACTCAAGCGGTTGCCCGGCTCCCTCTTTGGTGTGGCGCTGCAATGCCGCGTCTGTAAGGGCCGCGGTCGTTGCCGGGGGGCGGGAGTGCGCGCGCTCTGCATGTGGGCCGAGTTCGTGGCAGGAGCGGCAGGTGTGGTCTCCGTGCATCTCCTGCGACATTCCGACAGCGGTCATCACCCAGCCTGCGGGGCCTTCGTCGAAACCCTGATGGCAACCAGCGCACCCGCCGACCACACTGTGCTGGAAGGTAAGCGGCCCGGGGGACAACAGGGCTTCCCGGTCGGTGCCGGAAAGCGCGATCATGACCAGACCGATCACGGCGACTACGACCAGCCGCGTTACACGGCGACGCAGTGCGCTGAGACTGCGCACAGGAACACAGGGCGGGCGCTGGACCGAGCAACGACCGTCGGGCGCCGGTCCGGCGTCGCAGGGGCCGCCGGCACTTTGCGGGCGGGTGCAATGCCAGCGGTCTCCCCGGCGGACCGGAGCACAATCGGCCATGCCGCGGCAGGCGCCGCCGGCGTCAGGCCCGTGCGGGCAAGGCTGACCGAGGGCGAGCCGACCGCACCGCCATTGCCGGTCGGGGCGGTCGTAGGAGGACATGCTGCTATTGGTTCCCGTTGTACTCATGACGGTCCCACCTCGAAGGCATGCGCCAGGACCGCATGGACCGCGATAAGGATCAGCAGGCCGTAAGCGAGCGGCACATGCACAAACAGCCAGAGCCTGAGTGCCGACTGCGCGGCGAACTGGTAGTCAAGGTCGTCCTTGATCTCGACCAGTTCCGACAATCGGTTGAGGATTTTGTGTCCACGGGCATCCACATAGCGGTGCAGCGACTGGATCTGTTGCTGCTGCAGGCGCAGATGGCCTTGGTATCCGGTCAGATGGGCGAGCGCGTTGCGCGGGCGCTGGAAATACGCGCTCAGCTCTTTCTGATAGTAGTCGGCGATGGTGACCGATCCGGTGTCGCGGGCAGAGGATATAGCCAGAGCTTGCGCTTCGGCGGCGATTTCCGCGCGCCGGGTGGCGATGCGGTCGTATAGCTCACGTGCACCGTGATCGCGCATGCGCTTCGGCAGAACCCTGCTCAGCCAGATGCCCACCGTTCCGCTGATCGTGACGGCCACGAACGGAATCCAGAGCGCGATCTCAAGTGGGCCGTCCGGCAGACCGGCGCCTGTGTGGGTCAGGAACACCGCAACCGCGCACCAGCCGCCATAGATATGCACTTGCTCCCAGTCCGACGCGCTGCCAAGAGGCAGGACGGGAATACGGCGGCGCAGGTCGAACAGTGCCAGCCCCACGATCAGCCCGAACAGGGTCCAGCCGGTGACGAACCGTATGTCGTGCAGGGTTGTCTCTGCCAGATGGGTAATGGCGACGAGGAGCAAGGTGGCGCCCACGACGAGCGCCGTGTTGCGCGCCCGGCGCCGGGTGAAACGGGTCAGCGATGCAGCCATGCCACCATCTCTCCCGGGTTACTCATGTCGAGGCGCACCAGCGCGTCGTTCGGGCAGGCGCGCTGGCAGGCAGGGCCGCCGAGCTGCCCGGCACAGAGGTCGCACTTGGTCGCCCGGCGGATCGCCGCTCCGGTCTCGCGGTCGGTTATGACGGTACCCGCTTTGTCGGCGATCTCGACCATGACGATGTTGCCGTACGGGCAGCTTCGCGAACAGGTTCCGCAGCCAATGCAAGTATCGTCGTTGATATGAACATCGCCGGAGGACAGGTCCCGGTGGATCGCACCGGTCGGGCAGCCGATCAGGCAAACCGCATCGACGCAGTGCATGCAGGCATTGGCGATCATGACGTCGTCGTGGGACGGGCCCTGGCGCACGAAGCGCGGGTTGCCGTCATGGGTTGCGGCGCAGGCCTTCACACAGTCGTCGCAGCCCGTGCAGCGGTCCAGATCGATTACCATGGACTGGGTGCCGTTGATGATCCGTTCGTCGATCAGGAAGTCGACCAGAGGCTGCTCAATCCCGGTCGCACTCTCGTCGCGTTTCCAGACAGGTGTTGCGCGAATGTCGGTGTCCGCAGCCACCGGCAACAGGTGTTCCGGCATGGTCGGCAGGACATAGCGCTCCATCACCACCGCAGGCACGCGCAGAATGTCCAGATAGCCGATCGCCCTCAGGCTGTTACGCAAGGGGACCGAGCCGTTGCCGCGCCATTGCCGGACAATTTCCTCTAGGCCGAAGACGTCGTTGTTCTTCAGGTATCCGACCGTCCGATTGCCGTGATCGAGATGTTCGGTCACCCTGGCAAAACCGGCGCGGATCATGATCAGATCGTCCGTGAGGCTGCCTTCCTCTGCGATCAGCGGCTCTCCCGCCAGTGATCCGCCGCTCTCGGTGGGCAATTCGCCTGTAGGAAACAGCTCCTGTGTGCCGTGGTTCTCGAAGCGGATCTCCTGGGCGACAAGGGCAATCGTCGCTTCGTCGAGATGGGCGAACAGGGGGCTTTCCGACAAGTGGGCGAGCAGGCTGCGGGTGCGGTGCAGGTGGTCGACCCGCTCACGCAGGTCCGGGTCGCGCGCGCGCAGATCGCGCAAGCCCTGCCAGCGCAGCTCAATCAGTTCGCAGTCCGTATCGGCGAACACAGTTGCCGTGCGTGGCCCGCGCGACAAGGCGGAGATTTCACCGAACATGTCACCATGCTCAAGCGGGGTGACAGAATGCTCCGCGATGACCCGCTCGATATCGGGCAGATAGGCGCGTCCCCGGTTGGCGCGCATATGGACCGCGCGGGCAGATGGTGACAGGGTCCGTGTCTCGATTTCACGCGAATTGCGCCAGAGCTGGGCAAGCGCGTTCCAGAACGGACGACGCGCGCGGCGTGGTGGCCGCCCGATTTCCGGCAGATAGCCGTAGAGCACATTGACCTTGCCGCTCAGGATAACGAAGACCGAGTTACCGTAATCGCCTTCGAGCACGACGATGTCGCCGCGTTGATAGCGGTTTATGCGGGCATCGTTGCGGACGATATCCGGCAGCGACTGGCCCGGTGGAAACCGGTTCGGGTCAAGGTCGCGGAACACCGGTGCCGCGAGTATCCGCTCGACATCCGCCGTCGACAGATCGGGGTCGAACGGATTATCCCAGCGCCGCGGACGGCTGATCGCTGTTGTCTCGGCGGACATCAATGCGGCCCTCAGCGGGCCGGGGTTCCCTTGTAGGCGGATTCCGCCGGCAGATACTTGTCGATCGTGCCAAAGGTGCTGCCGTCATATTTGCCGGCGATTTGCCGGGTGAGGGCGCCGACCTTGTCCGCCACCGCCGAAAGGGCCGCGTCGTTATTGAGCTTGAGACCGGCACTGTTTGCCACTGTCCCCATTTCGGTCAGCTCCGCGATTTTCAGGAAACCGTCAAGTGCGCCGATTGCCTGTCGCGCGGCCTGAGCGCGCTTGGCCATGGACACCGCGTAGCTCGCCTTCTGTGTCGCCTTGCCGACGGCCCGCAGCGCTGTTTCCAGCTCGACCGCACGGCCAACGACGAACATCAGGCGCTTGTCGTTCAGGGACGCCGCCGCATTGCTGGCGCCCTTGGTGTGCCAGGTATTGTGGCGCACCTCGCCCTGGGACCAGGCGACCAGCTCGAACGGGCTGCCAGCCTTGTGGCCGCCCACATTCACCAGCTTTTCTTCGGGCACGACATGGCAGGAGAAGCAGTTCTTGGCCCAACGGTACATGTCCTTCGGGCGGATCATGCCTGCGGCCTCGGATTTTTCCCAGCGCAGGGCAATCTCTTCCGGGGTCTCTTGCCCCTCCTTCTTGCCGCTGAAGCCGCTATGAATAGGCTGCCACGCGCTGGCCGCCCCATGGCAGCTTTCGCAGGAGATACCGGCAACGGGTTCGGGAGTGCCGCCAGCCGTTTCCACCATTGAGAAATGGCAGTCCAGGCAAAGACTCTCCGACTTGATGCGGCGCATGCCCATGCGCTCGGCGATCTCGCTCGCCTCTTTCCTGCGGGTCAATTCCGTGAAGGTGGAAAAGTGATGTGTCCCTTTCCAGATTTCGGTCTCGGTCTTGTGGCACTCGGCGCACTTGGCCGGTCCGATCATCTTGAAATGCTCGTCACTCGTTTGCGCGGATACGGAAGAGACGGAAAGGCCCGCTAGAATGACGAGCAACGCCGCCGCAGCAGCAAGGTAGCGTGAAGCCCACGTGCTCATAATGTTGTCCATGGTTGTGTATCCGTCTTGTTCCATTTTAATCATGCGTCGAGGGTCACCTTGCCGCGCGGCACCGCCATACAGGCGAGGCAGGTGCCCGGTTCCGGCGACACGGCCGGGTCGGCGACGTAATCGACTTCGCCCGCCTTGATGGCGACCACGCAAGTACCGCAATGTCCGGCCCTGCAGCCGCTTTCCAATGCGACACCGTTCTTTTCGGCGAGTTCGAGGATCGTGCCTGCTGAGCCGTCCCAGGCCAGAACCTTGTCGGAGCGGTCGAACCGGATCTCGATACCGGGTTCGGGGGCTGCTACGGGCCGCTCGCTCGGTTGGCGCTGCACGGTGGCCGCTCCGAATGCTTCGATCCGGATGTCGTCCGCCGGTACGCCCCAGTCGCGTAGCTCGCCGGAGACAACTTCCATCATTGGCGCCGGTCCGCACAGATAGAAGGCATAGTTGGATGACGGCAGGTTGGCTTTGAGAACCTCAAGGCTGATACGGCCCTCGTGGTCGTAATCCTTGCCGGGCACGCAGGCCTCGGTCGGATCGCTGTAGCAGTTCACGACATGCAGATTGGGATAAAGCTGCCGCAGGCCCGCGATATGATCCGCAAATGCGTGCTGCGGGCGGTTACGGACACCATAAAACAGCCAGACCTCACGCTCGGTGGGGGCGCTGCATACGCTGTTCAGCATGCTCAGCAGGGGTGTGATGCCGACCCCGCCCGCGATCAGCACAATCGGCTGGTCAGAAGCGGGATCGCAACAGAAAGTCCCGGCGGGCGCGCGTACGTCCAGGATATCGCCTTCGCGCACGACATCGTTCAGATAGCTCGACACTGCTCCGGAAGCGTGTTCCGTGCCTGACGGCGCTTGAACTTTTTTGACGCTGATTCGGTAGCGTTCGTCATTGCCGGGGGCGTCGGACAGGGAGTAGCAGCGCACAAGCGGCTTGGTCTGACCGGGAATGCGAACCTGGAACGTCAGGTACTGGCCCGGCAGATATTGCGGCAGCGGGCGGCCATTGTGGGGGACCAGTTCGAAGGTGTGGATATCGTCGGCCTCACGGATCTTGCGTGCCACCTTGAACTTGCGGAAGCCGCTCCAGGAATTGATCGTCAGATCCCGTTCGGCCTCGGCCCGGCTCAGTGACAGCTCGACACGGCGTTCAAACAGGCTTGCCTCGGCGGCGAAGCTGCGGCGCTCCAGATGTCCGCGCCGCCAGGTGCCGAACAGGCTGAGTGCCATCTCGGCAGCGGTGCCGGCAACGATGACATATCCGATTGTCTCGATCATCCCGACCATCGGCTCAGAACCTCACCAGAAGCTCGGAGCGCGCGCCGTAACCCGTGTCCTGGTTCTCCTGGCGGGACACGAAGCCGTCGAGCTGCAGAACGACACGCGCACCGAGTGCCTGCTGGAAGCGCAACCCTATGGCAACCGCGTCTCTCTGGTCCCTATCGGTCGCGAGGCGGGTGCCGATCTCGGCGACGATCTGTGTGCGCTCCTGATTGAAGAACATCTGATATCCGGTCGCGGCGGCGACGATGTTCTCTGCCCGGTTGCTGAGCGCTGTTCCGTAGTCGCCAAGGCCAGGGGAGGCGAACAGGATACCGACCGGACCGAGCGGGCCGCCGGCGATCGGATCGCGCGCCGCCGAGGCAAAGCGGTCAATGGCCCAGGCGGCATTGGCGTAGAGGACGTCGTCATTGCCCATCGGGTCGCCGGACAGCTCAGCCAGGAACAGGGTACCGGTATCGACCGATGGTGAGGCTTCATCAAGGGCGATGGACTGGGCGACACGGAAGGCGGTATTCACCTTGCCGATCCGCTGGGTGGTTCCAGCGCCCAGAAACAGTCCGTCGGTTTCGACATTGTCATTTTCGCCGCCGGTCACCCAGATCGCATCCAGCGCGATGGTAGAAGTGTCGAAATCGGTCTCGGAGAACAGGCCGAACAGTCGCGCGTCATGGTCGCGCTCGTTGTCGTCTCTGTCGATATGGCTCCAGCCGAACAGGCCGGTGAGGCGGGTGTCGACCGAATGGTCGCGGATGGTGATGGTGTCGCGGGTGAGGGCGACGGCGTCGATCGTATCGTTGATCAGCAGGCCTTCCTGGAAGAGAAGCTGCTGGCGCCCGATTGTGAAGCCGAGATCGAGTCCGCCCGCATCGAGGGGATCCGCGTCGGGGAAGATCTCCCCGATTTCGCCTTCGAAGAAGAGGGCGGTGATCTCTCCGCTGAAGTTGCTGTCGAAGCCTTCGCGGGATTCTGGCCGCCGGTGATAGCCGGTGAACTTGCCTTCGTCGCGTAACGGGGACAGTCCGAACAGCACCCGCTCGGTGCCGGTAAGTCTCAGGTTGGCAAACAGGTCGAGCCGGTTTGCCCATTCCTGAACTTCCGGCGCATCGCCGCTCTTGTAGATATCGATGCCGGTGCGGTATTGGCCGAAGACCCAGAGGGCGGGTTGCCAGACGGCACCCGTCGGCAGCACGAAGCCCGGATCCAGTGGGCCGGTACCAAGCAGGGCCGGGCCAATTTCCAGCAGAGGCTTCGTGCGTTCCGGCAGCTCATCGCCCTTATAGGGGATCGGCTCTTCGGAGAGCGTCTTCACCTCCGCGGACGCGGCGGATGCGGCAAACAGTATGGCCGCCACCGGCAGTAAACGGCTCCAGAAGAGTTTCCTGCTCATTGGGTCGTCGCCTGCTTTGGAGCGTCCAGGGTCACGGTCGCCTGCCGTTCGGCGATGGTCAGCGTACCGTCGACCACTGCGTCGGCCACCTGACGCGGGCTCATGCCGTAATCAAAGCCGATATCCTGGATCGCCAGGATCAGGTTCACCGGTACCATCTGTGCCTGAAGGCGTACGGAGACCGCATAGGGTCCCGAACCGGTCAGCACGTCCGCCGGTATGGCATAGGTGGCTGTCCGGCTGCCCAGCGGATCGATGGTCTGTTTGTGCTTTCGTGTGTTGCGGGGGCGGCCGTAAATCGTCGTCGGCAGCGCTTCGGGGCGCACGAAGGGCAGCACGCCCTGAGAGGTGTTGATCGGCAATACCTGTTCGCGCTCGCCGCCGCGCAACAGGCGGACCAGGAACTTGGACTGAAGATTGAACAGATCTTCATCGAGCGGCAGCTCGCCTGCATGAACATAGGCGGAATGGCTGTCGCGCAGGTCGCCGTTCGGATCGCGGTCGCCCGAGCGGTAGATCACGGCCCCGTCGCTGTTGGCGACCGTAACCTCCAGAAACATCAGGCGCTCGGCATCGAAGCCGGTCGGCACCGAATGGCCGTCGGTGATATTGCGGACCGACACCGAGAAGGAAAGCGTGCCGGGTTCGGCGGACAGGATGTCGATCTCGCTGAGTGCAAGGCCGTTGCGCAGGACTTCAAGGCGCCGCTCCTCTGCTTTCTCAAGCCGCAGTTTCTGTTCCTGGATGATCTTGCGCGCGTCGTAGCGATCGTCGATCGAACGCCATGCCTCGGGGAACGGGTAGTCGCGCGGTGCCGCGTCCTCGAATGCGTCGGTGCCCCAGCCGGCAGCGTCGTCAAACGCCATCCATTCCCGCATGGTCTTGAAGCTCTGCGCCTTTACATTCAGCGGGAACAGGCCGGGTTGGAGGATCGAGTGGTCGGGACCGGCAAAGAAATGGCTGGCCAGCTTGCGGGATTGCGTCGGCACGCCGCCGACGATTGCCGCGGGTCCTTCTTCGTAGCCGGACGCAACGCCCTGTTCCTTGCCCATATGGCAGTCCTGGCAGCTCACACCTGCCTTGGAGGCCGGAGACTGATGATACTCGGCGAAGGCCTCCTCCAGCCGGAAGCCGTTCACCAGGGTAACGTCGTGGCAGGTGGCACAGAAGCCGGAGGTCACCAGCGGGAAAAACCGTTCGACCTCGGTGTGAATGGCGCGGCCCGGCGCGTCACGGTCGGTCGTCACACGGTAGGTTTCCGGCTGATCAAGGACCCGTTTCAGTTCATCGTCGCCCTTGGGGCCGAAGACCGGCTCGAAAATGTCGCCCTCGACGACGGCCAGACGGCCGCTGATCTTGCCGTAATTGCGATTGACCCGATGGCAGGCGATGCATGTCACGCCTTCGCGAGATGTCGGATGCCGTTCGAAGTTGGAGACGTAGACCGATTCTTCCAGGTTCATGCCGACCGGCGTATGACAGCGTATGCAGAAGTCACCATTGGTGCCGCTGGTCTTGTTGTTGATCGCCGCCTGCATGGTCAGGAACACCGGACTCAGCTGGGCGTAGGCATGCTGCGACGCCGACCATTCATCATACTGTTTGGGGTGGCAGGTGGCGCAGGTGGTGGCCGCGGGAAAGCGATTCTCGGCGAACAGTTTCTCATGCTGGGCAGCCGCCACCGGTGTGGTTCCAGCGGTATCCTCTGGTTTATTTGGTGGGGCAGGGGCGCCGATAGCAGGCGCGATTGATGGCGTGGCGTCATCCGGCGTCGGTTGAAGCAGCAAGTCACCCGATTGTGAGGTTGGTTGAAGCAACAGATCGTCTGATTCTGAAGCCGCCGACTTGTCGCTTGAGCTTGGCTGATGCAATAGGTCGTCTGATTGCGAGGATGCTGGCAAGTCGCTTGAAGCCGGCAGCAGCAGATCGTCTGATTGTGAGGCCGTCGCTTGATCGTTGGTCGCGGGCTGAAGCAGCAGATCATCAGCTGCGGCAAGGTGTTCTTCTATCTGCCGGAACGAGGATGGACTGACCGTGGTCTCCGATCTGACCACTCCGGCGGTCAGACACATCGCCATCGGGACAGCGGCGATGGCAGCGATCAGATCGCGCTTGATGCCGTTCCTGATCATACTCTCTCTCCGGTCACGCTCTCGACTTTTTATGTCGAGTTAACCGTCTCTATATCCGTGATCTTGCCATCGGTCAAACGCCCCTCCTTGAGACAGTAAAGGGAGTGTGTGAGCATCGGATGGCGCCAGTATGGTGTGGAGATGGTTTAGTCTTCACTGTGCTGACGGCATGTAAATGTAATCTTTGATTGTTATTTCGATGCAGAATTTATGGGGCTTTTAGTGATGAAGATTCGGGCCGACTCTTCATCGTATAATGGCGCTGCACGATCCGGCGCGGCCATCATTAGGTTGAACCGCTTCTCTAGAGATAAGGACACGGAGGCCATGCGCTACTGTGGTGACAGTACAGACGAGCGGAACGAGGATCGTTTCAGATCAACTGTTGCTGTTCGTTTATAGAGAAATGGCTGGGGGACCTGGATTCGAACCAGGACTGACGGAGTCAGAGTCCGTAGTTCTACCGTTAAACTATCCCCCAACGGGACCGACGCATCAAATGCGCTCGCGGTAGCGGCGGGAAACTAGCGAGCTTGCCTGCGGATGGCAAGTGCCAAAATCACCGTTGGCGATATGCCTTGCCGGAGCAGCTTGAAACTAGCGGTCATGGGCAGCCAGCGCTTTGCCGTGCCGGTTATCATTTGTACATTTTTGCATCATAGACTCTGTGCTTTGGATAATCTTGCGCCTGGCAGCTCGCCAGGCGCTTCAGGAGTCGATGAAAGTGGAAATCTCCGTATGAAACAGGTTCTCGTGCTCGGGGCAGGCGGCTTTATAGGCAGCCATCTGGTCCGCAGGCTCAAAGCCGAGGGCTGCTGGGTGCGGGGTGTCGACCTGAAGCATCCGCGTTATGCCAGAACCGAAGCGGACGATTTCGTCGTTGCTGACCTGCGCGAGCCGAGCAATGTCCGGGCCGTGATCGATCGGAAGTTCGATGAGGTCTATCAGCTCGCGGCGGATATGGGCGGCGCCGGATACATCTTCACCGGCGATCACGATGCCGACGTCATGCATAATTCCGCGGCGATCAATCTGAATATTGTCGATATCTGCAACAGGCACGGCATCAAGCGGGTCTTCTATTCCTCCTCGGCCTGCATTTATCCGCAAGAGAATCAGCTGGACCCGGACACTCCGAACTGTCGCGAAGACAGTGCCTATCCGGCCAACCCGGACAGCGAATATGGCTGGGAGAAGCTTTTCAGCGAGCGTCTCTATCTCTCCTACCAACGGAACCATGGCCTCGAATGCCGCATCGCCCGGTTCCACAACATCTTTGGCCCGGAAGGGTCCTGGAACGATGGCCGGGAGAAGGCGCCGGCGGCGATCTGCCGGAAAGTGGCTGAGGCGCAGGATGGCGGCGAGATCGAAATCTGGGGTGATGGCGAGCAGACCCGTTCCTTTCTCTATATCGACGAATGCTTGGATGGCGTTCTGCGGCTGACCCGGTCCGGATTCGCGGGGCCGGTCAATATCGGCTCGGACGAAATGGTCAGCATCAATCGGTTGGTCGACATGGTTTGTGAGATTGCCGGAAAGTCCCTGACGAAACGCCATGTACCGGGTCCGCTCGGTGTGCGCGGCCGGAACTCCGACAACAGCCTGATTCGGGCTGAATTGGGATGGGCACCGAGTGCGGCTCTGCGCGAGGGGTTAGAAAAAACCTATAGCTGGGTTGCGGATAAAGTGGCGCGACAGGAGGCTGACCCGGTCTGAAGAAGGAGACGGGCGTTCCCGAGCCGGAGCATTTGCCCAAACAGGCGTGTGGCAACTCGTGAATGTTGGCTCCCTGTTCGAGCCGGATTACGAAGCTGTTGTTGCCGCGGGGCCGCCGACGAGCGTTCCAAGAGTGTCATTCTCGTGCTGCACGATATCAATTTCGCGTCCTGCTATTCCGATCTCATCATTGCCATGCGGGACGGAAAACTGGTCCGGCAGGGCGCACCCGCCGAGATTGTGACGGCGACCAATATCCAGGAGGTTTTTGACCTTGAAGCGCGGGTCGAGATCGTTGAAGGGCGCTCCATCGTTCACTTTTATCTTTGAGGACTGATGTCGTAGGGCTGTCTGATTACGGAAAAAGTAACCGGCACTTGATCGTCAGCTCACAAAACGCGGAACTTATCAGCCCGTACTATATGAAATTTTAGATAATCCTATTACACTATCCGTTGAAACAGCCTCCGGACGCCGGAGGCGCCATTTGAAATGAGTGATGCATGTCCACCGGCCGTTCGCTTTCGACGCGGCGGGGAGGACGTTCGACGGAGGGTGATCCGGAAAAGGGGCGCCAGGAGCGGTCGCGGCCGCCTTTGCGGCGCGAGGTTCCGAAATCGTCGAGCGCTGCCGTCCGCGCACCCAAAAAACCAGGCCAACCGCCGGTTCTGGCTGCTGTGGATTTGGGCACGAACAATTGCCGGTTGCTGATCGCCGTCCCGCACGGATCCGGTTTTCGCGTTGTTGATGCTTTTTCCCGTATCGTCCGCCTGGGGCAGGGACTTCAGAGCCGTCAGGAATTGTCTGCTGACGCCATGGACCGGACGCTCCAGGCTCTGAAAATCTGTGCCCGGAAGATGGCGAAGAAGAACGTCACCCTCTCCCGTGTCGTGGCGACGGAAGCCTGTCGTAAAGCACGTAATTGCGACGTCTTTCTGGAGCGGGTTGCTTCCGAGACGGATCTGGATATCGAGATCATCTCAACGGACGAGGAGGCCTCGCTGGCGCTGGCCGGCTGCCTGCCCTTGCTCAACCCGAACATCCCGAACGCGCTGGTCTTCGATATTGGCGGCGGCAGTACCGAGTTGGTCTGGCACCGTGCGCAGAACCATGAAACCGAACGTAATGGAAGCGGTGCGCTCGACGCGATTTCCCTGCCGTTCGGTGTGGTCACTTTGTCGGAGCGTTATGGCGGGGACAGGTTCGACCGTGCCACCTACCGTAAAATGGTCGAGGAATCCCGAGCGGCGCTCGACGAGTTCGAAACCCGCTTCGGTATCGGTACCGCAATCAGCGATGGTCTGGTGCAGATGGTCGGAACTTCGGGGACGGTGACGACACTTGCCGGTTTGCACATGAATTTGCGCCGCTATGAGCGGAACCGGGTCGACGGTACCTATCTCGATTTTTCGGAGATGGAAGGGATTGCAGAGCACCTGGCGTCGGTCGGCTACCGGGAGCGGGCCGCAATGCCCTGCATCGGCTCGGACCGGGCCGATCTCGTTGTCGCCGGCTGCGCCATCCTGCAGGGAATTTGCGAGCGCTGGCCTGTAGGGCGGCTCCGGGTCGCCGACAGAGGGCTGCGTGAAGGCATTCTTGTCGATCTTTTGCAGCGTGTTTAGTCCGCGGAATAGGCGGGATGGGTTGACGAGACAGCCGCTTCCGGCGCACTTAAGCGGCCATGACAACCAATCGCGGCGGACGGCGCGGCGGGCGAGGCTCTGGGTCCCGGATGACCAGCGTCGAGCTCAAGAATGCGCGTCGACATAAACCTTCATCACAACGCTGGCTGCGCCGGCAACTTAACGACCCCTACGTGGTCGAGGCGCAGAAGCTCGGCTACCGGTCCCGTGCGGCTTTCAAGCTGCAACAGCTTGACGAGAAGTTCCACTTCCTGAAATCCGGCCAGAAGGTCGTCGATCTCGGCGCGGCGCCAGGCGGCTGGACCCAGATCGCGGTGGATATCGTCGGGGCGAGCAAAGGCAAAGGCACCGTTATTGGCATCGACCTTCTGGAAATGGAGCCGGTGCCGGGCGCGGATCTCTTCCAGGGCGACTTCATGAGTGATGAAGGTCTCGCCGCCCTGCGGGAGCGGATGCCGGAGCAGGTCGATGTCGTGTTGAGCGACATGGCGGCCTCGACGACCGGTCATTCACCGACGGACCATTTGCGGACCGCCGCTCTCTGCGAGGCGGCATTCGAGTTCGCGCTTGAGGTGCTGGCCGAGGGCGGCAGCTTCGTCGCGAAAGTCTTCAAAGGCGGTAGCGAGCAAGAAATGCTGCGGCGGATGAAGCTTGCCTTCCGGGTTGTGAGGCATGCGAAACCGGCGGCCAGTCGTCCTGAATCGCCCGAAGCCTATGTGGTTTGCACCGGCTTCAGGGGACTGGTTGAGGATCGCCGGGATGATACCGTAATGGATGAAGCCGATGACGCAGGACCTGACACTTAGGATCGAGGAGGGGGTGACCGAAGATCTCGAGGAGATCGACCGGCGGCTGGTTGCCTTCAACAAAGAACGATCCGACTGGGACAGCCGATATTTCACGGTGGAGATCAAGGATTCCGAAGGAGCCCTGAAGGGCGGAGCCGGTGGTCGTGTAAATCTCGGCGTCGCAGAAATCAGCACCCTCTGGATCGACGAGGACCTGCGTGGAACTGGCTGGGGCAGGAGCATCGTCGAGGCGATCGCGGAAGAAGGGCGCCGACTGGGGGCGTCCAAAATTTTGCTCGATACCTACGACTTTCAGGCCCGGCCTTTCTATGAGTCGCTGGGCTTCAGCGTTTTCGGGACTTTGGACTATCCGACGGGCAACAGCCGCTACTATCTCAGCAAGGATCTTTAGGGCGGTACCTTGTCCAGCCCTCCGGTGGCCCCAGTTTAAATCCCTCGACGCCTCCTTTACGGAAATCATCACATGAGCAATTCGAAGATCCTCGTTTTCGCGGGCAGTGCGCGCGCGGAGTCCCTGAACAAGAAACTGGCGGCGGCCGGTGCTGCTGCCATACGCAAGGCGGGCGGCGAGGCAACGCTGATCGATCTCAACGATTATCCGGCGCCGATCTATCATGGCGACGATGAGGACGCGCACGGCGTGCCCGAAAACATCCTCGCCCTGAAAAAGCTGATCTCCGAGCATGACGGGTTGATGATCGCGACACCGGAATATAACGGCTTCGTGCCTCCGCTTCTGGTCAACACTTTCAGCTGGGTGTCGCGTCTGTCAAAGGACGGCGGGCCGGAAAATGTGCTGAAGTCGAAACATGTCGCGGTGATGGCGGCATCTCCCGGCCGGCTCGGTGGCGTGCGCGTGGTGCCCCGGCTACGGGATTGCCTGTGCGAGCTCGGCTGCGTTCCGGTTGAAGGTTTCGTGACGGTGCCCGGCGCAGGTAGCGCTTTCGGGGATGACGGAAACCTGGCGGACGGAGCTGGCCAGAAAGGGCTGGATGCACTTGCTTCCCGGCTTGTTAGGGCCACCGGATAGGACTTTGTGTGCTGCCTCGCATGGCAGCTCTGCGGAAACGTAACAGAAGCGTTGGCACTTCGTGCTTGGCAGGTGGCATACCTGGTGTTATAGCGCCGTGCCACCGCAGCAAACGGAGGCACCATGGATATCCGCGAAGCTTTGACCTTCGACGACGTCCTTCTTGAACCGGCTCTTTCGTCGGTTCTCCCGGCACAAGTCGATACATCCACCCAATTGACCCGGTCGATCAGACTCGGGATTCCGGTTATCTCCGCAGCTATGGATACTGTGACCGAAAGCGGTCTCGCGATCGGCATGGCGCAGCTCGGCGGCCTCGGTGTTATTCACAAGAACATGGACGCAGCGGCCCAGGCCGGCGAAGTCCGCACCGTGAAGAAATTCGAAGCAGGCATGGTGGTGAACCCGGTGACGATCGCGCCGGAGCAAAGCCTGGCCGACGCTATGTCAGTGATGATGCGCTTCAAGATAAGCGGCATCCCGGTCGTGAAAGCCAAGACCGGCAAGCTGGTCGGTATTCTGACCCACCGCGACGTGCGCTTCGCAACCGACATGAGCCAGCCGGTGAAGGACCTGATGACCAAGCGGGTCATTACGGTGCGTGAGGACGTGACACCGGAAGAGGCGCGGGCACTGCTACACAAGCACCGGATCGAAAAGCTGCTGGTGGTGGACGGCGATCACAAGTGCATCGGCCTGATCACTGTCAAGGACATGGACAAGGCCCAGACTCATCCGCACGCCTGCAAGGACGAGCAGGGCCGCCTCCGGGTCGCTGCTGCAACCGGCATTGGCAAGGACGGCACCGCCCGGGCCGAGGAATTGATTGATGCGGAGGTCGATATCATCGTGATCGATACCGCGCATGGTCACTCCCAGGGTGTACTCAGTTCCGTCGAAGAGATCCGCAATCTCAGCAACAAGACCCAGATCATTGCCGGCAACGTCGCCACGCGGGACGGGGCGCAGGCACTGATCGATGCGGGCGCCGATGCGGTCAAGGTCGGTATCGGCCCGGGCTCTATCTGCACCACGCGTATGGTTGCCGGTGTCGGTGTGCCGCAGCTCACCGCCATTACCGGGGCGCTCGAAGCCTGCCGCAAGGCCGGTGTGCCGGTGATTTCCGATGGTGGCATCAAGTATTCCGGTGATTTGGCGAAAGCCATCGCGGCCGGCGCGGACTGCGCCATGATCGGCTCGCTCTTCGCCGGGACCGACGAAAGCCCGGGAGAAGTCTTCCTTTATCAGGGCCGTTCCTATAAATCCTACCGCGGCATGGGCTCGCTCGGTGCTATGGCACGGGGGTCCGCTGACCGTTACTTCCAGGAAGAAGTGTCGGACAATCTGAAACTGGTCCCGGAAGGGATCGAGGGTCAGGTTCCCTACAAGGGGCCGGTCTCCGCCGTCGTCCATCAACTGATCGGTGGGCTTCGGGCTGCCATGGGGTACACTGGCAACGCGACGCTGGCCGAAATGCAGAGGAACTGCAAGTTCCTGAAAATCAGCACCGCCGGTCTTCGGGAAAGCCACGTCCATGACGTGACGATCACCCGCGAGGCCCCCAATTACCGTCCGAGCATGTAAACCAGTTCGGTACAACGCCCGGGGCATACCCGGCACAACGAAAGCAACTTAGATGACCCCAGCGGCCCGCCTCCTTGCCGCAATCGAGATCATGGAAGAAGCCGACGCCGATCCGCGTCCGGTCGATCGTGTTCTTGAAGGCTATTTCCGGCAGCGGCGTTATGCGGGGTCGAAGGACCGGCATGCGGTCCGCAATCGGGTGTATGGATTGCTCCGGCGCCGGTCGCGAGTCGACTGGCACCTTGGCCGGACCGGAGTCTCCGAGCATCCGACTGCACGCATGCGGGTTCTTGCGGATCTGGTGCTCGTCGACGAATTGACGAAAACTGCGATCACGGAACTCTTTTCCGGTGAGAATCACGCCCCCTACGTGATGGACGAGCTGGAACTGACGCTGCTGTCGAAGCTGAAGGGGCAAATCCTCAACAGTGCTCCGGACATGCCGGCTGCCGTACGCCTGGAAACGCCCGACTGGGTATACCGGCGGCTTGAGCCGGTGCTGGGTGACGAGCGGGAAGCCGCGCTTGCCGCCATGGGAACCGAGGCGCCGTTCGACATCAGGATCAATCCGCTGCACAAGGCGGACAGGGATTCTATCCGGGAGGCGCTTTACAAGCAGGACATCGAGTGCACCCCGACGCCTTTCTCGCCTTTCGGTCTTCGGTCTGCCGAGCGGAAGCCGATTGACGGTCTGAAGCTGTTCAAGGAAGGCCTCATCGAGGTCCAGGACGAGGGCGCTCAGATTGCCGCGTTGCTGCTTGGTACTGCACCCGGCATGCAGGTTGCTGATTATTGCGCCGGGGCTGGGGGCAAGAGCCTCGTGCTTGGCGGCCTGATGGAGAACAAGGGTCGGGTGCTGGCGCTCGACACGTCCGAGGGCAGGCTGGAACGCTGCGGTGTTCGCACGCGCCGCGCGGGACTGCACAACATTGAACGGCATGTTCTGGCCGAGGGCAGTGACCGTCGGGTGAAACGGCTCGCCGGAAAGTTCGACCGGGTCATGGTCGACGCACCCTGTTCCGGGACCGGAACCTGGCGCCGCAACCCGGATGCCCGCTGGCGCTACAACGAGACGGATCTGGCGGAGTTGAACGAGTTGCAGGCCGTGATCCTGCAGCGGGCGGCTCGGCTTGTGAAGCCTGGCGGACGTCTTGCCTATGTGACCTGCTCTCTGTTGCCGGAAGAAAACGAGGCTATCGTCGATGCTTTCCTGGAAGCGCGGGAAGGCGAGTTCCAGGCACTGGATATCGCTACGGTCTGGGCCGAGACGGTGGTCCCGCTCGGCGGTGGAGACTGTCCGGGCGAAGGGACCGCTTTGCGGCTCTATCCGCACAAGCACGGGACGGACGGTTTCTTCGTGCAGATCCTGGAGCGTCGCGCGGCAGAAGAAACAGCCGAATAAGGTCCGGGCGCTTTCGTCGCGCCGTTTCGGCGTTTAAACGGCGCTGTCTCTCCATTATCATGATCCCGATGCGTTCCGATGAGGGGAAAGCAATGCCGGATCCGAGAGACATCAAGATACGTCCTGCACTACCCAAGGACGCGTCTGCGATTGCGAGAGTGCAGGTCGAAACCTGGCAGGATGCCTATGTAGGGATCTTGCCGGACCGGGTTCTGCTGGAACTGCGCGCGGTACGGTCGGCCGGTCAGTGGTCGAACGCGATTGCCAAGAACCGGAACGCCGAGCTGTTTCAGGTGGCCGACTGGAATGGAACGGTCGTGGGCTTCTGCCAGGGCGGTATACGTCGGCAGGATATCGCCGCAGTTGGAAACGAAGCGGGCGAGATTGCCGAAATCTATGTTCTCTATGTAGACCCGAGCTTTCAGGGCCTTGGCGTCGGAACGGCGCTGCTGGGACGTGTCGTGCTCGGGCTGTCCAATGCCAGCTTTGGCGCCCTTGTCCTGACGGTGCTGAGCGAAAATCGCGGCGGTGTAGCGTTTTATGAGCAGCTGGGCGGCGCCGCCGACGCTCCCATCGAGTGCAGCGTGATGGGGGCGAAGACGGAAGAGACGGTCTATCGCTGGACGGATATCCGCGCCCTCCAGGAGCGTCTCGCGAGCGCTGAAGGTTAGCGACGCCCATTGTTCCATGACATCTCCTTTATCCCGCGCGCTCTCACGGTGCGGCACGGCGCGAACCGGACTGTTAATCTCTCCGCGATGTCAGTGCGTTGGGACGCCTCATGGGAAAGTTGAAGGCCGCTTACATTGTCGATGATTGCGATCAGGAATGGCTTGTCTCCGATCTGATTAATCGAAGCAGGCTGTCGGACGAATATGAGATCGGTCTTCTGATCGTTCAAAGAACGTTTCGGACGGATGAGGTCTCAAAAGTTCGGAGAATATTGAACTTCATCAAAAGACGAGGCGTAAAAAATCTTGCCGAAAAAGCATTGATCGCTTTGCTGCAGCGGGCGGAATGGTGGCTCGCGAGCCTCGCATCGTCTGCTCTCGGCAACAGCCGCGCGTCATCGATCTTGTCAGGTTTCTTCGACCGCCAGTCCCTGGATGAAATCGGCCTGGAAAGGCTCCATGTCACGCCGGAGGTTTCCGGCAGCGGGCTGGTTTATCACTACCCGGAGAGTGACGTTGAGGCGATCCGCGAAAGAAATATCGATGTTCTGATCCGCGGCGGGAGCGGCATATTGAGGGGAGAGATCCTTACTGTCTGTCCCTTTGGCATTCTTTCGTTTCATCACGGGGATAACGATACCTACCGGGGCAGCCCTGCCGGCTTTTGGGAGGTGTTTCATCGCGAGCCTTCTACCGGATTTGTTGTCCAGAAACTGTCGGCCGAGCTCGACGGCGGAGATGTCCTCTTCAAAGGGCAGATCGGGACGGCGCCGTTCTATGCCTTCAATCAGGCTAAGCTCTACAGGAAAGCCAACATCTTCCTGCACCGGCTGCTGGAAGGCGTGGGCAGGTCGGGCAGTTTGCCGGAAGCCTATCCGAAGGTGCCCTACGCCTATCCGCTCTATCGAACTCCCACGATCGCTCAACAACTGGCTTATATGGGGCGAACAGCCTTTCATCTGTCAGGCAAGCTCGTCCGCCGGATACGCCGGCAGTCGCAACGATGGAGTGTCGCTTACCTGTTCGGCGGTGGCTGGAGGGACGCGGTTCTCCGGCGTGCCGTGACGGTCAAAAACCCCCGAGGCCGGTTTCTGGCTGATCCTTTTGCCGTCTTCCGGGATGGCGCACATTTCTGCTTCGTTGAGGACTACGACTATGCGCGCGGGAGAGGGAAGATCTCTGTGCTGGGTCTGCGAGAGGGCGGATATGACGATCTGGGGTGCGCGCTGGAGGAAGATTTCCACCTGTCATATCCGTACCTGTTCGAGGAGGAAGGCGGACTTTACATGTGCCCGGAGACGCATGAGGCCGGCGATATACGGCTATACAAATGTGTGAATTTTCCCAATAAGTGGGAGCTTCACAAAGTGATCATGCGGGATGTGAGTGCGGCCGATACCAGTATTTTCAGGCACAACGGCAAATGGTGGATGCTGACGAATATCGATAGCGCGGGGATCGGCGATCATGATTCCGAGCTTCACGTTTTTCATGCCGATGCATTCGATTCCGAGAACTGGGCCCCGCACCCTCGCAATCCGGTGGTTTTCGACAGCCGCCGGGCTCGTAACGGCGGGTTCCTTGTAGATGAGGAGGGCCTGTTCCGTGTGTTTCAGGTTCAGGGCTTTGACGCCTATGGCCAGGGCATGGGGATTGCCCGGATCGATACATTGGATGAAGAGAGTTTCCGCGAGAGCGAAATCTGCACCATCCCGCCCCGGCTTTCACAGGGGCTCGTCGGCACTCATAGCCTTTCTCACTCCCAGGGCGTGACGGTCTTCGATCTTGCCCGGATTGAGCGGACCGACAGCTAGTGGTCTGTCTTTCTGGATCGTCGATCAGGCGCGCTATTGCTCAGTCCGACAGTTTTTCCAGGTAGACTTGATAGAGCACCGCCGGAATGACTCTTATTTTTTTGCCGTAAATACTCGTGAAAGCATCGATGGCCAGCTTTGGCGTGCGCAACGCGTCATGTTCCGTGGCCGATCTGTCAGTCCAGAGATAGTCATCGAACACTATGTAGCCGCCGGGTTTGCAAAGCCTGAACCCGAGCACTGCATCGCACAGAACATCAGGTGCCTGATGCGAGCCGTCGATATAGACGAAGTCGAAATAGCCGGCATATCCCTCCGTGAGGAGGCGGGGCAGGATCTGGTCTGACATACCTTTGTGTTTCACCAGCTTCACGTCATGGGCGACGTTTTCCATCGAGATTGCGATGTTTTGGTCGAAACGCCGCTCGACGGCGGGCATGTTGCGCTCTGTTGTCTCGATACTGCCTTCCCAGGTATCGACACAATGAATCTCGATGGGTTTCCGGTCGCCGAGTTTCTCGATAACGAAGCAGGCGCTTGCGCCTTCGTAGGATCCGATTTCTAGGACTTTGGATGGGTTCGCGCGAGGGATCAGGGCTTCCCAACGCGGTTTCGAGATTTCAAACCAATCCGTCGTAAATTCCGGAGCCGCCTGTTGGACCATGTCGTTTACCGAGTTTTTCTCTCTGAGCGTATTTCGGAGCGAGAAAAACTCATAACGTTAGTGCGGACAAATGATTTTTGTCTTTTTCTGAGGGGATTAATGCAATGCTTGATCATTGCCGCAAGCCTGCATCCCAAAGTTTTAAGCGCGCGTTGAAGTGGGGAGCCAGGGTTTGTTCGCCGGCCTTGCCGCAGTGCAATGCATCGGGTAGTTTCCTGCGCTTCATTCCCGCCGAACCAAATGGTGCCCGATGACCGATCGTATCCTCATTCTCGATTTCGGCAGTCAGGTCACACAGCTGATCGCACGCCGTGTCCGCGAAGCTGGTGTCTATTGCGAAATCATGCCCTTCAACACACCGGTCGAGAAGATCGAGGCGTTCGGGGCCAAGGCCTACATATTGTCGGGTGGACCGGCCTCCGTGGTCGCCGAGGAAACCCCCAGAGCACCCCAGCTCGTTTTCGACTCGGGCCTGCCGGTGCTTGGCATCTGTTACGGCCAGCAGACCATGTGCCACCAGCTCGGTGGACGGGTCGAGACTTCGGACCATCGCGAATTCGGGCGCGCCTTCGTTGACGTGAAGGACAATTGTATCCTGTTTGACGGGGTGTGGGAGACCGGCGCCAGCGAGCAGGTCTGGATGAGCCACGGTGACCGGGTGATCGAACTGCCGGAAGGTTTCCGGGTCGTCGCTTCCAGTGAGGGCGCACCGTTTGCCGTCGTTGCTGATGACGCGCGCCGCTATTACGCCACCATGTTTCATCCCGAAGTGGTGCACACGCCGCATGGTGCCGCGCTGCTCTCCAACTTCGTGCACAAGGTCGCGGGCTGCGCCGGCGACTGGACAATGGCGTCCTTCAAGGATCAGGCGATCCAGCAGATCCGCGATCAGGTTGGTGACGGGAAAGTCATCTGCGGTCTCTCCGGTGGTGTCGACAGCTCCGTGGCCGCTGTGCTGATCCATGAGGCGATCGGTGACCAGCTCACCTGCGTCTTCGTCGATCACGGCATGCTGCGCCAAGGCGAGGCGGAAGAGGTCGTGCGGCTGTTCGGCGACAATTACAACATCCCGCTGATCCATAAGAATGCGAGCGATCTGTTCCTCGGCGCGCTGGCAGGCGAGACCGACCCGGAGAAGAAGCGCAAGACCATCGGCTCGCTCTTCATCGATGTGTTCCAGGAAGAGGCGAACAAGATCGAGGGCGCCGCGTTCCTGGCCCAGGGTACGCTCTATCCTGACGTGATCGAGAGCGTCTCCTTCATTGGCGGGCCGAGCGTTACCATCAAGAGCCATCACAATGTCGGCGGTCTGCCGGAGCGGATGAACCTGAAGCTGGTCGAGCCGCTGCGCGAGTTGTTCAAGGATGAGGTCCGCGATCTTGGTCGCGAACTCGGTCTGCCGGAAAGCCTGGTCGGCCGCCACCCGTTCCCCGGCCCGGGCCTCGCGATTCGTATCCCCGGCAGCGACATCACCCGCGAGAAGCTCGATATCCTGCGTAAGGCCGACGCGGTCTATCTGGAAGAGATCCGCAATGCCGGTCTCTACGACGCCATTTGGCAGGCTTTTGCCGTGCTGCTGCCGGTCCGCACCGTTGGCGTCATGGGCGACGGCCGGACGTACGACTTCGCCTGCGCCCTGCGCGCCGTCACCTCGACCGACGGCATGACGGCGGACTATTACCATTTCGACCACGACTTCCTCAGTCGGGTCTCCACGCGCATCATCAACGAGTGCAAGGGCATCAACCGGGTGACCTACGACATCACCTCGAAGCCTCCGGGGACGATTGAGTGGGAGTGATCCTCTAACTAACGGATTGATTATATGGGTATTTGTCAGGCGTGGCTGTGCCTGACTGGAGTTCCAATAACTGAATGAGGCTTCACCGGGCTCCTTGAGCAGGCACCCAAATTGCTTGCCTCTGAGATCGCCGCTCGGTTTCCTTATTGTTTGTATGTCGCTTAAGGCGTGAGGCAGATTTTGTCAGTGAAGAAAAACTGCTTTGACGAAATCAGACTTACCTTAGCCATCATCGTTTTTTTCAGTCATGCGCAGGAAATATCCGGCGCGTTCATGTGGCCTGACATTTTTGATTTTAATTTTGCAATAAAAGGGTTCTTCGCAATAAGCGGGTATCTGGTCACGAAAAGCTATTTCTCCAGCGCGTCCGTTTATGACTTTTTTGAAAAAAGAGTAAGGCGGATTTATCCGGCATATAGTGCTGTGATTGGATATGGCTTGCTGATCGGTCTTGCCATTACGTCCCTGGGTTTCGGGGAGTTTTTCACGTCATCGTCTACATACAAGTATCTGTTTTTCAATTTGATCTTCCTGAATTTTTTGCAGCCAACCATTCCCGGAGTTTTCGAGGGCTGGACTATAAGTGCGGTCAATGGGGCTCTCTGGACGATCAAGATAGAGATCATGCTCTACCTGCTGATTCCCCTTATCGTCTTTCTCTATCGAAAGATCGGACTATTCGCGGGGTTCTGCCTGATGTTCGCGGGCGGGGTGTTGTGGTTTACCTATTTCACTTATGGCTTCGATCATCCGATGGGGGTGGTTCTGGCGCGGCAGTTTCCCGGGCAGCTTCCGTACTTCGTGTTGGGGAGTTTTCTTGCCGCGAAGGAGTTCCGGCCCGGAGTTCGGTATGCGCTGTTTCTGGTGAGCGCGGTTTATCTGCTGCTCGATGTGCCGCCGGGAATTGCCGACTATGCGAACATGGCTATGTATCCACTGTTCGTCATCGGCCTGTCGCAAATCGGCTGGCTGAGTGTCGGGGTCGGCAGGATCGGGGATTTATCCTACGGGGTATACTTGTTCCATTTTCCGACATTGCAGCTTCTGAAGTATTTCGGACTGTTTGAGCTGTATCCGTACGGCACCCTGATCGCAGCCGCTTTCATCACGCTTGTTCTGGCATATGTGTCCTGGGTTTTCGTCGAGAGAAAATTCCTGAAGCGCTCTTCACACTATGTGCATGAAAGCCATTCTCGGACATAAGGACCCGCGCCGGATCATGCGGTTTCGTTATCCGCCGGGCGCATGGCGCGCACGGCGGCGGAAACCTGCTGGTGTCTCGCCGGTACGTACTGTGAAGAAGCGGGAAAAGTACGACGGTGAGGAGAAATCCAGTGCGTAGGCAATTTCAGCGACCGGATGATCGCTGAAGACCAACCGGCGTTTGGCTTCCAAGAGTATCCTATCCTGAATGATTTCACCTGCGGTGCATCCGGTCACGGCCTTCACGGTGCGGGAGAGATGCGTCGGGGTGACGGAGGTCATGGCGGCGTATGCGGCGACCGATCTGGCGGCGGGCATGTGCTGATCCAGCAACTCCTGAAAGCGCTGCACCAGCCGGCTGCCCCGGCTGGCTCCGGTGGGCTGGGTGTCCGGAGCGCCTGAAAGTCCCCGGTAGAGGGCGAGTAAAAGCAACTGGAACAGGGCTTCCAGAGCCAGGCCGCGATCCATGCCATGGCGCTGGTGTTCCTCTTCTATCCTGCGCACCAGAAGCTGTATTTCGGCCAGGAGGGGCGCGCGTTCATCCCCCAGCAAGACCTGCGGTTTCTGGGTTTTTTCCCGCAGCCATGGCCGCCCTTCCGTCAGCCGGGCGACGTCGGTGCTCGGTATCGTAATCACCCATCCCAGCATTTCCGGCTCGTAATCGAAGCCGTGGCGGCACAAAGCCGGGGCCCAGACGAGCGCGGGGCTGGGCAGTGAGGCGTGACGGTCATCGATCTGCCCCGTGACGTATCCCCGGCCAAACACGAAGAGCTGCGATAGTCCCTCGTGATAATGCGGGGCGACGCTCCAGTTGTGGATATGACGGCGCTCGGCGATCCGCTCGCAATTCAGCAGGCCGACATGAGCGGACGGGGAGCCCAGGACATATTGGTGCCGGTCGAGAGGGGCATCATTCATGGCGCGCCTGAAATATTGAGATAGTGCAATTTATAGTCACGAGAGTGGCTTGATCCTGTCCGGGGTGAGCCTGACTCTCGAAGAAATCTATCCCGGCGAACAATCGGCCGAAATTGAATAATGAAAATAGCGAGGGGAGGATGTGATGCATATTGGCATTGCGGGAGCAGGGATTGGTGGTTTAACCGCAGCCCTTTGTTTGCACGAGCGGGGCTTTTCCGTCCAAGTCTACGAGGCGGTGGAAGACATAAGCCCCTTGGGTGTCGGCATCAATGTCATGCCGCACGCCTCGGCGATCTTGCGGGAATTGGGGCTGGCGGACGTGCTGGACGCAACCGCCATTCAAACCCGCTGCATAGAATACCGGACCAGATACGGCCATTTGATCCAGTCAGACCCGCGCAACATGGAGGCGGGTTTCGCCGCGCCACAATATTCGATCCATCGGGGTGAGCTGCAGTTCCTGCTGCTGGATGCGGTGAAAGAGCGCCTGGGCGGCAATGCCGTGGTCATCGGAAAGAAGGTGTCAGGCTTCGTACAGGACGAGGCGGTGGTGACAATGCGTTTCGCCGACGGTGATAGCGCCGAATGCGATCTGCTGATCGGGGCGGATGGTCTGCATTCGGCGATCCGTGCGCAGATACACCCGGATGAAGGGCCGCTGCATTATGAGGGAACGATGATGTGGCGCGGGGCGGTGGCCACGGACATGATCGGCGATGGCCGAACGATGATGATCGTCGGAGATCATAACGTTAAGTTCGTCACCTACCCGATCAGCGAGCAGGCCCGGCGGCAGGGGAAAGCCCTCACCAATTGGGTGGCGGAGTTGCGCCGCGACCAGCCACGCCATGTTCAGGATGCGGACTGGACCCGGCAGGGAACACGAGAATTCATCGAGGCGTTCAAGGAGTTTGCGCTGGCGGACATGAATGTCGCCGCAGTCATGGAGGCGACGGAACAGATAACCGAGTTTCCGATGGTTGACCGTGATCCGGTCGATTTCTGGACTGTTGGGCGGGTGACCTTGTTGGGCGATGCAGCGCATCCGATGTATCCGATCGGCGCCAATGGCGCCTCCCAGGCGATCATCGACGCGCGTACTCTCGCGGATATAGTGGCCCAACAACCTGGCCCGGACGGTCTGCTTGCCTATGAGGAATTGCGGTGCCCCGCAACCTCGAAACTGGTTCTGACCAACCGCCGCTCGGGCCCCGAAAGAGTGCTGGATATTGCCGCCGCACGGGTGACCGGTCCTGACGACAGGATCGAGGATCTGATTTCGGCGGAAGAGCTTGAGGAAGTTGCTGCGGGCTATCGAGAGGTTGCAGGCTTTCGCAAGAAGGCATCCGGATCCGGGAGGGAAGGAAAATGACCCGATATTTTACGGAAGAGGCTTCCGCCGAAGCGGTGCACGATCGCATGGGAGAGGATATCAGTCCCAGGCTTGCAGTGGTGATGAGCTCTCTCGTGAAGCATCTGCACCCTTTCGCAAAGGAAGTGGATCTCACGCAGGAAGAATGGGAGTTCGGCATCGACTTCCTGACCCGGACGGGGCAGCTCTGTTCCGGTGAACGGCAGGAATTTATCCTGCTGTCCGACACACTTGGTTTCTCGATGCTGGTCGACGCGATCAACAACCGCCGTCCGGCCAGGGCGACGGAGAGTACGGTCTTCGGTCCGTTCCATGTGGATGGTGCGCCGGTGCGGCAGATGGGGGAGAGCATCTGTCTCGACGGCAAGGGGGAGCAATGCCTGTTCGAGGGGCGCGTCCTTGATCTTGAGGGGCGGCCGGTTGCAGGCGCGAAGCTCGATGTCTGGTCGGACAACGCGGACGGTTTCTACGATGTGCAACAGCCGGAGCAGCAACCGAAATGGAACAACAGGGGCGTTTTCATTGCCGGTGAGGACGGTGCCTACAGCTTCGTCGGTATAAAGCCTGTCTCCTATCCAATCCCGGATGACGGTCCCGTCGGGAAAATGCTCAATGCTTTGGGGCGACATCCCTACCGGCCCGCGCATATGCATTTTCTGGTGACGGCGCCCGGTTATCAGAAGCTGGTGACGCACACTTTCGTTGAGGGAGATCCGTATCTGTCGTCCGATGCGGTTTTCGGCGTGAAGCAGAGCCTTTTGGCATCATTTGAACGGACAGATGGCGAAGTCCCGTGGCGCTCACGCTTTGATTTCGTGCTGAACCCGTCTGGCGAGTGAATTCGAACGCCATGTCGGAACTCGCGCTATGCTGCCGGAGTAAAGTTCGTACTTGATCGGGCCGGGGGCATTTTTTTGACGGGCGGTATACTCACTCTGACCATGAATCCCGCAGTCGACGTGTCGGCTGTGACAGACCATGTGGTTCCAACCAATAAACTCCGATGCCGGGATGCCAGCCGCGATTCCGGGGGCGGCGGCATCAATGTCGCCCGTGTGATCGGACGCCTCGGCGGTGCCTGCCGCGCGATTTATACGGCAGGGGGCGCACTCGGGCAGCAGCTCCGCGATATACTGCAAGAGCAGGGTGTCGACAGCATCGCCATCGACGTTGCCGCCGAAACGCGGGAGAGCTTTTCCGTAACGGAGGCGCGCAGCGGTGCGCAATACCGGTTCGTTCTCCCCGGAGAAGCACTCGACCGGAAGGATTGGCAGGCCTGTATCGATACCGTCGCCACCTATGCCGAGCCGCATCACTATGTCGTCGCGAGCGGCAGCCTGCCGCCGGGTGCACCGGACGATCTATATGCACGGCTCGCCGAAAAACTCTCCGACCAAGACGTCCGGCTTGTTGTCGACAGCTCGGGGCCGGCCCTGGGTGCCGCACTACGCCATGGCATCCATATGGCCAAGCCCAATCTGCAGGAATTGCGCGATCTGACCGGTGCGCCGCTTGAGTGTCGCGCGGACTGGGAAGAGGCTGCCACCGGACTGGTCCGGGATGGCCGGGCGGAAATCCTCTTGCTGACCCTCGGAGAGGAGGGCGCGTTCCTGGTAACCCGCGATCTTCGGGTGCGCGCGGATGCGGTGCCGGTCAAAGCCATCAGTGCCGTGGGCGCGGGGGACAGCTTCCTTGCCGCGATGGTCTGGCGGCTGGTGTCGGGCGATGAGCCAGAGGCGGCGTTCAGATACGCCATTGCGGCTGGCTCGGCCGCGCTTCTGACACCGGGTACTGATCTCTGCCATAAAGAGGATGTGGAACGGCTGCTCGATCAGGTCCGGACGAAACGGATTGATGTGGCCTCGATCGATAGCAATAAAGGATAGTTGGCTTTCACTTTCCGCGCTGGTCGGCGGGCGATTTCATCTCTACAAAATTTGCGCGCAGCGCTTTTCCCCAGGACCGAAAAAAACATGCCAACGACCATCGTTAAATCTGCGGTCGACGCGGAATCTCCGCGTGTCGGTATCGCTTTCGGCTTAATGGCGGCGGTCATCTGGGGCGGTTTCCTCGTGGTGTCCCGGCATGGTGTCGTGCTCGGCCTCGAAGCGGTCGATATCGCTTTTCTCCGTTACGCCTCGGCAGCCTTGGTGATGCTGCCGATATTGCTGCGCCAGCCGGGGCGGAGGGAATTGGTGCAACTCGGCTGGTTCAAGCCGTTGATGCTCGCTGCGCTTGCGGGGCCATTGTTTCTGATCGTCGGGGCCAGCGGGTTTTATTTCGCCCCGGCGGCGCATGCGGCGGTTATCCAGCCGGGCGGCATGACGCTGACCAGCGTCTGTTTCGCCGCGATCCTGTTCGGCGAGCGACTGACACCGGCCAAGCTGACAGGCCTCGCGCTGCTTGTCATCGGGCTGGCGACGATTGCCGGACCGGACCTGTTCTCGGGGCAGTCAGAAGCGTGGAAGGGCGATATCCTGTTCGCGACCGCGGGCACGATGTTCGCCGGTTTTACAATCCTGGTACGCCGCTGGCGGATCAGTGCCTGGACTTCGACCGCCATCGTCTCCGTTCTGTCCGGTTTTCTCTTCGGGCCGCTCTACCTCATGGTTTGGGGGCCGGAGCGTCTGCTGGCGACGCCATTTGAGGCAATCGTCGAACAGGTCGTCGTGCAGGGAATTCTGTCTGCCGTGGTCGCCCTTTTTGCCTTCGCGCGTGCCGTTCATCATCTCGGCCCCGGCCGAGCCTCCTTCTTTCCGGCGATGGCGCCGTCCATGGCAATCCTGATTGCCATACCGGTGCTTGGCGAATTTCCAAGCATCCTGCAATGGGCGGGCCTGGCAATTGCCACGCTGGGCCTCGTCATTGCTCTACGCCGTCCTACGCGGCTCTCCCCGACGGCTTGAAGGATGATTTCCCGGGATTGCGAATTAGACGGGCATCCAGCGACGGAATTGCCAAACGCGCCCGCTTCGATTAAATATCAGTCTGCATCAAGAGTTGAGCCGACGCTCAACGCCAACCTGCTCTCCGGGCAAGGTGGCGCTCCTCTAAAGGAAGATGTGGCCGAACCGGCAACTAATCGGGTCTCGCCATAATGTCTGCTCTGCTCGATGCGCCGGAACAGCAGAGGACGTTTAAATGCCGATCATGATTCCGAACGATCTTCCCGCTTTCGCTGCGCTCGAAGCCGAAGGCGTTATGGTCATGCGCGAGGCGGATGCCATCCGTCAGGATGTGCGGCCTCTCAAGATCGGCTTGTTGAATCTGATGCCGGACAAGATCCGTACGGAAACCCAGATAGCCCGTCTGCTCGGTGCCGGACCGCTGCAGGTTGAGCTGTCCCTGATCAAGATGACGGACCATGTGTCGCGTAACGCCTCCGCGGAGCACATGATTTCCTTCTATCAGCCATGGGAGGACGTGCAGGACGAGAAGTTCGACGGGCTTGTGATCACCGGGGCTCCCGTCGAGAAGATGGAATATGAGGACGTGTCCTATTGGCCCGAGCTGTGCCGGATTTTCGATTGGACGCGGACCCATGTGCATTCGAGTTTCATGATCTGCTGGGCTGCGCAGGCTGCGCTCTATCACTTTCACGGGGTTCCGAAACACGCGCTTCCGCAGAAGGCGTTCGGCGTCTACCGGCATCGCAACATGGCGCCGGCATCGCCGTACCTGCGTGGCTTCTCGGATGATTTCTCCATACCGGTGTCCCGCTGGACCGAAATCCGCTCAGCCGACATTCCGGAGGATTCTGGCATCACGACCCTGATGGACTCCGCCGAGAAGGGCCCGTGTCTGCTTGAGGACAAAGCGCGGCACACGCTCTTCATGTTCAATCACATCGAGTATGATTCCGACTCGCTCAGCGACGAGTATTTCCGTGATCGGGAGCGTGGTCTCGATACCGCGCTGCCACACGATTATTTCCCGGACAACGATCCGGAGCAGGCACCAAAAAACCATTGGCGCAGCCATGCACATCTGCTGTTCGCCAACTGGATCAACCAGATCTACCAGACCACGCCGTTCGACATGGCGCTGATCGGAAGCGGGTCGGAAGAGACCTGACCCGCCGGACTGGCGCCCACCATCATTATGAGCACGCGCCAGTCATCTCTTTTTGTCCGGGCGGCAATCTTCTAACGTCCGACACGAGCAAGTCTGAAGACGCAGAAGCAAGAGGCGTCAGTATCAAAAAAGCGGGGTAGGAAATGACAGATTCAAAGGTTGCCATCATTACGGGGGCCGCGCGCGGTATCGGCCTGGCGGCGGCACTCAAGTTTCTTGACGAGGGCTGGCGCGTGGCGCTGCTGGACCGGGACAGGGAGACGCTGACACAGGCGATGGAAGATATCGGTCACCGCAATGGCGCAATGCCGATCTTTGCCGATGTCTCGGATCCGGATCAGGTACGCCGGGCGGTCGAGGAGACCGAGGCCGCATTCGGGCGCATCGATGCGCTGGTCAACAATGCCGGGATTGCGAATTTCAAGCCGGTACTGGAGACCAGCTTCGAGGAATGGTCCGAGATCATGGCAACCAATCTCAACGGGCCGTTTCTCTGCACCAACGCCGTCGCGCCGGTGATGTTGAAAAACGGTGGCGGAGCGGTTGTGAACATCGCCTCTATCTCCGGCTTTCGCGCAAGCACGCTCCGCGTTGCCTATGGCACCAGCAAGGCAGGGGTATTGCATCTGACCAAGCAGCAGGCGGCCGAGCTCGGTAGTGTAGGTATCCGGGTTAATGCGGTTTGCCCCGGCCCGGTGGACACGGCGATGGCGCTGAAAGTCCATACACCGGAAATTCGGGCCGATTATCACGCCAACATCCCGATGAACCGCTATGGCCTCGAGACGGAATTGGCCGAAGCGATCTTCTTTCTCTCAAGCGACAAGGCGAGTTATATCAACGGTCAGTATCTTGCGGTCGATGGCGGGTTCGAGGCGACCGGGATCGGGCTTTCGACATTGCGTGAAGATTACTAAACCTGAGAGGTTCGACCTTTCAGGCTCTGGCTTCCGGACATTTCACTGGAGCATTCTGCTGTGCCGCAAAAGCGATGCAGGAAAGCATTACGGGTTATCGGAGGGGGATTTTTCGGCCTTCTCCTCGGAGCCGGGCTTTACCTAGGCGGGCTTCAGTTGACCGGCAATTTCCACACCGTCATTCCCGGAACGCTCTATCGGTCCGCTCAGCCAAGCGCTGCGGATATTTCCAAATACCACCAGGCGTACGGCATCAAGACGATTGTAAACCTGCGTGGAGAGCATACCGGTAAGGGCTGGTATGAGGCGGAAGTTGCCGAGGCGGATCGTCTCGGTATCGACCATGTCGATTTCTACATGTCCGCGTCTCTTGAATTGTCGCAGGAAAAAGCCGCAGAGCTCCTGTTGGTTTTCGAGCGGGCAGAGAGGCCGGTGCTGATCCATTGCAAGGCCGGCGCCGATCGGAGTGGACTTGCGGCAGCGCTGTATTTAGCGGCGGTCACCAAACATGGCGAAGAGGCTGCTGAAGAACAGATATCTTTGCGCTATGGGCATGTCTCCATACCATTTGCGGGAGCATTTGCCATGGATGAAACGTTTGAAGTTCTCGAGCCCTGGCTCGGATTTCCGGACTCCTGAGCCTGAAGGACATGAATGGCAAAGATTATCGGATTTCCCGGGTGCCGCTTTTCTCAAGCAGGCAACAATTCAATCTACTTTCCGGTTTCTAGCGTTAATCGATTTGGATTTACGAATTGATATTAATCTTGGGTTGATTTTTTCGATGTTTCCAGATGGGCAAAATTTCTATTTTTGCCGTTGGTGTGTTTCCTAAGGTTCTATAATCCCACTAAAATTTTGTTCTGAATCAGGATTCCAGACAAATAATTTGAGTTCCGGCGAGGCTGGCCGATGCCTGTTGTCTCGGCCATTTGGTAAACCCTTGCGGTGCAGCCGAGTACTGATGTATGGTTTGCCGCGATTTTGGAGTACGCATCTAAAAATTGCGTGTTTTGATGGGCTCTTTTCAGCAATAGCCCGCGTCGGGACGTGTGATTGATCTTCCTGCGGCCGTTTGGGATCGGCTCAGGGTGGCGGGCCGGGGCTTCGTCTCCGGCTCGCCGCGTCAGCATTCCCATGCTCTTGTAAGTGCCGCTAAACGAAGCTCCCCAGCGTCTCCGCACATTCCGAGAGCAGTGCGGCTTTCGCGGCACAAACCTCCATCTCCTCAAACCGCGCCGCAGGCCCAACGATGCCGAGAGCGGCTTTTGCGATATTGTTCGATCCCATGACAGGGACTGCGATGGAAGCGACGCCGGGCTCGTATTCGCCTGTGACGTGGGCGAACCCGCGTGCGCGGGTCGTTGCAAGGTCGGCAAGAACTGCGTCCGGGTCTGTCTTGGTTGCTGGAGTATAGGCGGCGGTCGGCTCGGCGAGGATGCGTTCGATTTCTCCAGGCTCGCTGAAAGCCAGAAGCACGCGACCGATCGCGGTCGCGGTCAGCGGCAATCTCGACCCGATGCTGAAGCCGGACGTGATCAGCGCCGGATCGCCGGGAGAATAGGCAACATAGATTGCGTCCGTCCCGTCCCTGACCGCGAGAGAGATCGCATCGCCGAGGCGCTTCGAATAGGCGGCCATCACCGGTTGCACGGTGCGCCCGAATTGCCGTTCCTTCAGATAGCCGCTGGCCAGCCGGAGCACGCGCGGGCTCGGTGTGTAGGCGCGGTTCGCCTCCAGGAGATAGCCGAGCTGAACCAATGTCAGGACCAGCCTGCGCGTGACCGAGCGATTGATGCCGGTTGCCCGGGAAAGCTCGGGGATCGTGAGAGGGGTTGCGGCATGCTCGAACGCTTCGAGCACTTCCATGCCCTTCATGAAGGTGAGTGAGATATCCTTGTCGGCGATCATGGAACTCCGGGGGTCTTGACCGTATCCTCGGTTTGCGGTGTATTTTTGAACTTGATCAATAATAGACCGAATGTTCGATAATCGGTCAAATCTATATGTCAGCCTCAATCGATATCTGATGGGAGCTGGCAAGGAGAGACATGTCGTGGGCACTAAGATCACCGTTCATTTCGTGCGGCCGGAAGGGGCCGTTGAAACAGTTGAAGCTGAGACGGGTGAAACCGTCATGCAGGCTGCTGTTTTCAATGACGTTGAAGGGATCGAGGCGGAGTGTGGCGGAAGCTGTATGTGCGCGACCTGCCATGTCTATTTCGACGATGCAGTCTCCAGTCTTCTGCCGGAAGCCGAGGAAGAAGAGACGGTGATGCTGGAGGACGCAGCTGCCGAAGTGCGCCCGACCAGCCGTCTTTCCTGTCAGGTCAAACTTACGTCTGAAATGGACGGGATCAGGATTCAGATCCCGGATCGCCAGTACTAGGAAATCGAACCGAGATATCGGATCGAAGCGCTTCAACGCGGAGGAATCCCTGCCATGATGAGCCAGGAAAAGAACGACGAGATCACGCTCGTCGGTGCCGATCAGCCGGCGGGGCGATTGCTGCGGCATTACTGGATGCCGGCGGCGCTCGCGGTCGAACTTGACGGCCCGCGCCCGGTCGCGCCTGTTCGGCTGATGGGCGAGGATCTGGTCCTGTTCCGCCGGGAAGACAACACGCTCGGCCTTATGAGCCGGTTCTGTCCGCATCGCGGGGTCGATCTCTGCTACGGGCGGCTTGAGGGCGGCGGCATCCGCTGCTCTTTCCATGGCTGGCATTTCGACCAGACCGGGCAATGCACCGAGCAGCCGGCAGAACCGGACGGCTCGCGCATGCATGAGCGCATCAGGATCTCCAGCTATCCGGCGGTCGAGAAGAACGGCGTCATCTGGACCTATATGGGGCCGGGCGAGCCGCCTGCTTTCCCGGCGCTGGACTGTTTCCGCGCGCCCGACACCCATGTCTTTGCCTTCAAGGGACTGTGGGAATGCAACTGGCTGCAGGCGCTGGAAATCGGTATCGACCCGGCCCATGCGTCCTTCTTGCACCGTTTCCTGCAGGACGAGGACCCGGCCGACGGCTACGGCAAGCAGTTCCGGGACAAGGCGGCCCAGAGCGACATGCCGATGACCAAGGTATTGCGGGAGTTCGATAACCCGGAGCTGAAGGTAGAAGAGACTGATTACGGGCTGCGGATCATTGCGCTACGCGATCTCGGCAACGGTCAGCGCCACGTGCGGGTGACCAATCAGGTCTTCCCCTGTGCCATTACCATTCCGATGTCGAACGAGATGACCATCACCCAGTGGCATGTACCGGTGGATGATACTCACTGCTACTGGTACTCGATGTTCACCAGCTTCGGCGCGCCGGTCGACAAGGAAAAGATGCGCGAGCAGCGCCTGAAGGAGCACCGGCTGCCGGATTATGCGCCGCTCCGCAACAAGTCCAACGAGTATGGCTACGACCCGGAAGAGCAGAAGACACTGACCTATACGGGCATGGGGCTGGACATCAATGTGCATGACCAGTGGGCAGTGGAATCCATGGGCGCGGTTCAGGACCGCACCCGGGAGCATCTCGCCTCCTCCGACGCCGCCATCGTTCGCTACCGGCGGATGCTGCGCGCCGCGATCAAGAGCGTGAAGCTGGGCGAGGGCGAGCTGCCGCTGGTAATCGACGAAGCCACGGCGAAAGACATTCAGGGGCCGATCTCCATCGATGCCATCGGCCCGACCGAGGAATGGGAGTCTGTCTGGATCGACCGGGATGCCGGCCGGCGTGCTTCCTGCTCCTGGGACGCGGCACTCTCGTGAATGAGGTGACTGTGGATCAGGGTGCAATCGACGCCGTACTGGCGCGGGTAGCAGAAGAGGGGCTTGAAGTCGTCCGCATTTCCTTCGCGGACCAGCACGGGATCTTGCGCGGCAAGACAGTGATGGCGGCCGACCTGGAGAGCGCCTTCCGCTCCGGCATTGCCATGACATCAACACTGCTGCTGAAAGACACCTCGCACCGCACCGTGTTCCCTGTCTGGCAGGAGGATGCTGGGTTCGGTGAAGGGCGTTTAACGGGGGCCGGGGATGTGTTGATGCATCCGGACCCCGCAACCTTCAAGGTGCTGCCATGGTCGCCGCATTCCGGCTGGATGCAGGCGGATCTGATGGATGCCGACGGAGTGCCGCTTGAGGTCTGCTCCCGGGGGATACTGCGCCGGGCGGTCGAGCGGCTGAACGCGCAAGGCTACGATCTGGTCACCGGGCTTGAGGTTGAATTCCATGTCCTGAAAGTAACCGACCCGAAGCTCGGTCACGGGGATACCGGGCAGCCGGAAGAGGCGCCGGAGACCGAGTTGCTCTCTCACGGCTATCAATATCTGACCGAGGACCGGTACGACCAACTGGAAGAAATATTCGATCTGGTCCGGCGCAATGCGGTGGCGCTTGGTCTGCCGGTACGGTCCTTCGAGGCGGAATTCGGGCCGAGCCAGTGCGAGGTGACGTTCCATCCGGCGCCGGCCATGGAGCACGCGGACAACATGATCCTGTTCCGGTCCATGGTGAAGCAGGTCTGCCGCCGCGCCGGGCTGCACGCGACTTTCATGTGTCGGCCAAAATTCAAGGATGCGATGGCCAGCGGCTGGCATTTGCATCAGTCTCTTGTGGATCTGAAGAGCGGCGAAAACCTGTTCATCCCGGAGGAGGGCGAAACTCTTTCAACGCTCTGCGGGAACTGGATTGCCGGCCTGCTCGAGCACGCGGCCGAGAGCTGCCTGCTCTCGACGCCGACGGTAAACGGCTACAAGCGCTATCGCCCCTTCACGCTGGCGCCGGACCGGGTGCAGTGGGGCCGGGACAACAAAGGCGCCATGATCCGCGCTTTGGCGAAGCCTGGCGACAAGGCCAGCCGGGTTGAAAACCGGGTCGGGGAGCCGACAGCCAATCCTTATCTCTATATGGCATCACAGATCCTTGCGGGCCTCGACGGGATCGAGCGCGGGCTTACGGCTCCGGCACCTGTCGAACGGCCTTACGATAGCGATGCGGAAAAGCTGCCATCAAGCCTGGAGCACGCGATCGGGCTGTTCCGGCAGAGCAGTTTCTTCCGGAAAGCGCTCGGCGATGCCTATGTGGATTATTACAGCCACATCAAACAGGCAGAATGGGACCGTTACGCCCAGGCCGTCTCCGAATGGGAAGAGCGGGAATACTTCTCCCTGTTCTAGGTTGTGCTTTTTCCTGTGTAGAAGGCGGACCCATGCGGTGCCCAGCACACTATTTTGATGTGCCGGTCTCGGATTCATTGACAGTTGGCCTGTCATAAGTATCTTCACACCCATTAATAAATGAGAATCATTCTTAGTATCACCCGCAGGATGTGAGATGTCATATCGGCCGCGTATGAAATCCTCCGTCAGGAGCATCGTCCCGGTCCATGACGTCAACTATCTGCAGTTCGACCACATGGTTATTGACCACTGGCAGGTCGAGGCGAAATCCGGCGCCACAGGGGAATACGTTTCCCCCGATCCCCGCTTTGTCGTGTTTTTCGATGGCGCGACCGTGGCGCTTGAGCAGGGCGGTGCGGAAGCTGGAACCGTCTGCGGCGCTTGCTATATTCCGGCAGGGCTGCCCGTCTGCAGCAAGATCCTCACAGCCGGATATCTTGAACATATTGATATCCATATCGAGCAAAAGCAGCTTCTCCGGATCGTTGGGCATTCTGCTGATATGCAGTCGGCCGCATTCCTGTCAGGCAGCATCGAGCTTCAGCAGCTCTCGGGACTTCTTGCGGATGAGTGCCGGAAGCCCCGGCGGCCTGAGGGCTATGCGGAGGCGCTGGCGTGCGGCGTGATCCACGAGATTTTTCATCTCAATGCCCAAAGCCGGAAGCATGACGCCGCGCCAGCCTGGTTCGATGACGTCCTTGATCACGTGATGGAACGTCTCGACCGTCGGCTGAGTATCGAGGAGCTTGCTGCGGTGGCGGGGATGTCGCGGTCGCAATTCTCGAAATGCTTCAGGGAGACGGCGGGGCAGCCGCCCCATCAGTGGGTGATGGAGGCGCGGATCCAGCATGCGCAACGCCTGCTCAGCGACGGAGCGCATCTTTCCCAGGTGGCGCACGATACAGGCTTTGCCGATCAGGCCCATTTCAGCCGAAGTTTTCGGCGCGCAACCGGCCTGCCGCCCGGCCAGTGGTGCAAGCGATACAATTCTTCAAAAAGCAGAGCGTTCGTTCAAGACAGTCTGTCCCTGCAAACCTAGTAGAGGTGCAGCTTCCTGATGGCTGCAAGCCATTCAGTCGTTTTGTCAGGTTTGGGGACAGGCCATGATCCGAATATTTTCTCCCAGGGGCACGGGCAAATTTGTCGTTTTGCCCGCTCTTCTCAGTCTCTCTTTTGGCGGTGTCGCCGTCGCGCAGGACAGCGCGAGCACAACGGTGCTCAAACCTATTGTTGTTCTCGAGAATCAAGAGGATACGACCGGTTCCGCTGCGGACACGAACAATCCGCCGACCGTTACCGGCTCGAAGGTCCCGGTTTTTGCAACCGAGGTTCCCCAGTCGCTGTCTATCCTGGACACGGACGACCTGAAGCGGTTTAACGCGGATCGGGTCAGCGAAACGCTTCGTTATACGGCTGGCGTCACCAGTGATGTGTTCGGCGACGACAATGATTACGACTGGCTGCGCGTTCGCGGGTTCCAGGCCGACCAGACCGGTATCTTCCTCGATAACGCACAGAATTTGGCTTTCGCCTTCGGCTCCTTCTACACGGACCCCTATGCTCTTGAGCGTATCGAAGTGCTGCGTGGCCCGTCCTCGGCGCTTTATGGCGGCTCCAACCCGGGCGGCATCCTGAACTATGTCTCGAAGCGTCCGGGCGACCGGGTCCGGGAAGTGATCCTCGGTATCGATGACGCGCCCGCTGGCTCCGTCGCATTCGATTACGGCGATCCGCTCGGTGACGGGCAGGCTTATCGCGTGGTCGGCCGCTTCAAGGGCGGTGACATGTATGACGATTTCAACTCCGGCCTGCGTGGCACACTGGCACCGTCCTACAAGTTCACGACCACGTCCGGCACCGAAGTGACGCTGCTGGCCAACGCACATATCGCCGAGGAACAGCATAACGGCAGCACCTTCCTGCCCTATGCAGGTACGGTCACGTCGACGGAGCAATTCGGTTATATCGACCCTGACGCCAACTTCTCCGACTCCAACTGGGACAAGTATTCCCGCGAGCAGTTTTCGGCCTCCGGTATCGTCGAGCATACTTTCGATAACGGATTCACCCTGACTGGTATCGGCCGCGGCGGTGTCGCCAGTGTCGAGGAGCGTTACTGGTATCCGTTCGGATATGCGGGCTACGCGACCACGCCTAGCGACGCTGACGGCACGCTCAGCATGCTGGCTTTTGAACACGATACGCTGGTCCGGACGGCCCAGACCGATGTGCGGTATTACGGCGTCGTCGAAACCGGTGAGGTTAGCCATGATCTGCTGTTCGGCCTCGATGCGCGGCATTACTGGCTCGATGAGACGCAGGCGGTTGGCTACGGCACCAACCAGGTGGTGAACCCGACCAACCCGGGCACGCCGACGCTGAACCCGCCGTATCAGGACGCCACCACCACCCAGGCGCAGCTCGGTCTGTATATCCAGGACCAGCTCCGCTTTGGCGACGGCTGGATTCTCACCGGCAACCTGCGTCATGATTTCGCCGACACGGAGCAGGACGGGGCCGGCGGCTTCTCTCGCAATGACAGCGAGACATCCTATCGCGGGGCGGTCGCCTATGAATTCTCCAATGGCGTGACGCCTTACGTCACCTATTCCACCTTCTTCAATCCGCTGATCACCTCGCCTGCTAACGGCGTGACAAAGCCGGAAAGCGGCGAGCAGGTCGAGTTGGGCCTGAAATGGGCTCCGCATGGCGGCAACTTCTATGTGACCGCAGCCGTGTTCCAGATCGACCAGGAAAATGTCGTGACGGGTGCGTTCCCGAACTTCGATCAGTTTGGCGAGGCACGGTCGCGCGGGTTCGAGTTGGAAGGTGCTTATGATTTCGGGAATGGTCTGTCAGTTGCCGGTGCGGCGACGCTGCTTGATGTCGAAGTCACCGAAGACGCCGATGCCTCTCTGATCGGCAAGACACCGACACTGGTGCCGGAAAACGAAGTTGCGCTGCGGGCGGAGTATGAGTTCCAGGAACTGGTCGACGGCCTGACCGTCGGTGCCGGGGTCCGGCGCCGGGGCGAAAGCTATGCGAACAGCTCCAACACCCTGAAAGTGAAGTCCTCGACGGTTTTCGATCTTTATGGCGGGTATGAAATTCGTGAAGGTCTTGCGCTAAACCTCGCGGCGACGAACATCGCCGACAAGCGCTACGTCACGGGCTGTCAGACGGAATATGTCTGCTCCTACGGCTCCGGCCGTGAGATCAAGCTGACGCTGACCGCGAACTGGTGATCTCCCGCCATCGGGCATGATGGCTTGGAAATATCTTTGAGGAATGGGCCGGGTCAGTTTCTGATCCGGCCTTTTCTTTATGAATGTTTGGGCACTATACCGGAAGCCTCTGTGAGGAGGTCGTCACACGGCCTTCATCGTGAACTCAAGTCCGTGCATGTTGCCGATATAGAAACCGGGCTTGGTCATCCGGAATTGGATAACTGCCGGGCCGATCATGATGTCGGCGCGGTCGCGACCGAGACGGACCACCTTGCCTTGCTCGGTCTTGTCCGTATCGGTGCAGGTTACCGAAACAATGTCATCCAGACGCATGTCGCATCCTCCGTTCCATGTGTGGAACAGAATGACACATCCTGTGTTTCGGTTTTGTGGAGTTTTTCGCTCGCGCGAATGGACCCCTTAATCGAGGTCCATTTCCAGGATAGTCATATGGAAATCATAGGAAACATCGCCCTCTTCATCATCCTTGAAGATGACGCCGATGAATTCTCCATCCAGGGAGACTTCGGCCGAATCGTCTTTATTCGGACGGCCTTCGATGCTGATGCCGTGATTTCCGAAGGTCTGGCGCAGGTAGCGCTGAACTTTTTCGATTTCGCTCTTTTGCACGGGTGTCCCCCTTGTTCGATTGAGCGGACGGGAATAGCGGAACCATGCCGATGGTTCAAGGCGTTCCGGTAAAACAGCTTGCCGCAGTTTTCCGTCGCTGCCTATCTTCCGATGCATGACCCAGCGCGAAACCATCATTATCGACTGCGATCCGGGAATTGACGATGCGGTGGCCCTGCTGCTCGCCTTCGCCAGTCCTGAAGAGCTCGACATCAAGGCCGTCACCACGGTTGCGGGCAATGTGCCGCTGAACCGGACGGAGGCGAATGCCCTTCGTATCCGTGATCTTGCAGGGCGCGGCGAGGTGCCGGTTCATGCCGGCTGCCCGCGCCCTCTGATCAAGCCCCTGAAGACGGCGGACGAAATTCACGGCAAGACAGGGCTCGACGGAAGCGGTCTGCCCGATCCCGCCTCTCATCTGGCGCCGGGGCATGGCGCGGATGTGCTGCGCCGGGAAATTTCCGCCGCGCCGGGCGACATCACGCTGCTGCCGGTGGGTCCGTTGACGAATGTCGCGCATGCCCTGGCGGCGCGACCGGAATTCGCGCAGGAAGTCTCGAATATCGTGGTGATGGGCGGCTCGACTGGACCCGGTAACGTCACGCCGCATGCCGAGTTCAATTTCCATGTCGACCCGCACGCCGCCCATATCGTGTTCGAGAGCGGGGCGCCGATTGTCATGCACGGCCTGAATGTCACCCACCAGGTGCGGGCCAAGCCGGACTGGATCGAGGCGCTCCGGGCACTGGACACGACGGTCGGCCATACGACGGCCGGGATGCTGACCTTCTACGATTCAGACAATGATCCGGCGCTGCACGATGTGCTGACAGTCGGCTATCTGCTCTGGCCGGAACTGTTTTCCGGCGAGGCACGCCGCGTCGATATCGTCACCGAAGGCACTGAGGCGGGGCGCAGCATCGTTCGCGATGCGGGAGACGGGGTGCCGAACGCGACCGTGATGCTGGATGTCGACGCGGATGAATTCCTCACCCGCCTGCTCAACCGCCTGTCGCGTTATTCCTGATGTCCTCCGGAAAGCCAAAGGCCGCCAAAGGCGCGGGGGTCAGCCACAGGCCAGCTCTGGCCCAGGACCCGCATGCGGTCAAGGAGCCGAAGGAAAACAATCTTGAGCAGGCGATCGGCCGGGAAGTGCGGGAATTCCGAAAGGCGCTCGGCATCACCGTCGCCGATCTCGCCACTGCCACCGGTCTTTCAGTCGGCATGCTGTCGAAGATCGAGAACGGGGCGATCTCTCCCTCCCTGACCACGCTGCAGGCCGTTGCCCGCGCGCTCGGCGTGCCGATCACCGATCTGTTCAAACGGTTCGAGGAGCCGCGCAACGCGGTCTTCGTGAAAGCGGGCGAGGGGGTGCAGGTCGAGCGGCGGGGCACCCGGGCCGGGCACCAGTACAATCTGCTCGGTTACCTTGAAGGCAATACCAGCGGCGTTCTGGTCGAGCCCTACGTGATCAGCCTGACCGAGGATTCCGATATCTTCCCGGCCTTCCAGCATCAGGGCACCGAGTTGATCTACATGCTGGAGGGCGAGGTGCTGTACCGGCATGGCGACGAGACCTACCGGATGTTGCCGGGGGACAGCCTGTTCTTCGACGCGGATGCGCCGCACGGCCCGGAAGAGCTGATCACCCGGCCGATCCGCTACCTCTCGATCATCTCCTATCCCCAGCGCGGGTCGCAGGATTGAATAGATTATTCCTTAGGGGAAACTATTATTCTTCGTAATTGAGTTCCGGAAGGCGGGCTGCTAACCTCCGTCAGAACTTGATACGGAGGGTTGCCGGCCATGTGCGGCATCGTTGGATTGTTCCTGAAGGACAAGGCGCTGGAGCCACAGCTCGGCGCGCTGCTGTCGGATATGCTGATCACCATGACGGACCGTGGTCCGGACAGTGCCGGCATCGCGATCTATGGCCCGAGCGAAGCAGGGTCCGGAAAGATCACGGTGCAGTCAGCCAATCCGGCCACGGACTTCAAAGGCCTCAAAGCTGCGCTTACTAAGCAGCTGGGCGTTGCCGTCTCCGTGACGGTGCGGGCGACTCATGCTGTGATAGCGGTTGATGTCGCCAAACTGGATGAGACGCGGACAGTTCTGAAGGAGCTGCGCCCGGGCGTCACCGTGATGGGCAGCGGCGAGAGTGTCGAGATCTACAAGGAAGTCGGCCTGCCGAAGGATGTCGCGGAACGGTTTAAGATCGGATCGATGGGCGGCACGCATGGCATCGGCCATACACGGATGGCGACCGAATCCGCCGTGACGACCTTTGGCGCGCATCCGTTCTCCACCGGGCCGGACCAGTGTCTGGTCCATAACGGCTCGCTCTCCAACCACAATAATCTGCGGCGGGAGTTGGTCCGCAACGGGCTCAGCTTCGAGACCGAGAATGATACGGAGGTTGCCGCCGCCTATCTCTCCCACAAGCTCGCGACAGGCAGCAATCTTGGTGCGGCTCTTGAGAGTGGTCTGAGCGATCTGGATGGCTTCTACACCTTCGTGGTCGGCACCAAGTCCGGCTTCGGCGTGCTGCGCGATCCGATTGCCTGCAAGCCGGCGGTAATGGCCGAGACGGACGAATATGTCGCCTTCGGCTCCGAATACCGTGCGCTGGTTAACCTGCCGGGCATCGAAGCCGCCCGGGTCTGGGAGCCCGAGCCCGCAACCGTCTATTTCTGGGAGCATTGAGCGATGCCGACCTTTGATCTGGCGTCGGTTCCGCTGCGGGACCTGAACCAGGCGCTCCACGCTGTGGAAGCAGGCAAGAACGAGACCACTTTCGAAGTGGTCAATCCGCGCGGCGCCCATGCGGTGGCCGTGGGAATCGATGCGCCGGTGCGCGTCGATGTGCATGGCAGTGTCGGCTATTACTGCGCCGGGATGAATGCCGAAGCAACGGTCACCGTGCATGGCAGCGTGGGCCCGGGTGTGGCGGAGAACATGATGTCCGGTACCGTCGTGGTGAAGGGCGATGCCAGCCAGTATGCCGGTGCCACAGGCCATGGCGGCCTGCTGGTGATCGAGGGCAACGCCTCCTCTCGCTGCGGCATTTCGATGAAGGGCATCGATATCGTCGTGAAAGGCAATATCGGCCATATGTCCGCTTTCATGGCGCAGGCCGGAAACCTTGTCGTGCTTGGCGATGCCGGCGATGCGCTTGGCGACTCGCTGTATGAAGCGAAACTCTTCGTGCGCGGCGCGGTGAAAAGCCTTGGCGCCGATTGCGTGAAGAAGAAGATGCGGCCGAAACATCTGGCGCTGCTCGCGGACCTCTTGGCGAAGGCCGGTATCACAGACGTGAAGCCGGAGGAGTTCACCCGATACGGCTCCGCCCGCACGCTTTACAATTTCAACATCGACAATGTCGACGCGTATTGAGGCCGGACAGATGACCTATAAAAATCCCCCGACCACGCCGCGCCAGTCCGCCACCTTCGACGATTACACGCTGTCGGAAATCCGCCGCGCCGCCGCAACAGGCATCTATGACATCCGGGGTGCCGGTGCGAAGCGCAAGGTGCCGCATTTCGACGATCTGCTGTTCCTCGGCGCCTCGATCTCCCGCTATCCGCTGGAAGGCTACCGTGAGGCTTGCGGGACCAATGTGGTGCTCGGCGCCCGGCATGCGAAAAAGCCGATCGAGTTGAAGATCCCGATCACCATCGCCGGAATGAGCTTCGGCTCACTCTCCGGCCCCGCCAAGGAAGCGCTGGGGCGCGGCGCGACGCTTGCCGGAACCTCCACGACCACCGGAGACGGCGGCATGACGGAGGAAGAGCGCGGGCATTCCGGAATTCTCGTCTACCAGTATCTGCCGTCCCGTTACGGCATGAACCCGCGCGATCTGCGCCGGGCCGACGCCATCGAGGTGGTTGTCGGGCAGGGCGCTAAACCGGGCGGCGGTGGTATGCTGCTTGGCCAGAAGATCTCCGACCGGGTGGCGGCAATGCGTACCCTGCCGCCGGGTATTGACCAGCGCTCCGCTTGCCGGCACCCGGACTGGACAGGTCCCGACGATCTGGAGATCAAGATTCAGGAGCTGCGCGAGATCACCGACTGGGAAAAGCCGATCTATGTGAAGGTCGGTGGCGCGCGGCCCTATTATGACACCGCGCTGGCAGTGAAATCCGGCGCCGATGTGGTGGTGCTGGACGGCATGCAGGGCGGTACGGCGGCGACCCAGGAAGTCTTTATCGAGAATGTCGGCCTGCCGACGCTGGCCTGCATCCGGCCCGCCGTGCAGGCGCTGCAGGATCTCGGCATGCACCGCAAGGTTCAGCTCGTCATTTCCGGCGGTGTGCGGAACGGTGCGGATGTCGCCAAGGCGCTGGCGCTCGGCGCGGACGCAGTCTCCATCGGCACGGCGGCGCTGGTTGCCATCGGCGATAACGATCCGCGCTGGGAAGAGGAATACCAGGCCCTCGGCACGAACGCCGGTGCATATGACGACTGGCACGAGGGCCGCGATCCGGCGGGCATTTCCACCCAGGACCCGGAGCTTATGAAGCGTGTCGACCCGGTTGCGGCCGGGCGCAGGCTGGCGAATTACCTGAAGGTGATGACACTGGAAGCGCAGACCATCGCCCGGGCCTGCGGCAAGAGCCATGTGCATAATCTCGAGCCGGAAGATCTCTGTGCGCTGAGCATCGAGGCGTCGGCCATGGCTGGCGTGCCGCTCGCGGGGACGGACTGGATACCGGGCAAGAGCGGACTTTAGGAACACGGTAAGACGCTGCGATCAACGCGGCGCGCGCCGAGGGAGACGACAGGGGACATTGGAGGTTTCATGACGAAGGATCTCGCGGCTTTCGCGAAAGAGAAGGGGGTCAAGTATTTCATGATCTCCTTTACCGACCTGTTCGGCGCCCAGCGCGCCAAGCTGGTTCCGGCCCAGGCGATTGCCGGCATGCAGGAAGAGGGTGCCGGTTTTGCCGGCTTCGCCGCTTGGCTCGACATGACACCGGCCCACCCGGATCTGTTCGCGGTGCCGGACGCCTCGACGGCAATCCAGCTTCCCTGGCGTAAGGACGTGGCCTGGGTCGCGGGCGATTGCATCATGGAGGGCAAGCCGGTTGAGCAGGCGCCGCGCAACACGCTGAAGCGGATGGTCGATCTTGCCGCCGGGCAGGGCCTGCGGGTGAAGACCGGGATCGAAGCTGAATATTTCCTGATCCTGCCGGACGGTACCGAGATTTCCGACCCGTTCGATACCGCCGAGAAACCCTGTTACGACCAGCAGGCGGTGATGCGCCGCTATGACGTGATCTCCGAGATTTGCGACTACATGCTGGAGCTCGGCTGGGGCCCGTACCAGAATGATCATGAGGACGCGAACGGCCAGTTCGAAATGAACTGGGAATTTGACGATGCCCTGAAGACGGCGGACAAGCATTCCTTCTTCAAGTTCATGGTCAAGTCCGTGGCCGAGAAACACGGACTGCGCGCGACCTTCATGCCGAAGCCGTTCAAGCACCTGACCGGCAATGGCTGCCATTGCCATGTCTCGGTCTGGGACAAGAAGGGCAAGGAGAATGCATTCGCCGACAAGAAGGACGAACTCGGTCTCTCGAAAGAGGGGATGCACTTCCTCGGCGGCATCATGAAGCACGCCCAGGGCATGACGGCGATCACCAATCCGACAGTGAACTCCTACAAGCGCATCAATGCGGCGGGTACGCTCTCCGGTGCGACATGGGCGCCGAACTCGGTTACCTGGTCCGGAAACAACCGCACCCATATGGTCCGCGTGCCGGGGCCGGGCCGCTTCGAGTTGCGCCTGCCTGACGGAGCCACGAACCCGTATCTGCTGCAGGCGGTTGTCATCGCCGCCGGTCTCGACGGACTGAAAACCAAAGCCGATCCGGGCAATCGCCATGACAACGACATGTATGCCCAGCCGGAACTGGCAGCCGATGCGCCCCGCCTGCCGCTGAACATGCTGGACGCGTTGCGGACGTTCGATGCGGATTCAGGGCTGAAAGCGATTCTTGGCGAGGAATTCTCGGCTGCTTTCCTGAAGTTGAAATTGGGCGAGTGGAATTCCTACACATCGCACCTCACCGAATGGGAGCGCGAAACCACGCTCGACATTTGAGAATTGAGGTGCCCTGATAGACGCTCGCCGCGCCTGATAGGGATGCCCTGATGACACAATTGAACGAACTGACTGCGTCCGAAGCCGCCCGGGTTCTGGCGGCGGGGGAAGCCTCTGCTGAAGATATGATGCGCGCCTGCCTGGATCGCGTTAGCGAACGCGATGACACGGTCCGGGCCTGGGCTTTCCTCGATCCGGAACTGGCGCTTTCCAGCGCGCGCGCCGCGGACAGTCATCGCAAGGCAGGCAACGCGCTCGGCCCTCTGCACGGCGTGCCGGTGGGCATCAAGGACATCATCGAGACTGCGGACATGCCGACCGAAAACGGCTCCGACCTCTTCCGAGGGCAGCGGACCGGGCGCGACGCCGATTGCGTCGCCCGGCTGCGCAACGCCGGTGCGGTGATCATGGGCAAGACTGTGACGACGGAGCTCGCAAACACCAACCCGAGCAAGACCCGCAATCCACACAATCCGGAGCACTCGCCGGGAGGGTCCTCAGCCGGATCCGGCGCGGCGGTCGCGGATTTCCAGGTTCCGCTCGCCCTTGGCACCCAGACCGGCGGTTCGGTGATCCGGCCCGGCTCGTTCAATGGCATCCATGCCCTGAAGCCGTCGCTCGGGCTGATCCAGCGCGAAGGCGTGCTAATGCAGTCGCATACGCTCGATACGGTCGGCGCCTATGGTCGCTCTGTCGAGGATCTGGCCTTGATAACGGACAGCATGGCTGCATTCGATGCCTCTGATGCTTTCAGTTTCGGCGGTCGGCGTTCAAGCCTCTCCGCTGCCTTGGACATGGACATACCGGCGCCGCGATTTGCTTTTCTTGAGACCCCGGCCTGGCCGGAGGCTGATGATGGCGCGCGCAAAGCCATTGAGCAGGTGGTAGACGGGCTGGGCGCTCGTTGCGTTCGGGAGACTCTGCCGTCTCCCTTCGATCGCATCCTCGACTTTCATGCCACGGTCATGGCGGCGGAAATGGTGCCCTATTATGGCCCCCTCATCGACGCCAGTCCTGACAAGGCCAGCGATATGGTGAAGGCACGCCTCGCCGTGGCCCGCAAGGTCGCCGCCGGTGATTACGTGGAGGCGCTGCTGGCGCGCGGACCGATAAACGACTCCCTGATATCGCTGCTGGACCGCTACGACGCGGTGCTCTGCCTGCCGGCGACTGGTCCGGCGCCGCACGGTTTCGCCACCACGGGATCGGCCGTGTTCAACGGTCTCTGGACCTATCTCGGCGTGCCCTGCGTGACCCTGCCCCGACTAAGCGTTGACGGTTTGCCGCTCGGAGTTCAACTCGTCGGCAAGCCGGGTGACGACGGCAAGCTGCTGCGCACAGCGCGCTGGTTGGACCAGCAGCTGGCCGGTTAGCCCAAAATCTCTAGTCTGCTGCTTGTGCTTCTTTCAGCTCGGCGCGTGCCCGCTTCTGCCGGAACGCCTCGCGCTGGGCGATATAGAGCGTGCTGGCGACGATCAGTCCGGCGCCGATGATAGTCCGCTCGTCAGGAACCTCTCCGAACACCAGATAGCCCGCGAAGGCGATGGTGATCAGCCGGAGATACTGGAAGACAGAAATCGCGCTGGCCTCGCCGACGGCATAAGCCTTGATGTCGAAATAGACGCGGGCGGTCGCCCCGACACTGAGCACACCCAGGATGATCCAGAGCGACTGATCGGGCCAGACCCAGTGGGACAGCGCGGGCGGGGCGCTGGCCAGTGTGGCCATCATCATGAAATAGATCATCAGCGTGCCGGGCGGATCATCCTTCGAGAGGACCTTCCCCTGGATCAGCAGAACAGCGAACAGGGCGGCACTGATCAGAGCCGCCAGCATGGCGAACTCGATGGTGTCCAGGGTCGGGTTTACCACAACGACAATCCCGGCAAACCCGACCAGGGTGGCACCCCAGCGGTGTATGCCGACTTTCTCGCCAAGCATCGGCCCGGCCAGCGCGGTCATGAAGAGCGGGGTCGAGAAGAACAACACCGACGCCGTGGTGATCGGCAGGTTGCTGAGGGCATAGAAGCCCGCATTCATCGAGATTGCCCCGATGGCACCGCGCACCAGATGCTTTTTCCAGTGCCGGCTGAACAGCACGTTTTTGCCGGAGCCGATGACAAAGGGCGCCATCATGGCCAGCGAGAGCACGCAGCGCACGAACACGATCTGCGTGGATGACAGACCGTCGGAGGCCATCTTGACCCCGACGGTCATCACAGTCGCCGCCAGACAGGAGGCGATGATCCACAGCGCTCCCTGGAGATTGCCGGAGAGCGCTGCTTTGGGCATGGGTCAGACCAGTCCTTCGAGGCCGCCGTCGACGCTGAGCGCCTGGCCCGTGATATGCGCGCCGGCTTTCGAGCAGAGGAACAGGATCATCGAGGCGATATCGTCCGCCGTCACGAAGGTCTTGAGAGAGGCTATCGAGGCCAGCTCGTCCCGCATCGCGTTTTCGGAGACCTTCTTCGCCGCCGCCTTGGCCTTGATCACCCGGTCGATCCGGGCACCTTCGACCGCGCCCGGGTGAACGGTGTTACAGCGGATCTGGTCGGTCCCGAGTTCGATGGCAATCGTCCGGGTGAACCCGACGATGCCCCATTTCGCGGCGGAATAGGGACTACGCATCGGGAAGCCGAATTTACCGGCGGCCGAGGACAGGTTGACGATTGAGCCGCCACCCGCGTCACGCAGATACGGTATGGCCATCTGGGTCATCAGGAAGGTGCAAGTGAGGTTGATGTCGATGCAGGACTCCCAATCCTCGAAATCGACATCTTCAACCGGCCCGGTCGGCCCGGCGGTGCCCGCATTGTTCACCAGAATGTCGAGCCCGCCGAGATCATCGATCGCGGCATTGAACATTTTCTTCAACGCCTCTTTGTTGGAGACGTCCGTCAGGGTGCCGTTAAGGTTCGGGACCTTGTCTCGCGCATCCTCAAGCTGGTCCTGATCGATATCGCAGATGAAGACTTTGGCTCCCGCCGCACTGAACAGTTCCGCGGTACGGCGGCCGATGCCCCCGGCGCCTGCCGTGATTAGTGCGCGTTTGCCCGTTAGATCGAGCTTCATGATTTCCCCCAATTTGCAGATTTTAATTAGTCTGGAGGAGTGACTATAGCGGGATTGCTGCAGTGCGGCAGCAGGGAAAACGGCGCGGGATTCATTCCATAGAGGAGAAAAACCGGGCTACTTCTCGAACCGGCTCTTCGCCTTGTCGCGGGCCTGTTCCTTGTTCTCGCTGCCATAGACCAGGCCGGCGATCACGAAGGCGAGGGAGAGGCCAAGGGCGGACATGGTGGCGCCGAAGCCCCAGAGTGGGCCGTATTCTCGGCCGATGAAGACAATGCCGTACCAGAAAGAGAAGAAGGACGCGACGGCAGCCATCAGCAGGAAGCCGATGCGCACGCACAGTCCGCCGATGCGGTTGGCCGACATCAGCTCGCGGAAGGCGGCACTGGTTTCGGCATCACGGATTGCCTTGGTGATGTCCTTGCGGGCGCGCTTGGTCCAGTCGCCGACACGCATTCCGGTTTTTCCGTCGGTTCGCCCGGGATTGAGGATCACTTCTTTCAGATCGTCGACGATCTCTTTTGCTCGCTCTTCGGCAGGGCGCCGCTTAAGGCTGGGAAATGCCGAGTCGTTGTCGCGGTCCTTTTTGTCGTCAGAAGAGGCATCGCGTGTCAGATCGAACACGGAGGGTGTACGGTCGTCGGCCATCAGGCTGGCGGCTCCTCTGAAGCTGTTCATCGCATAAACCTCACGCGCATCCCTGCGCGACCATTTCATGCAAGTAGCGGTTCAGGGTCGTCGTTGCAACAGGCTCGGCAGGATCGAACAGCAGGGTTAGGGCTGCCGTTTCAGGATCGTAGCGCCGGACGGAGATCTTGGCGTTGAACAGCGCGCCGGGCCCGGCGGTCGGTACCAGCACGCGGAGTTCCGCCCGGTCGTCCGGCTTCAGGTTGCCGTAATAGCCGACGATCTTGATGCCATGTGTATTCCAGTCATCGATCGTATAGGGGGTCGATCCGACCACGGCGGTCATCGGGGCAGTTGCACGCGGCGCGCGGCGGCGCTCACCGGCCAGGGACTGGTCGACGGGCTCGGAAATGGACTGCGACATGGGCGGCCTCGTTTCTGTCATTCGCTGTTTTCTTGGCGGTCCCGGCCCTTCTGTTCCGGCCCGCAGTGGATGACGGACTTCTAAGCAACCTGCGTGCCATTTTTCTGGCCGCCGCGCGAATTCCTTAAAATAGTTTGAGTCTTGTTGTTTTTTGTCAGATTTGGCGCGCGGCGGTTCCCGGTCCGGCAAGTTCTGCCGGACTGAAGCTGCCGGATGGCGGCGGTGTGCCTAGCTGTGCCGGGCGATGACCTGATCCCTGGAGGGCCAGGCCGGCCGGGTTGCGATATCTTTCGAGGCGCAGGCACTGCAGCGCATCCGGGTGCCGATCTCGGGCACGGGATAATCCGGGCCGAGCTGCGAGATCAGCATGGCTGTCGCAGCTTCGGCATTGTGCCCACAGCGGTTGCACCAGCAGAACACGCCAATCCCGGCCCGCGCGAGATCTGCGAGAGTAGCCGGTCGGCTGCGCTGCTCGTCCCGTTGCAGGGCCTTGTCTTTGAAGCGTCCCATCTGTCGTGTCCATGCTGGAAACCAGAAAAGAACATAACAAGAACATTCCGGGCGAACAAGCGTATGACAGGATCTTCGGGACTACGTTCCGGTGACGACTAGAGGTGTGACCAGACAGGCTTGGCCGTGCCGATGGGGCCGGCCGGGATATCCCAGGAGACCGGCACGCCAGCGATCGTCACCGCAGAGGCGAGGCGGCGGGCGGGACCCCAATGGGTCTCCTCGATATCCGGGGCGAGGTCGGCTTTGGTTTCCGGGGCGAATTCCGGCTCGTCCGCGCTTTTCTTCTGGCTTTCAAGCAGCACGGCGGTGCGGGCAAGGGACGTGCGGAAGTGGCTGCCGTCACCGCTTCTGATACGTTCAGCAAGGCCGCTGACGGCTGCTGCCGCGACGATGAAGCCGGTTGCGTAATCCAGTGCCTGGACTGGAAGCGGTGTCGGCTTGTCCTTGCCGTAATGACGCATGCCGGTCTCGGCGATGCCACTGCTCATCTGCACGATGCTGTCGAAGCCGCGCCGTCCAGCCCACGGCCCCGTCCAGCCATAGGCGCAAAGCGCGACATCGACCAGCCCGGGATTGAGAGACCGGCGTACTGACGCGCCGAGGCCGAGACCTTCGAGTGCGTCCCCGCGATAGCCATGCACCATGACATCTGCTTCCGCGATCAGTTCCTGCAGGCGCTGTCTGTCCGCTTCCTTGCGCAGGTCGAGAACGGCGGACCGTTTGCCGAGGGTCATTTCCTCCGCCAGCGCCTCAACCCAGAGATCGGTCGGCGGGTCGATCCGGAGAACGTCGGCCCCGTATCCGGCAAGAAAACGGGTGGCGGTCGGTCCGGCCAGCACCCGCGTCAGGTCGAGCACCCGGATACCGCCCAGCGGGCGGGCGTGGTTTATCGCCCAATTTGCGGGGGAGGGCCCGGAGAAAGCCTCGTGATAGAGCAATGGCTCGGAGGCGACTGCCTTGCCCTGCGGATGGGCGGCCCAGGCGGCGCTGGAGCGCAACTCGCCGGCGCAGCCGCCTGCTGCGACAACAGCGTCTTCAAGTTCCGCTGCATTCCATTCTGCTACGGCCTTCGCGACGTCGGCCCGTTCGGTCTTGCTGCTGTCTGGCACCGAAAGGACGGAAAGGGCCGCCTTGCGATGGTGCGGCGCATTGGTGTGGAGACGGATCCAGCCATCCTTCGTTGCGTAATCTCCAGCCACGGCATCCCATTGTGCGGGCAAATCCCAACCGTCTGGCCGCAGCGAGCTTTTGTACCAGAAAGAGGCGAGTCGGCGGTCCACATCGACAGCAGGGGCTGTGTCATGCCGTGCGGCGATCAGATCGGCAATAGCCTGCCCGGCGGCAGCGAAGGAGGCGGCCGCCAGGTCTGTCACGGCATACGCGGACGGCAAGGCGCCGACCCCGGTAACGGTTGGCGCCGAATGATCGGACAGCCGGGCGGCTTTCCGGATGTCGGAGAGAAAGGCATCGAATGGGGGCATGATTTCAACCGGTGACGAGGCGGGGCAGTTTTTCAAATTTAGAGATAACGTCTACCAAAGATGGTGAAGACGCGATCTTTTTGTAACCCGATACCAGCTCAAAGGTCGGCTGACGCTGGCCTTTCCGTTGATTCTTGGAGATTGAGAACAGCGGCAGCTCGTGGCTGTGCCGGAAAATCGAGAAGGCGGCGCCATCGTCGGAATGGTCGATTGCATAGTCGCGCCATTCGCCGGAGATAACCCGGCTTGAGTAAAGAGCGAGGAGCTGGCCGAGTTCTTTTTTTGTGAAGAAGAGACCGCGTTGCGGCGACCGGCTTTTCTTGAGCCGAATCAAATCCGCCATGAGCTGATCACCGTTGGATTTGTTGCCGTTTCATGAAAGACAGTTTTCCCGAAAAATCGCCCGGCGTAAAGGCCACGATACAGGAAAGCAGGGAGACCGTTAGAGCGGTTTGATTTCGGCGGGCGCGCCATGTAGGTTGCGCTCTTCCGCCTGATGCCGGAGGCGCTGAGTGCTGTCCGGAACCAAGGCGGTGAGACTTGTCCGCCGGTCCATTCGTTCGAGCGAGCGAGCGGAGGCGGCGCATCGCAACGGAGATACGCGTGGCAGACATTTTTCGCGAGATTGACGAAGAACTCCAGCAGGAGAAGGCGGCCAAGCTTTGGAAGCGGTATGGCCCCTATGTCATCGCGCTTGCGGTCCTGGTTATAGCGGCAGTTGCCGGATACCGTTTCTGGCAGTCCTACGAGGCAGATCAGCGGGCGGCACAGTCCGCTCGTTATGAAGCTGCTGCGAGAGCTGTCGGCGAAGATCCCGCAGCGGCGGCGGCCGGGTTCGGCGCGCTCGCCGGCGACAGCAATGCCGGTTACGCGGCTCTTGCGACCCTGCGTCAGGCTGCAGCCTCGATCGAGGCTGGCGATACCGAAGGCGGGGTGCTGATTTACAAGAAACTGATGGATGATCAGGGTGCGCCCGCGCTGCTCCGCGATCTGGCCCGTCTGCTTTCCATCTCGCATCGAATCGATAGCGGTGATCCGGCGGTACTCTCCCGGGAAGTTTCCGCGCTCGCCAATACCACTGGTCCCTGGCGCTCGCTGGCTCGCGAGACCGAAGCGATGATTGCGCTGAAGGCTGGTGACAAGGCGAAGGCCCTTGAAATTCTGCAGACGCTCAACGCCGATGCGGCGATACCACGGCAGCAGCGGGCCCGGATAACGGAACTGATCAGCGCCATCGGCGCCGAGTGAGCGGGAGCGTTCCATGAGTGGCATGCGTTCCTGGCGGGCCCTTGGCCTGGCATTCTTTGCGGCAACTCTCCTGCAGGGCTGTAGCGCTGACTCCCTGTTCTTCGGGGAGGAAGAGGATGGTCCGCCGCTGGAAGGCGAACGGCTGCCGATCCTCGCGCTTGAGAAGAGTTTGACCGCAGACCCGAATCTTGCCGGATTGAAGATCGTTCTGCCGCGACCGTTCGAGAACAAGGACTGGCCGCAGCCGGGCGGCAATGCAGTGCATGCCATGCAGCATCTGGCGGCTGGAGATGTCCTGAAACGCGCCTGGTCGACCAGTGTCGGCAGTGGCTCGGGCGATGACACCCAGCTAATCGCGAGCCCGATCGTCGTCGATGGTCTGATTTACACGATGGATAGTGAAGGAGAAATCTCCGCGCTCTCCGTGGCGAATGGCGACCGGGTTTGGTCCGCTGAAACGCGCCCTGACGACGAGGATGAAACCATCTTCCCGGGTGCGATCTCTGCCGGTGACGGCAAGCTGGTCGCGGCGACCGGATATGGCGAGGTGATCGCTTTCGATCTGAAGGATGGATCGGAAGTTTGGCGCACACGGCTGCCCGGACCGGTTCGCGCTGCGCCGACCGTGGTTGACGGCCGGATCTTGGTCAGCATTCTCGGAAACCAGTCCTTCTCGCTCGATCTCAGGGACGGAAACCGGATCTGGTCACATACCGGAATCTCAGAAGAGTCCGCGCTGCTCGGTATTGCCAGTCCGGCAGTGAGCGGCGGCTCGGCTATCATTCCCTATTCATCCGGCGAGATTTTCGTTCTCCGGGTCGAGAACGGCCGCCTGATCTGGAATGACAATCTAAGTTCGGCCAGGAGCCGCAACGCGGTTTCCCGGCTTTCGGACATTCGCGGTAATCCGGTTGTGGATGACGGCCTCGTTATCGCCATCAGCCAGGCCGGGCGCCTGTTGGCGACGGACTTGAAGTCCGGCCGCAGGGTCTGGGAAGCGCGCGTCGGCGGCAATCAGACGCCGTGGGTTGCCGGTGACTATATCTTCGTGGTGTCGGATCTCGGTGAGGTGCTGGCCATGACCAAGCGTCGCGGCCAGATCCGTTGGATCCAGCAATTGCCGGTATTCGAGAATCCCGAAGACAAGGAAGGCATCATCACCTATGCCGGGCCGGTGCTTGTCAGCGACCGTCTGCTGGTGGGAGCTTCGACCGGGGATGTCTATGCGATTTCGCCCTATACGGGGGATATTCTGGGTAAAATTGACATCGGGTCGCCGGTTTTCCTGCCGCCTATCGTCGCGGGAGGAACTGTGTTCTTCCTGACCGATAACGGCGATCTTGAGGCTTACCGCTAGAACCTTTGCCTGGTGGGGCGGGGTTCCCGCATGGCGGCTATGCCGCAACAATGCTTGATCTGAGGCGTGTCTGCGGACTACGGAACAGCCATGAGTTTTACAGTCGCCATCATCGGTCGGCCTAATGTCGGCAAATCGACCATCTTCAACCGGCTCATCGGCAAGCGTCTCGCTATTGTCGACGATCAGCCGGGGGTTACCCGCGACCGTCGCGAGGGTGAGGGGCGGGTCGGTGACCTGACCTTCCGCCTATTCGATACGGCAGGCCTGGAAGACGCCGACAACGAAAGCCTCGAGGGCCGCATGCGGCAACAGACGGAGGCGGCTGTTGCCGAAGCGGATGCAGTTCTGTTCGTGATCGACGCCCGTGCCGGTGTTACTCCGCTGGACGATCACTTCGCCCGCTGGCTCCGCCGCGAGAAGCAGAAGGTCATCCTGGTCGCCAATAAATGCGAGGGCAAGGCGGGCAAGCCGGGCCTTTACGAGTCCTTCGGGCTCGGTCTTGGCGATCCGGTGCCGCTTTCCGCCGAACATGGCGAGGGGCTGAGTGAGCTTTACGATGCGCTCACCGCCTTCGCGCCGGAGAGTGCGCATGACGACTACAGCGATCTCGACGATGACGGAGAGAACGCTGACGATATCGTCGAGGAAGCTCCCGACGGAGCGGTGACCTGGCGCGATGCCAAGGCTCCGGACACGATCCGGCTGGCGATTGTCGGCCGTCCGAATGTGGGCAAGTCGACCTTCGTGAACGCCTTGCTCGGCGAGGACCGCATGCTGACCGGTCCTGAGGCCGGGATCACCCGCGATGCGATCGAGAGCGACTGGGAATTCGAGGGGCAACCTTTCAAGCTGTTCGATACGGCCGGTCTGCGCCGCCGTTCGAAAGTGACCAAGCGGCTTGAATATCTCTCCGGTGAGGATACCCGCCGGGCTATCCAGTTCGCCCATGTCGTGGTGCTGATGCTCGATGCCAGCACCATGCTGGAAAAGCAGGACCTGACCATCGCCCGCATGGTGGTCGAGGAGGGCCGGGCCCTCGTCATCGCCGCCAACAAGTGGGACATTGTCGAGAATCGCGAGAAGGCCCTTGGTCAACTTCGTGACCGGCTGCAAACGTCGCTGCCGCAGGTGAAGGGGATTCCCTACATCACCATCTCCGCCGAACGCGGCCGCAATCTCGACAAGTTGCTGCATTCCATCGTTGAGACCTACGACACCTGGAACCGCCGGGTGTCGACCTCGCGCCTCAACCGCTGGCTCGCGGACATGACGGCTCAGCATTCGCCGCCGCTGGCCAAGGGTCGCCGGATCAAGCTGCGCTACATGACGCAGATCAAGACCCGTCCGCCGACCTTTGCCGCCTTCGTCAGTCAGCCAACGGAACTGCCGGAAGCCTATACGCGCTATCTGGTGAACGGCCTGCGTGAGAGCTTCCAGCTCACGGCGGTGCCGATCCGGTTCTATCTGCGCGGCAGCAAGAACCCATACGTCAACGACGACTAAGCACTTGATTCCCGAGTGGACTTGGCAACCGGTGGGGAAGGGGACATCATGGTGGTCCTGCCTTTCCCAATCGAGGTCCCGCCATGTCTGCCGCACCAAAGAAGCCCGCTCCATTATGGCAATGGAGCGCTGTGGAGCTATCTGGAGCCATCCGGGATGCGCGTGTCAGCGCATCTGATGCCGTAAGCTCCGTTGTCGACCGGATCCGCGCCGCGAACGGCCATCTGAATGCCATCGTCGTCGATCAGACGGACGCCGCGCTGGAGCAGGCCGCGTCCTATGACGAGATCCTGAAGCAGGACGGCCCGATCGGCCCGCTGCACGGTGTCCCGGTCGCCATCAAGATCAATGTCGATCAGAAAGGCACCGCCAACAGCAATGGTGTGACGGCTTTCAAGGACCTGATTGCCCCTGACGATGCCCCGGTTGTCCGGAACCTGAAAAAGGCCGGTGCGATCATCGTCGGACGCTCCAACACTCCGGAATTCTCTTTCCGGGCGACCACCGTGAACGAGTTGCACGGCCGGACCTACAATCCATGGGATGACAATCACTCGCCTGGCGGCTCCTCCGGCGGCGCCTCCTCGGCCGTGGCTGCGGGTTTCTGTCCGATCGCCCATGGCAACGATATCGGCGGTTCTCTTAGGTTTCCGGCCTACCAGACCGGGACCGTGACCGTTAAGCCCGGCCAGGGCCGGGTGCCAGCCTACAACCCCTCCGGCGCCGAGGAACGCTCTCTGCTGGCGCAGTTGATGTCGGTTCAGGGCATCATCGCCCGAGAGGTGCGCGACGTGCGTCTGGCGACCCGGGTGCTGATGCAGCACGATCCGCACGATCCGTTGCAGGTTCCGATGCCGTTCGACGGTCCGCCGGTGGACCAGCCGATCAAGGTCGCTTTCTGCCGCGAGACCAATGGCTACAAGATCCATCCGGCGGTCGAGGCTGCACTGGAAGGCGCAGCGGCGGAGCTGGAGAAGGCCGGGTATGTCGTCGAGGAGGCGAGCCCGCCGATGATTCAGGAAGCGGCGGCTGAAGCCCTGCCGGCACTCTATGCCGATTGCGAGATTTTCATCGGCGACGCCATCCAGAAATACGGCAGCGCCGACATCAAGAAAGTCTTCGACTTCTATTTCGAGAACTATCCGCCGACCGACGCTGTCGGCCTGTTGCGGACGATGTCCCGCCGAACCCGGTATCTGCGTGCCTGGAACCTGTTCCTGGAAGAGTATCCGCTGGTCCTGACGCCCTTCATGATGCGGCCGGGCTTCACCTGGAACGAGGATGCGGACAGCTCGGCGGGTGTGCGCGATATCTTCGACTCGTCCGTCTATAGCTGGCTGATCAATTTCCTCGGCCTGCCTGCCGCCATCGCGCCTGCGGGCTATCACGAGGAACTCCCGCTCTCGGTCCAGATTATCGGCCGGCGCTTCCGGGAAGACCTGACACTGGATGCGGCGGAGTGCCTGGAGCGTGTGAACGGTATCCAGGTTCACGAGCTGTGGCGCCGCAAGGGGCTGCTCTAGGTATCTGTGTCACGCCGGATCGCGAGTGCGTCAGTACCGCGATCCGGTCTTGTTCACGCGGCGGCTTAGCCGTCATACTTCGTGGTATGAGCCACCGTCGCATCACCCGTCACCAGCTTTCGGTTGACGATATCGCCGCTCTCTATGACACGCTTCTGGAGAGCCAGAAGAGGCGCTACTACCGCCGTTGGAAGGTCGAGACACCCGTGTTCAACTCCAAACGTAAACGTGAGGTGGTGCAGGACGAGGTCCGGCTGAAACGGCTGCAGGAACGGGCAGACGGCATTGAGTACGCTCTTCGCTATGAGGATCTGACGATACGTCAGCGCCGGGAGATGGAGCAGACGGCCCGCAATCTTCGGCTGGCGGCGAAGGGAATGAAGACTGATACGGACAAGTAAGGCGCGCGCCTTACTTGCGCGGATTCGGACGGAGGCCATACTGTCGTTGAGTCCTTTCTCCGTTTTCGATTGAGCCCTTCGCGTGAATCAAACCATCGACGTTGCCGCTGCAGATCCGACGCAGCACCCCTATCGCTGGGCAATGCTGTTTGGCGTCTGGCTGATTTATTTTGCCTTCGGCCTGACGATCAGCGCACTGGCCCCAATGGTTGGCCCCATCACACATGATCTCGGGCTCAGCCATGGAGCCATGGGGACCGTGCTCGGGGCCTGGCCCTTCATCTATATTGGCGCGGCGGTGCCTTGCGGCATCCTGCTGGACCGGATCGGTGCCCGCCGGGCTCTGTTGCTTGCCGCTATGATCATGGCCGCTTCCGGCCTTTGCCGGGCGATGGCCGTCGACCATCTTTCCCTGTTTCTCGCCGTCGGTATCTTCGGGTTCGGCGGGCCGCTGATTTCCATCGGGGCGCCGAAGATCATTGCCGAATGGTTCGAGGGCAAGGAGCGCGGCTTCGCCATGGGCATCTACATCACCGGCCCGGCCATCGGCGGCATCCTCTCGCTCAGTCTGACCAACGCGGTGGTGCTGCCCTTCCATGGTGGCGACTGGCGCATGGTGGTGACGGATTACGCTGCGATCACCGCCGCCGCCGGCTTTATCTGGCTGCTGATTGCCCGGCATGCGGAAGCGCGGGCGCGCGAGGCTGCCGAGAAGGCGGCTCCGAAACGGCCCCAGATCGAAATCTTCCGGGAGCTGATGGCCAATCCGGTGGTGCGGGTCATCCTCGCCATGAGCGTCGGTATTTTCTTCTTCAATCATGGCACCAATAACTGGCTGCCGGAGATCCTGAAATCGACGGGCATGAGTGCCGTCGATGCGGGCTACTGGGCGGCGCTGCCGACCATGGTCGGTGTGCTCGGCTCCCTGACCATTCCGCGTCTGGCGACGCCGGAGCGGCGCGGCGCGATCCTTGGCGGGTTGTTCGTGCTGGCCGGCCTTTGCACCCTGCTGCTGCAGCTCGGAGAGGGGCCGGGGCTTATCCTGGCGCTGATCTTCCAAGGTTTGGCGCGCGGCTCGATGATGACCATTGCCCTGCTGTTCCTGGTCGAGGCGCGCGGTGTGGGATCGAAGAATGCGGGTTCCGCCGGCGGGCTGTTCTTTTCAGCGGCGGAAATCGGTGGCGTCTCAGGTCCGGTCGCTATCGGGGTGATCCATGACATGACCGGCGGCTTCACCGTCAGTCTATGGGTGCTGACGGGCGTGTGTGCGCTGCTTCTGCTCGGGCTTGTGTTCGGAATCCAGAGACCCGCAGCAAAGGCGCGCGTTTAAACGGCCTGTCCGGCGCTCCAGCCGCTGGACCAGGCCCACTGGAAATTGTAGCCGCCGAGCCAGCCGGTGACATCCACGGCCTCGCCGATGAAATAGAGACCGGGCTGGGCTTTTACTTCCATGGTCTTCTGATTAAGCGCGGCGGTGTCGATGCCGCCGAGGGTGACTTCGGCGGTTCGGTAGCCTTCCGATCCGAAGGGCTTCACGCGCCAGCGGTTCACCCGTTCGCCGAGCTGGCGGAGTGCCTTGTCACTGGTGTCTCCAAGCGGACGGGCGAGGGCGGATTCCTCTGTGATTGCCGTCGACAGGCGCTTCGGCAGATGCTCCGCGAGAGCGGTCTGGACAGCCTGTTTACCGTTGCCGGATTTACCTGCGATCAAGTGGCCGGCAATGTCCACTCCCGGCGCGAGATCCACGGTGATTTCCGCGCCTTCCCGCCAGAAGGAGGAGATCTGCAGGATCGACGGGCCGCTGAGGCCGCGATGGGTGAACAGAAGTCCCTCGGCGAAGCGCGTTTTGCCTGATGCGACGACCGCGTCGACGGAAATGCCGGAGAGCGGTTTAAGCCGCTCCAGCATGTCCGCGTCATAGGTAAGAGGAACGAGACCCGGGCGCGTCTCGATCACCGCGATGCCGAATTGTTCGGCGATCGTGTACGCGAAACCGGTGGCGCCCATCTTCGGGATCGACTTCCCGCCGGTGGCGATGACGACTGACGCGGCCTCGACCGGGCCGGAGGAGAGCGCAACGCGAAAGCCGTCTCCCTGCCGCTCTATCCCGTCCACTTTCGTAGACAGTTCCATCCGGACGCCAGCCTCGCCAAGTTCGGCCAACAGCATGTCGATGATGGCTTTTGCCGAGCTGTCGCAGAACAACTGGCCGAGGGTTTTCTCGTGGTAGGCGATATTGTGCTTCTCGACGAGGGCAATGAAATCGCGCTGGGTATAGCGCCTCAGAGCGGAGATACAGAAGCGCGGGTTTGCGGAGAGGAAGTTTTCCGGAGCGGCGCGGAGATTGGTGAAATTGCAGCGCCCACCGCCGGAGATCCGGATCTTTTCTCCCGCCGCCACGGCATGGTCGACAAGCAGGACCGAGCGGCCGCGCTTGCCGGCTTCGGCGGCGCACATCATGCCGGCGGCACCAGCGCCGATAATCAGACAATCAACTTTGCGCATCGTGGTGACAGCCGGGCTTAATCCGGCTTTCTCCCGGTCGGAGATGTATCATCCTTCGGGGATGTGTCGTCTTTGCCGATCAGTTCCTGTTCCGCCTCTCTGGCTTCCTCTGCGGCCTCTTCACGCTCCTTCAGAATGCGCTTGCGTTCGGCCTCCTGGGATTCTTTCTCGGCATTCCGGGCGGCTTCCGCATCGGCCATTTCGGGATTCGCCGTCTTGAAATACTCCTGGCTCTGCGGGGCCGCACCGCCCGCATCCTTTCCGCTGCGCTGGGGCTTGGCCTGGGTGACCATGACATTGGCTGACGGTGCGTTACCGTCCTTGTCCTCGCCGAAATAGAGTGTTTGATGCGGGAACGGAATTTCGACCCCCTCGGCGTCGAACCGCCGCTTCACGCGACGCAGGAATTCGCGCCGAATCGACCATTGCCGGCCAGGCTTGGTTTTCAGACGGGTCCTGATGTTGACACTGGAATCGGCGAGGTCCTGCAGTCCGAAGACCTCGAACGGCCCGGCGATATCCCCCTGTAAGGCTTCGTCATTTGCCAGTTCGTCGCCGATTTCCTGCAGCAGTTTCATCACCGCTTCCGTGTCTTCGCGATAGGCGATGCCGACATCGACCAGCGCATAGGCGTAGTCCTTTGTCTTGTTGGTGATGATCTCGACGGTGCCGAATGGAATGGTATGCAGATCGCCGTTGACGTCGCGCACCCGCAGGGTGCGGATGCTCAGGGCTTCGACCGTTCCGGACATGCCGCCGACATCGATAAAGTCGCCGACATTCAGCGTGTCCTCAATCAGCAGGAAGATCCCGGAGATCACATCCTTGACGAGGGATTGTGAGCCGAAACCGATGGCCAGACCGATGATACTGGCACCGGCAAGCAAAGGTGTGATGTCGACGCCGAGCTCGGACAAGATGACGAACACGGCGAGCACGCCGATGACGATGACCACGGCACGCCGCAGCAGCGGCAGCAGGGTCCGCTCGCGCCCGCTCAGGATACCCGCGCTTTCCAGCACGAACAGCCGTCGTTCGACGAAAAGGCTGACGATTTCGGAGATAGCGACGGCACCGCCACCGACGACCAGGATCGTGGCGATGGCGCGTATCAGCACCTGACCGTTCTCCGAGGCGAAGAAGGCAGAAAGCTGGATGCCCCAAACTTCGAGCAACGCACCGAAAGCTGCAACCGAGATGAGGACGCGTGCACCAGCGAGGAGATGTGGCACATAGCGGTTCGCCCGCCGCTCCAGAGAGGGATAGCGATCGGTCATCTCATGGGAGATTGAGAAGGCCCAGTGACTGGCCGTATCGACCGCGAGCCAGGCGAGCCGCCAGACGATCACGATTATGACCATGAAGGCGGCGATCTCGCCGAGGCGCTTGAAGCCCGGATCTCCCATGGACATCAGGATCACCAGGCCCGCGGTGACATAGGCGATCGCGATCAGATGCCAGACGGCAGAGAGAACGGACCAGAAGGTACGGCCTGTCGCATTCTTGTCGGTGCTTGCGATGAACTGGGAGAAACTTGCGCGATTCTGCAGAATGAAGGCGGTCAAGAGTGCCCAGAGAGCGCCGTAGACCACCTTTTCAAGGGACAGGAAGGTTGCCGCCGGCATGCCGAGGATATAGGCGGCCTGCAGCCCCAGGATGCCGTATATGCCTGTTGCGACCACGCGGTTGGTCCAGACCACGAGATAGGCGCCGGTTGCTTCCGTTATATTCAGCGAGCGGCTGGCCAACCCGGCGGGTTTAAGCAAGGTGCGGATCAGGGCGAGGCAGGCGAGATGGGAGGCGACTGCAAAGACGAATGCCCGGCCGGCAAGTTGGACGTTCGTGCTGCTTATTGTCGTCAGAATGCCCTGCGTGACGGCGAAGAAAACCACGACCCGAATGCTGCGGAGCAGGAGCAGCGGCATCAGTGCGGCGAGATTACGCAGCAGCGTGCCGCGCATGACCCAGGCTTCCAGCCGGTCGATTGGACGGCGCAACAAATTGGTGGTCAATCGGACGGCAAGAAGCCCCAGAGCCGCGATGCCAGCAATCACGGCCATCCATTGCCCGATCCTGAAGAGTTTGTCCGGATCGGCCGCGAGGGCGGAAAGCGCCGGGATCAGGCTTTTCACGTCGGTCAGGGCTATCGCCGTATCAGAGAGCCGGCTTACGGCCCTCTGAAGAAAATCGCTGATACCCGTGACAACGTCCGACATCGCAGATGCGACGGTAGATCCGTCGTCGGGTTTTTCTTCCTCGGTCGCGGCCAGCAGCGTTTCCAGATCAGAAATCAGGGTATCGCGTTTGCCCTCGTCCTTCAGGGTGTCGAGCAGCGACTGAAGGCGCGCTGGACCGACTGTGGCAGATTCATCGACAGCGTTGCTTTCGGCAATTTCCTGGGCACTCGCCGGTGTCGGGGGCAGCCCGACAACGCCGAAAGCGCCGACACCAAGCGCGAGAGTCAGAAGCATCAGAATGGATTTTAAACGATATGGCATAGCTATCAGCGGTCCGGTCCTTCGGATTACTTGAACCATTTAAGTGATCTGAGCGCCCAGACTTCCAAGCCCACAATTAGTACCATGATCAGCGTCACGGCCCAGAAAGCCCAGGAGGTATCGGCTCCGGGCATGCCGGCGACGTTGATGCCGAGCAGACCGGTCAACAAACCGATCGGCAGGCAGATCGCGGATATAACAGACAAAATGTACAGGCGCCGGTTTAGTTCCTCACTGCTGCGGTTCTGGATTGTGTCCTGAATCACCATGGCGCGTTCGCGGATTTCATCCAGGCTTTCGACATAGCGGATGACCCGATCTGCCGCTTCACTGAGCCCGCTCAACGTCTGCCGCGAAAACCATGACGGTGGATCGTTCGTCAGATGTCGCAGGGCGTCGCGCTGAGGCAGGATATAGCGTCTCAGAATGATGGTCCTGAGGCGCAGGGTTTGAAGTTCCCGGGTTGGGTGCTGCGTATCGCTTGCGGTTTGCTCTTCGTCCACCACATCGATGCGTTCTTCGAGGTCGTCGATCACCGGTTCCATGCGGCGGAACAGGCGCTCGGCGAGATGGACCAGGAGCTCGTCGGTGTCGGCGGGACGAAAGCCGTGCTCCAGCGCGGCGAGCGTGTCCTGCACGGCTAGCAGCCGGCGCAGGCGGACCGTGATCATGAAGCCGCGCTCGATCCAGATCCTGAGGCTGACCATGTCTTCAGGGTTGGCGCCGGGATTGAGATTCACGCCGCGCAACACGATCAGCACGCCATCGTCGAACCGCTGCACCCTGGGCCGGGTCTCTTCCGCGATGAGGGCGTCTGCGGCGATGTCGGGAATCCCTGCCTTCTGCTTGACCCAGCTGCGGGAGGGCTCCTCTCTTTGACTGAGGTGGACCCAGCAGAGACGCAATCCCTCCGGGCGGCCTTTGGCCAGGTGTCCCCAGTCGAGCTTTTGGACTTCGGGCTCATCGCTGAAGCCAATGCCGGCGATCAATCCGTCGATGTTATCCGCTGTATCCATCTGTCGCGTCCGTCCCCGTCGCGAGAATAACAGTCTTCAGTATAGGTAGGCTGTGCAATCGGGCAATGCCGCGCTGACGGATCAGAAGCCGGTGGCCCGATCCGGATAGTCGGTAATGATGCCGTCGACTCCGAGATCGACCAGACGCCTCATGTCCTGGACGTCGTTGACTGTCCAGACGATGACACTGAGGCCTTCTGCATGCGCCGCTTTCACCGCTTCTTTCGTGACGTTGCGGTGATAGGGAGACCAGACCGTGCAGCCTGCCGCTCTGGCGGCCTTCTGGATGGAGCCTGCGAAATCGTCCACGTCGAGACCGCCGAGCCAGGGAGAGGCGCCGTCCTTGCCAGCTTCCGCCGAGTCGAGCCAGCGTGCCTCGGCGCTGAGGCATAGGGTCGGAATGGCAGCATTGATCCGCTTGGCGGCGATCAGTGTCGACCAGTCGAAGCTTTGCAGGGTGATCCGGTCCAGAACGCCGGCGGTCCGGGCGGTCTCGATCAGCAGGCGGGCGAACGCTTCCGGCTCGGGAGTGTCGCTCGGCGCGAGCGGAGAGCGCTTGGTCTCGATATTGAAACGGACTGTCTCATTGCCCCGTGCCGCCACCATGGCGAAGAGGTCCGACAATTTCGGAACCCGTGTGCCATCGACCGGTGCCTGATCCGGAAAGCGCTTGGCATCGCGGCTGCCCGGACGGATTCGACCGACATCGTATGCTTCCAGCTCGGCCGCCGTCAGCGTGTTCAACAGGATTTCGCTGTCGATCCAGACGCCATCCCTGCGTGTATGGTCTTTCGAGAGAGCGCGGTCATGATGGATGACGGCAACGCCGTCCGCTGTCACCACCGTGTCGAGTTCCAGCACATCGACACCGAGATCGAGGGCTTTCTCGAAGGCGGGTAGTGAGTTCTCCGGGCTGAGGCCACGGGCGCCGCGGTGACCCTGGATCTCTACTGCTCCGGCGATGCCGGAAAACGTGGAGGCCAGAGCCGCCGCAATAGCGAAAGACCAGGAGAGGGTGTTAGGCATTCACCAGATCGCCGTTACGACGGCATTCCGGCGAGGCCAGCTCAATGAACAGGGGCACCAGGTCTTCCGGTGGCTTGACCGATGCCTGATCTTCTCCCGGATAGGCGGTGACACGCAGTTTCGTGCGGGTCGCGCCGGGGTTCAGCAGGTTTGCCCTGATATTACTCTTGGCATTTTCCGCCGCATAGCTCCGAACCATTGCTTCCAGAGCGGCCTTGCTCACCGCATAAGCGCCCCAGAACGGCTTCTCGCCGTGCGCGGCGTCGGCGGTCACGAAGATCGCCCGGCCCGCATCGGACTGGCGGAGCAAAGGGTCAAGGCTGCGTATCAGACGCTGGTTCGCGGTGAGGTTGGTCGCGATGACCTGTTCCCAGAGCTTGGGATCGTAATGATGCATCGGCGTCAGATTGCCGAGCATGCCGCCATTGGCGACCAGAATGTCGATCTTGCCGTAGCGCTCATGGAGGGCGGCACCAAGCCGGTCGATGGCCGGGTAGTCCGTCAGGTCCATGGGCACCAGGCTGGCGCTGCCGCCTGCCGCCTGGATCTCGTCGTCCAGTTCCTCCAGAGCGCCCACGGTGCGGGCTACAAGCACGACATGCGCGCCTTCGCGGGCAAAGGCCTTGGCAACGGCGGCGCCAATGCCGCGGGACGCGCCGGTGATTACCGCAATGCGGCCGTCAAGAATGCCGGTCATGGAACTCTCAGCAGATTGGTTTGGGTCAGGAAGCCTCGGCCAGCAGGGAGAGCTGCCGGACGTTCGATCCGTCGTTCTGGTCGATCAGAGCGATCGGATAGTCGCCGGTGAGGCAGGCGTCGCAATATTGTGGGTTTTCATTGTTGCGTGCGGCCTCGCCGACGGCCTGATAGAGGCCGTCATGGGATATGAAAGCGAGACTGTCGACGCCGATCAACTCAGCCATCTCATCCACCGACATTTTGGAAGCCAGCAGCTTTTCCCGTTCCGGCGTATCAACGCCGTAGAAGCAGGAATGGGTCGTCGGCGGGCTGGCGATCCGCATATGGACTTCCTTGGCACCGGCGGCGCGCACCATTTCGACGATCTTGGTCGAGGTGGTGCCGCGGACGATGGAATCGTCCACCAGAATGACGCGTTTGCCCTTGAGCTGCGCCGTGTTTGCATTGTGCTTCAGCTTCACGCCGAGATGGCGGACATGATCCGTCGGCTCGATGAAGGTCCGGCCGACATAGTGATTGCGGATAATACCCAGATCGAAGGAAATACCAGCCGCAGCGGCATAGCCGATAGCTGCCGGAACGCCGGAATCCGGTACCGGGACGACAACGTCGGCATCAACGTGGCTTTCCTTGGCCAGCACCGCGCCGATTTCCTTGCGCGAGTTATAGACGCTCTTGCCTTCCATCACGCTGTCCGGCCGGGCGAAGTAGATATATTCGAAGATGCAGAAACGGCTCGGTTTGCTGGCGAAGGGCTTCAGCGACTGAACGCCTTTGTCCGTGATGTAAACAACTTCGCCAGGCTCCACATCGCGCACATAGTCGGCGCCAATGATGTCGAGCGCGCAGGTCTCCGAGGCGAGGATATGCGCATCGCCCAGCTTGCCGAGCACCAGCGGACGAACGCCGTATGGGTCACGAATGCCGATCAGTGAGTCGCGGGAAAGGCAGACAAGCGAATAGGCACCGACGATCTTCTGCATGGCATCGACCACCCGGTCCAGCACAGTGTGCTGCGGGCTGCGTGCGACCAGATGAATGATGGTTTCGGTATCAGATGTGGACTGGAACAGGCAGCCCTGACGGACCAGGCTGTCGCGCAGGTCGATAGCGTTGGTCAGGTTGCCGTTATGGCAGAGCGCCATGCCGCCGAATTCGAAATCGGCGAAGAGCGGCTGGACGTTTCGGAGATTGGCCCCGCCGGTAGTGGCATAGCGGTTATGCCCGATGGAGGCGTGGCCCTTGAGCTGGTTGATGATCTTTGCCGACTCGTCGCCGAAATTCTCACCCACATGTCCGAGCGCCCGGTGGGCGTGAAAGTGGTTGCCGTCCCAGGAAACAATGCCGCAGGATTCCTGTCCGCGATGCTGCAGGGAGTGGAGGCCGAGAGCCGTGAGGGCGGCTGCATCAGGAGCGCCAAAGACGCCGAAGACGCCGCATTCCTCATGGAGATGATCGTCGTCCCAATCGGGGGACCGGTCCAACGGTTGTTTCAGATCCGTCACGGCGACATCCTCCTGCCGGTTGCTGTCCATGGCATCTTTATCGAAAGCGTCAATCCGTGCCCTCGATAACCTTCTCCAGTCCCCGACGTTGATCGGCAGTATACCCGTCGCCGTCCTTCGGCGCATCGGGTTTTGCCGGCGGGCTGATCAAACGTTCGAAAAGCAGCTTTTCTGTTTTCTCGCGGGCTTTCGCGCCGGCACTCCCGGCGGCGTTCCGAAGTTTTGGCCGCAATTTTGGCGGCACGAGGCCGACAAGGGTTTGTGCGCCCTGTTCGACGAGAGGCAGTGTGCGCGCTTCGGTTACCCATTGCGGATAGCCATCATCCTCGATCAACCAGTTCAGTCCGAGATAGAGCAAGCAAACCAGTACCGCGCCGCGAACAATCCCGAAAAGGAATCCCAGGGAGCGGTCAACGGCACTGAGGCCGCTGCCTTGTAACGCGGCGGCAACATAGTGGGTGACCAGCGACATTACAATGACCGAGACGACGAAAACCGCGATACCTGCCGCCAGATCTGCCATATCGCCCCACCCCAGAAGCTGGCGGACATAGGGCGCGGTGACGGGGTAGAGATAAAGCGCGGCGAAGAAGGCCGCGACCCACGAGCCGATGGCCAGCACCTCGCGGAAAAAACCCCGCGCGAAGGCGAGTATTCCCGAGAGCAGGACCATGGCGATGATCGCGACGTCGGTCACATTGACCGGCAGGTTATCCATGGCTTACGCCTCTCCCGCTTTGCGGCCGATATTGGTTTCGTCCTGGAACATGGCTACCAGATCATGCAAATGCTTGATCGTGGCAAGAGCGAGGCTGCCATTACGGGGGGCTTTTTTGTCACCCGACGAGCGGCGCGGCTCTGGCATGATGGCGCGCTCGAAACCGAGCTTGGCGGCTTCTTTCAGGCGGGCCTCGGCGTGAGAGACGGCACGTATTTCGGCCGAGAGGCCGATTTCTCCGAACACAACCGAATTTGACGGGACCGGCGTGCCGGTCAGAGAGGAAAGCAGGGCGGCCGCAACGGCAAGGTCGGCGGCTGGCTCGCTGACTTTCAAGCCGCCGGCGACATTGAGAAATACATCGCTGCCCGCGAGGACGACACCGCAACGCGCCTCAAGCACGGCCGTGACCATGGCGAGACGCCCGGAATCCCAGCCAATGACGGCCCGGCGCGGTGTTCCGTAGGGCGAGGGGGCAACCAGTGCCTGGATCTCTACCAGCAGCGGCCGTGTGCCTTCCATACCGGCAAAGACACACGCGCCCGAGACATTGTCCTGCCTGTCTCCGAGGAAAAGGGCTGACGGGTTGGTAACTTCGGCGAGACCGATTTCGGTCATTTCGAAGACGCCGATCTCGTCGGTCGGCCCGAACCGGTTCTTCACGCCGCGCAGGATACGGAACTGGTGGCCGCGCTCGCCCTCGAAATAGAGCACCGTGTCGACCATGTGCTCGAGCACCCGGGGGCCGGCGATGGTGCCTTCCTTGGTCACATGACCGACCAGCAACAGCACGATGCCGCGCCGCTTGGCGACACGGATAAGCTCCTGTGCCGATGCACGAACCTGGGAGACCGTGCCGGGGGCGCTGTCGATGGCGTCCACATACATGGTCTGGATCGAATCGATCACCAGGACGTCGGGCGCATCCTCGCCGTCCATCGTGGTGACGATGTCGCGCACGCTGGTGGCGGCCGCGAGTTGCACCGGCGCTTCGGCGACGCCGAGACGCTGGGCGCGCATCCGCACCTGATCCAGCGCTTCTTCACCGGAGACATAGGCGCAGCGGGAGTTTTCGGAAAGTTTGGCCGTCACCTGCAGCAACAGGGTGGATTTGCCGATACCGGGATCGCCACCAATCAGCACGACGGAGCCGGGAACGAGGCCACCACCGGCGACCCGGTCGAACTCGGCGATGTTCGTGACCCGGCGTGGCGATTTCTTGGAGCTTCCGGAGAGACTGACGAAATCGATCTTCCGGCCCTTCGCCCCGCCGAGGCCCTTCGGCGCGGCTTTCTCGACAACCTCTTCGATCAGGCTGTTCCAGGCGCCGCAGGCGTCGCACTTTCCGGACCATTTCGGCTGGACGCCGCCGCATTCCTGGCAGACATAGCGGGCTTGAGACTTTGCCATTGTGCGCTCCGCTCAGGCTCGGCTGGTCACGAGTTCAATCGGGCCTTCTTCGAGACCGTTGATGAACTGATGCACATAGGGATTGCCGGACGTGTCGATCTCCGCGGTCGGACCCTGCCAGATGATCTTGCCGTCGTAGAGCATGGCGATACGGTTGCCGATCCGGCGGGCGCTGTCCATGTCATGGGTGATGGTGAGTGCGGTGATCTTGAACTCCTCGACGCATTTGACGATCAACTCGTCGATTATGTCGCCCATGATCGGGTCGAGGCCGGTTGTCGGCTCGTCGAAGAAGACCACTTCGGGACGTGTGGCGATGGTGCGGGCGAGGGCGGCGCGTTTGCGCATGCCGGTGGATATCTCGCCCGGATACATTGCTCCGACATCCGGCTCCAGTCCAACCTGTGCCATGAAATCCAGAGCGATCTCGTGCGCCTGCTTGCGTGGCATGCTCTGCGCCTCCACCAGGCCGAAAGAGACATTGTCCAGAATCGACAGAGAGTCGAACAGCGCGCCAGCCTGAAACAGCAGGCCGAACCTGCTCATCATAGCCCGGCGTTCGGAGGCAGCCAGCGAGAGGACGTCGGTGCCATCGATCTCGACTGCGCCACTATCGGCATCCATCAGGCCGGTAACGGTCTTGATCAGGACGGACTTGCCGGTGCCGGACCCGCCAATCACGACCACGGATTCCGCCTCTGCGATATCGAGGTCCAGTCCGCGCAGCACATGGTTGGAGCCGAAGGACTTGGTCAGGCCCCGGATCCTGATTTTCGGCAGTGCTGCCGTAGGTTCGGCCATTGCGTTTCCCTGCCGCTCAGCGGGCGAAGAACAATTCGGTGATCAGATAGTTCGAAATCAGTATCAGGATCGAGGCGGAGACCACGGCGTTGGTCGTTGCCCGGCCAACACCCTGGGCGCCGCGTCCGGAATGGTAACCGTGATAGCAGCCCATGAGGGCGATCAGAAAACCGAAGACAGCGGCCTTTACCAGACCGGAGACCACGTCCTGGGTTTCCAGAAAATCAAACGTGCTCTTCAGGTAGCTGCCGGCATTGAAGCCAAGCTTGTTAACGCCGACCAGATAGCCGCCGAACACGCCGATGATATCGCCGATCAGGACCAGGAAGGGCAGGCTGATGATGCCTGCGAGCACGCGCGGCACGACGAGATACTTGTAGGGACTGGTCGACAAGGTGGTCAGTGCGTCGACCTGTTCCGTCACCCGCATGGTGCCGATTTCCGCTGCCATCGAGGCGCCAATGCGGCCGGCGACCATGAGGCCGGCCAGCACCGGGCCAAGTTCCCGGGTCATGGACAGGACGACCACGGTGGCAATCGCGCTTTCGGCATTGAAGCGGGAAAAGCCGGTATAGCTTTGCAGCGCCAGAACCATTCCGGAGAACAGGGTGGTCAGGCCGACGACCGGCAGGGAGTAGTAGCCGATATCCACCAGTTGGCGGCCGAGCAGGCGCCAGTAAATCGGCGGGCGCACGCAATGACTGATCGTGATGCCGGTGAACACCGCCAGCCGTCCGGTGGCGGCGAGAAAGCCGAGAAAAGTCCGTCCGATCGCTGCAAGAAAATTCATGCGTGTTTGGTTCCTGTGCAGGAGCCGGGCATTTCGCTTGGCATGATCAGGTCTCTCCGCTCCCCGTATCAACGTAGCGTCGGGTATAGCGATGGCCGAGGCCTGTCAATATTTCATACCCGATGGTCCCGGCCGCGTCGGCCGCATCGTTTACCGTGTAACGCGATCCCAGCAGTTCGACAAACCCGCCGGGGTATATTTCGGCCCGGTCGGCATCGCTGACATCGACCGCGAGCATATCCATGGAAACACGGCCGACGACGGGAAGTTTGCGATCCCCGAGATAGGCCGCGCCCTGACTGGACAGAGAGCGGAGATATCCGTCCGCATAGCCCACGGCAACGGTGGCGATACGTCCGTCTTTCTGAACCTTGTGTGTGCCGCCATATCCAACGGTATCGCCGGCTTTCACGGCGCGAACCTGAAGGACGCGTCCCATAAGTCTTACTACGGGAGCCATCGGACTTGGCTCGCCGTCCTTCACGCGCCCGCCATAGAGCGCGAAGCCGGGCCGGGCGAGATTGAAATGATAATCCAGCCCGAGAAAGATACCGGCGGAATTGGCCAGGCTGGCCTGCATCCTGCGTTGCAGCCGGGGCAGTTGTTCCTTGAAGCGCGCAAGCTGCGCGGCGTTGGATGGACTGTCCGGATCATCCGCGGTGGTAAGATGGGAAAGGGCATAAAGCCAGTCCGGGCCGCCAAGCACATCCGGCTCGTCGGATATCCATTTCATATCCTCGGCGGTCAGCCCGAGCCTGCTCATGCCGGTGTCGATATGAAGCATTGCCGGCAGGGCCCGGTCGGCCCGGACGCACATCTGCCGGATCCGGGCAATCTGCTCCAGATCGTTGATCACCGGGATCAGCCCGTGTTCCGGAAAGACTTCCTCGGTGCCGGGCAGCAAACCGTTCAGTACGGCAATGCGGGCGCGGGGCAGCACATCCCGGAGGGTGATGCCTTCGTCGACTGTGGCGACGAAGAAAGTCCGGCAACCGACCTCGAAAAGAGCTGGTCCGACCCGATCCACGCCGGTTCCGTAGGCATCCGCCTTCACCGCCGCGCCGCATTCGACGCCACCGAGGCGCTTTTTCAGATCGAGATAGTTTTGCTTGATCGCGCTAAGGTCGATCACGAGTTCCGACGCGGCGCCGGAGCCGTCACTCGCCGGCAGAGTGTCGAGCATTAGAAATTGTCCGGGATATGATCGTCAGCAACGAAATTGGAGAAGCGGGTGGTCGCGCCTTCGAAGTGCAAGGTCACTGTGCCGGTGGGACCGTGCCGCTGCTTGCCGATGATGACTTCGGCTTTACCGTAGGACGATTCGCATCGTTCTTTCCACTGGTCGTGACGATCGTGGAACTTCTCGTCCGACTCCTCGATACGCTGCGCGGGCTCGCCCTTTTCCAGATAGTACTGCTCACGGAACACGAACATGACCACGTCCGCATCCTGCTCGATCGAGCCGGATTCACGAAGGTCGGCGAGCACCGGCCGCTTGTCGTCACGCTGCTCGACCGCGCGGGAGAGCTGGGACAGCGCGATGACTGGAACGTCGAGTTCCTTGGCGATTGCCTTCAGACCCTGGGTGATCATGGAGATTTCCTGCACCCGGTTGTCGGTCCGCTGACCGACGGAAGGGCGCATCAGCTGCAAGTAATCGACCACGATGAGCGACAAGCCCTGCTGGCGCTTCAGGCGCCGCGCTCTGGCGCGCATGGTGGCGATAGAGATCGCCGGCGTGTCGTCGATATAAAGCGGCGCGCGTTCCAGATCCTGGCTGGCGGCGACCAGTTTCTGGAAGTCTTCGGTGGTGAGTTCGCCGCGCCGGATGTGCTCCGAGGAAATCTCGGTCTGTTCGGCGAGGATACGGGTGGCGAGCTGCTCGGCCGACATTTCCAGCGAGAAGAACGCAACGACCTGCCGTTCCAGCTCCGGGTCTTTCAGGGACGCTGTTGCCACATGGAAGGCGATGTTGGTGGCCAGCGCTGTTTTACCCATCGCAGGCCGTCCAGCGAGGATCAGCAGATCCGATGGATGCAGGCCGCCGAGCTTGGCATCGAGGTCCGTGAGGCCGGAAGATACACCGGCGAGGCCGCCATCGCGCTTGAAGGCTTCCTCGGCCATCCGGACCGAGTTGGTAAGGGCTTCTCCGAAGTCCTGGAAACCGCCCTGGCTGGAGCCGCGTTCGGCAAGGCCGAACAATTTCGATTCCGCCGCTTCGATTTGCTCAGACGCCGGCAGGTCGAGATCGTGCTGATAGGCCTCGTTGACGATTTCGCCGCCGAGATCGATCAGTTCCCGCCGCAGGAAGCTGTCGTAAATCGCCTGGCCGTAATCGTCGGCATTGATCACCGTGACGACGGAGGCGGCGAGGCGCACAAGATACTGGGCGCCGCCGGCTTCCTGCAGGGACTCGTCCTGATCGAACAGGGCTTTCAGGGTGACTGGGTTGGCGATCTGGCCTTTTTCGATCAGCCGTCCGCAGGCAGCGAAGATCCGGCCATGCACCGGGTCGGCGAAATGATCGGCGGAGAGATATTCGCTAACGCGTTCAAAGGCGCGGTTGTTAACGAGGACGGCGCCGAGCAGGCCCTGCTCTGCTTCCAGATTATGGGGCGGCTCACGATACGCGCTGGTTTGCGGTTCGGCACGAGGGAGCGCTGCGACGGCGGAAACGGACTCTGAATTCGACATTGCCTACACATACCAAGAAGGGCTGTGGACGTCTTCCGCAATCTTATCCACAAGCCGTGAAATATCAAAGACTTATGTCTGTGGATAAAACGGGATAATGGGGATAAGCGGAATAAGGCCCATGTGATTCAACGGCTCTCGCCTGTGAAAAAGAAAACGGCCATCCTGTGAGGGACGGCCGTTTCCGAATGCATGTATGCGGAAGAATCGAAAGGCTCAGGCCTCTTCGGTCTTCTCTTCCTCAGCGGCATCCTCGGCAACTTCTTCAGTCGCTTCGGGGGCAGCCTGGACTTCGACTTCTTCTTCGTCGTCGTTGTCATTTTCTTCGCTGCCGACGGCGCGGCCGAGAAGTTTCTGCTGTTCGGCTTCGTCCGTGCTGCGGGCGATGTTCACGGTGATGTTCACCGCGACTTCCGGGTGCAGAACGACACGGATTTGCTCAAGGCCAAGGACCTTCAGCGCGCGGTCGAGAATGACCTGACGCTTGTTGATGGTGACGCCCTCGGCGGTCGCGGACTCGGCAATGTCACGGGAGGTGACGGAGCCGTAGAGCTGACCGCTGTCGCCGGCGGCCCGGATGATCGGGACCATCAGGCCTTCGAGCTTCTTGGCAACCTTTTCGGCTTCAGCCTTGCGCTCGAGATTTTCCGCTTCGAGCTGGGCCCGCTGGCCGTCGAAGTGGGTCAGGTTGCTCTTGTTGGCACGCAGGGCTTTACCCTGGGGCAGCAGGAAGTTGCGGGCAAAACCCGGCTTGACGGTAACGACGTCGCCCATCTGGCCGAGACGTTCGATACGCTCCAGAAGAATGACTTCCATTTTTCTTACTCCTTAAAGGCCGAAGCCGTTGCCGCGTTGCCGCGGTGCAGGCCGGTTCCGGCCAGGGTCACGTTCAATTCGAGTTCCGTGCGATCCGGCCCTTCAGATCCGCCCAGTGATCGACCAGTCCCGCGAAAACAAGCAGGAGCCAGACGAACTGCAGGACAGGCAGCACGAAGGACAGGATCATCAGCGTATAGGTCACGTGCAGAAGCCAGCGCTTGCCAGTCAACGCGGAGGCCAGGGCGTGTATCAGCCCCAGTCCCGAGAGGAAGAAAGGCAGGCACAGGATTGGCACCGCATTCCATCCGAGATAACCGAGCGTTCCGTCCGTGACCGCTGCCAGCAAGGCGGCAACGGCGAGCGGGAAGGGCGCCCAGTTCGGCAAGCGGATGTCCCGCATGTCGGGCGAAGGCCTGAGGTTGGCGCTGAAGCGTGCGAGCACGCCCTGCGCCAACAGGCCATTGACGAGGATCATCGCCGCCCATTGTAACCCGGCAACACCGGGAAACACGGCGATGATCAGCTCCCGGGCGGCAGCAAGCTGCTCCGGAGGCAGGGCCATAGGCCCTTCGAGGACTGTTCCCATAGTCTCGAAAAGTGCCTCGACTTTCATCCTGACGATGGCTTCGAGGCCTTCCCCCTGAAGGCCGGTGACCACGACCGCTGTCAGCAATCCCGTAGCGGGAATAGCCGTCAGCCACATGGCCAGCATGCCGGGAGGGAACCATTCGAGATCCGAATTCTCCTGATCCTCGTTCACAGGACGGGCCAGCAGCGCCTGCCGTGCAAGCAGGACTGCGGGCAACCCGCAAAAGATCAGGAAGAACAGAGCGGCCAGGCCGTTGGCGGCGAACAGCACTATAGCGCTCCCCGCCAGTGCTGCGGCCATCCCCGCAATCCATCCCCGCCCGAAAGCGATGGCGAACAGCGGGAGAGGCGACAGGAACGCAAGCAGAATCGCCCCAAGCGATCCGAGGATCGTGGAGAGATACATGAGCGCACTTGCGATTGCCGCCGCTCCGATGGGAAACCACCTGGACCACATCTTGCCTCGTCAAGCCCGCATCAGCGGGCATCGGCTAATCCCGTTTAGCTGAGCACGTACGGCAGCAGGGCCATGAAGCGGGCACGTTTGATGGCTCGCGCCAACTCACGCTGCTTCTTGGCAGACACGGCCGTAATGCGGCTCGGAACGATCTTGCCGCGTTCGGACAGGAAGCGCTGGAGCAGCTTGATGTCCTTGTAGTCGATTTTCGGCGCGTTGGTGCTGGCGAACGGGCACGACTTGCGACGGCGCATGAACGGCTTGCGGACAGCGGCGCGGGAAATTGTAAGAGTGCTCATGGATCAGTCTCCCTGGGCTTCGCTTGAGGCCGGCTCACGGTCGGCGCGTTCCGGGCGGTCACCACGGTCCGGACGATCGCTGCGTTCCGGACGGTCACCACGGTCGAAACGACCACCTCCACCAGGACGGCCACCACGGCCACCACGGTCGGTGCGTTCGGTCTTGGCAAGAACGATCGCGGACGGGCCTTCAGGAAGCTCTTCCATCCGCAGCGTGATGTAACGCAGCACGTCTTCATTCAGACGCATCAGGCGTTCCATCTCAGTGATGGCTTCGGCCGGGGCTTCCATGTGCAGCAGCACATAATGGCCCTTGCGGTTCTTTTTGATCTTGTAGGAGAGGGAGCGCAGACCCCAGAATTCGGTGTTCTTGATCTCACCACCCATGTTGGTGATGATCTCGGAGAATTCGGTTGTAAGCTGCTCGGCTTGGGCGGACGAGATGTCCTGGCGTGCGATAAACACGCTCTCATAGAGAGGCATTGGTGCTCCTTACGGATAATCAGAACGTTCCTCATGGAACGCTGCTAAGCCGGCATAAACCGGCAAGGAGTTATGTAAAAACCCGCCCCGGCACGAGGTGCCTTAGCGCGGGACCGGCGGAATATACACAAATCCGGCGGGCGTGCAACTCCGCTGTCGGTTCCGCTTGACAGGGCATTGGCGGGCCGTTCTTTTTGGCGCCGCTAAAAAGCGTGTGTATCAGGCATTTCTCTTCACCGGCCCAGCCGTTTGGAAGAGGCTTTGGAAACGCCGTGAAAGACAAGGATGTCACATATGACAACGGTTCGCGCATTTACATTCCCGGGGCAGGGTTCCCAGGTCGTCGGAATGGGCAAGACGCTCGCTGACACCTACGGCGAGGCGCGTGCGGTTTTTGAACAGGTTGACGAGGCTCTGGGCGAGCCCCTGTCCCGGCTCATGTTCGAGGGGCCGGAAGAGGAACTCGTCCTGACCCGCAACGCGCAGCCCGCCCTGATGGCGGTCAGCCTTGCGGTCGTCCGTGTTCTGGAAGCCGAGAGCGGCAAGACGATCGGCGATATGGCGGGTTTTGTCGCCGGCCACTCGCTTGGCGAGTATTCCGCGCTTGCGGCGGCGCGTGCTCTCGATCTTGCGGATGCAGCCAAGCTGCTTCGGCTGCGCGGCGAAGCCATGCAGTCGGCGGTTCCGGTCGGTGAGGGCGCCATGGCGGCGTTGCTTGGCGTGTCGCTCGATGTGGCGCGCGAGATCGCGGCGGAAGGCCGTGCCGATGGCGGTGTCTGCGATATCGCCAATGACAATGCCGATGGACAGGTTGTGATCAGTGGCGCCAAAGCCGCAGTAGAACGCGCTGTCGCGGCTGCTGCCGACAAGGGCGCGCGCAAGAGCATCATGCTGCCTGTCAGTGCACCGTTCCATTGTGGCCTGATGGCGCCTGCCGCCGACGCGATGGCGGAAGCACTGGCGATCACGGATCTGCGGCAGCCGCTGGTGCCGCTGGTGTCGAACGTGTTGGCGGACCAATTGCTTGACCCGAGTGAGATACGCATCCGCCTGGTCGAGCAGGTCACCGGCATGGTGCGCTGGCGCGAATCAGTTCTGTGGCTGGCGTCCCAGGGCGTCACCGATATCGTCGAACTCGGCGCCGGCAAGGTGCTGACCGGTATGGCCAAGCGGATTGATCGCTCTCTCAAGGGCAGCGCTATCGGTACGCCGGAAGAGATCGCGGCCTATCTCGAAACCCTTTAAGGTCCAATCGGCCCGGTCATGGGCGAGGGAGAATTCATATGTTTCGTCTGGATGGAAAATCGGCCCTGGTGACGGGCGCGAGCGGCGGCATCGGCAATGCCATTGCCAAGGCTCTGCACGCACAGGGGGCGGAAGTCGTCCTGTCCGGTACCCGTGAGGAGGCGCTGCAGGCGCTGGCAGGGGAGCTGGGTGAGCGCGCGCACGTGGTGACGGCAAATCTCGGCGATGCCGACTCGATCGCCACACTTGCCAAGACGGCGGAAGACATCGCTGACGGCGGTATCGACATTTTGATCAATAATGCAGGCGTGACCCGTGACGGTCTGATGATGCGAATGAAGGACGAGGACTGGGAGGCGGTGATGAACGTCAACCTGATGTCCGGTTTCCGTCTCTCGCGCGCTCTGATGCGCGGCATGATGAAACGGCGCTGGGGGCGCGTTATCGGTATTTCCTCCATCGTCGGTGCAACCGGCAATCCGGGCCAGGCCAATTATGCTGCCTCCAAGGCCGGCATGGTCGGCTTCACCAAGTCCCTGGCCCAGGAAGTCGCGAACCGGGGCATCACCGCGAACGTGGTGGCGCCAGGCTTTATTAAAACCGCGATGACCGATGCCCTGGACGAGGCGCAGCACGAGAAACTGCTTGCCGCTGTTCCGGCTGGCCGTCTCGGTACGCCGGAGGATATTGCTGCCTCTGTGGTTTATCTCGCCTCCGAGGAAGCGGCATATGTTACAGGTGCTACCATTCATGTGAATGGCGGTATGGCGATGCTGTAGCGGCCGCCGAGCGAGTGCGGGCGGACCGAGTCGCAAGCCCGGCATTGGCTTTGATGCTGCAGACGCTTGGTGTTTCTGATGCTAGGCAAGTAAAAAAAAGTGTGGTATCCCGCCGCCGCTTACAGGTGTGTTGCCTATCTGTTTCGGACTCCATGATGAAACACGGGTTTCTTGGAGTATATTGAGGTCGGTGAACGCAGGCGTTTCGCTGACAAACCGTTGAGCTTAAGATTCGAGGAAAACAAAAATGAGTGACGTCGCCGCTAGCGTGAAGAAGATCGTGGTCGAACATCTCGGCGTTGATGAGGCCAAAGTGGTCGACTCCGCGAGCTTCATCGACGACCTCGGGGCCGACAGCCTCGACACGGTTGAACTTGTCATGGCGTTCGAAGAAGAATTTGGCGTCGAAATTCCGGACGATGCCGCCGAGAAAATTCTGACCGTGAAGGACGCGATTTCCTTCATCGAAGAATCTTCCAAGTAATTGACTGACGACTGCCCTCGGGCGGAGTTTTCCGCCCGGGGTTACGTTTGTAATCTGGAAAAGTGCAAGGCATGAGACGTGTCGTAATCACCGGCCTCGGTCTGGTTACGCCCCTCGGCGATGGGGTCGAACATAATTGGTCCCGGCTCCTGAACAGCGAGTCCGGCATCAGGGCTATCGATACATTCGATGTTTCCGATTTGCCTGCGAAAATCGCCGGTACTGTTCAGGAAGGCGAAGGCGGGGGCGGCCTTTTCAATCCGTCCGCCTATCTGGAGCCGAAAGAGCAGCGCAAGATCGACCGTTTCATTCTATTCGGTGTGGCTGCTGCCGATCAGGCGGTGCGCGATTCCGGGTGGATGCCCGAAGACGAGGAAAGCCAGGATCGTACTGGCGTTCTCATCGGCTCCGGCATCGGCGGTCTGACCAGCATTTCGGAGACGGAAGATCTGATGCGGGACCGCGGTCCGCGCCGTATCAGTCCGTTCTTTATCCCGGCTGCACTGATCAATCTTATTTCCGGCCACGTTTCCATCCGTTTCAGATTTCGCGGTCCAAACCATTCCGTCGTCACGGCATGTGCGACCGGCGCCCATGCAATTGGCGACGCTGCGCGTCTGATCATGCTGGACGATGCCGATGTCATGGTGGCGGGCGGTGCCGAAGCGGCTGTCTGCCGGCTCGGTATTGCCGGTTTCTCCGCAGCCCGGGCTCTGTCCACCGGTTTCAACGAGGCTCCCGAGACGGCTTCCCGTCCCTGGGACGATGGCCGTGACGGCTTCGTTATGGGCGAAGGCGGCGGCTGTGTCGTTCTTGAAGAATACGAACATGCGAAACGCCGCGGCGCGAAAATCTACGCCGAAGTGACCGGCTACGGCATGTCCGGCGACGCGCACCACATCACGGCTCCGGCCGCAGACGGAAATGGCGGCTACCGTGCCATGAAGGCCGCTCTCAAGCGCGCCAACCTGGCGACCGATCAGATCGATTATATCAACGCACACGGCACCTCCACGCCGCTGGGCGACATGATCGAGCTCGGCGCCGTGAAGCGTCTGATGGGCGACGATCTGGGCGGTGCTTCCATGTCATCGACCAAATCCGCCGTCGGTCATTTGCTCGGTGCGGCTGGTGCGGTCGAGGCGATTTATTCGGTGCTTGCGATTCGCGACAGCATGTTGCCGCCGACGCTTAATCTTGAGTCGCCGTCCGAGAATGTCGGGCCGGTCGATCTCGTGCCGCTCAAGGCCAAGGAGCGCAAGATCAAGCATGCGCTTTCCAATTCCTTCGGGTTCGGCGGCACCAACGCGTCCCTGATCTTCTCCGCCGTGGATTAACGCAGCATGGGCCGGGCCCTGCTGCGTGCATTCCTTGGTTTGCTGTTTCTGGCTATCGCCGGTGCGGTCTGCTGTGCATGGCTCTATGCGCAGTTCACCAGCCCGGGGCCGCTTCCCGTATCCACTGCAATCGTCATTCCCTCCGGAACGGGCCTGGAAGGCATCGCCGCTTCCCTTAAGAGGGCCGGCGCGATCCGGCGTGACTTCGTCTTCGTTATCGGTGCCAGAGCCTTGCGGCAGGCCCGGAGCCTGAAAGCCGGGGAGTATCTGATCCCGGCAGAGTCCAGCCCGCGCCAGGTGATGGAAATCCTTGCATCCGGCAAGACGGTCGTGCGGCGGCTGACGATCCCGGAAGGGCTGACGGCCGCTGAAGTGATGGCGCGGCTGGAACTTGCTGAAGGGCTGACCGGTACGGCAGGAAATCCGGATGAAGGCTCGTTGCTGCCGGAGACCTATCATTTCTCCTATGGCGACAGCCGTGAGGAACTTGTCAAACGCATGCAGGCCTCCATGGAGACCACCGTCGCCAGGCTTTGGGACATGCGGTCTCCGGATTTGCCGGTCAAGACGCCGGAAGAGGCGGTGATCCTTGCTTCCATCGTGGAACGGGAAACGGGCATACCTCAGGAGCGCGGTCTGGTCGCGGGCGTCTTCGTCAATCGGCTGAAGCGTGGCATGCGTCTGCAGTCGGACCCGACCGTGGCTTACGGTATTGCACCCGGCGGCCTCGAGCAGCCGCTCACCCGGGCGGACCTGAAGCAGCCGACGCCGTATAATACCTATGTGATCAAGGGCTTGCCGCCGACGCCGATCGCCAATCCGGGGATCGATGCGATCAGGGCGGTGATGAACCCGGTTCAGACGGACTATCTGTACTTCGTCGCCGACGGATCTGGAGGTCATGCCTTCGCCCGGACGCTGAACGAGCACAATCGCAACGTCCGAAAATGGCGGAAGATCCGCGACTCGAACTGAGCGCCATGCATGAAACTCGGCCCTGACTGGCTTCCTTTGCAATTGTCACTTTTACTCCGTGAGATCTGAATAGGCGGCTTCGGCAGCACTATTTCAGCCGGTCAAGCGCGACTGCGTTTCAGGCTCGATGGGGCCAAAGGACTACGGATGCAGGTAAAATTCGTCTTCCACATACTCAGCATGGTCATCTTCGGGACCGCGATTACCGCGATCCTGCCGCTGCTGGCCGATGCGGTCAGCGGTCAGCACGAGTGGGTCGTTTTCGCCGTGTCGGCAGCCGCCATGGGCTTCTTTGGCGGAGCCTGCCTCCTGGCGACACGGGAAGAACGCTCGAAAGGGATATCCCTGCGAACGGCGTTCCTGCTGACCGGGCTGTCCTGGCTGATACTGCCTCTGTTCGCGGCTCTGCCGTTTCTGGATCTCGGCCTCAGCTATGCAGATGCCATCTTCGAGGCCACGTCGGGCATTACCACGACCGGCTCCACCGTTATCACGGGGCTCGACGACCTGCCGCCGGGGATATTGCTGTGGCGCTCCATTCTGCAATGGATTGGCGGCATCGGCATCCTGGTGATGGCCGTTGTCCTGTTGCCGTTCATGCGGATCGGCGGGGCGCAGTTGTTCCGCACGGAAAGCTCCGAGACGTCGGACAAGGTCGAGCCGCGTTGGTTCGTTCTGATGTCGAATATCCTGCTGGTCTACCTGTTCCTGACACTTTTCTGCGGCGCCGTTTACTGGATTTTGGGGATGTCGGCTTTCGACGCCGTGTGCCATGCGATGGCGACCCTCTCGACCGGCGGATACTCGACCCACGACGCGTCTTTCGGCTATTTCGACTCTGGCGCGCTACAATGGGCCGCCACGCTCTTCATGCTTTCCGGCTCCATCCCGTTCTACGTCTATATCAAGGCGGTCCGGACCGATGCGAGGGCGCTGTTCTCCGACAGCCAGGTCCGGGTCCTTGTGCTCTTTCTGATTATTATCAGTGTCGGCATGGCCGCCTGGCTGTCCCGTCACGGACATATCGGTTTCGGCGAGGCGCTGACCCTGACTTTCTTCAACATCACATCGGTCGTCAGCACCACCGGGTTTGCCAGTGTGGACTACACGCTGTGGGGCTCCGGCGCCATCGGTGCCTTCCTCATCCTGACCTTCGTCGGCGGCTGTTCAGGCTCGACCTCGGGCGGCATCAAGATCTACCGTTTTCAGGTTCTGACCCAGGTTATCGGCGCCCATATCAAGAGACTGACAAGTCCGCATCGCGTGGTGCCGACGCATTTCAACGGCCGGCCCCTGCCGGACGATGCTGCGATTTCCGTGCTGGCATTCCTGACCATGTTCGTCGCGACCATCGCGCTGTGCACACTGGCGCTCACCTTCATGGATCTCGATCTGATCACGGCCTATTCGGCCAGCGTGACGGCGATCACCAATGTCGGCCCCGGCCTCGGTCCGGTGGTCGGTCCCGCCGGAAATTTCAGCAGCCTGCCGGACAGTGCAAAGCTGCTTCTCGCCTTTGCCATGATCCTCGGGCGGCTGGAGATCTTCACAATTCTGGTCATCTTCGATCGCGGTTTCTGGAAGAACTAGGAAAAGCGGCGTGCTTTCGGTTCAGCCCGACTTGGTCGGCAGGCGCCCCATCAACCCGTCGATCCAGGATGGCGGGATGATCTGAAGAAGCTGCACGACAGCGTACATCGGCCAGGGAAAGGCAATCCGCGCCTTGTTCCGTTCCAGCCCGCGCCGGATTCTCTCCGCCGCGTCGTCCGCCTCCATCAGGAACGGCATCGGGAAATCGTTCACATCCGTCATAGGCGAGCGGACATAACCAGGGCAGATAACCGACACTTCGATCCCGCTGCGGGCGGCGGTGGGCCGAAGTCCTTCGCCAAATACCTTCACCGCCGCCTTGCTGCCGCAATAGGCCGGCGCCCCGGGAAAACCCCGGAACCCGGCGAGGGAGCTGACGATTCCGATCTGCCCCTGGCCGCGCTCCTGCATCAGTGGCAGGGCGGGCAGGACGGTGTTCATCAGACCATCGACATTGACCGCATAGACCCGGCGCACCTGATCCGCCGGCTCGGGTCCGCCATCACCGGTTCCGGCGGAGATCCCCGCATTGGCAATGACAAGGTCGAGCGGCGCGATCCTGTTTGCGGAAGCGATCCAGATCTCCATATGCGTCCGCTCGGTCACGTCGATCGTCTCGGTGTGGACCTCCGCGCCTTTTGCTGTCGCGATCCTCGCGACCGCTTCCAGCCGGGCCGTATCCCGCCCGCCGAGAAACAGGGTCTTGCCCGGCGACGCATAGGCTTCGGCGAGCGCGGCGCCTAATCCGCTGGAAGCGCCGGTGATGAGAATTGATCTGGGCGCACGCATCTGGCTGCTCCGCGTCTTGTTGCCGTAACGGGGCGCGGATATAGTGCGCCCCCTGAACCTATAGCAAAGATCTGGTGGTGCGAGTGGCGATCAACAGCATGACGGGTTATGCCCGTGTCGAGGGAACCCATGACGCTGGAGACGGCGCCGCGCAATGGCAGTGGAGCTGGGAGGTCAAATCGGTCAACGGCAAGGGCCTCGATATCCGCTTCCGCCTGCCCGGCGGCTTCGACGCGCTGGAGATACCGGCGCGCAAACTGATCGGCACAAAACTCGGTCGCGGCTCGCTTTCGGTGTCCCTGATGCTCTCCCGACAGACAACGTCCAAGGCGCTGACGGTGAACCGGGAGCTGATCGAGCAGATCCTCGACCTCCAGACCACGCTTGAGGCCGAGGGCAAGATCTATCCGTCCCCCCCGCGTCTCGACAGCCTGTTGTCCGTACGCGGCATTCTGGAGACGGAGGAAGAGCCGGCGCAGGACCCGGCGCATAAGGAAGCGCTGATCGCGGCGCTTTTGGCCGGACTCGAAACGGTGCTGAAGCCTCTGTCGGAAATGCGCGGTGAGGAGGGCGTCCATCTTGGCACAATGCTGACGGCCCATCTCGACACGCTCGCAGGGCTCTCCAAGGCGGCCAAGGATACGGCGGACCTGCAGCCAGGCCAGCAGCGTGAGCGGATGAAGCAGCAGATCGCCGAGATCCTCGAACAATCACCACCTGTCTCCGAAGAGCGGCTGGGCCAGGAGCTGGCACTGCTGGCGACCAAGGCGGATATCCGCGAGGAAGTCGACCGTCTGGACGCCCATGTCGCGGCCTGCCGGGACCTGGTGAGCGCCGGTGGCGTGATCGGCCGGAAGCTCGATTTCATCTGTCAGGAGCTGAACCGGGAGAGCAACACGATCTGCTCCAAGGCGGCTTCCCTTGCGCTCACCAATATCGGCCTTGAGCTGAAATCGACGGTCGAGCAGTTCCGCGAGCAGGTTCAAAACGTCGAATGAGCATGTCTGACGAATTTTATCCCGATATGCAGCGCCGTGGCCTGATGCTGGTGCTGTCTTCCCCGTCCGGTGCCGGCAAGACCTCGATTTCCCGCCGCCTTCTCGAAACCGAGGACGAACTGACCATGTCCGTCTCGGCCACTACACGGCCCCGGCGGCCGGGGGAGGTCGACGGCGTCGATTACCACTTCATCGACCAGACCGAGTTCCAGTTGATGATCAACCGGGGCGAGTTCCTGGAATACGCCAAGGTCTTCGACAATTACTACGGCACGCCGCGCGGCCCGGTGGACGATGTTCTGAGCGGCGGCAAGGACGTGCTGTTCGATATAGACTGGCAGGGCACCCAGCAGGTCGCCGACGCCGCCCGTGACGATCTTGTCAGCGTCTTCATCCTGCCGCCCTCGACCCACGAGTTGGAACGCCGCCTGATGGGCCGCGCGCAGGACAGTGCCGAGGTTGTCGCTCAGCGCATGTCAAAGGCTGCGGACGAAATCAGCCATTACCGTGAATACGATTACATCATCGTCAACCGCGATCTCGACGAAAGCGTCGAGGCAGTCCGCGCTATCCTCACCGCCGAACGCCTGAAACGCGACCGGCGGCTTGGGCTGACGGATTTCGTGAAGTTGTTGAGGGAAGGGCGTTAGGCCGCACCTTCGTTCATAGATCGCAACGGTCCGCGTTCAACTGCAGGTGAACAGCGATGACGTCCGTCTGGTGCCGTGGCTGTCTGCAACGGCGGACCTGCTGACGGGAGAGAGACGGGTGCTGGAATATATACTGCAGCCCGGCTGAGCTATGCGAGCGAATGGGGGCGGGAAGATGGTTGATGTATTCAGCAATATTATGGATTTCATTTTACATTCGAGCGGTAAGTCAATACTTCATGTATTGTTCGTTATTATGTTTCTATCAGTTATATTTTTTCCTAATAAGGTAAATATTTATTCTTATAGAATGTTGGAGAGGAAGTATAAAAATAAAGGTGCGACAGTTGAGGAAATAAATTCTTACAAAAAATTTTATTGGATGGGCCAATTAGTAGTTATGACCGTCATTTCTTTTCATCTGTGGAATTGAGGAGGCATATTCTTTAGTGCCCCAATCGTCATCCCGGACCCCGATCCGGGATCTCCCGGCGGCAGGCCGGGCTTGGTGATCATGAAGATCCCGGCTCCCTGGCCGGGATGACGTCTTTTCTGCCGGCCGGAGAGTATGGCTGGCGATCTTCCCCGGAGGATACCGTCGGCTGCCGGGCAGACGGCTGAAGCTCCCGCGTAAACGCCCTCAGGCCGCCCCGCTGCTGACCTCGTTCTCCAGATCCTCAGGATCGTAAAACGCGTTCCACGGCCGTGTCGTGCGTGGCGGGTCGGCCAGGACCGGGCGTTCGAAGTCGAGGGTCAGGTTCGGGTTGTAGAACGGGTCGTGCTCGCAGTCGGTCGCCCAGCGTTCGCGCATGACTTCCGCCTCGCGGTTGAAGCGGGCTTTCTTCTCCGGCGCCTCGTCGTCGCCCCGGCTGACCGACTCGTAATGGTACAGTTCGGCATAGGGGGTCCAGATGATGCGGTAGCCCGCATGGCGGATCTTCAGGCAGAAATCGGAATTAAGGGGACACACGACTTAATTCGATGAGATCCTGTTGTCCCGGTTTTGCTAAATTTGGCTCTGCCAAAAATCAAAGACGTGCGCGTGTGCACCTCCAATTAAGGGGACACACACACCTTTTTTCCGAACGTGCCATGCCGGTGTCATGAGGCGGAGGGGACGGAATTAAGTCGTGTGTCCCCTTAATATTCGGTAGTTCACGTCCCTTTGACTTAATTTTATATATTGTACTGATAATTTAAATTTTAAGAAGAAGTGGTGACGTCTCCGTAAACATCAAGGAAAAACTTCATCGTTTCTGATATTATGCTGGGGTTTGGATGTCTTGGGTGTCCGGGCCATGACATGTATTTGTTCGGTCCTCCGAAGCTTGGGGGAAAGTGAATGTTTGACCATCTTACTATTTCGAACGACGGCCAATAAATAACATCATTTTGAAATTTGTTTTTCGCTTCTTCAATCGCGAGCCGTATCGTCGATTTCGAAAGAAAATCATCAACAAAAACATTTTTCTTTAAAAATGTCGCATGAAGGGGGATTGGGGAAAGTGTGATAAATATTTTGCAATTAGTATTTATTTTTTTTATTTTATTTATGATGCTTTCGATATTTTTAGCGTTTTCTGAAACAGTTGTCATTATTCCATTTGAATTTTTCCCCGGTTTGTTTTGAATCTCCCCTGTTTCTGGGTTTATTAATACAATAGATACACCAAAAGTGAGTATAATGATTTCGGCATTTTGAATTTTATGTTTAGCTTCTTCGAATGAATTTTTTCGTAGTATTTTTGATATCCATTCTCGATTTTTATCTGTTATTGTTTCTTGCGTAAGTAAATCGATAATGGCTTTGTTAGCAAATGTATTGTTAAAATTTTCTGATATATCAAAGTGATCACAATTAGTGAGGCCTAATTTTATTAGTGATTCAATTATATTTCCTGCAAAGCAAGACCCTTGCGCTAATATTTTCGAATCTTTTCTTATGATTTTTTCTGATTTTTCAGCGTAATCAGAAAATGCTGTTCTTATGAATTTAGGAAAATTTGAAAAATCGTCTATGTTTTGTGGGTACTTATGTGGCCTAGGAAGCATTATATTTCTTCTTTGAATCTAATTTCGCAAAATCAAAGAGGCACATTACTTAATATAGCCCATCGTAATTCTTTGCTATCTCGATTTCAAACCCATGACAAGTCAAGAATGGGCGTGCGTTTCCCACTCTCTATCTGACAGATTTCTGCCGCTTCGTAGCGTGGAAGCGCCTCTAGCTCAGTCGTCTTCCATCTCGATATAGTCGTTCCACGGGCGCAGTGCGCGCGGCGGGTCTGCCGGTGACGGTTGCTCGAAGTCGAGGGTCAGGTTCGGGTTGTAGAACGGGTCGTGTTCGCAGACCTTGGCCCATCGCTCCTGCATATATTCGGATTCCGCATTGAAGCGGGCCCGCTTGTCCGGATCGGTATCCTCGCCACGGGAATTTTGGGGACACACACTTTAATTGCACAATCGTCATCCCAAACCGTGATCAGGGATCTCTCGGCGGCAGGCCGGGTTTGATGATCTTGAAGATCCCGGCGCCCCGGCCGATCTCAAGCATGAGCGCCCTCAGGCCGCCCCACTGCTGACCTCGTTCTCCAGATCCTCAAGATCGTAAAACGCGTTCCACGGCCGTGTCGTGCGTGGCGGGTCGGCCAGGACCGGGCGTTCGAAGTCGAGGGTCAGGTTCGGGTTGTAAAACGGGTCGTGCTCGCAGTCGGTCGCCCAGCGTTCCCGCATGACTTCCGCCTCGCGGTTGAAGCGGGCTTTCTTCTCCGGCGCCTCGTCGTCGCCCCGGCTGACCGACTCGTAATGGTACAGTTCGGCATAGGGGGTCCAGACGATGCGGTAGCCCGCATGGCGGATCTTCAGGCAGAAATCGACGTCGTTGAAGGCGACGGCCAGCTTCTGTTCGTCCAGCCCGCCGACCTCCTCGAAGATCGCGCGCGGTACCAGCAGGCAGGCGGCGGTCACGGCGGAGAAGTTCTGAACCAGCATGGCGCGGCCGAAATAGCCCCGGCTTTCCCGGTCCAGCCGCTTGTCGAAATGCCCGGCAACGCCGCCGAGTCCGACGATCACGCCGCCATGCTGCAGGGTGTCGTTGTCGTAATAGAGCTTGGCCCCGACCGCGCCGACGCCCGGCTGGGTCACCTGGCGGACCATCTCGGACAGCCAGTCCTCGTTGATCGGCTCGATATCGTTGTTGACCAGGCCGATGATCTCACCGGTAGCCAGCCGCGCCGCGTCGTTGTTCAAGCGGGAATAGTTGAACGCGCCGTCATCCCGGTGCACCCGGATGCGCGCGTCTTTTTCGATCTCGCGGAAATAGTCGAGGGTCTCGTCCTCGTCGCTGCCATTGTCGACGACGATGATTTCCCAGTTCGTGTAATCGTTCTTCGAGCGGATGCCCTCGACCGCGTCCCGCAGCAGCTCGACCCGGTTGCGGGTCGGGATGATCAGGCTGACTTTCGGCAGGGTCTCGGGCAGGTCGTAGATCACCCGCTGGCTGTAAACGTCGCGGCCCTGCACCACCTTGCCTTTGATGGCGCAGCGGTCGAGATGATCCTGGATGGCCCGGAGCGATGCATCGCCGGTATAGGTCTTCTCGTCCTCGGCCAGCGCGGTCGAGCCTTCGGCCGCGCGCCAGTGATAGAGCACGTGCGGGATGTGCCGGATATTCTCCGGTTCGGTCTGTTCGATGATCCGCAGCGCCAGATCGTAATCCTGGCTGCCTTCGTAGCCCAGCCGGAAGCCGCCGACCTTCTCGACCAGCGCCCGGCGATAGACTCCGAGATGGTTGATCAGGTTCTGGCCGAGGAACATGTCCGGGGCCCAGTCGGTCTTGAAATAGGGTGCGAAATAGTCGCCGTTCCCGTCGATCTTGTCCTCGTCCGAATAGAGGATGTCCGCGTCCGGATGCTCGTTGATCTCGACCGCCATCATGTAGAGCGCGTGCACCGTCAGCTCGTCGTCATGATCGAGCAGGGCGATATAGTCGCCGGTCGCCAGTTCGAGGGCACTGTTGGAGGCGGCGGAGATATGGCCGTTCTTCTCGCGCCAGGTCACCTTGATCCGGTCGTCCTCGGCGGCGAGCCGGGCGAGGGTGGCTTTCGTCTCCTCCGAGGTCGAGGCATCGTCGGCGATGCACAGCTCCCAGTTCTCGTAAAGCTGATCGCGGACGGATTTGACCGCCGCTTCCAGCAGGGCCGGTGGCGTGTTGTAGGTCGGCATCACGATCGAGATCAGCGGCTGGTGCGAGAGTGCCTTGATATGGCGCCTGATCGCGGTGATGTCGTCCGGGCCGAGCTGGGCATAGGTCTCGTACCAGTGGGTGTAGCTGGCCAGCGGGTTTGTCGCCTCCCGGGCGAGGCCCTGCCAGAGGGCCGTCCCGTCCCGCTTGCGCACCACTTCGCAGAGGCGCTCGAAAACCCGCTTGCGGGTGTCGCGGTCGCTGGCGATCTGGCGCAGCCGGCGGGCGAGCACGGTGAGGCCGAGTCCGATGCGGCTGACCTCGCGGATGCGGAACGACTTGATCTTGAACGGGCCGACGAAATGCACCGGATCGAGGCGCAGGGAGAAGACGTGGTTCGGCAGCCGGACGATGGCCCGGCCGAAGCCGTTGCGGGTCGGCGGCAGGCGAAACCGGTTCGCTTCCTCGAAGCCCTGTCCGGTATCCGCGAACAGGAACGGCGCGGCGATGCGGTTCGCCTCGATCTCGTAGGTGATCTCGACCCAGCCCCGCGGGAAGAACCGCCAGGGAGAGGCCAGCACCAGCTGGGGATTGGGTTTCAGGGCCCGGAACTTGTTGTCGCCGAGCGGCTCCGCGTTGACCGGGCCACTGACCGTCATGTCGTGGGTCATGACGCGGACCGCACCGAGGCTCCGGAGCGCGATGCGGGACAGGCCGCGGAACGGCCGTGTCAGGCGCCAGGACCAGGTCCGGGCGATGAACTGGATTTCCCGATGCAGCCGGGAATTCTCGATCCGCAATTCGCTGATGGTTTGCCGCTGCGCCTCCAGCCCGGCATCGAGTTCTCTCGACAGGCTGGCGATCTGGGCGTCGCGCTGCACCAGCCGGGCGTCACGCTCGATCAGGCGTGTTTCGCGTTCCTCGACGCGGCTGAGCTGTTCCGTCGCCCAGGCTTCCCGCTCGGCCAGCTTGCGGTGCAGGTCGACGATCTCCGCGCGCTGCTTTTTCTCGCGCGGCGCCCCTTCGGCGACGATATCGTCGAAATAGCTGCCCGCCTGATCGAGGTCGCGCGCCACCATGTCGATATCGGCAAGGGCCGCTGGGTCCTGCGGGTCCTGTTCCAGCGCGCGGCAGGCGGCGAAGACGCGGCCGGTCCAGCGGGCGAGCGTGGCGGAGCCGTAAAGCTCGGTATCGTGAAAGGCGAAATGGCGCAGGCCGGGGCGGATGAATTTCTCGATCTCGGCGCGGGACTCGTCGGTGACCTTGTCGAGCGGCAGACCGAGCTGTTCGGCAAGGCCTTCGACCGCCGGCTGCCAATCCTGCATCAGGGCATCGTAGCTGACGAAGGCGCGGCGCTTGCCCCGTGTTGCCCGCTCCGCCTCGATCACATGCCGGAGCCAGAGCACCATGCCGCGGCCGTTCGAAAGACCGTCGCGCTGGTGCAGGGAGCGGACGACCTCGAGCGGATGCCGCTGCATGATGATGTAGGCGGGTTCGGCGCCCAGCTCTTCGATGACCGGATCCCAGAGCGGCATCAGTCGGCACATGCGCGGGTCCTTGATGCCCCAGAGCGGCGCCGTGCCGAAATCGGTCTTCAGGAAGGCGAGGATCTTCTCGCGCGCGGCCTGCGCCGCCTCCGTCTCCGTCCAGCCGTCCGGCAGGGCGCGCGGGTCGTCCCAGAACATGTCGAACGCGACCAGCAATTCCTCGTTGGTCACGACGGCGCCCAGATGCTCCCAGAACCCGGTCTCGTTATTGCCCTCGGCCGGCGGCAGCAGATTGTCGCTCAGGTTGACCCCGAGGATGTTGCAGACACGGGTCAGTGCTGACGTGCCGCTCCGGTGCATGCCGAGAATAACGACTGCTGTCGGTTTGCTTGAGGTCTTGGGTTTGGATGCCATGGATCTGGGACTCGTCGGGTGAACTTCGTTCGCGGTTCGCTTGGTCGGTCGTTTGGATATCACAAACGGTGTGGTTCGGCGATGTTGCCCGGCCCGGTCCGGCGCGACACAGGACAGTTCGGCTCAGGATAGGTAACCGAATCTTTCCAATGCGTCGGTGGCCTTCTCCGTCAGGGCACGCGCTTCGTCTTCCGGCAGGCTGCGCCATCGGCCGACGGAAGAGGGTGTCCGGATCACCGAATCGGCTCCGGCGCCGACGCGCCCGGCGAGGGCAGGCTCGATGCCGCCATTGATCAAGGCACCGGCGAGAACCTTTCCGGGCGCGGCACAAAGGTCTTCGAATCGGATGCGCATATAGCGGCTGCCGAGTTCCCGCTCGCCCCAATCCGCTACCTGACTGTTGGCGCGCGCCCAGAGCTTGATGGCAAATTCCGGAGTGGCGTCGCCATAGGCCTCGCCGAACAGGGCTTCATAATGTTTGTTGGGCTGATTCTGGTTGTCGCTCAGCGCCATGTCGCGCCCGTCGCGCACCAGATGCAGGAAGCTCATGCCCGGGCAGGCCGCGGCAATAATCGGGAGGATGTACATGCTGCGGGGATTCTTCCAGCCCCAATGCCCGGCCTTTTGTGGCAACTCGGCGGTGTATGTCTTCAGGGCCACCTTGAAACCGCGTTTCGCTGCTGTGCGTGTTCCGTCGGACAACTGGTCTAGCGCGTAATCGAGAGAACGGGTTTCCCGCAGAACCGGATTGATGATCTCGTCCAGGAAAGGCTCGAAATCCATCGCGTCGCCGGCATGATTGAGCCGGGTGCCGACGAAAAAGCCGGCCTCCGCCAGTGCGCCATGCAGGGCCCGGGTTCCGGACCCGCCTGTGGCGCCGATCAGCAGGGGCGCACTCGTGTCCTGGCGAACGAAAAACCTGTCGATAATCTTGTCGAGCACACTTGCTCCGGCCCCTTCAAGGGCTGTCGGTTGATTGTGAGGTGCCTAGATAGGGCAAGGCCAAGCTCTTAGCCAAGATGTAAATTACGCCTTCACCTGTGGAAAGCGATCCGATATAAGGCCAATAGGCCAAACCGCACACGAAATTGTGGATTTTCGATCGATGGGCAAGTATCTCGACGACCTTTGGAACGACCTTGAGCAGACTTGGGATCTCGCCATGCAGGTGAATGATCTTTCCGAGCAAGAGCGCTCTGACGTGTCGGCTGCCTGGGAAACCTACTTCAAGCCGGCTGAACTGGTTGACGCCGCGAGGACCGAAGGCGAGGGCGTAACCCCGCCGACCAAGGTGTTCTGCACCAATATCTACGGTCTGCAGTACAATCCGGAAACCAAATACTGGGTTCCGTTCCGTCACGGCGATATCGACCTGGCGAAATTTACCGAGGATTGATCCTCAAGGCCTGCAGGGTTTCGTTCCAGCAGGCCTTTTTTGACGGTAAATCAATAAACAAGACGCTCAACTTCATGTTTCGCATCGGCGAATCATGTATGGTATTGATAGTTTTCGAGGCAAAAGCCGCACAAGTTGAGTTGCGTGGCTTCGATTGGATATTCGATACCGAGGTGATTCAATGGCAGGGGCGGATCAGCCCGTAACCGTAAATCGGTTGATGCGAGCCTGCTACACGGCCTTGATGTCGGCTGGCATTTTCAGTTTCGCCGTCAATATGCTGATGCTGACCCTGCCGGTCTTCATGTTCCAGGTGTTCGACCGGGTGCTGGCAAGCCGCAGCGAGGCAACGCTTTATCTGCTGCTTGGTATTGCCGCGTTCACGCTCTGCATCCAGGCGTCGCTTGATACGATTCGCGCTTACGCCTTCGTACGGATCAGTGGCTGGATCGACCGCCGTATCGGCCCCATCCTGCTCTCCTCGATCATCACCGATGCGCTCGATCGGGGCAGCCAGCCGAACAGTAACCCGTTGCGCTCGCTCGGAACGCTCCGGATGTTCCTCACGGGACCCGGTATGCTCACCATGCTGGATTTGCCGTGGGTGCCGGTTTTCATGGCCCTTATTTTCTTTATCAATCCGCATATGGGGGTGGCGGCAATAGGCGGCGCTGTTGTCATGCTGGTGCTCGGCATCGTTAACGACCGGATGACGCGGCCGGCACTCAATGCGGCACAGGAGTTCTCCTCCAAGGCCTATTCGGCAGCGGAATCCGCTGTTCGTAATGCGGCGGTCGTCGAGAGTATGGGGATGCGCCGGAACGTCATGGCGCGCTGGCATCGGGAAAACGAAAAGGTTCTCACCCTGCAAGGGCGGGCAAGTGATCGTGCCGCCATCCTCAGTTCGATGTCGAAGTCCGCACGGATGCTGATCCAGATGGTCATCATGACCGTCGCCGTCCTGCAGATCATCGATCCGTCCGTCGACATGACGCCGGGCATGATGATCGCCTGTTCGCTGATCCTCGGGCGCGCGTTGCAGCCGGTTGAGATGGGAATCAGTCAGGCTCGCCAGCTGGTCGATGCGCTGGCGGCGTACAAGAGTATCGAGACGGCGCTGGTCAATGCCCAGTCCGGCATGCACCGGATGGAACTGCCGGCACCGAAAGGGCATCTGGTTCTGGAGAATGTCGGATATCAGCCGCGCGGTGCGCCACGGCCGATCCTTCAGCGCATCAGCCTTGAGGTCAAGCCGGGTGAGGCGCTCGGCGTCGTTGGTCCGTCCGCTGCCGGAAAGTCCACGCTGGCGCGTCTTATCGTAGGGGTCGAAAAGCCGCATGTCGGGCATGTCCGGCTAGACGGTTCCGATATCTTTAATTGGGATACGGGGAGCCTCGGCAAGCATGTCGGCTTCATGCCGCAGGATATCGAGCTGTTCGGCGGATCCGTCGCGGAGAATATCGCGCGTCTCGATGCCGATCCGGATCCGGAGAAGGTGATCGATGCGGCGAAACTTGCCGGTCTGCACGAGTTGATCCTGCAGCTGCCCAATGGCTATGACACCGATATCGGCAATGCCGGTGCAATCCTCTCCGGCGGCCAGCGGCAGCGTGTTGCGCTTGCCCGGGCGCTTTACGGCGACCCGTCTCTCGTGGTCCTGGATGAGCCGAACTCGAACCTGGATTCCAAAGGCGATGAAGCGCTTGCGAATGCGGTTAATGTCCTCAAGGAGCGCGGCGCCACCGTCATCATGATCACGCATAGGGTCCAGACCTTGGCGAACATGAATCAGTTGCTGGTTCTGCAGGATGGCATGATCAATAAATACGGCTCCCGCGATGAGGTGCTGGCGAGTGCCGGTATGGGATCGGCTTCTCCCTCTGGCCCCCCTCCGTCGTCGGGTGGGGCCAATCCGTCAACTGCACAGCCGGCTCCTGCAAAACCGGCTCCGGCCAAGGCTGAAGCTGGGACGCCGGAGGTTGAGCGCCGTCGCATGCCGTCACCGCCGCAGGCTGGACCGGGGCCGGCACTGCGCGGCGTGCCCGCCGCAGCGAGTTTACCGCCACCGCCGCGCGTGCCCGAATTGCCCTCGGCACGCCGGGCCCGTTCCGGCAAGACGACGCCGCCGACCCTGCAGCCGGGTACAGGCCATGGCGTTCGGCCGCAACTCGGTCAGGGGTCGGCCCAAGCTATGGAAATTCTGGCGGCCCGACCGTCTGCCGGATCTGGCGCTCCGACGTCACCCAAAGAATCTGACGATTCAGCGCCAATGATACGGCCGCCGAAAATGGAAGCGACAGTGCGCCTGCAGCCGCCGCCGGCCGGGCCTGCTCGCCCTGCGCCGAAACCGGCGAATACGCAGGAACCGCGCGCCGCGAAACCTGTTGAACAACCGTCAGTCCCCCGCCCGCTCTCGCCGCCACCGCCGGCGAATGCCCGGCCGGTCGCGGCCCTCAATATCGCGGACATACAGTCCATTTCGGGACGTCCCCGTGCCAAGCAGTAAAACGTCGGAAGGGGGTGCCAAGCCCCTTGTCAGGAACCATTAATGTCTAATGCCGAAGATGAACTGAGCGATGGTTCTGAGCTTTCGGAGGCTGAAAACCCGAAAGCCTGGCGGCCTGTTGTGTGGATGGGCTTCTTCATTTTGATGTTCTTTTTCGGTGGTCTCGGACTGTGGGCGTCTCTGGCGCCGCTTGGTAGTGGGGCGATTGCGCAGGGGCAGCTTCAGGTTTCGTCAAATCAGAAAACCGTTCAGCATCTCGAAGGTGGGATCATTGAGGCGATCAATGTCAGGGACGGAGACCTGGTTCGCGAAGGTGACATTCTGATCAAGCTGGACGACACGCGGGTTCGGGTTGATTACGAGCTGCTCCACAAACAATTCCTTACACACCTTGGCAGCAAGGCACGGCTTGTGGCCGAGCGGGACGATCTTGCGGAGGTGAATTTCCCGTCCGAGCTCCTGTCGCAGTCGGCGGATGTGGATGTCGGCGAAGTGATTGCCGGTCAGAGGCGCCTTTTCGAGACCCGTATCAGTGCCCGTGACAGCCAGTTCGGGCTGCTTCGCCGCCGCATCCAGAAGACCCGCGAAGAAATCACGGCACTGGGAGCGCAGCAGCGGGCGGATGCTCGGCAGTACGAGTTGATCCAGGAAGAGATCGCGGATGTCCGTGTGCTGTATGAGAAAGGGCTGGAGCGCAAGCCGCGCCTGCTGTCTCTCGAGCGCACGGCGGTACAGCTGGAAGGCAGTATCGGAAACCGCAAGGCGCTGGTCGCGCGGGCCGAGCAGACCATTGCCGAGACCGAGTTCCAGTTGCTGAACACAGAAGAGCGCTTCAAGACCGAGGTGGAGACTAACCTGCGCCAGGTGCAGGATCAGATGATCGATCTGAAGGACCGTCTGAAAGGTGCGCGGGACGCGCTCGACCGGACCCGTATCCGGGCACCGCAGGACGGACGCGTCTATGGCCTTCGGTTCCATACCGTCGGTGGTGTTGTCGCTCCGGGCGAGCCGCTCATGGGCATTGTGCCACAGGGTGACACGCTGGTGGTGAAGGCGCGGATCGATCCGACCGATATTGACGTCGTCACAGTCGGTGCGGTGGCCAGTGTCCGGCTGACGTCTTTCAGTCAGCGCACCACGCAACCGATCGACGGCGAATTGGTGAGTATTTCCGCAGATATCGTGCAGCCCGAGCAGGGGGCTCCCTTCTATGAGGCTCGTGTCGTTCTTGATCTGGAAAGTCTCGCGAAACAGCCGAAACTGGAGCTTGTGCAGGGGATGCCGGCAACCGTGATAATCTCGACCGGCGATCAGACTTTGCTCGAATATCTGCTTGCCCCGCTGGTGCGCAGTTTCGAGCTGGGATTGAGGGAAAATTGATCCAATGAATGATGCATCCGATACCCGTTCCTTTCTTCCCTATGGCAGGCAAATGATCGACGAGGCCGACGAGCAGGCCGTTCTCGACGTGCTGCGCGGTGACTGGCTGACCACCGGTCCGGCGGTGGAAGCCTACGAGGCGGCCTTCGCCGAGCGTGTCGGTGCGAAACATGCGATTGCCTGTTCCAGCGGAACCGCGGGCCTGCACATGGCGGCGATTGCACTGGACCTCGATTTCGGCGACGTCGTCGTGGTCCCGAGCGTGACCTTCCTGGCCACGGCCAATGCTGCCCGTTACGTCAAAGCAGATGTCCTTTTCGCCGATGTGGATCCGGAAACAGGTGTGATGCGCCTGGAGGATGTGCAGCGGGCCATTGCCGGCATGTCGAAGGGAACGGTCAAGGCGATCTTCCCGGTGCATCTGACTGGGCATACGGTCAATGTGGATGAACTGGCAGCGGAGTTCCCTGAACTGGTGCTGGTTGAGGATGCCTGTCATGCAATCGGCGCCGAATACGAGATCGGCGGCAGTATGACGCCCGTCGGGTCCTGCCCGCACGGCGGTATCACGATGTTCTCGACCCACCCGGTGAAGACCATCGCAACGGGTGAGGGCGGCTTGCTGACAACCAACAGCGACCGTTTCGCGGAGACGCTGCGGCGGAGCAGGAACCACGGCCTCGTGCGGGAACCCGAGAAATTTTTGAACAAGCGCATGGGATTCGAGGATGGTGTCCCGGCTCCCTGGTATTACGAGATGCACGAGCCCGGCTACAATTACCGGCTTTCCGACATCAATGCCGCTCTTGGCCTGAGCCAACTGGGCAAACTCGACAGCTTCGTCGCCAAGCGCAGTGCGCTCCGGGCGCGCTATCAGGAGCTGCTGGACGCTCTTGGCCCGCATGTGGCGATGCAGAAGGTCGCTCCAGGCTGCAGTCCCGCCTGGCACCTCGCCGTGGCCCTGATCGATTTTGCGGCGCTGGACACCACACGGACAGCGGTTATGACAGCCCTGAAGGAGCGCGGGATCGGCACCCAGGTGCATTATATTCCGGTGCACCGCCAGCCTTATTACGCGAACCGGTACCAGCCCAAATCCCTGCCCGGCGCGGACGCCTATTACGCCCGATGTCTCAGCCTGCCGCTGTTCCCGGCGATGAGCGAAGACGATGTTGACCGGGTGGTTGAGGAGCTGACTAAGGCGCTCGGGATATAGGGGATTGAAACTGTCTCTTCCGCATATGCGGGAAACAGGGCAAAATAAAACGATTATAACGTCTTAGGAGGAGGCTCCGGACCGCATGAGCTATCAACCATTCTCGTTTGATACCGATCACATCGATCTTAATGGCAAAACGGTATTGGTCACCGGCGGCACAGGCTCCTTCGGCAAGGAATTCGTGCGCACTGCTTTGGCTTCCTCGGAAATGCGCCGCTGCATCGTGTTCTCACGGGACGAGCAGAAGCATTACGATATGGGCCAGGAATATCCATCGGTCCCCGGCAAACCAATCCGCTATTTCATCGGCGATGTAAGGGATGTGGACCGGCTGGAGCTGGCCATGCGCGGCGTTGATTATGTTGTCCATGCCGCAGCGATGAAGCATGTGCCGGCCGCCGAGTACAATCCGTTCGAATGCGTCCAGACCAACATCTATGGCGCCGAAAACATTGTGAAGGCCGCGCTCCGCACCGGGGTGAAGAAGGTGATCGCATTGTCGACGGACAAGGCGGCGAACCCGATCAATCTGTATGGCGCAACCAAGCTTGCCTCGGACAAGATCTTCGTTGCCGCGAACAACATCTCGGGTGCGGACGGCTGCAGGTTCTCTGTGGTTCGCTACGGTAACGTGATCGGCTCCCGCGGCAGTGTGATCCCGTTCTTCCGCAAGTTGATCGACGAGCAATCTCCGGATCTGCCGATCACTGACGAGCGCATGACGCGGTTCTGGATCACCTTGCAGCAGGGCGTGAACTTCGTGCTTTCTAGCATGGAGATGATGAAGGGCCGCGAGATTTTCGTGCCAAAGATCCCGAGCATGAAGATTACAGACGTGGCGAAGGCCATGGCTCCAGGCCTGCCGCTCCGCAATGTCGGCATCCGGCCGGGCGAGAAGCTGCACGAGGTGATGATCTCGGAAGACGATTCCCGCACGACCGTAGAGTTGGAAGATCGGTACGTCATCCTTCCTGCCCAGAGCGACCGGGTGCTGGATGACTATCTGGCGGAGGGGTACAAGATGGTGCCCGCCGAATTCCGCTATGCAAGCGATACTAATACGGATTGGCTGAGCGGCGACGAACTCAACAAGATGATGTCGTCGATCTGATCATTCAGGGACTGATCATCCTGCGGGCCGCGCCCTTCCTCGGTACGGCCCGCTAGATTCTAGTTCGTGACGATCTCCGGCCCCATGACCGCATTGGGCAGCACGGTCGAGATCCACGGCACGTAAGTCACGACAATCAGGAAGGCGAAGAGAACTGCCAGGAATGGCAGGGCAGCCTTCACCACGGCCATCATCGGCATCCCGGCGACACCTGAGGTGACGAACAGGTTGAGCCCGACCGGCGGTGTGATCATGCCGATCTCCATGTTCACCACCATGATGATGCCGAGATGGATCGGGTCGATGCCAAGTTCCATGGCGATCGGGAAAACCAGCGGCGCCACGATCACCAGCAGGCCCGACGGCTCCATGAACTGACCGCCGATCAGCAGGATCACGTTTACCGCGACCAGGAACATCACCGGCCCGAAGCCGTAGGCCAGCATGGTCTCTGTGATCTGTTGCGGCACCTGCTCGTCGGTGAGGACGTGCTTCAGGATCAGCGCGTTGGCGATGACGAATAGCAGGGTAATGGTGAGCTTGCCGGCATCGAACAGGGTCTTACGTGTGTCCGGATGATAGAGAGCCGTCAGCAACGCGCTGGGCTGGCGGAACAGGGAGACGTTCCGGGCTTCGCCGTCGGTCGCCAGCGGGCCCATGTCCCGATAAACGAAGGTGGCGATGATCCAGGCATAGACGGCGGCCACGGCTGCAGCCTCGGTCGGCGTGAATACGCCGCCATAGATGCCGCCCATGATGATGACGATCAGCAGGAGCCCCCAGGAGGCGTCCTTGGCGCTGGCATAGATCTCGCTCCACCCGGCCCATTCGCCTTTTGGCAGGTTCTTCCATTTCGCCATGATGTAGATCGCCGCCATAAGCGACAGGCCAGCCAGGAGGCCGGGAATGACACCGGCAAGGAACATGCGGCCGACCGAGACTTCCACGGCGGCGGCATAGACCACCATGACGATGGAAGGCGGAATCAGGATGCCGAGCGTGCCGGCATTGCAGATCACACCAGCGGCAAATTCCTTGGTGTAGCCGACCTGGCGCATGCCGGCGATCACGATGGTGCCGATGGCAACCACGGTCGCGGGCGAGGAGCCGGAGAGAGCGGCAAACATCATGCAGGCGAAAACACCGGCAATGGCAAGGCCACCGGGGAAGTGTCCGACGCAGGCGATGGAGAACCGGATGATCCGTTTCGCCACCCCGCCTGTCGACATGAAGGAGGAGGCGAGGATGAAGAACGGAATTGCCAGCAGGGTGTAATGCCCCTCGAAAGCGCTGAACAGGGTTTGCGCGATGGAGGCCAGGGACGAGTCAGAGAAGGCCAGCAGGAACAGGATGGATGACAGGCCAAGCGCGACCGCGATGGGGACCCCGATCAGCAGCAGCACGATAATGGCGAGGAAGAGAAGGGCGACTTCCATGGATCAGAGATCCTTCAGTTTTTTTGCGGCGTCTTCGACTGCGTCCTCGACTTCGTGGCTGGCAATCAGCCCTTCCATCCGGCCGCGCCAGATGGCGATACCGGCCATGACAAAGCGGATAAGCAGCAAGGCCATCGCGAATGGCAGGATGGCGTAGGGGACGAGACGGGGAATTTTCTCGTAGGCCTCGCCCTCGTTGAAGACGTCCTGCAACCAGTCGAGCGGTCGGAAGCCGAAAATGTCCGGCATCGGGGTATCTTCTGTCTCGTACCAGCCCTTGTCGCGGAACTTGTCCTCGAAGCCGAGCGGGAACCAGCGGCCGTCCGTGGCCGGCAGGTTTGCAAAGTTCGCCCAGTAATCCCAGGATCCCTTCAGCAGCAGGAAGGCATAGACAATGCAGACGGCGCAGGCGAGCAGCGCCAGGATCCGGCGTTTCGGCGAGGCGAGGCCCGCGGTGATAACGTCGACGCCCAGATGAGCTCGGATCTTGACTGCATAGGCAGCGCCAAGAAGCACGAGCCAGCCGAACAGGAAGACGGTGACTTCAAGTGCCCAGAGAATGCCTGAATCAAAAACATAGCGCGCGATCACATTGGCGAAAGTGATCACGGTCATCGACCCGAGGATCACCGCTGTTGCAGTTTCCTCAACCCGGTCGGTAAGGGGTTTCATCGTCATTGCGGGCGCCCCAGAAATAAGCGCGGTGCAGAGGGAGGTCCGCACCGCGCGACAAGGCTAAAGTCCGAGCTGCAGCCTTGGAGTTAGGCCTAGTTGTTCGCAGCCTGTGCGGCGGCGATGTTGTCGGCGCCGACGTCTTTTTCGAACTTGGCCCAGACCGGCTTCATCACTTCAACCCAGGCAGCACGCTGCTCCGGGGTCAGTGTGCGGACGATCCCGCCGGCCTTGATCACGGACTGCTTGGCGGCCTCGTTCACGGCGGTGGATTCCTGGTTCCGGGCCGCGGTCACTTCGGCAACGATCTTCAGGAACTGGTCACGCACGTCCGGCTTCAGGCTTTCCAGCCAGTCGACGGAGGTGACCAGCAGGTAATCGATGATGCCGTGGTTGGTCTCGGTGGTGCCGTCCTGCACTTCGAAGAACTTCTTGCCGTAGATGTTCGACCAGGTGTTTTCCTGACCGTCGACAACACCCTGCTGCAGGGCGCCATAGACTTCGGAGAAGGCCATCTTCTGCGGGGTGCCGCCGATTGCTTCCATCTGGGCGACGAGCACTTCGGAAGACTGCACGCGGAACTTCAGGCCGTTCGCGTCGGACGGCGTCAGCAGCGGCTTGCTGGCGGACATCTGCTTCATGCCGTTGTGCCAGTAGGCGAGACCCTGGAGGCCGCGACGCTGCATGCTGTCGAGCAGGCCCTTGCCGGCGTCGGAGCCCTGATAGGCTTCAACCGCGTTGATGTCCTTGAACATGAACGGCAGGTCGAACAGGCGAAATTTCTTGGTGAACTTCTCGAACTTGGACAGCGACGGAGCGGCGAGCTGCACGTCACCCTGGAGCATGGCTTCCAGGACCTTGTTGTCGTTATAGAGGGTCGAGTTCGGGAAAACCTGCATGCAGGCCTTGCCGTTCATTTCCTCGTTCACGCGCTTTTCCAGCAGCGATGCGGCGATACCCTTCGGGTGCCGGTCGGTGTTGGTGACGTGGCTGAATTTGATGACAACCTCGCCGTCATCGCAATTGGCATAAGCGGCGCCAGGCGCAATAAGGGCGGCAGCCGCCAGAGCGGCAGCGAAAAACTTCTTCATTGTGTCCTCCCGATAGACACGCGGTTGAATCCGCATAGGCTGTTACCTGAATTTGTCAGCTTCAACACGGCAATCGCCAAATCCTCTAAATTTTTTTTTCTTTAAAGTCAGTGCACTAACTTTTGCTAAAGTGCGCGTGAAATTGATTTGTCCGGTTTTTCGGACAAGTTTCCCCGAGATTTCGCACCCGTTTTCTGCGTCGGGAATGCGATCAACCGGCAGGATGCCATGTCACGGGTCAAAGCGATCGCTGTCACGCTCTGCGCGCTCTATGCGTTGGCCTCGTTGTTCGCGGGCTGGCTGGTCTATCGCTACGCCTATCTGGATACGCTCGACCGCCTGGAGGAGACCGGCCGTATCCGTGTGCAGCAGGCGAGCGATCGCCTGATGGGGCAGCTTTCCGGTTATTCCTACCTGATCAATCTGCTGGCCGGACACCCGCTGGTCATCCATAGCGTCGCCGGGGGAATTGACCCGGAAGCCGCTGACGATCTGCTGATCGACTCGGTTCTGACCTATGGCGCCGACCGGATCAGCATAACCGACACGGACGGTCGCGTGGTTGCATCCTCGTCTCCGGAGACTGAGCCTGACAGTATCGAGGGTGAGGTTAATACATCCCTGTTGCGCGCTGCGCTGAACGGGCGGCTCGGTCTGGAAGCGGCTTTTGACAAAGACGGCCGCAGGATGATCCGGCTCAGTCGGGGCGTCCTTGATGGGGCTGCTCCTGCGAAAGGCGTGATATTTGTGACCATCGATGTAGCAGCACTGGAATTCGAATGGGGAATCGATCCGGAGGCGATCTGTTTCTTCGATGCATCGCAAACCGTGTTCGCCTCTACCAGACAATCGCTGTTGCGCCGCCAGGACAAAAGTCTGGGTGATGGTGACCCTCGATTTGAACCATTTCCTCATCGCACGTTGCAGCGTGAAGGCGATCATGAGGTGTGGTCTTTCGCCAAGGTTTTCGAATTGCCGCAACGGGCTCTTGTCGTGACGAGGGAGCTGCCGCAGGTGAACATGACGGCACGCGGCTTTCTGGATACCGCTCCGGCCCGGACCGCCGCCATCCTGCGCGGGCTGCTGACCGGGACCCTGTTGGGTGCATTTGGGCTGGCCATGCTGATCGCGGCGCTTTGGCGACGGCGTATGGCAGACCGGCTGGCAATCGAGGCAGCGGTCAATGCACGACTCGAGGAACGGGTCGAACGGCGGACGGCGGAATTGAAAGCGGCACAGGATCAACTTCTCCAGGCCTCCAAATTGAGCGCTCTTGGTGAAATGTCGGCAGGCATTAGCCACGAGCTCAATCAACCGCTCGCTGCCATTCTGAATCTGTCCGAGAACGGACGAAAGCTGCTGGATCGAAGCCGGCTCGATGAGGCCGGTGAAAACCTTACCCAGATTGCGGGGCAAGTGCAGCGGATCGACAAGATCATTCGGAATCTGCGTGCTTTCGCACGGAACGAGGGCGAGGGTGGAGAACCCGTGGATTTGGGGGCGGCCGTGGACTACGCAGTCGGGCTCACTCTGCCGACACTGGACAAGGCCGCCATCGCTGTTTCCTGGGCCTCGCCCGAGCAGCCGGTGCTGATCAGGGGCGGCGAAGTGCGTCTGCAACAGGTCGTGGTCAATATCCTGACCAATGCACAGGATGCGATGGCAACGTCGGACATGAAGCGGATCGATGTGACGCTGCAAACCGAGGCGGGGGAAGCGGTTCTGGAATTTGCCGATACCGGCCCTGGTATTTCCGACCCGTCCCGGGTGTTCGAGCCGTTTTACACAACAAAGGAATTGGGTGCCTCGAAAGGGCTCGGCCTTGGCTTGTCGATTTCCTATGGGATCGTCCGCAGCTTCGGTGGGACGCTTTCCTGCCATAACAGTGCGAATGGCGGGGCTGTCTTCACCGTTCGCCTTCCATTCATCGATAGGGCGGTACAATGACCGGACAGGTGCTTCTGATCGAGGATGACGATGCACTTCGCAACTCGCTGATGCAGACGCTTGAGTTGGCCGACCTCTCTGTGATCCCGGCGAGCAATTATGTCCAGGCCAAACGCACCATTCGCGCGAACTTTCCGGGTGTCATCCTCTCCGATATCCGGATGCCGCATCAGGATGGCTTCTCCGTGCTGTCGGCGGCGCAGGGGGCCGACCCGGAATTGCCGGTGATCCTGCTGACGGGACACAGCGATGTGCCGACGGCCATGCGGGCAATGAAAGAGGGCGCCTACGAATACCTGGAAAAACCGGTCGGCACGGAGCGTCTGGTCGATGTCGTGCTCCGGGCGATCGAGCACAGAGACCTTGTGCTGAAATCCCGCCGGATCGAGCGCGCGCTTGAGCGTAGCGACGCGGCGGCCCGGAGTTTCCCCGGCTCGGGACCGGTCTCGACGGCACTTCGCACGGCGCTCCGCAGGGTTGCCGCCAGCGACTGTCACGTTCATCTGCATGGTCCAAAGGGGACGGGCAAGAAAGAGGCAGCTTTTGCAATCAATGCTCTTTCGCCGGAGCCACGTGCGTTTCTGACGCTGAACCTGCTGCACGCAGCGGCAGGCTCCGTGCGCCGCCTGAACCTGCCCGCGGGCGCGGCAGACTTGTCTTTGAAAAGCGTCGAATGCGCCACACCGGAACAGGTCGAGGATGTGCGCGCACTGATCCATCGTTGTCCGGAATTGCGCGTCATATCATCGTCCGTCGCGTCGCTGGCAGAGCTGGAGCACCTGGAGCCGGGCGCGGAAGGCACGACGGTGGTGGAAATCCGGGTTCCGTCACTTGACGAGCGCCGGGACGATCTGCCCGAGATTTTCGAAAATTTCCTGCGCCTGGCGGTGCGGAGTCTCGACGCGGACATGCCGGAGATTTCGACAGCCACCCTGACGGACATCATGACCCGGCCTTGGCCGGGCAGCCTGCCGGAATTGCGCAGTTTTGCGATGACCTACGCTCTGGGGGCAACGGTTCAAAGCGACGGCGCCGGGCAGGGCACGCTGGCGGAGCAGGTGGAAGCGTTCGAGAAGATGGTTCTGACGGAGACGCTGAAGCGCACCAACGGAAAGGCGGCGGAAGCTGCGAGAGTGCTTGGGGTGCCGCGCAACACATTTTATGACCGGCTGGCACGTTTCGGACTGTCCGCAAAGGATTTCCGGGGAAGCTGAGCGCAAGCAGGGCGCCTCTAATCTAAATGCTTTCTGGTGGAAACCTGTTTGGCATTCAGAGATTCAGCGGTGGCTCTTTGTCTTTCTTGGTCCAGCCGATCAGCTGAATGGCGGGGAATATCCAGAGGAAGCCGGCAATCGGATAAAATATCAGCTCGGCCAGCCAGTGTTGCGGCAGCACATGGTTCGCGACTGTTACGACTCCCGCGATATAAGCGATCAGGCCGACGATCATGATGATGCCGCCGAGGGCAGTGCGCCAGCGCATGGGGGACTCCGTTCCGTTTGGTCGGCTTCGATATGCGCCGGACGGGGATAGTGTCAACCGTTGCGGAAAGGTCCCGCGTTCATGAAAAATTGAGACGGTCGGCTTAATCATCCTGTTTGCGTCTCTTCCGTCGCTGGGAAGCGAGACTTTGATGTCTCCCTCGCTCTAAGGCCTGCCTTTGAGCGCAAGCGCGCAACCGACCCGATACGGACCCTTTTAAATGAGAATGCTTGGTCACCCTATTGTTGCCTTGATGATTTCCGTCGCGCTCCTCTGGACCGCGAACGGGCTGTTTCACAGTCTGATTGCCCTGCGTATGAGTCAGGAGGGTTTCGATACGACAGTCGCCGGTCTGGTGACTGCTGCGTACTTCATTGGCCAGCTTGTCGGGGCTGTGTTCTGTGGGCGGGTCATCGAGAGCGTTGGCCATGTTCGCTCATTTGCAGCCTTTGCCTCGATTATCTCGGCCTGCGCCGTTGCCCACGCAATATTTGTCGATCCCTATTTCTGGTCTCTGCTGCGTTTTGGAACAGGCATTTGCATCGCCGGAGCGTTGATGGTGGCGGAAAGCTGGCTGAACGGTGCGGTCTCGAACAAACAGCGCGGCGGAATGCTCTCCATCTATGTTGTGGTGATCTATTTCGGCATGGCGGCCGGTCAGCAGATCCTGAATATTTCGCCGCCGACCAGCTTCATTCTGTATAGCGTGGCATCGATCCTGTTCTCGCTCGCCCTGGTGCCGTTGTCGCTGGCCAGCCGGGCGACGGCGGGCGAGCTGGCGCCATCTCGTCTCAGCATGGTCGAGCTGTACAAGGTCTCGCCGCTCGGCATGATCTGCAGTTTCGCCAGTGGCGTCCTGGGGGCGGTCGTCATGGGGCTTGGTCCGATCTTCGGTAACCAGATCGGCTTCTCGGTTGCCCAGATTGCCACCATGATGACAGTCACCATGTTCGGCGGGCTGTTGCTGCAATATCCGATCGGCAAGCTATCGGACTATTTCGATCGTCGTACCGTTATGGCGGTTGTGCTCTTCGCCGTGGGCGGGGTGTCGCTTGCCATTGCCCTGCTTTTCAATGGCGGGACATTCATGTTTCTGGGTCTGATGGTGGTCTTCGGCGGGCTGAATTTCGCGCTGTATCCCCTGGCTATTTCCCACGTGAACGACCATGTCGAAGCCTCCGACCTGGTGCCGGCCGCGGCCGGTATCCTGATCGCGGCGAGCCTGGGGTCGTCCATAGGCCCGATTGTTGGTGCCTTTGCCATGGATCGTGTTGGGCCTGGCGGCCTGTTCCAGTTTACCGCCTTTGTCGGTTTTTCCGTTGCAATCTTCGCTGTCTACCGGATGCTCCGCAGCGCGGCGCCGACCATGGAAGAGCAGGGACCTTATGTCGCCTATGCCACGACATCGGCTGTCGCGGCCGAACTCGATCCGCGCGGCGAGTTTATCGAGGAGGTCGAGCCGAACGTCATGGACGAGAACCTGCCGAAGGATTTCTCCTACGACGAGGTCATCGAATCCGCGGTGGAAGGCGAGACCGAGGAATGGGTTCAGGCGAACTCTTCGCCGTAATAGAGCGTCGAGACGTGTTTTGCCTCGGCGAAATAGAGCCAGCGTTCAAGCACCACGCCGATGCTGCCTGAGATCGCTGCAAGCAGGACGAGGCCGCTTGCCATGATGCCGGAGCCGGGCATGACAAGTACCGCTGTGAGGACGGCAACAGGGATCAGAAGACCGAAGAGGCCGGCGAGTTGCCGGAGCTTCAGCGCATGTTTCCGGCCGATCTTGTAGCCCATCTCGCGCATCACGTAGGTTTCCGACGTTGTCGGTCCCTCCAGCAGCCGCACGGCTCCGAGGTTGGATAGCCCGGTGGCGGTGCCGGATGTTGCTGTCGGTGCCGCGTTGTCGGTCGCGGTCCAATAGCGCCATTTGATCGCCGCCGAGAGCAGCAGGAAGCCAGCCGTTGGAAGTGCCACCGGCTGCAACTCTCCGCCGGAGAGCGCCAGAATTGGCAATATCCAGAGCCCTCCGGTCGCCATCGCCATGGCGAGATAGCCCGGCACGGTGAAGCCGTTGTGCCAGCGCGGGATGGTCTTCAGGCTCTGATAGATCATCGCCGTGCAATAGACCGTGACCATGGCCAGCACAGCGGCGACCAGTCCGGCGATGCTCCAAACGCCATCGTTGCGGCCGATCAGCACCCAGCCGGCGGCAAACAGAAGCGCCGGGATATAGGTCAGCACCGCGGCCAGGCCCTCGCGGGACAGCCAGGAGCTGCGCCATTGGCTCATCGCGCGCCAGGCCCGTTCCGGATGCCCGAGATGGAAAGTGGAGCTTAGCAGTCCGGCGGTGACGAGGCCGAGGGCAAGCGGAAGACCGATCCAGCCGATCAGCGGATCTGCATCCCCGGTCAGAGCAGCATAGAGCGCGAGCCAGACCAGCAGGCCGTATCCGGCGCCGGAGGCGGTGGTGAAGAAGATGACAGAAAGGGCGGGATGCATCTGCGGGCCTCAGCGGGAAAGCATGGTGTCGAGCCAGCCGAGCAGGCCGCTGGCGCCGGAAGTCGTCTCACCTGCGGGAACCCGTTGGGCGAGGTCGGCAAGACGTTCCGGCATACCGAAATCCTCGGCCTTGTCCCGGCGCGGGCGCGGCGGCAGGTAGCGGTTCACCGGCTTGTAGCCCATCTCCGGCATCAGCTCGTAACCCTCACGCTCGGCGACCAGTTTCGAGACATCGGAGTCCGGATCGCCGAGGTCGCCGAAATGCCGTGCGCTGGCGGGACAGGTGGAGACACAGGCCGGAACCCGGTCCTGCTCTTCCAAGTTTTCATTGTAGATCTTGTCGACGCAGAGGGTGCATTTCTTCATCACGCCTTCGGTCTTGTCGTACTCTCGCGCACCATAGGGGCAGGCCCAGGAGCAGAGCTTGCAGCCGATGCAGAGATCCGCGTTTACCAGAACGATGCCGTCCTCGGCCCGCTTGTAGGAGGCGCCGGTCGGACAGACGGTAACGCAGTCCGGTGTCTCGCAATGCAGGCAGGAGCGCGGGAAATGCACCGTGCGGGCGTCTTCGCCTTCACCGGCTTCATAGGTGTGGATGCGGTTGAACCAGACACCCCAGGCACCTTCGTCGCCGTCTTCCTCGGCATCGCCGCTATAGGCGTTCCAGTCCGTCAGCGGCGCCGAATGTCCGCTGGTGTTCCATTCCTTGCAGTTCACGGCGCAGGCATGGCAGCCGACGCAGATGTCGAGATCGATGACGAGGCCGAGTTTCTTGCCTCCGGCCGAGGCGGGAGTAGCGGTTGGCAGGCAGGTCATTGGCCGCGCCTCCCTTTGTACTGGAGCGGCCCTTTCGGCCGTTCCGCCGTCGGTGCTGTCTTCAGGATCGGGAATTGCGGTTCCGAAACTGTCTCCGGCCGGTCATCCGCCGCTTTCTCGATCCTGACCCGAAGATCGTACCAGGCAGCCTGGCCTGTGACCGGGTCCGCGTTGGCATAGCGGTAGCCGTCCTTGCGTGCGGGCAGCAGCTCGGAGATCACGTGGTTCAGCAGGAAGCCCTTGGTCGCTTCCGGCGCATCCTTGCCGAGGTTCCAGGCGCCGCGGCGCTTGCCGATGGCGTTCCAGGTCCAGGCGGTGTCCGGGTTGACGCCTTCCATCAGTTTGACCGGCACCTTGATCTGGCCGTGATGGGAGGTGACATAGACCCAGTCCCCGTCCGCGATGCCGAGCTTTTCGCCTTGCTTCCGGTTCATGAAGAGCGGGTTCTTGCCGTGTAGCTGCCGCAACCAGGCATTCTGGCTGCCCCAGGAATGATACATCGCAGCCGGGCGCTGGGTGATCGCGTGCATCGGGAAGCTGTCGGTATCGACCTGGCTTTCCTCGAAGGGCTGATACCAGATCGGCAGCGGGTCGAAATAGCGTTTGATCCGGTCGCGGTCCTTCTCAGGTGGCTGGTTCGCGCCATGTCCTTCGGCCGCCAGCCGGAACTGCTGCAGCGGCTCGACATAGAGCTGCATGATGATCTGGTTCGGCGCACCGATGAACCCCAGCTTCGTCGCCGTTTCCAGATAGGTCTTGTTGGCGTGCTTGTAGTATCGCTCTTCCGGCTTGAACTCGTGCCGCCAGAAGCATTCGTTCTCCACGTAACGCTTGAGCTGGTCCGGGTTCGGCGCGCCCTTGCCGCCTTCGGTGCCGTCCGCGCCGCGCCAGCCCGCCAGCGGGCCGATGCCCGGGGCGCGTTCGTGGTTGGCGATATAATCGGGATAGCCGCCCGGATATTTCGCCGAGCCGTCCTCGTGCGTCAGGCCCGGCAGGCCGAGGCGGACGCCGAGATCGATCAACACTTCCTGGAACGGCCGCACGTCCCGGTCTGGTGCCACGACGGGCTGGCGGATAGAGTCCGCCGCCCCGTCAGCGTCGCAGATCGGCCGGTCCAGCAGGGAGATGCAGTCCCAGCGCTCCAGATAGGTCGTGTCCGGCAGGACAAGATCCGCATAGGCCACCATCTCGGAGGCATAGGCGTCGGAATAGATGATCTTCGGAATCCGGTATTCGCCGGTTTCCGGGTCCTTGTCCGTCAGCTTCTCCATCGTGCCCTTGGAATTCATCGTCGAATTCCAGCTCATGTTCGCCATGTACATGAACAGGGTGTCGATAGGATACGGGTCCTGTGCCCAGGCATTGTGGATGACCATGTGCATCATGCCGTGCACGGCCATCGGCGCATCCCAGGAGAAGGCCTTGTCGATCCGTGCCGGGTTGCCGGCATCGTCCACGAGCAAGTCATCAGGGCCCATCGGGAAGCCGAGCGGGGGACCAGCCATCGGGGTGCCGGGCTTGATCTGTTCCGTGCGGCCGACAGGTTTCAGCGGCGGTGGCGCAGGGCGCGGGAAGGGCGGCTTGTAGCGGAAGCCACCCGGGCAATCGATGCTGCCGAGCAGCATCTGCAGGACATGCAGGGCGCGGCAGGTATGGAAGCCGTTGGAATGGGCGGAGATGCCGCGCATCGCATGCATGGCGACGGGACGGCCGATCATCTTCTCATGGCGTCGTCCGGCCCAGTCTGTCCAGGGCACGTCGAGGGTGATTTCCTGCTCGAACGCGGCATGGGCGATCTCGGCAGCCAAGCGCTTGATCGTCGCGGCATCAAGGCCGGTCTGTGCGGCAACGGCATCCGGCGCATAGGACGGATCGAGATAACGCTCTGCCAGCAGCTTGAAGGACGGTACAGCCTTGCGGCCGTCCGGCAGGACATGCTCTCCGGCGAGATCAGGCGTAATGTCTGCTTCCAGCGCAGAGACCACCGTGCCGCTGCTCTTGTCGAAGGCGAGCGGGCGGCCCTCGGCATCGCGGGCGAACAGGCCATGATCGGCCGCGCCGGGGTCCTGGATTACCAGCCAGGGCGCGTTCGTATAGCGCACCAGATATTGCAGATCGACTTTGCCGGCGCGCAGCAGCTCATGCACCAGCGCCAGAATGAACAGTCCGTCCGTGCCGGGACGGATGCCAACCCATTCATCCGCGATGGCGGAATAGCCGGTCTTCACCGGATTGACGGAAACGAACTTGGCGCCGCGGGTCTTGATGTGCCCGAGGCCCATCTTGATCGGGTTCGAATCATGATCCTCGGCGACGCCGAACATCATGAAGAACTTCGTGTGCTCCCAGTCCGGCTCGCCAAACTCCCAGAAGGAGCCGCCGATGGAATATAGCCCTGCTGCCGCCATGTTGACGGAACAGAAGCCGCCATGGGCCGCGTGGTTCGGGGTGCCGAACTGGCTGGCCCACCAGCCGGTCAGCGACTGGGACTGGTCGCGCCCTGTGAAGAAGGCGAGCTTGCGCGGGTCGCTCTTGCGGATGTCGCCGAGCCATTCGGCGGCAGTTGCAAGGGCTTCGTCCCACTCGATCTCCTTGAACTCTCCGCTGCCGCGTTCGCCGACCCGTTTCATCGGCTTGGTCAGCCGCGCCGGTGAGTAATGCTGCATGATCCCGGCGGACCCCTTGGCGCAGAGGACGCCCTTGTTCACCGGGTGATTTTTATTGCCCTCAATGTAACGGATCGTGCCGTCGCGCAGGTGTACTTTGATGCCGCAGCGGCAGGCACACATGTAGCAGGTTGTGAACTTGGTTTCGTCGGACACGGTTGGTGACGTGTCGACTAATTCAACCACCGTTTCGAACGGGTTGATGCTCATTATCTCTCCGGGGCGGGAAGGCCTGAACGGCGCATCGGCTTATTATTTTCCGAGACAATAGCAGGACCGGTCCGAAAAAGTCAGGATCGAAACAAGACTTTTTCTTCCATCCGGAAATGGTGGTCGAATTAACTTTAGCTGCGTAACGGGTCAGGTCACGGCGTCGATCTGCTCGTCGGAAAGATTGCCCGGAACAATGGTGATTGGAACACGCATCCGTGCGGCGCCCTTGCCAGTCATATAGGTGACAAGAGGTCCCGGGCTTTCACCCTGGGTGTTCGCGCCGAGCACAAGAACGGAAATGCTCGGCTCCTCGTCGATCAGGTTGAGCAACTCGTCCCGGGTGGAGCCTTCGCGGACATAGATGATCGGGATTTGTCCGGAGATTTCGACAACTTTTTCGGAGAGCTGGCCGAGCAATGCCTCGGCATCCTCGCGGGCCTCCTCGCGCATCAGTTCGCCGACACCCATCCAATGCTGGAACTCCTGTGGCTCAATGGAGCGGAACAGAGCTACATGGCCACCGCTGTGGCGGGCCCGTCGGCAGGCAAAACGCAGGGCGATCTGCATCTCTTCGCTGTCATCGACAACGACGAGAAAAACCCGTGGCTTCGATCCGTCCGTCAATTGACTCATGCGTGCTGTCCGTTCTGCCGGTACTGGGTTCAGACTTTACGGAAAACTGCGGCGGCAAGCCAGCCTGCGGCGACGGCGATCAGAATTGCGACCAGCCCGTAGATTGCTGAACGTTCGTGCGCGAAAGTGTAAACCTCTGCGCCGACACCGACTTTCTCCACCAGTAACGGCGTTGTCTGGGCGTGAACGACACGGCCCCCGCGGATCAGGTAGACGACGGCAGTGTAGGTCCCGGTTGCCAGATTGGCCGGGAAATGGACCTGGGTTCGAAACAGTTTGCCTGCGATTATCGTGACCTGGCCGGGCTCGGTCGCATAGAGGCCCTGTGCCTGTTTCCGCCGCACCAGGGCCGTGCGGAAAGTCTTCTCGTCGTTGGGCTGTAGCTTGTCGCCGCTTGAGGTCGCGCGCAGCCGCAGGTGGTTCGCACCGATCTGCTGGCGTTCCAGGACTTCCGGGGGTGCGATTTCTTCCAGCGGTCTGGTGGCTGCGACAGCATAGAAGTTCGGCGCGCTTTTGAACTGCATGCTGCGGGTATTCATCCAGATACCGGCAACCCGTTCCTTGCGCCGGACGGTTATCGCCTCGCGCGGACCCGAGACCGTGACGACAATATCGCCATCATCGTCGACAGAGCCGAACAGAAGGAGATCCGCGCCGGTAAAACCTGTCGTGATATCGACCCGGTGGCTGGAAAGATCGGCGATCAGGTCCTGCGCATTAGCCGTGCCAGTGGCTCCGTAGCTCAATGTGAGGGCGGCAAGCAGCAGGATGCCTAATTTTGTGAGATTTTTCATCCGCCTAGCCATTGTGGGTCAGCACGATGGAATAGAGGTCGTCCGGCGTGACCACCAGATCGAATGCGAGCTTCAGGCAGACGGAAACCACCATCAGGGCAAGCAGGCCCCGTAGCTGTTCACCTTTGAGCTTGACGGCAAACTGGCTGCCGAACTGGGCCCCGACGACAGCCCCTACCAACAGCAGGATGGCAAGAACGACATCGACGGTCTGTGTCGATATGGCTTGCAGGAAGGTCACGTTGGCAGTCACGAAAATGATCTGAAGCAGCGAGGTGCCGACCACCATGGATGTCCGCATGCCAAGCATATAGATCATCGCGGGCACCATGATGAAACCACCGCCGACGCCCATGATGGCTGACAGGATGCCGACTAAACAGCCGATCCCGAGCGGCAGCAGGGCGCTGATATAGAGCTTGGATTTCCGGAACCGGATCTTGAACGGCAGGCCGTGCATCCACGTGTGCTGATGCAGTTTCCGGCGACGTCCGCCACTCTGTCGGACCTGCAGGATGGTGCGGACGCTTTCCAGCAGCATCAGGCCGCCGATCACGCCGAGAAAGACCACGTAGCAGAGTTTGATCACCAGATCGATCTGGCCGAGGCTTTCCAGGAATTTGAACAGCAGGACGCCCAGGGTCGAGCCGACGATGCCGCCGGCCAGCAGGACGAAGCCCATGGTGAAATCCAGATTGCCGCGTCGCCAGTGGGCGATAACGCCTGAGATCGAGCTGGCGACAATCTGATTGGCGCCGGTGCTGACCGCAACGGGTGCTGGAACCCCGATGAAAATCAGGATGGGAGTCATGAGGAACCCGCCGCCGACACCAAAAAGGCCGGAGAGGAAGCCGACGGCGCCGCCCATAGCCAGAATGGTGAGGACGTTTACCGACATCTCTGCGATGGGCAGGTAGATGTACATAGGCCCCGCGGGGACGGTCAGGGATAAACCAGATACCGGATGACAGCAGACACAATCACCCGAACGATTCCATCTTTAATAACAGAAAAGTATGCGGTGAGGCCACGACTAGTTTGTAGTGGTTCTAATGATTTAGCCGGAAGATGTTTCGGCTGTTGTTTCGTCGCCACTGTCACTTTCCAGGGTGGCACCGATTTCGGCCTTCAGGGCGACGAAACGGGTATCGGTTCTGATGAGGGCAGCGCGCGGCCGGGGCAGGTCGATATGGACCTCCTGGAGAATGCGCCCCGGCCGGCCGCTCATCACAAGCACTCTGTCGGAGAGGAACACAGCTTCCTCGATATCGTGCGTTACCAGCAGAGCGGAGATGCCACGTTCCATCAGAAGCCCGGCCAGCCAGACCTGCATTTTTGCCCGGGTCTGCTGATCAAGTGCGCCGAAAGGCTCGTCCAGCAACAACAGATCCGGTCCGCCCGCAAGAGTACGTGCCAATGCCGCCCGTTGCTGCATGCCACCGGAGAGGGCGGGTGGATAGAAGGTTTCGAATCCTTCCAGCCCCACCGCGTTTATCAGTTCCGCGGTCACATCCGATGCCTGGGGCCGGGAGAGTGACCGGAAACGGGTTCCGAACGCGATATTCCGTTCCACCGTGAGCCAAGGGAAAAGAGCGGGTTGCTGGAACACCATGCCCCGCCGCGGGCTCGGGCCGGTCACCGCCTCGCCATCGAACGCAATTTGACCGTCACGCAGCGTTATGAGGCCGGCCACCAGTCGCAGCAGCGTCGACTTCCCGCATCCCGATGGCCCAACAATCGTGAGGAACTCGCCATCCGACAGAGAGAAACCGGCTGGCCCAACGGCATGCACCGCAGTTGCCGACGACATTGCACCAAACTGGTGCCGGACGTTCTCCAGAATAAGTTTCGTCACGATGATCGACCCGTCCTTTTGGATTGGTACTCTGCCAGAGAATGCTTTATTCGAAATCGACCGTTAACCGGTTGTGGAAAAATAATGCCTCCGGTGTACGTTTTCGCACAGACTACGTTTCAAATATGAAATGGAGTGCGTATCATTGGTTGAACGTTCGGCGTTCGTGCCGGAGGAGTCCTGAACCATGTTGAACGCGATCCTGAAGGCCATAGGCCTTTCCTCGAAAGATGAAAGACGCCAGTTCGAACGCTATCCTGTTACCTCGCCAATTGAGGTGACGGTGGCCGGCAAGGCGCACAATTGCATCATTGATAATGTTTCGGTCGGCGGTCTCCGGCTGGAACCGCCGGTGGATGCGGAACCCGGCGCCGATTTGACGATCAAGCATCCCGAGTCCGGACTCAATCTGACCGGCCAGCTGATCGGCAACGATACCGACGGTTCGCGAATCAGCTTCAAGTCATCGGAGGCTGGGGCGGTGGTGTCTGTCTGGCTCCGGATGATGCACGAGCAACTGAGCGAGGAATCGCGCCCGGAGTGAGCGCTTGCGATCCCGGTTCAGCCTGCCAATCGAAGCCTCGCCGCAGCGGATGCCTAGTCTGCTGCGAGAGTTGAGACGATCCTGTCGGCAACCCTGTCCGGGCTGATATCCGCCATACGATCGGTGCCGTAGCTCAATTCACCGAACGGCATGATGGCATCGATCCTGGTATCTTCCATCATCGGCGGGGAGCCGCCGAACAGGCCGACAGACCGGATTCCTGTCGCGGCGGCCAGATTGAGGGCCCCGGTGTCGTTACCAACCGCGATGTCCGTTACTGCAATGACGGCAGCGGTTTCCAGAATCGGCTGGGTCACCATGGGAACCATCCAGTTCGGCCGCCCGAAGCGGGTGTGCAGGCGGTCCGCAAGATCAGATTCGCCCGACCCGCCGATCAGGAAAATGCTGCCGCCGGTTTCCCGGTGCAGGCGGTCGGCGAGGGCTCCGAAGTTTTCGGCACCCCATTGTTTGAAGGGCTCGCTGGCGCCGATGACGAAACTGATCCACGGGCGGGGCAGGTCGGCAAACCGACGCATGTTCTCCTCACGCATGGCCTCCGGGACAGGGAGGTTGGGCATCGATTCCAGCTTCGGCACGGAATGGTTCAGCAGGAGCTGGTTCGCTTTTTCGATGGCCGTAAATTTTCGGGCCTGGCGTGAAAGGCTGTGTTGTGATGTCAGAAACGCATCCTGCCAGCCGATGCCGTACCCGATCCGCTCGCCGATCCCGGCACGCCAGGTCGCAAGCCCGTAGCGGGCTGAAGCGTGCAGGATCCAAACGGTCTCGAATCCGTAGGGTTTGAGCGCGGCACCGAGACGGAAGCCACCGAAAATCCCGCGGTCCCGCTCGTCATCGAGCCACAATACATCCCGTACACAGTCCATCTGCTGGAACAGAGAATCCGCCAGAGAGCGTTTCTTGGTCAGCAGAGTGACCGTTTTTTCCTTGGTTTGCGCGGCAATGCTTTTCAGGTGCGGCAAAAGCCAGATTGCATCGCCGATGCCTGGCAGCGGCTGGATGACGAGCGTGCCGCCGATATGGCGTGGGTTCACTCCGGCGTTTTCAGCTTCCACGTCTCACGGCTCCCGAAGTGGCTGCGCTTGCGGTCAGGTCCCGGCTACACCACAATGCGCCTCGTTGTCACAAGCTTTTCCGATATTTGAATGATCCGTCTTTATCAGACCATGGCAGGGGCGCGCCACGGCGGCGCCGAAGTGTTTTTCGAACGGCTGGTCTCTGCCATGGCGAAGCCTGAGCGCGGGGCGGTTGTGACGCAGCGCGTGGCGATCCGCCGGGATGAGCGGCGTGCCGGCATTTTGCGTTCGGCGGGTGTCGATTTCACCGAACTGGGCTTTGGCGGCGCGCTCGACTTTCTGACGCCCTGGCAGTTGCGAAAGGACATCCGGGCTTTCGCGCCCGATGTCGTGCTGGCCTGGATGAACCGTGCGGCGTCGAAAACGCCGCCGGGCGATTATATCCGCGCCGGCCGGATCGGCGGTTATTACGACATCAAATATTATCGTGGCTTCGATCACCTGATCTGTAATGCGCCGGGGCTGATCGATCATGTGACGGGGCAGGGCTGGTCATCGGAGCGGGCGCACTACCTGCCTAATTTTGTCGATGCCGCGCCGGGGCAGGTTCTGGACCGTAACGTATTCGGGACGCCGAAGGATGCGCCGCTGTTGCTGGCGCTGGGCCGGTTGCACCGGAACAAGGCCTTTGACGTTCTCATTCGCGCTCTCGCCAAGGTGCCGGATGCATATCTCTGGATCGCGGGAACCGGACCGGAAGAGGGGGCATTGAAGGCGCTTGCGATGGAGATCGGGGTCGCGCCGCGCGTTGTCTTTCTTGGATGGCGTGACGATACGGCGGATCTGCTGGCCACTGCGGATCTTCTGGTCTGTTCCAGCCGGGTCGAGGGGCTTGGCAATGTCGTTATCGAAGCCTGGGCGCGTGACCGCCCCGTGGTGGCCGCCCGGAGTGAAGGTCCGATGCACCTGATCCGAGATGGCGAAACCGGTTTGCTGGCGGACCTTGAGGATGCGGAAGGGTTGGCGGCGCAGCTGAAAGCGGTGATTGCCGACAAGGCGCTGGCCGCGTCACTGGTTGCCGCTGGGCGTGCCGAATATGAAGCCAAATTCAGCGAGGACACGGTAGTGCGCCAGTATCTGGAGCTGCTCTCGTCTTTCCGGCGTTAGCACGGGCTACTTCAGGTAAATTTTCGGAACAGCTTCGTCCTGTCGAACAGTTGCTCAAGAGTTTTCATCCTGTCCCGGGTTTCTTCCCAGCGTTCTGTCTCCACCGCCGCGATCAGCGCTTCCAGAATGAACATGATGACGACCGAGCTGTCCCAGGCCGACGGTGCTTCGATACGGGCGCGGAAACCGTGGCTGGCATGTTTCGCGGCGGGCGAACCCCACTGATCCGTAAATAGCACGAGTTGGGCTCCCTGTTCGGTCGCCATCTCGGCGAGCCGGTGGATGTCATGCTCGTAGCGCCGGATGTCGAACGCTACCAGTACATCGCCTTCCGTCATGTTCAGAACGTAGTGTGGCCAGGTGTTTGAGTTCGCCGGGATCAGCGTCACCCGGTCGCGAATAACCTGCATGTGGGTGAATAGATAATCGGCCATGGAGCGGCTGATGCGGCCGCCGACGACGTAGATATTGCGGGACGGATCGGAAAGCAGATCAACCACCGCATCGAAATCCTCGAGATCCAGTTGCTGCAGCGTCTGGCGCAGGTTGTCCGTCACCGCGTCGGCAAAGCGGTTCAGGATATGGGTGTCGGGCGCGTTCGCTGCCCAGTTATCGTGCTTGGTTATGGGGTTGGAGAGCGTTGCTTCCAGTTCTGTCCGGAGTGCTGTCTGCAGTTCAGGAAAGCCGCCATATCCCAGCTTCCGGGCCATCCGGGCCACAGTGGGAGCGGAGACTTCGGCGGTCTCCGCCAGTGCCGTGATCGTCCCAAGTCCGGAGACCGGATAGTTTTCCAGAATCACATTGCTCAGTTTCCGCTCCGCATGCGTAAGCGTTTCAAACAGGCGGCTGATGCGTTCCGCGACGGTCCCTGCTGAGGTTTCCGACACTCGATCCTCCCGGTCAGCGCTTTGGCGCCGCTCTTTGCTCTGAAAATAATGCTACATTCTGAATTTCAGAGAAGAAGAATTTTCAGAATTAATCTTGACTGCCTGATCAAAACTGAAAAGATGCCCGCAAGAGGCAGGGGAGAATACGAGTGGCGACGATGGCTCAGCCGCAATCCGGGGTGCCCGTTTGGGGCGACCCGGTGCGGGTCACCAATGAGAACGGCCTCGGGCCGGCCATCGTTGTTTGCGAACACGCCTCGAATTTCATTCCTCCTCATTTGAACGATCTCGGTCTCGAAGCGGATGTCCGCGAAAGTCATGTGGCCTGGGACCCGGGTGCCCTGGCTGTAGCGAGCACTATCGCGACGACGCTGGATTGCCCGCTGGTGGCGGCCTCTATTTCCCGGCTGGTCTATGACTGCAATCGTCCGCCGAGTGCCGAGAGTGCCATGCCTGCGGTCAGCGAGATCTTCCCGATCCCGAGCAATCAGGACCTTTCGGATGCAGCACGGTCGGAGCGGGTGGATCGGATCTATAACCCTTTCCATGCTGCGGTCAGCGCCGTCATCGAGCGGCGACTTGAGGCTGGTACCGAGCCTGCCATCGTCACCATTCATTCCTTTACGCCGACCTATCACGGTGTCAGGCGCCCGTTCGAAATAGGCATCCTGCATGACGAGGACTCCCGGCTTGCGGATGCCATGCTCGACAGGGCGGAGGTTTTCAATGGTCTGGATGTGCGACGGAACGAGCCTTACGGTCCGGTGGACGGGGTAACACACACATTGCGGCGGCATGCACTGCCGCGCGGCCTGCTCAATGTGATGATCGAAATCCGCAATGATGTGATCCGCCAGCCGTCCGAGCAGACGGCGATGGCACAGGTTTTTTCGGACGTAATCGGGGACGCGATCAGCCGCTGCACCGGATCCGACCGGCCTTCCGCCGGTAATTCAGTCCTTCACAAGGCGTAAGAGGTCGAGGATGCTGAAAGCGATACGGCTCTATGTCAGATATGTCGAGAAGGTGAACCGGGCTATCGGCCGGTGCGCGATGTATCTGATCTTCGCGATGCTGGGCGTGTTGCTCTATTCGTCCTTCTCGAAGACCGTGTTTCTGCCGGCGCATTGGACTCTTGAGACGGCCCAGTTCCTGATGGTGGCCTACTACCTGCTGGGCGGGAGCTATTCCATGCAGCTCGGCGATCATGTGCGCATGGATCTGCTCTATACGAGTTGGAAGCCACGCACCCGGTCCCTGGTCGACTCGATTACCGTGCTGTTCCTGATTTTCTATCTCTGCCTGCTGCTCTATGGCGGCTACTCCTCGACATCCTACGCAATCCAGTATGGCGAGCAGAGCTATTCCGCCTGGGCGCCTTATATGGCGCCGGTCAAAGTCGTCATGACCTTTGGCGTCTTCATGATGCTGTTGCAGGCGCTGGCGACACTCTTCAAGGACATTGCCGCTGCACGCGGGGAGGAGCTCTGATGAGCTATGAGCTGATCGCCCTCCTGATGTTCTCTTCGATGATGCTGCTGCTCCTGACGGGGCAGCGGGTCTTCGGGGCCATCGGTTTCGTCGCTTCCGCCGCCGCTCTCCTGATGTGGGGCGACGGGGGCTCGGAAATGGCCTTCAGCGCGGCCATGAAACTAATGAAATGGTATCCGCTGCTGACCCTGCCGCTGTTCGTCTATATGGGCTACATGCTGTCGGAATCGCGGATTGCCGACGATCTCTACCGCATGTTCCATGTCTGGATGGGGCCGCTCAACGGCGGTCTCGCTATCGGCACCATTCTGCTGATGGTCGCGGTCTCCGCCATGAATGGTCTCAGCGTCGCTGGCATGGCGATCGGGGCCAGCATTGCACTGCCCGAATTGCTTCGGCGAGGTTACGACAAGATCATGGTGACGGGGGTGATTCAGGCCGGCAGTTCGCTCGGCATTCTGGTGCCGCCAAGTGTCGTGCTCGTGCTCTACGGCATGATCGCCCGTCAGCCGGTCAGTCAGCTCTGGCTCGCCGGCGCTCTCCCGGGCCTGATGATGGCCGGCATGTTCATCGCCTATATCGTCATCCGCTGCTGGATCCAGCCGGATCTCGGCCCGTCCCTCAGCAAGGAGGAGCGCGAGGAGATCAGCTGGGCGGAGAAATTCCGGCTGCTGCAGGCAGGCATCCTGCCGCTGTTTATCTTCTTCTCCATGACCGGCCTGTTCCTGATGGGTGTGACATCCCTGGTCGAGAGCGCGGCTGTCGGTGCCACTGCTGCCACCCTTGCGGCCTTGGTGAAGCGCCGTCTGACCGCGCATGTCATGGAAGAAACCCTGCGCAAGACGCTTGGTATCAGCTGCATGTTCATGTGGATTATCCTGGCCGCGCTCTGCTTCGGCTCGGTGTTCGACGGTCTGGGCGCTGTGAAAGCCATCGAAGGCTTCTTTATCGGCAAGCTCGGACTCAGCCCGTGGGAAGTCCTGATCCTGATGCAGCTTTCCTTCATCCTGATGGGCATGTTTCTCGACGACACCGCGATGCTGGTCATCGTCGCGCCGCTCTATGTGCCGCTGGTGAAGCTGCTGGGTTTCGATCTGGTCTGGTACGGCGTGCTCTACACGATCACCTGCCAGATCGCCTATATGACGCCGCCTTTCGGCTACAATCTCTTCCTGATGCGCGCCATGGCGCCGCCGGAGGTCACGCTGTCGGACATCTACCGGTCCATCGGCCCCTTTGTGCTGGTCATGACATTGGCGCTCATTCTGGTCATGATCTTCCCTGAGATCGCGCTTTGGTTGCCGAAGACCTTCTATGGTCGTTAGCAGCCGGATGGCGATGCAAAATAAAATATAGCGGGGAAGGAAGGCGCGACGCGCCACAACAGGGAGATGCGACGGTTGGTTTCAGCGGTCGCATCGGGGCAACAGGTTCGATTGAACCACCATCGAAGAGGGAGATTGGTGAGATGAAGAACAGACGTGATTTTCTGAAGACGGCTGCCGTCGCGACGGCGGGGGCCGGCGCCACGACACTGAGCGCACCTTATGTTCAGGCTGCTACCAACAAGAAGATCAAGTGGCGCCTGCAGACCTATGCAGGCCCGGCCCTTGCCGAGCATGTGATCAAGCCGTCCATCGACGCTTTCAACAAGGTCGCCAACGGCGAGATGGAAATCGAGCTTTACTTCGCCGACCAGCTGGTCCCGACGGGCGAGCTTTTCCGTGCCATGCAGCGCGGTACCATCGACGCGGTGCAGAGCGATGACGATTCCATCGCGGCTCCGGTCGATATCTCGGTGTTCGGGGGTTATTTCCCGTTCGCCACCCGCTACAGCCTCGACGTGCCGGTGCTGTTCGAGCAGTACGGCCTGAAGGAGATCTGGGAAGAAGCCTATGGCGAGGTCGACGGTGTGACCTGGCTCAGCGCCGGCGCCTGGGATCCTTGCCACTTCAACACGGTCGATCCGATCAACAAGCTGGACGATCTGAAGGGCAAGCGGATCTTCACCTTCCCGACCGCTGGCAAGTTCCTGTCCCGCTTCGGCGTGGTGCCGGTCACCCTGCCGTGGGAAGACATCGAGGTCGCGGTGCAGACCGGCGAGCTCGACGGTATTGCCTGGTCCGGCATCACCGAGGATTACACCGTCGGCTGGGCGGATGTGACCAACTACTTCCTGACCAACAACATCTCAGGCGCCTGGTGCGGTTCCTATTTCGCCAATTCCGAACGCTGGGACGAGCTGCCAGAGCATCTGAAGACGCTGTTCCGTCTTTGCATGGACAGCTCGCACTATTACCGCCAGCACTGGTATTGGGGCGGCGAAGCCAAGCTGCGTGTCCATGGCACCAAGCTGAAGCTGACCTCTATCGACGACGCCGAGTGGAAGACCGTCGAGAACGAGGCCGAGAAGTTCTGGGAGGAAATTGCCGACCGGACGCCGCGCACCAGGAAGGTCGTCGAGATCTTCAAACAATATGCGGCGGATATGAAGAAGGCGGGCAAGCCGTACCGCTATAGCTAAGACCTGACTCCCTTTTCGGGAGTTACGAATACCGGCCGCCTGATGCCCTGGAAAGGGAAGACGGCGGCCGGATCTCGTCCCGGGCCTTCGGGTCCGGACGCTGATACATGACACTCAACGGGGGCAGCCCCGAACACAGGAATGATGGGTTATCGGCATGGCAGGCAAACTCACCCTTGAGGAGCTGCGCGCGGCGGTCGCGAGCGGCGAAATCGACACAGTGCTCGCGGCGCAGATCGACATGCAGGGCCGGCTGATGGGCAAACGCTTCCATGCCGAGTTCTTCTGCGAAAGCGCCTACGACGAGACCCACAGCTGCAATTATCTCCAGGCGACCGACATGGAGATGAACACGGTCGAGGGCTTCAAGGCGACGAGCTGGCAGGCGGGTTACGGCGACTACACGATGAAGCCGGACCTTTCCACGCTGCGCCGGATTCCCTGGCTGGAAGGCACGGCGCTGGTGCTCTGCGACATGCTCGACCATCACACCCACGAGGAAGTGCCGCATTCTCCGCGCGCGATCCTGAAGAAACAGGTGGCCCGGCTGGAAGCGATGGGCATGAAGGCCTTCATGGCGACCGAGCTGGAATTCTTCCTGTTCAAGCAGAGCTACGAGCAAGCGCACGCCCAAGGCTATCGCAATCTCGATGTTATCAGCCCCTATAACGAGGATTACCACATCTTCCAGACCACCAAGGAAGAGGGGGTGATGCGGGCTATCCGCAACGGTCTGAACGGCGCAGACATCCCGGTGGAAAATTCCAAGGGCGAGGCCGACGCGGGCCAGGAAGAGATCAATGTCCGCTACGCCGAGGCGCTGACCATGGCCGACCGGCATGTGCTGATCAAAAACGGCTGCAAGGAAATCGCCTGGGCCAAGGGACATGCGATCAGCTTCCTTGCGAAATGGCACTACGACTATGCGGGCAATTCCTCGCACGTGCACCAGTCGCTCTGGTCGCTCGACGGCACGCCGCTGTTCTTCGATCCGGATGCCAAATACGGCATGTCGGAGCTGATGCAGAGCTATGTCGCCGGGCTGCTGGCCCATGCCGGGGAGATCACCTGTTTCCTCGCCCCCTACATCAATTCCTACAAGCGCTTCGTTGCGGGCACCTTCGCGCCGACCAAGTCTGTCTGGTCCATGGATAACCGCACAGCCGGCTTCCGGGTCTGCGGCGACGGCACCAAGGCGGTGCGCGTCGAGTGCCGGATCGGCGGCGCCGACCTCAATCCCTATCTCGCCATGGCGGCTTTGCTCGCTGCGGGCATTGACGGGATCGAGAAGAAGATGGCACTGGAGCCGGAATTCAAGGGCGACGCCTATGGCGGAGCCAATATCCGCGAGATCCCGGCGACGCTGCGCGAAGCGACCATGGCGCTCGATGGATCGACAATGTTGCGGTCGGCCTTCGGTGACGAGGTAATCGACCATTATGTGCATGCTGCCCGGTGGGAGCAGATTGAATATGACCGCCGCGTCACTGACTGGGAAGTCAATCGCGGGTTTGAAAGGGCCTGACACTTCAATGACCAAGATGCTTCAGTGTATTTCGCCGATCGACGGCTCCGTCTTCGCGGAACGTCCGGTAATCGAGCCGGCGGCGGCGCGCGAGATCCTCGCGGCGGCGCGCGGTGCCCAGCGCGCATGGGCGGCACGGCCGCTTGCCGATCGGGTTGCGGTGGTTCGCGCCGGTGTTGCCAGGCTCGGTGAGATGCAGGCCGAGATGGTGCCGGAGCTGGCCCACATGATGGGCCGCCCGGTGCGCTATGGCGGCGAGTTCGGCGGCACCAACGAGCGCGCCTCCTACATGGCCGATATTGCCGAGACGGCGCTGGCACCGATCGTGGTGGAGAACTCCGACAAGTTCGAGCGTCGCATCATGCGGGAGCCACATGGTCTGGTCTTTGTCATCGCGCCCTGGAACTATCCCTACATGACGGCCATCAACACCGTCGCCCCGGCACTGATCGCCGGGAACGCGGTGGCGCTGAAGCACGCGACGCAGACCCTGCTGGTCGGTGAGCGGATGGTCCGTGCCTTCGAGGAGGCGGGACTGCCGAAGGGCCTGTTCATCAATCTCTTCCTTGATCACGGTACGACCGAAGCTCTGATTGGCACTCGCGAGTTCGATTTCATCAACTTCACCGGCTCCGTCGGTGGCGGCCGTGCCATCGAACGGGCGGCGGCGGGAACTTTCACCGGGCTTGGTCTTGAGCTTGGTGGCAAGGATCCGGGCTATGTGATGGAAGACGCCGATCTCGATGCAGCTGTCGATACGCTGATCGACGGCGCCATGTTCAATTCCGGCCAGTGCTGTTGCGGCATCGAGCGGATCTATGTGCATGAGAGCCTCTATGACGCTTTCATTGAGAAGGCCGTTGCCATCGTTTCCGGCTACAAGCTCGGCAACCCGATGGAAGAGGCAACGACACTCGGCCCGATGGCGCACAAACGCTTTGCCGCTCTGGTCCGTGAGCAAACCAAGGAGGCCGTCGCCCTCGGCGCGACACCGTTGATCGACCCGAAACAGTTCCCGGAAGATGACGGCGGCGCCTATCTGATGCCGCAGATCCTGACCGGGGTCTTCCACGAGATGCGGGTGATGCGGGAAGAGAGCTTCGGTCCGATCGTCGGCATCATGAAGGTCAAGGACGACGCGGAAGCGATCCGTCTGATGAACGACAGCGATTTTGGCCTGACCGCATCGCTCTGGACCAAGGACACCGAACGCGCGGCCATAATCGGCGCGCAACTTGAAACCGGGACCGTCTTCATGAACCGCGCCGACTATCTCGATCCCGGCCTGTGCTGGACCGGCTGCAAGGATACCGGCCGTGGCGGCGCGCTGTCCGTCATCGGCTTCCAGAACCTGACTCGTCCGAAATCATACCATCTGAAGAAAGCCTGAGTGCCATGAGCATCAAAGCCAACTGGAGCTACCCGACCGCGATCCGCTTCGGTGCCGGACGTATTGCCGAAATCGGTGAGGCCTGTGCCGCCGCCGGCATCAAGCGCCCGCTTCTGGTGACGGACAAGGGGCTGGCCAGCCTGCCTATCACCACCAAGACGCTCGATCTGATGGAAGCCGCCGGGCTCGGCCGCGCCATGTTCTCGGCGGTCGATCCGAACCCGAACGAGAAAAATCTCGAAGCCGGTATCACGGTTTTCAAGGCAGGCAATCATGACGGCGTCATCGCCTTCGGCGGCGGCTCCGGCCTTGACCTTGGCAAGATGGTTGCCTTCATGGCGGACCAGAAAGGCTCGGTCTGGGATTACGAGGATATCGGCGACTGGTGGACCCGCGCCGACGCCGACGCGATCTATCCGAACGTCGCCGTGCCGACCACGGCGGGCACGGGCTCCGAAGTTGGCCGCGCCAGCGTGCTGACCAATTCGGAAACCCACGTGAAGAAGATCATCTTCCATCCGAAGGTGCTGCCGAGTGTGGTGATCTGCGATCCGGAGCTGACCGTCGGCATGCCGAAGCCGATCACGGCGGGCACGGGCATGGACGCTTTCGCCCATTGCCTCGAGGCCTTCTGCAGCCCGCACTACCACCCGATGAGCCAGGGCATCGCGCTCGAGGGCATGCGGCTGGTGAAGGAGTATCTGCCGCGTGCCTATGCGGACGGCTCCGATCTTGAAGCCCGCGCCCACATGATGAGCGCGGCCGCCATGGGCGCCACGGCTTTCCAGAAGGGCCTCGGAGCCATCCACGCGCTGTCCCACCCGCTGGGCGCTGTCTACAACACGCACCACGGCACCACCAACGCTGTGGTCATGCCCCCGGTGCTGCGCTTCAACCGTCCGGCCATCGAGGACCGGCTGACCCAGGCATCGGCCTATCTTGGTATCTCCAGGGGCTTCGACGGCTTCTTCGATTATGTGCTGAAGCTGCGCGAGGACCTGGCGATCCCCGACAAGATGTCCGCCCTCGGCGTCGGCACCGACCGGATCGACGAACTGGCAGCCATGGCCATCGAAGACCCGAGCTGCGGCGGCAACCCGGTGGAACTGACGGTCAAGAACCTGACGGAGCTGTTCAAGCAGTCGATCTGACGGGGTGAACGAATAAAGAATAGGGAAGGGGCGGGCTTTCGGGCTCGCCTTTTTCTTTGAGTCAATAATCCTCGGTCAGAACCGTCAGCGGTACGGCAAGTGCCTTGGCAAGCGCCTTGATCGTGCTGAGCGTTCCCTCGCGGGCGCCGCGTTCGATTTCGGAAAGATAGCTCTGGGAAATACCGGCGGCCTCGGCCAGGTCCTTCTGGGTCAAGGAGCGGAACTCGCGCAGCACCCGGACGGGGCTTTCACGCGCTTCCAGCCGATCCCAGACAGCTTCCGGCAAGGCGATATCCTCGCCGTGTTCGATGGCGGCTAGGCTCTCGGCGACAATCCGGCCTGCGACGTCATCGTCGTCAAGATCTGCCATCCCGGCGACGAGTTCGTCATACTCAGCCCGTGGGATCACAACCAGTTCTTCTCCGCTCGGGGTGAAGATGCTTTGCACGCGGGGAATATGGATATCCTCAGTCATAGATTTTTCGCCTGTGTCCGACAGCGTGAACCAGAACCTTTGTTTCGGTTTCCGTAAAGATCGCTCGGTAATTGCCGATCCTGATGCGAAAGCCGGGACTTCCTCTCAGCGATACGACATCACCTTCGCCAGTTTCGGCATAGCGTTGGATCTTCACAGTGATCCTGGCCGCTTCCGGAAGCGAGCGGAGTTGCTTATGCGCCGCCTTTGTAAATCGAAGGTCTTTCATGAAAAATATCGCGAAAAGTGATTGTCGGCAACGAGAATCGCTATTCGAGATATGAACGGTTTTGAGGCGTTATTGTGGGGGCGGCCGGAAAATCACTTCCGGTGATGTAATATCCGCCCGATGAAGTTCAGCAACAACTGCGCCGCCAGTGTCGTGGTGCTACCGGAATGATCGTAATCCGGTGCAACCTCCACCAGATCTACGCCGACCACAGTTCCGCGCCTGGTCAGCCCGTCCAGCAATTCCAACCCTTCGTAATAGGTGAAGCCGCCATGGCTGGGCGTGCCGGTGCCGGGGGCGATGGAGGGATCGAAGCCGTCGATATCGATGGTGACGTAATAGCGTTTTCCAGCCGGGATACGTTCCAGTACGCCCTCGACGCCGAGTTTGCGGAACTGTCGGACGGAGAGGATGTCGGAGCCCATGGAGCGAGCATCTTCATATCCCTCGCGCGCGGTTGAGGAGACGTTGCGGATGCCGATCTGGCTGAGGCCGGTGACGTAGGGCTTCTCCGCCGCCCGGCGCATCGGGTTGCCGTGGCCGTTCCGCACGCCGTGCCGCTCGTCGACGAAATCGAGATGGGCGTCGATCTGTACCAGATGCACCGGCTCCTCTTCGGAGAAGGCGTTTATGCAGGGGATGTTCACCGAGTGATCGCCTCCCAGCACCACCGGGATCGCCCCGGCTGCCAGGATCTTGCGCACACCGAATTCGATGTTGGCGTGGCTCTGCTCCGTGTCCGTATGGATGATATCCGCATCGCCCAGATCGACGATCCGCGTGGTTTCTGCTGGCAGGTAGGTAATGTCGTCCTCATGATCGTAAGCGCCGCCATGTCCGAAGGAGAAGAGGGTGGAAGCCTCCCGGATGCCGCGCGGGCCAAAGCGGGCGCCGGGACGGAACTGGGTGCCGAAATCGAACGGCGCACCGAGCACCGCGACATCCGCCTCGACGGCGTCCCAATCCGGCTGATAGGGATATTTGCCGAAGGTTGCGATGCCGACGAAAGGCAGGTTGAGGCGGCCCGTTTCGTATCCGTGCGATGACATGAGATTATCCCGGTGGGTTGGAGGCAATAAGACGTCACGGTATTGCAGGCTATTCTGCCGGGCGGCGCAATGGTTAGTCGGGCGTCTTGGTGTGTCGTGCACCGTTCCCGAGTGTAGAAAGCGACGTTCGTTTTGAAATCTGCGTTCTCAGGCGCTCATTTCCGGGTGAGGCCAACCCGGCTTCATGATCGATACGGCCCGCGGGGTTTCGGTGACGGTTTATTGATCGTTTATAAATAGTTGAGCGGACGGGATGCGACACATCTTCGCCCCGTCCGCTTTTCAATTGCCAAGTACGGGTAAAAAAGTCACATTCAGAATGACTTGACCAACAATTGGATGCTCTGGTGGCGGTACGAACGCTGATACTGCTGGTTTGTTTCCTTGTTTCGGCATGTGCCAACTTGCCGTTCGAAACCAGCGCGCGCGCCAAACCGGAACCTGCTTCTTCGCCTGAGCCTCGCTACTGTTACAAAACTCTTGGGAAAGTTAATTGCTACACTCAGCCCCTTGATGGTTCGGAAGCGAACCGTCTTGTAGGATATGAGGGGCCGGCGCCGCGTCCGAACGCGGGAACCGGGCCCCTTTCGCCTTAACGGCGTTCGCAATCCCAGATTTGACGGAAAATTCCTTGAAACGGGTACTCCCGCCTCTCCTCGCAGCATGCGCGTTCCTCAGTCTGTGTTCCGCACCGTTATTGGCCGCGGACAGCAAGCGCCAGACCTATGGCGAAGCCATGGACTGGTATCGCGCGCAGGCGGAAGCGGGCGACGCCAAGGCGCAGTTCTATTATGGGCTGGCGCTGGAGCGCGGCGCGCAGGGCAGCAAGCGCGATGCGGACAAGGCTCAGGCAGTCGAGCTCTACAAGAAGGCCGCCGAGGGCGGTTATGCGCTCGCCCAGTACCGTCTCGGCGTGCTCTACCAGATCGGCCAGGGTGTTGAGCGATCGCTCGCAGAGGCGCGGAAATGGTTTGCTGCCGCTGCCGCAGCAGGGCTTCGTGAAGCTGAATTCAATTATGCGGTGATGCTGGAAACCGGGTCAGGCGGGAAGCGCGATCCGAAAGAGGCGGCCCGGCTCTATGAGATTTCCGTGAGTAAGGGCGTTCGGCAAGCCTTCCTGCCGCTCGGCATTCTCTACGCCCGGGGCGACGGGGTGGAGCAGGATCTCGTAGAGGCCCTGAAATGGCTCATTCTTGCGGAGCGTGCGGATGCCGATAGTATTGCCCCGGCCATGCACGCCGTCCGGGGCGCGCTAGACGATACTGGCCAGGCAGAAGCCCTGAAGCGTGCCGAATCCTGGCGTATGACGCTGCCCGAGTAAAAAATCGCCCGACTTCGGTTGGACTCGCCCGCAGGTCCCATTACCCTGAAGCTCGACCCATGCAGTTCGAGGATCGATCCCGATGATGAAATTCATTGCTGCCGCCATAGCCACGCTCACTCTGGGGTGGCAGCCAGCTTTTGCCGCGGAGGAATCTCCTCCGGACAGGCTGAGTGTCCTCGATATGGTCCGTGGTACAGGAGCGACAGCGATCGAGAACGCGTCGGTGACGGTGCATTATACGGGGTGGCTGTTGGACGGGACCAAGTTCGATTCCAGTCACGATCGTAATCAACCCCTTACTTTCACCCTCGGCGCCGGTCGCGTGATCCAGGGGTGGGATCTGGGCGTTGTCGGTATGAAGGTCGGCGGCAAACGTGAGCTGGTCATTCCTTCCAAGCTTGCTTATGGCGCACGCGGGGCAGGCGGTGTGATCCCGCCGAACGCACCCTTGAGGTTTGAGGTGGAACTGATCTCGGTCTCGGCACCGAAGTTCAAGGCGATCGGAAACGATGAACTGAAGAGTCTGATGAAGAGGGGGGTGACCGTGCTCGATATCCGGCGCCCCGAAGAATGGGCGGAGACGGGAACGATCAAGGGCGTGGAACGGCTGACGGCGTTTGACCGGAACGGACAGTTTGTTCCGGGATTCCCGGATGCGCTCGGCAGGCTGATCGACAAGGACGCGGAGGTCGTGCTGATCTGCCGCACCGGCCGGCGTTCTCTTGCGCTGGCACGCGCCATGGCCGATCAGGCCGGTTACACGAAGGTCTACAATCACGCGTCTGGCATGAGTAATTGGATAGAAGCCGGTAATCCGGTGGAAAAGTAAGCAGCGATGAATGCGATCACGGAGATCAAGGCGCCACGCTATGCGCCCTATGCCAGCGGTAAGTTTCAGATGGCCATGGGGCTGGTCGGACTCGACCTGAAAGACTGGTTCGATGTGGATCAGAATCGCGCGGTGGAGCTGCAAGAGAAAGAGCGGTTGCTCGGCAGCCAGCACGATGCGGTGTTCGGAGATTTGCCAGGCAGCGAAGCCGCCCAGCGGGAAGTTTTGATGCTCCTGCTGGACAATCTGGAGCGCTGTCATCCCGGCCTGATTACCTTCGATGAGGGCACGGTCCGGGTGGCGGAGACCGGTAAGTCCTACAGTCTCTCCGACTTTGCCGATCACGCCCTCGACCTTGCCGGCCGGTTGGTTCAGGAAGACCTTTGCCTAATGACGCCGGGCGAGGAGGGCTATGTATTGCACGCCGCCTCACTCTGTTTTCCGGCGCGCTGGGTACTGGGCGAGAAACTGGGCCGGCCGATGATGGGCATTCATGAAGATGTTTCCGGCTATGCCGAAAAGTTGCGCAAGCCGGTCGACCGGTTCTTTACCCATCTGAAGGCGGACAAGCCGGTGGTGCGGCTCAACTGGTCCGTCATCAACGACCCGGCCTTGTTTCAGACCAGCGGCAAGTTCCGGAATGATCATCAGGTTGAGATCACGGCGGAGAATGCGGGAGAGCGCCTCTGGCTCCGGGTTGAGCGGCAGACCCTGCGACGGTTGCCGGAATCCGGCGATATCCTGTTCACTATCCGGACCTTCGTCGATCCGCTCTCCTCGCTTGAGGCACGGCCCGATCTTGCCATGGGCCTGCGCGGCGCCGTCGCGGACATGCCGGAGGGTATGCAGCGCTACAAGAGCCTGCTGCCGTTCCGCGAGGCGCTGGACGGATACCTTGGAAATCTGATGGAACGGGCTGCCTGACCGGATGGATACCGAAACCCTGCTTGCCGAGTTGCGCAAGCCGGAGACGCTGACACTCCTTGGCCGCGCGCTGGAGCCGCATCTGAAGGACGGTGCCCGGACGCTGGTCTACCCGATGCCTTATGCGGACGCGATCGGCCACCTGGCGCCGGAGCCGCACTATCTCGCCTCGCTCTATGGCCCGGAATACGACCGGATCGTGCTGCTGACACCGCCCCGCGCCGTACCGACGATAAAGCGCCCGCTCTACGATCTGCTGGCACGGGATTTCGGTATGGCGGAAACCCAGCATGCGCCCTTGCTGCTGCTGCGGGATCTCGACCGGGGGATCGTTCGGATGGGGCCGTTCGATCTCTGTCTTATGCATACCCACAAGTTCTACCGCGCCTATACGCAACACCGCGCGGCGCGGAAGCCCCTGGTGCATCTCAAGCTTGGTGACGAGATGCGTGCGGCGGGGGAACGCTGGCTCGCGAGCATCGGACTGGAGCCGGGCAGCCCCTACGTTACCCTGCATATGCGGGAGGAAGGTTACGCGCATGATGCCGGCAGCGCGCCCTACGGGAAACTGCGCACGGTCGACCCTGTCAACTTCCGGCCTGCAGTCGATTGGCTTGTCGAGGCCGGTTACACGGTTTTCCGACTGGGTGGGGCGAACTCCGAGCCGTTCACCCATCCCTCCGGGAATGTGATTGATCTGGCCCATGATCTGCGCTCCGAGGATTTTCTCGACATATATCTGATGGCCACTTGCAGCTTCTCGCTGAACTGCCAGTCCGGCCCGGAAGCCCTGGCCCGCGCGTTCGGCCGTCCGAGCGTAAACACCAACCTCCTGCCGACGGTGATGAGCCATCATCTCGACAGCGATATTTTTCTTTTCAAGCCGCTCTATCGTGGCGACAGCACCGCGCCGCTGTCGTACGCGGAGCAACTGGATTTCATGCTGCCCAACAGGCTGATCTCAGGGCCGCTGCCGGACCAGGACTGGTATTCGGAACATGGCTTCCGGGCCGAGGATTGTTCCCCGGATGATGTGCTGGCGGCGGTGCAGGAAATGCATGTACGGCTTGACGGAGAGCCAGTACCGGACGACGTGGCCAATGCGCGGTTCGTTGCGATGAGCAAAAGCTACGAAGACCAGATCCGGGATAATGAAATCGCCCGTTTCCAGGGTAACGACGTCTATGCCTATTCCCATAGCATGGGCACGCTTTCGGCAAATTGGGCCGGGCTCAATCCGTGGTTTCTTGCGTGACGGAACCGTCCGGAGCCGGTTAGGCTCGTGCCATGATCGACCATGTCTCCATCGCCGCTTCCGATCTCGAACGCAGTGCAGTCTTCTATGACGCGGTGCTGGCGCCACTCGGCTTTACCCGCCTCGCCGAGCGGGAGCGCACCATCGGTTTCGGCAAGAAGTACCCGGAGTTCTGGCTCAATCTGCGCCTGGATATGGAAGCCGTTCTAGAGGGAACCGGCATCCATATCTGCCTGCGTGCCAGCTCCCGGGACGCTGTGGACGCTTTCCACGCGGCAGCGCTAACGCAAGGCGGTCGCGACGACGGCGCGCCAGCGGACAGGCAGGCTCAGATGACCACCTATTATGGCGCCTTCATCCGTGACCCGGACGGCAACAAGATCGAGGCGGTGACCTTTCCGCGCTAGACAGCTTCCCGCAGGAGCGACATCGAGAGGCATCGTGGTCCGCCGCCGGCCTGGGTAAACATCGACAGATCCGGGTCGAGCACGGTGATGCCTTCGGCGCGCAGGGCATCATTGACCCGCTTTGCGCTCTTCGATGAAATCACCCGGTCATTGCCGAGGGACATGCAGTTGCACTGGAGCAGCATCGCTTCCTTGTAGGTCACCGGCACCGGCTTGATGCCGTGCCCGGCCAGCCATTCGACGAAATCATCCGGCAGCACCTCAAGGCACATCAGGGCGAGGCGGTCGTTCACGGTGGCGTAGAGCAGGTCGAGATGCAGGAAATGCTCGGCGAATTTCTGGATGCGGCATTCCCAGCCCTCGGCCTCGAGCCAGGTCTGCAGCTGTTTCGCTGCCGGCTCGCAGGTGCGCTGGCCGGTATAGCCGATGACCGCGACGCCCGGCTTGATCAGGTGGATATCGCCGCCTTCGATCGGTCCAGCTGTCGCCCAGTTCCAGACCGGGATGCCGAGCTTCTCGTAGAACCGGTATGTGGTGGCGATTTCGCCCCGGCGCTGCTGGCGGTACATCTGGCCGAGGAACACGCCCCAAGGCGTCATCACCGACGGGTCACGGGTATAGATCTGGTAACTCAAAGTCGGGTCGGTCTCGGCGAAATGGCAGGTGACGCCAGCGCCTTCATAGGCATCGATGAATTCCTGGTAGCCGGCAAGTGCCGTTGCCTTGTCGAACGGAACGCCGTCGCGCAGGGTCGCCCGGACCACGGCATTGGCGGTGGTGTCTTCCTTGGCCACGTCGGACCACTGGAAGTTATCGGGGCGGCAGAGATAGACGTCCTTGAGGACGCCGAACTCGGAAGCAACGGCAAAGGCGTTCGAGCCAGAAGTCATCTGAATATCCGGAAAGAAGGTCGCGAAAGGAGAAGGCAGCTTAGCCCTCCGCTTCCGCCGCCAGCAAGTCGCGAAGCTCCGTCTTCAGGATTTTGCCGTAATTGTTCTTCGTCAGGGCCGTGACCAGCCGGTACTCCTTCGGTCGCTTGAAGCGGGCGATATTGTCGAGGCAAAGCTTGTCCAGCTCGGTCGTGTCGATCTCCCGGTCCGGCTGCGGCACGACAAAGGCCACCACTTCCTCGCCCCAGTCCGCATGCGGGCGGCCGACGACCGCGCATTCATAGACATCCGGATGACGCAGCAGCACTTCCTCGATTTCGCGCGGATAGATATTGGTGCCGCCTGAGATGATCATGTCCTTGGAGCGGTCTTTCAGGGTGACATAGCCGTCCGAGTCCATGGCGCCGAGATCGCCGGTCCAGAGCCAGCCGTCCCGCAGGGTGCTGGCCGTCGCGTCCGGGTTCAGCCAGTAGCCGGCCATGAGAATGTCGCCCCGGCAGATGATCTCGCCGGTCTCGCCATAGGGGACATCCTTGCCGTCCGCATCCACCACCCTGACCTCGACGCCGGTGCGGGCATAGCCAGCGGAAGCGAGGCGGGCGAGATAGCGCGGGTGATCCTTGTCGAGATAGGCGGATTTCGGCAGGCCGGTGATGGTCATCGGCGCTTCGCCGAGGCCATAGATCTGCGTCAGCTTCGGGCCAAGAATCTCCAGCGCCTTCAGCGTATCCTCCAGGTACATCGGCCCGCCGCCATAGACGACGGTCTTAAGGTTCGCGAGGTCGGCGGTGGGCGTGCCCGGATGGTTCAGCAGGCGGCTGACCATGGTCGGCGCGAAGAAGAAGCTGACGCCGGGCCAGTGCCGGATCAGCTCCAGGCATTCCTCGACATCGTAGCCGCCACTCTGCGGCACCACGTTGTTCGCGCCGCGCGCCACATGCGGCATCGCGTAGAGGCCGGAGCCGTGGCTCATCGGCGCCGCGTGGATCATGCAGTCCAACTCGCTGATCTGGTCTACGTCGGCAAGATAGTTCGTGGTGGCGAACATCAGGCTGCGATGGGTGATCATCGCGCCTTTCGGCCGACCGGTGGTGCCGGAGGTGTAGAACAGCCAGCATAGCGCGTCCGGGTCGACAATCGCCGCCGGCATCGGCGGCCCTGCGAACAGGTCCTCGAAATCAGGATCATCGATGGAGATCAGGTGTTCGAGGTCGGGAGCCTCCGCCTTTGCGTCGGCAAGAGTGCCTGCGAGATCGGGGGAGGCGAAACAGGCCTTGGCGCCGCTGTTATAGAGGATGAAGGCGAATTCCTTCGGGTGCAGCTTGGCATTTATCGGCACAGCGGCGAGCCCGGCATGCCAGACGGCATAGAGGATTTCCAGATAGAGCGGATCGTTCTTCATTGCCAGCGCGACCCGGTCGCCCGGCATCAGGTCGAGCTCGCCCCGCAGGGCCGCGGCAAGCCGGGCCACCCGGTCTCCCAGCTCGGCGTAGGTCCGGCAGACCCGCTGCCCGTAGGAAATCGCCGGCCGATCACCATGGATTCGCGCGACCTGCGCCAGTAAAGCTGCCTGATTCATCCTGTTCCTCCCCGCCGATCTAGCGTCGGCCGCGGGAAATCTAGCAGCAGGTCCCGTCGGCTGACCAGTGCGCCGCGCGTTATCACCACTAAAATTAGGCTCAAACTGGCACAGCAATTGCTGAGACTGAATTATGAGTTCGGGAGTGAGTGAAGCGTATGGCCAGCGGCCAAAAGCAGGAGGAAATGATGCGTTACATTCCGAAACATGCAGACGATTACGGTTTAAGCACCAGCGACGATGCTTTCGATGGAGCCTTCCTGTTCAACGATGGCAGTGAGATGGTCGAGGTCATGGGCGGCGACTGGTCGTTGACCGACGACGACGAGCTGATTGAGCTGGATCTGGTAAACGTCAACTGAGCCCGAATTACTTGGCCCCGGCGGTCAGGATGCGTCCGTAATAGCGCAGAACGTTTTCGATCTCGGAACGCCAGAGGCGCCAGGTGTGATTGCCGTCTGTCATCCGGAACTCGACCGGGATGTCGGCCTGCTTGAGCGCCAGATAAAGCGCCGTATTTCCTTCATAGAGACGAAAACCGTCATCGTCTCCGACCGTGATCCAGATCGCCGGACGTTCGCTGACCGCTTTCAGTGACGGGATATCCGAAAAGAAATTCTGTCGGTTAAATACGGCAATATCGAATGGCTCCCCGAACGTCCCCTTGAAAAACCCGATCTGTTGACGGGAAACGTCCTCTGCGCTTTTCAGGTCAGGAAAGATTGCAGCACTCAGGCCGGCCGTCATTGTGAAGTGGGACGGATGCCGGAATGCCAGCCTGAAAGCCCCATATCCTCCCATCGAGAGGCCGGCAATGCCTCGCCGTGACCGGTCGCCGCCAATTCCGTGGATCCGTTCGGTTTCCGGTATGAGGTCCTTCAGCAGGGCATCTTCATAATGACCGTGCTTTTCCGAATTCACATACCAGCTGTTCGCACCATCCGGCATGACGATGGCCATGGGCGGGATGGCGTTCTGCCGGATCAGGCGCGTTGCCGTTTGTTCAATGTGACCGAGGGTCTGCCAGTCGCGTTCATGGCCGCCGAGTCCGTGCAGCAGATAGAGGACAGGCAGGGAGTCGCCTCGTTTTTCAGGCAGGAACAGTGAGTATTTCATTGCCCTGTTGAGCGCCGGGCTCTCGACAGAGAGGCTTTCCCTGAGCTCGGCGCCAGCGCTCGCTGCCGTCAGAAGAAAGACAGCAAGCGCGACGGTTGGCCGAATGAGATAGCGCCTGGTCGTCATTCTGCCGGGGAGAGGACCGGGCTTGCCGGGCTGCTTCGTTCCGACGACGCGGCGGCGCGGGTCTCGATGGCCGCGCGCCACCATTCCTTTTTGATCGCCGTGACCAGATAGGCGAACAGCACCACGATGGCGAGACCGCTGAGGTTCACCAGCGCCCAGGTCGCCTGACTGCGGCCGAGCTGGTCCAGCACCATGCCGCCGAGCTGAGCCAGCCACATGTTCAGCAGGAAGACCGGCAGTGCCTGCTGACCGACCGTGCGGATCGGGTGGAAGGCTTTGTGCAGCAGCAGATGTTCGCGGCCGCGCACCAGGTTGACCACGATATAGGCCAGCGCCAGGAAGTGGATGAAGCGGAGGATGCCGTAATCGGTCTTGGCTCGCCACGGCAAGGTCAGCTCGCGCCAGTCGGCGAGGAACGGCAGGCTGTCCTGATAGCCGACGAAGAACCACCAGTGGGAAACCGGCGCGGCGGCCACGACAAAGATCGTGCAGGCTGCCATCAGGGTGCGGTTGAAGGGCGGCGGGGTGAGCCAGCCGCGCGAGATGGCGAAGCCGGTGAAGAACACGAGTTGCCAGCCGAACGGATTGAAGAACCATTCGATGTGCGCGTGATCCGGATGGGCCGGCAGGCCGCCGTCATGGATCCAGTTCAGGCAGTAGACGCTGATGGAGAACAGAATGGCCAGCCGTGGATCGAGCCGTGCCAGCGCCATGAAGACCGGGATCATCAGCAGCGCGCCCATATACATCGGCATGATGTCGAAATAGTTCGGCACATAGGTCAGTGTCAGCAGGCCGAGCAGGGCTTTAGGCGTCTCGTTGAAGAAGAAATGCAGGTTCAGGCGACCGATATAGTCCGGCTCGGCGAAGGTCGCATTTCCGGCCAGCATGAGACCGGCGATCAGCAGGAAGATCAGAATGTGAGCAGTGTAAAGCTGCCATATCCGGTAAAGTACGCGGCCGGTTCCGTGCCAGAACCCGGCCTTGATGAAGGTGCCGCCAAAAGCGATGGCAGCGGCGAACCCGGAGCAGAAGACGAACATCTCGGCCGCATCGGAAAAGCCGAACCGCGCCGGAATGAAGTTCGACCAGTGATTCTGTGGGACGTGGGCCACGAAGATGATCAGCATCGCGACTCCTCGAAAGAAATCGAGCCGCGGATCGCGTTGCCGCCGTGTCTTGGTCGGTTGTGTTGTCATTGTCTCCACCCACCGGCAGCGAAAGCCGCATACCGTTACCATCGTGCCACGACGCTAATAAGAGGTGGAATGCCGCGGAACTCCAGTCAATTTGGTATCGCGGTTTTGTGAAGCTTGTTTTGCTGACGTGGAGCTTCTTCCGGACCATTTATCAGGAATGTTGCGGCGGGCAAAAGAACGATGTTCTCTCTCCCGCGATCATAAAAAAGACAATGTCCTGCTCCATTAGAGCAGGGAGGTAATGCGCGGGCAGCGGCACGGCCGTCGTTGATGTCGCGTTGAGTGGCAGCAGGCCGTTGGGGCTAGGGGCTATGGATACAGGACACCGCATGGGGGCAGGTCTTTCGGTCACCAGTCGCAGCGTGACCGCGCGGCGTATCTTATTTTTTGGTCTGGTTTCGAGCACTATTCTCGCTCTGGTATCAGCGCTCACTTATGTGTTCGCGGCAGACGGCCTGCGCGGCATCGAAATCGCAATGATTGTCGTCTTCGCCCTGAATACGCCGTGGATGGTGATCGGCTTCTGGAATGCGGTGATCGGTTTCTCCCTGCTGCATTTCAAGCGCGACTGGCTCCGCTCTGTGACCGGTCTTTCTGGTTTGAAGGACGAGACGTCCGCGATCAGCAGCCGGACGGCGATCGTCATGCCGGTCCATAACGAAAGCCCCGATCTGGTCGTCGGCAATCTGAAAGCCATGACGGACAGTTTGGATGCGACGGGGCTGTCCGATACCTTCGATGTTTTCCTTTTGAGCGACACGACCGATCCGGACATCGCGTTGCGCGAACAAGGCCTGTTCGAGGCATGGCGCGACGGAAACGAGCGCCCGGATCGGCTTCATTACCGGCGCCGGACGGACAACAGTCGTCAGAAGGTCGGCAATATCGAGGATTTCTGCACGCGCTGGGGCGATGGTTTCGACTTCATGATCGTCCTGGATGCGGACAGCGTGATGTCTGGCCCGGCGATCCTGCGCCTGGTTCGGCTTATGCAGCACAACCCCGCGCTCGGCATCCTGCAGACTTTGGTGACCGGTATGCCTGCCAGCAGTGCCTTCGCCCGCATGTTCCAGTTCGGCATGCGTCACGGAATGCGCTCCTACACGACAGGCAGCGCCTGGTGGCAGGGGCCGGACGGACCGTACTGGGGGCATAATGCCATCTTGCGGGTCCAGGCATTTCGGCGAAACTGCGCACTTCCCGCTCTGCCCGGAACGCGTCCGCTCGGCGGGGAGATCCTGAGCCACGACCAGGTCGAAGCGGTCTTCATGCGCCGTGGAGGCTACGAGGTCCGGGTGTTGCCGCTGGAAGATGGCAGCTATGAGGAAAACCCGACGACACTGCCGGATTTCCTGACCCGCGACCTGCGCTGGTGCCAGGGCAACATGCAATATCTCAAATTGTTCCGGCATCCCTCTCTGATCCGTGGCGTCCGGCCGATGGGACGGCTGCAATTGCTGCTTGCCATCATGATGTATACCGGCGCGCCGCTCTGGTTCGCCTTCATGGGGCTGGGGCTGGCGGATCTGTGCCTGTCGGCGGCCTCCAGCGGTGGGACCGCTCCCGCCGTGGCGGCGCCCGGTTTCGGACTGGCCCTGTTTGCGGCCGTCATGGGGATGACCTTTGCGCCAAAACTGTTCGGCATCCTCGATATCGCGCTGCGCCGGGCCGGACGCCTGTCTTATGGCGGTGGCCTGCGGGTTGCCGCCGGAACCTTGCTGGAGACAGTCTTCTCGCTGCTGCTGTCGCCGGTTGTGGCTTTGGCGCAGACCATCTTCGTATTCGGCCTGTTTTTCGGCAAGCGGATACGATGGGACGCGCAGGAACGGGACGACAGGCGGGTGACGTTGCGGGAAGCGCTGGGCGGTCTCTGGCTGCAGACGGCACTTGGAGCCACATTCCTTACGGTGCTTTCACTGGTCGCGCCGCATATCCTGCCGTGGGCCGCGCCCGTGATTGCCGGCCTGCTGGTGTCCGTGCCGTTCGCGGTCGTGACCTCGATGCCGACTCTTGGCCGTTTGTTCCGTCTGTGCGGACTGTGCGCTATTCCCGAGGAAAAACTGGTTCCGGAGGTGCTGCGGGAAGCCCAGGTTAGGGCGCCAGAGCCAGCACTCATCCGGCGCGCCGCGCCGACGGTCCGCCCACTGGCCGATCCGGAGCGTGCCTGACCGGATAGGTATGCCCGCTCTTTTGTTATCATCCGGGCTCGCATAGGGTTCGCTCGCGTTGATAGGGGAGCGGACGGCAATGACGGAACAGCAGGACCAGGCGGTCTGGCAGGTGGTAGCGACACGGGATGTTTACGACAATCCGTGGATCCGCGTTGTCGAGCATGATGTCATCGATCCGAACGGCAACCCGGGCCTCTACTGTGTCGTTCGGGTGAAGGGGTTGGCGGTCGGTATTCTGCCGGTGGATCACCAGGGCATGACTTGGCTCGTCGGCCAACAGCGTTTCCCGCGTGACTATTACAGTTGGGAGCTGCCGGAAGGCGGTGGCTCCTTCGAAGACCCGCAAGGTTCTGCTGAACGGGAACTGCTTGAGGAAACCGGCCTGAAAGCCGGAGGCTGGCAGGAAATCCTGCGCATGGACCTCTCGAACGCGATCACGGACGAGCAGGCAATCGGTTTCATCGCCTGGGACCTTGAAGAAGGGATGGCGCAACCTGAAGCATGTGAGCGGCTTGAGTTGCGGCGCCTGCCGGTGCGCGAGGCGGTCGAAATGGCCCTCAACGGCGAGATCGTGGATGCATTTGCCCAGACCATGTTGCTGAAAGCCGATGCGCTCGCCCGGCGCGGTATGTTACCGGCCGGGCTGGCACTGCATTTCACCGGATAACCCGGAAGAGTTCAGGTCTGCGCCCACATGCGCAGCAGGTTGAGCCGGCCCTTCTCGAGCATTAGAACGGCTTTTTTATCTACATTTGAGCCGGTGAGGATGGCTTGCGTTTCCGCAAGGTCGCTGATGACTTCCCGTTTCAGCGGGTCGGGCACCATGCTTTCCATCCAGGTGATGATGGCGAGGCGCCGCCCGGATGTCACCGGGGTTACATGGTGCAGATAATGTGTCGGGTAGAGCACCGCATCGCCGGGCTCCTCCTTGTAGACCTGATCGCCGAAATCGGTGCTCAGAACCAGCTCTCCGCCCTCATAGGCATCCGGCTTGTTCAGAAATATGGTAATCGAGAGATCCGTGCGCATGCCTGGATAGGGGCCCATCAGCGCCGCGTCGATATGCTCGCCATATTTGTTGCCGGTGGTGTAGGAGGCGAAGATCGGCGATAGGATGCGCCGGGGCAGGGCCTTGATGGCGACCGTCTCGTTGGCTTTCATCGCGCCCATCACCAGTTCCGCCATTTCGCGATACTGGGGGCTGTTCGGTGGTACTTGCGTGTTTTTCTTGATGTCCTTGCCGAGCGGTCCGCCGCTCGAGCTACCATCGATGAATTGCGCCGAAAACAGCTTCGCCGCGATGGTTTTCACCTGATCCTTGTTCAATAGCCCGCGTATGACCGCAACCATGGCCCCAATTTCCCTTCCCGCATGGTAATTGGCCAGCATGGTAACAGGACCGTTTCCAAATACGAGCCTTGATGTGACGCTCGCTGTCGCCAGATCTGTCAGACAGTAATAATCATGGGAGAACCGGATATGGGCATGCTGGTGGACGGCGAATGGCATTCTGACGATGCTGATGCGAAAACGAAGAATGGTCGCTTCCAGCGCCAGAACTCGGCTTTTCGCAATGCTGTCGAAGATGCGCCCGGTGCCCGGTTCGCTCCTGAGTCCGGGCGATATCACCTTTATGTGTCATATGCCTGCCCATGGGCGCACCGCACACTCATCGCCCGATCCCTGAAGGGGCTGGTGCCGCATATCGATATCTCCGTGGTCGATCCGCATATGGGCGATGACGGCTGGTTCTTCGGTGACGATCCGGATGGCACTAACGACCCGGTCAACGGTGCCCGGTTCCTGCGCGAGGTTTATGTGAAGGCAGATCCTTCCTATACGGGCCGCGTCACAGTGCCGGTGCTCTGGGACAAGAAGGAAGGCACGATCGTTTCCAATGAATCCTCCGAGATCCTGCGCATGTTCAACAGCGCCTTTAATGGATTGGAGGATGTGGATGCGGCGCTGGATCTTTATCCGGAGAACCTTCGTGCGGAAATCGATGCCGTGAACGAGGGCGTCTATACCGACATCAATAACGGGGTCTACCGGAACGGATTTGCCGGGACACAGGAAGCCTACGAGGAAGCCTATGATGCATTGTTTGCCCGGCTGGATGACCTCGAGGAAAGGCTTGGCCGGAGCCGGTATCTCGTCGGAAATCGGGTCACGGAGGCGGATTGGCGGCTGTTTGTAACGCTTGTCAGATTCGATGCGGTCTATTTCACGCACTTCAAGTGCAACCGTCAGCGGATTTCCGATTTTCCAAATATTTCCAATTATTTGCGGGATCTGTTCCAGGTCGGTGATGTGGCTGAAACGGTGAATATGCGGCATATCAAGCAACATTATTTCGGCAGTCATAAGAACCTCAATCCCAAGGGCATTGTGCCGAAGGGACCGTTGCTTGATTTCCATCTGCCACATGATCGTGCCCGCCTTCTGGCGGCCTGACGGAAAACCGGCACGCTCTTTGCTTTATCTCTTACCGAGATGCCGGTGCAGTACCGGCCCACGAATGAGAGGAGCAGCACATGTCCCTGACATCGGCGTTGAAAGCGGGTCTGGGTTCCCGCCTGAAGGATCTTTCGGGCAATGGCACCGGTGCCGACTGGGATCCGTATCCCGATGATGGTCAGGACGCTAAATCGACTGCTCCCAGGCTTCCCGCCAAGGCGGCGCCGCAATCGGCTCCGGCGGTGAAGCAGCCGCTTCGCGCAGAACGGGCTGATCGGCCTGGCGCAGCCGTTGCTGCTCCTGCACGGACACCACGCCCCGCCAATGCGAATGCTGCTGCCGAACGGGCAGCTCAGCAGGCGCAGAAGGCCCAACAGGCCCGGCCGGCGGCAGTCAAACAGAGTGCAGCCTGGCTGCACGGCAAAGACAACGCGATGCGGGTCAATCCGCAGCAATATGCCCGCGAGCTGGATCGCTACAGGAATGAGCAGAACCGGCATCTGACGCAGGAAACGGTCATGGAGGTCGCGTCAGGCGAACTCGAAGGCATCGCCCAGATGGCCGCAAAGGCCCGTGGCCGCTACTTCGCCAAGCTGCTAGATGCGGGTGCGCCGCGCCAGGGGTTTCTGCAGGAAGCGGAAATTACCGAGCTCAAGTTCTACCGTGAAATGTACGAGGAAATGACGCAGGGCTTCGAGGCCATGCGGGATGCGATCGAGGCTGGAGATATCTCTGTCTCGGGCATGTCGAAGCGCCGTTAGTCAGGCACATTTAACGGATGCCGCAAAAGCATCTCGACGCGTAGCAAAAATTAAGAGAGTCTGAATTTCTAAAAGCCTGCGGCTTTTCATGCCGCGGGCATAATTTTGCCGCGAATTCAGTATGCACTTTAAAATCAGAACACGGCCTGACGGGAAATTCGTCGAGGGCATCTGCCGTGGCGCCGTAACCGGCGTTTCAATGGTGGAAGCCATCGCAGAAATGCGTCTGGTCGACGGCTATTCCGACGGCCTGGATGCGCTATGGGATTTTCGTGAGGCAGATCTGTCGACTCTCTCGGTCGAGGATATGAAGCTCATCCTCGACTATATGGAACAGACGCCGAAGCGGCGATCTGTCCGTATTGCCGTCCTGGTTTTCAAGGATGCCGATTTCCTGCTCCTCAAGCTCTGGCGCGCGGTTTCCAGAAGCCGGTATGGCCAGACGACGAACGTGTTCTCGAGCCATGATGAGGCTTGTCATTGGCTTGAAGAAAGCCGCACGCCTGACGATTGATGCCTGACGTCGGCATTTATCTCCGCTTACCCGGAAATTCTCCTGATGTCGTATCTTTGGCTGAGCAGGTGCATTGGGCCCTGCCTTGGGGCAGGTGCGTGATCGGGGCTGAGGCCGTCAGACACCTAACAGGTCAAAAAAAGGGCCGCGATTGCGGCCCTTAGCTGGGGAGATGCGCCGTTGCGGAACGGCGCGGGGGATTAGTGGATGGTTGCCGTCGGAACATTGATCTCGATGAAGATGTCGGCGGCAAACCGGTGTTCGTCATGGACGCTGCGCTTGTAGCAATGAGCCTGGTCCAGATCGGCAATAGGCTGTCCATTGTCCAGCTTTTCGAGCAGGCAGGTGTAGCCGATATCGGTCAGGCTTTCGTATTCCTCATCGCTCAGGGCCGGATTAAGTGCCACGAACTGGTCGGCAAAGGCCTCGGCAAAGCGGGACAGGGCACGCCGGCGCAGGCGCCAGGTCTGGTGCTGGAGATGAGTGGCCCAATCGGCGACTGCCTCGACGATGACTTCCGGCAGATGATCGGCCAGCGAGAAGGCGGGCGTCCCGATATTCTGGTTCGCAGCCGTCGTTTCGCCGTGAACCTGGTCGGCAGACGAAAACCCGTGGTTAAACCGTCCGGCGGGTTTCATCCAGATCTTGTCGGAAGGCTCGATATTAGAGCCGTGTGCCGGCCAGGTACGGAAATCGGTGTCTGCCATTTTTTGCTCCAGCTGTCGGATGCTGCGTTGATTGTCCGAACGAGAGGAGCAAGAGCCGGGCCAGAACGTATCAGCGTCGGGGCGGTGTATTTATCTATCTGAATTATAAGGAATAAAAATGACAGGGCTGATTTTGTCGCGCCTGTGTTGGTGCCTGGGCAGGTGATTTCTGCCGGTCAGAACTGACCTATAGGCAAGAAAAAAGGGCCGCTTTACAGCGGCCCGAGTTAAGGGAGGAAACGCCCAAGAAGTAAACAATACGGCTGGGCAGTCCGTATTGCAGTGCACAATATATGCTGCAAATTTCTGAGGTGCAACCCATTCATCAAGCTAAATTGATCTCGATTTGGAATGAGCCGGTTTCCCATATGCGATGTGATTATTTTGCAACGATTTGAAGTGATTTGAACCAATTTTGAATGTAATGAGTGGGGCGTGAGACGTATTGACGCACCTCCGATCCTTTCTAAAACCGAATGGTCTTTTCCATAATCGATCGAGGATGAGTTGGAAATTTTGCGCTGCAACATTAGCTGGCGACAATTTCCCCTGTTGACAGCACCCACGAAATCCATAGCGTCTGCGGCGGGCCGCCACTCCCCAACGAGTGGTTACATGTTAAGGATGATACGATGAAGCCGACGGTAACCCCGTGTGCGCCTCAGTTCTCGTCCGGACCTTGCGCTAAGCGACCCGGATGGGGCCCCGCTGCACTTGCTGACGCCGCTTTAGGGCGTTCTCACCGATCCAAGATCGGAAAATCCAAACTCAAGGAAGTCATCGACCGCACCCGCGCTTTGCTGGGCGTGCCGGACGATTATCGCATCGGCATCGTGCCGGCGTCCGATACCGGCGCTTTCGAGATGGCCATGTGGTCCATGCTCGGCGCCCGTGGTGTCGATTTGCTGGCATGGGAGAGTTTCGGTTCTGGCTGGGTGACGGATGTGGTCAAGCAACTCAAGCTTGAGGATGTCCGGGTGCTTGAGGCCGATTACGGTCAGATCGCGGACCTTTCCGCCACCGATCCCAAGCGCGACATTGTTTTCACTTTCAACGGTACAACGTCCGGCGTTCGGGTACCAAACGGCGACTGGATCGCGGACGATCGCGAAGGTCTGACGTTTTGCGATGCCACCTCGGCCGTCTTCGCCATGGATCTGCCGTGGCAGAAACTCGATGTCACCACCTATTCCTGGCAGAAGGTGCTGGGCGGTGAGGGTGCGCACGGCATGCTTATCCTCAGCCCACGGGCGGTGGAGCGGCTGGAAAGCTATGCCCCGGCATGGCCGATGCCGAAGATTTTCCGCCTGACCAAGGGCGGCAAGCTGATTGAGGGCATCTTCAAGGGAGAGACCATCAACACGCCTTCCATGCTGGCGGTCGAGGACGTTCTCGACGCGCTGAAATGGGCGGAACAGATCGGCGGCCTGAAGGGTATGATCGCCCGCTCCGAAGCCAACCTCGCGGCGGTCTCTGCCTGGGTCGAAAAAAGCGACTGGGCAGGATTCCTCGCGGCCGACCCGGCCGTGCGCTCCAGCACCTCCATCTGTATTTCCGCCTCCGACCCATGGTTCGACGGTCTGTCCGAGGATGATCAGCGGGCGGCCATGAAACAGATCGACTCACTGCTCGAAGCCGAAGGCGTTGCTTTCGACATCAACGGGTATCGCGATGCGCCCGCCGGTCTCCGGCTCTGGGGCGGTGCGACCGTCGAGGCATCCGATATGGAAGCTCTGCTGCCATGGCTCGATTGGGCCTATGGCCAAGTGAAGCAGGCCAAATCACAGGCAGCCTGATCGAAAAATGCTCCCGGCAACCGGCCGGGAGCGTCTTTCCCGAGATTGCAGAATAAATACGAGCGCACGAGGAGCATGCCGTGCCCAAAGTCCTTATTTCAGACAAGCTGAGCCCCGCTGCCGTGGATATTTTCCGCGCGCGTGGCCTCGAAACCGATTTCAAGCCGGGCCTGTCGCCGGAAGAGTTGCTTGAGATCATTGCCGACTATGACGGTCTCGCTATCCGGTCCGCGACCAAGGTGACGAAAGAGGTTCTGGCCAAGGCGCCGAACCTCAAGGTTGTCGGCCGGGCCGGGATTGGCGTCGACAATGTCGATACCGTTGCCGCCACGGCCGCCGGTGTGGTGGTGATGAATACCCCCTTCGGCAACGCCATTACCACGGCGGAACATGCCATCGCGATGATGTTCGCGCTGGCTCGCCAGATCCCCGCTGCCGACCGCTCGACCCAGGAAGGGAAGTGGGAGAAATCCAAGTTCATGGGCGTCGAGCTGACCGGCAAGCGCCTCGGCCTGATCGGTTGCGGCAATATCGGCGCCATCGTCGCCGATCGGGCACGTGGCCTGAAAATGAAGGTCGCCGCCTATGATCCGTATCTCAGTGACGAGCGGGCGGCGCAGCTTGGTGTTACCAAGGTTGAGCTCGATCAGCTCTTCGCCGAGGCGGACATTATCACCCTGCACACGCCGATGACCGACGCGACCCGCAACATCATTGACGCGGGCGCAATCCAGAAGATGAAAGCCGGTGTCCGGATCATCAACTGCGCACGTGGCGGTCTGGTGGACGAGGTCGCCCTGCGCGGTGCGCTGGAGACGGGTCACGTTGCCGGTGCCGCCTTTGACGTTTTCGTCGAGGAGCCGGCCAAGGAGAACGTTCTGTTCGGCGCGCCGAACTTCATCGCCACGCCGCATCTGGGGGCTTCCACCAGCGAGGCGCAAGAGAAAGTGGCCCTGCAGGTAGCGGAGCAGATGTCCGACTATCTGCTGACAGGTGCCGTAACCAACGCTGTCAACATGCCGTCCGTCACGGCGGAAGAGGCGCCGCTGCTGAAGCCCTATATGAAGCTGGCTGAAAATCTCGGCGCGTTCTCGGGGCAGGTGATCGGCAGTGCCATCAAGTCGATCTCCATCGAGTTCGAAGGGTTGGCGGCGGAGATAAATCCGGCGCCGGTTGTTGCCGCTGCCCTCACAGGAGTGCTGAAGCCGACGCTGACCTCGGTCAACATGGTCAGCGCCCCGGCGGAAGCGCAGGCGCGCGGGATCGCTGTAACCACGATCAAGCATGACCGGCCCTGCGATTACCAGACCATGCTGCGTGTCACCGTCGAGACGGATGACCGGACCCGATCGGTCGCGGGCACGCTGTTCGCGGAGAATCTGCCGCGTCTGGTCGATGTTCAGGGCATCGCCATTGAGGCCGAGTTCGGCCCGCACATGCTTTATGTCCGAAACTATGACAAGCCGGGCTTCATTGGCGCCCTTGGTTCCGCGCTCGGCGATGCCGGGGTCAATATCGCCACCTTCCACCTCGGCCGCCGGGAAGAGGGTGGCGAGGCGGTTGCCCTTGTCGAAGTGGACAGCGCTGTCAGCGAAGATTTGCTCGCCGCCGTGAAGAAGCTGCCGAACGTGGCGCGGGTGGATGCTCTGAAGTTCTGACCATAACCAACACCATCATCCCCGACCCCGATCGGGGACCCAGAGGATCATGAAGCAGAGCTTATCTTCTCCTGGGTCCCCTCGTGCGAGGGGATGACGAATTTGGGCGGGCCGAATAGTGGCATTGTGCTTTAATCCGGTCGCTCGAACACTTCCGACCCTGACATATCAGCGAAAATCTTCTCCCGGATTTTCCGCGAGGCCGCCAGCCGATGCTCGGCCAAGGCCTTGGCGCCGGAGGGAGCATCCTCGGGTGTTCCGCTGTTGAATGGCGGTTTCGGGGCGTATTCCATCCCGAGCTGGACGGCCTCGGCTTCTTCCTGGCCGAACAACTCGGCAATCAGAACAAGTCCGAAATCGATACCCGAGGTGATGCCGCCTGCTGTAATCAGATTGCCGTCGCGCACGACCCGACCTGGTGTGTAAATGGCTCCGAATTTCTCCAGAAAATCAACCGCATACCAGTGTGACGTCGCCTTCTTGCCCTTCAGCAGTCCGGCCGCCCCGAGCAGGAGAGAGCCGGTGCAGACCGAGGTGACATAGCGCGCACCCTCGGCCTGACGGCGGATGAAGGACAGGGTGGCTTCATCGCGCAATAGCGGATTAACCCCGCCGCCGCCCGGCACGCAGATCACGTCGAGCTGGGGGCAATCAGAGAATGAGATAGTCGGCTGGAGAGGCAGGCCGCAGGAGGCGGCAATGGGCTGCGTGTCCGCACCGATAAGAAGGGTCTCCGTATCGCGCGTGGCTTTGAAGATTTCATAAGGGCCGACGAAGTCGAGTAGCTGAACGCCGGGAAACAGAAGAAGACCAATTTTGACCGTCATGTGAGGGCTCCTGGTTGACTGTGGGGAGCTTAAAGCCAATTGTTTTGGCCGTACCGCCAAACTTCCAACGAATCAGGCCAAAATGACACGGCGTATCGAGATATTGGGATTTCCTGACTGCCAGCTGCTCGATGTCGCGGGTCCGTTGCAGGTATTCTCCACGGTCAACGATCTGGCTCGCTCAGAGGGCGCAAAAGAGCCTTACGCGCCTGTCGTCGTCGGGAACGGGAACAGCGTCAGAACCAGTGCCGGCCTCTCTCTTTCGGTGGAGCCGATGGGGCCGCCGAACCAGCCTGTCGATACTTTCATCATCGCGGGTGGCGTGGGCGTCAATTCTGCCTGCGAGGATGCGGAGCTGGTGACGTGGCTGCGCGACCGGACCCGGTCGGCGCGCCGGACGGCGTCGGTGTGCAGCGGTGCGTTCCTGCTCGCGACTGCCGGGTTGCTGGACGGTCGCAGGGCGGTAACACATTGGCAGCGCTGTGAGGAGTTCTCCCGGCGCTTTCCCAAGGTCCGTCTCGAAATGGACCCGATCTTCGTGCGTGACGGTGATATCTGGACATCGGCTGGTGTGACGGCAGGGATCGATCTGGCGCTGGCCATGGTGGAAGCCGATCTCGGCCGCGACATGGCATTGAGCGCGGGCCGGCAGCTGGTTGTGTTCCTGAAGCGGCCGGGAGGCCAGTCGCAATTCAGCACAGCGCTGACGCTTCAGGGCGGGGCTGGGCGTTTCGACGAGCTGCATTCATGGATGCAGCAGAACCTTCAGCACCGGCTTTCAATCGACGATCTCGCTGCCCGGGCCGGGATGAGCGTCCGGAGTTTTTCTCGGCATTACCGGAGAGCAACGGGCCGGACTCCGGCAAGCGCGCTCGAGGACATGCGACTGGAAACCGCCCGGCGCCTGCTCGAGCAGAACGGTCCTGTCTCGCGCGTTGCCCGGTATTGCGGGTTCGGGACGGAGGAAACCATGCGCCGCGTGTTCCGGCGTCGCCTCGGCGCAAGTCCGCAGGCTTACCGTGAGCGCTTTGTCTGATGCGGCATGCGGACTGTTTCAGTCGCATAGATGAGGATTCAGAGAAGCGAATCCCGCTCGCGCGGATATGAAGTCTATTTCCCCAAGCTCTGCATATATCACCCTGGGCGGCTATGGTTTTGCGACCATGGCCGGGTAAGCCATGTATCCTGGGCGTCGATTTGTGAGGAGAGGCAGCCTATGTCGATTGAGACCAGAAAAGTCAGTTTTGCGGGGGCACTGGGAGGCAATTTGGCGGCGCGTCTTGATCTGCCGGTCGGCAAGCCGCGCGGGTATGCGCTGTTTGCCCATTGCTTCACCTGCTCGAAGGACATAGCCGCCGCGCGCCAGATCGCGGGTGGTCTGGCTGCGCAGGGGCTTGCCGTGCTGCGGTTCGACTTTACCGGTCTCGGGCACAGCGAGGGGGAGTTCGCGAATACGACCTTCGCGTCGAATATCGAGGACCTGGTCGCGGCGGCGGACTGGATGCGCGCGGAAGGGATGGCGCCGACATTGCTGATCGGGCATTCGCTTGGTGGCGCCGCGGTTTTATCGGCCGCTGCTCACATCCCGGAGGTCAAGGGTATTGCGACCATCGGGGCGCCGGCGGACCCGGAACATGTCGTGCATAATTTCGGTGCGGATCTTGACGTAATCGAACGGGACGGAGAGGCGGAGGTGTCGCTCGCCGGCCGGAATTTCCGGATACGGAAGTCTTTCATCGACGATCTCAAGACGCATGACCTGGAAGAGCGGATCGCGAACCTGAAGCGGGATCTGCTGATTTTTCATGCTCCTCTGGACATGACTGTCGGTATCGAGAATGCGAGCCGGATATTTGCCGCAGCGAAACATCCAAAGAGCTTTGTCTCTCTCGACAAGGCGGACCACCTGCTGACCCGGCCAGCCGACGCGAACTATGTTGCCTCGGTCATTGCCGCGTGGGCGGGCCGCCTCGTTCCGGAAGATGCGCCGCTACAGCTCGCCGCGCGCGAGGGAGAGGTCGTCGTCGCGCATCTAGGCGAGGGGAAATTCCCGCAAGCCGTCCTTGCGGCGGGTCACAGGCTGCGGGCGGATGAGCCGAAAAGTGTCGGCGGCGATAATACCGGTCCCGCGCCCTATGACTTCCTGCTGGCGGGCCTCGGTGCCTGCACCAACATGACGCTGGCGCTCTATGCCGAACGCAAAGGCTGGCAGCTCGACCGTCTCGAGACCCGGCTCCGGCACAGTAAGGTTCACGCTGACGACTGTGCCGCCTGTGACACGAAGGCGGGCAAGATAGACAAGATCAGCCGGGAGATCATCATTGAGGGGCCGCTCGACGCGGAGCAGCGGCAAAAGCTCCGGGAGATTGCCGACAAGTGCCCGGTCCACCGGACCCTGCATTCGGAAATCGTGATCGAGACAGAGATGGTCGAAATCGTTTGATGATGGCTTGAGGAGGGGCGGAGCTTGCCACTTTGCCGGCAGCCTGTAGCTCAAGCGTCACCCCGGTGCGCTTTTTGCTCCAGGATTTTCTCGACCATCGCGGTGATTTCAGAGCGCTCTACACCGATATCCAGGAGCTGACGGTCGCTCATGCCTTGAAGTTCCTGGATGCTGGCGCGCCGCTGTCGCTCGCGGGCGATCTTGCGGAAGCCCCGGCGTATCGCTGTATCCGCGGCCTGGATGAGCCGTGACACGCTTCCAAAAATCGGGTGCCCGAGCTGATCGAGACGCGGTTGCTGGAAGTCGCAGGCGGGTTCGGGGTGCTGGTGGCGTAGGTGCATGATGTCCTCCAACGGCTTAAGGTTTCACCGGCCGTCGACTTTTTATGGGAGAGATTTATTTGATGATTTCATCCGCCATTCCTATCGGGGGGGAGGCGCGGTGTTTGATGTATTGTTGGGAAATTATTGAGTATTATCGTTGCCGACAAACGAGAAGATCTCGGTTGATGTATTAGAAAAATTTGGGTGTAAGTCATGGGGCGACCGCAGCCGCCGCTTAATGCGCTGAGGGCTTTCGAGGCCGCCGGGCGGCACCTCAGCTTCACAAAGGCGGCGGCCGAGTTGAACGTCACGCCGGCCGCAGTCAGTCATCAGGTCAAATCGCTTGAGGAGCTGCTTGGGGTGCCATTGTTCCGGCGCCTGACCCGGGCGCTTCGGCTCACAGAGGCGGGGCAGGTCGCCCTGCCAACATTGGGGCAAGGCTTTGACAAGTTGGCCCAGGCGGTGGATCAGATACGCAGCCATTGCGAAAGCGGGGTTCTGACGATCAGCGTCAGCCCTTCGTTCGGCGGCATGTGGCTGCTGCCTCGGCTTGAGCGGTTCCGCAGCAGGCATCCGGACATCGAAATTCGCATTAACGGAACCGATCGTCTGGTTGATCTGACGCGCGACGATGTCGACGTGGCGGTGCGCTATGGGCCCGGCGGCTATGAGGGGGTTCGGGTCGACCGTTTGTTCGGTCAGCGCAACACGCCGGTCTGCAGTCCGGCACTGCTGGAAGGGGAACACCCGTTACGCAAGCCCGAGGATCTGCGCCACCATACCCTGCTGCATATTGACTGGATCGAAGCCGAAGCGAGCTGGCGCATGTGGTTGCTGGCGGCCGGCCTGCACGATATCGACCCGGCCCGGGGCCCGCGCTTCAGTATGGAAAGCATGGCTGTTCAATCTGCGGTCGATGGCCACGGTGTGGCTTTGGTGGGCGAGTTACTGGTGGCGGATCACATCGCGGCGGGCCGTCTCGTGCGTCCCTTCGATCAGAGCCTGAGTACACCGCTGACCTTCGCCTTCTATCTGCTGAGCGCGAAGGATCGTGCCGATATTCCAAAGATTGCCGCGTTTCGCGACTGGCTGATGGAGGAAGTGCGGGCGGTGAATGGGGAGTGAGGCCCGTACCTATATCGTCATACCGGCCGAAGAGCCGGGACCTGGGCGATCATAAAGCTGCACACTCCGTCCCTGGGTCCCGAATCAAGTGCGGGATGACGATGAGGGGTAGATGATCCGCTCAGTCGTCGTAGGCGATCAACGACGTAAGGGGATGTCGAGCCAGTCGCGGCCCTTCAGGAAAGTCAGTTCCATGATGCCGGCGCCGCCGGTGACTTTCCTGCGAATTAAGTTGTGTGTCCCCTTAATTGAGGTGAGGTGAGGTGATGTGAGGGAGGGCGGCGGAGCAGGCCGCTTCGCCGACGACCTGCACATTGAAACGTCATCCCGAAACCGTGGAAGGCGGGCGCGGTTCTAGAGAATTAAGTTGTGTGTCCCCTTAATTGCCTTAATTGCAAAAGTTGTGTGTCCCCTTAATTGCAATGAATACTCTTCTGGAGTAAAATTGTATGAAACAGGAATTGTTTGTTGATCAGTCATATTCACTCAACCTTCTTGAATTCGTCACTAATTGAATTAGAATAAAAATCGATAAATTCGCCAAACTTCTCCTCACTATCAAATGGAAAACCGCCTTTACCGCGAATAAGGATCATTATGCCGATACTCATATGAAATCTAACTGAAAAACTTGACGCATAATCCATCCCATCAAATAAATTTATCTTAAGAGATGACCTATTTTTGTATTTTGGTCGAACAATATAACTTGTTACTATTCCTTCTCTTTTTTTAAATACCCTAGAAAAGCCTGAAAACCCGCCACCTGAAGTATCAAATTCTTGTAATTTCTTGTATTTTCCGATAATTTTAACTGCTCTATCAATTATTTCATAATCACAATCCTCAAACATAGTAACCAAAAAAATTTTCGAACGAAAAAAATTGGACATATCAATATTTTTTGAATCAATGAATGTATTTTTTGAAAATTCTGTAGATCCATGTTTTGTCTTTATGAAAATACTTCTATTATGCGAGTAAACATCTCCACATATATCAATATATTCAGTATTGGATTTTTCTTTATTATTTTCGCCAGATAAAATTCCTTTAGAAAGAAATAAGCATGATAACAATGGAAGATAAGCAAGATTTTTTATTTTTATAAATGAGCTTATGTTTTTCCTCACATCCCTCATCGCTCCCGCATCCCTTCGCTCGCATAACGCAGCACCGGCTGCAGCACATATTCCAGCACCCGTCTCTCTCCCGTCAGCAGGTCCGCTGTCACGGACATGCCCGGCTACCAGGCGCACGTCCCTGCCGTCCACGTTCAGATGTTCCCGTTCGATTTCGATCCGCGCCGTGTAGGACAGCATTTGCGGGGCCGCCTGCGGGCCCGTGGTGGCGGCACCCGCCGCGCCGGCGGCGTTGTTCGCGTCCTGGGGCACGACTGCATCGGCGCTGAGGCTGATGATCGTGCCCTCGATGCTGCCGTAGCGCATGTAGTTGAAGGCATCGACCTTCACCGCCGCCCGCTGGCCGATCTCGATAAAGCCGATATCCCGGTTCGTTACCGTCGCCTCGACCGTCAGACGGTCCCCGTCCGGCACGATCCGCATCAGCGGCGCGCCCGGCTGGACAGTGCCGCCGAGCGTGTGCACCGAGAGGCCGGTGACCTCCCCCGCCACCGGGGCCGCGAGGGTCAGGCGGCCGACCCGGTCGCCGGTTTTCCGGTAACGCCCCATTCATTCGGCTCCGACGCTGTTTCGACGCCAGGAATATTGGGCGGTGCGGTTCTGTCTGTCTTCAGCGAACAGCGAGGATGACGGATGGAAGTCAGGAGGCCGGGACATGGCGTCCCGTGTCGCCTCAGTCGTCGTAGGCGATCAGGGAGGTGAAGGGGATGTCGAGCCGGTCGCGGCCCTTGAGGAAGGTGAGTTCCATGATGCTGGCGGCGCCGGTGACTTCGCCGCCGACCTTCCGGACCAGTTCGATGGCGGCAGCAAGCGTGCCGCCGGTGGCGAGCAGGTCGTCGAGGATGACCACGCGCTGGCCGGGCTCGATGGCGCCGTCCTGCACTTCGATCGTGTCGCTGCCATATTCCAGGTCATACGTATAGGGAATGGTCTTGCCGGGCAGCTTGCCCTTCTTGCGGACCATGTGGAAACCGAGGCCGAGCTCCAGGGCGAGCGGGGCGGCGACCAGGAAGCCGCGCGACTCGATACCGGCCAGCACGTCGGGCTTGTAGCCGTCGACGACGGTTTTCAACTGGTCCACGGTCGCCTTCCAGGCTGCCGGATGGGCGAGCAGGGTCGAGATATCGTAAAACAGGATGCCCGGCTTCGGAAAATCGGGCACTTCGCGGATATGATTCTTGAGGTCCATGCTCGGATTCCCATGCCATCTGTTAAGCAGCGGCCTTGATAGGTGAGAGTTGCGATGAATTCCAGTATCTTGTGAAATCTTCGCGTTTTCAGGCGCATGGGCTGTGCCTGAAATAATCTTTGCGTCGATCGGCCAAGTGCCGGTGTCCTTGGGCTGGGGGGAACAAGACGTGGCGGCTGTAGCCGAAACCTCGCTTTCGATCACGGAAGCCGGTGGTGAACTCAAGCTCGGCATTGCCGGGCCGTTGACCATTGAAGCGGTCGCACGGCTCGACCGGCAGTTCCGCCAAGCTGTGAAAGCCTCCCCGCGTCAGGTGGTGATAGACGCTGCGGGGGTTACCGCGCTGGATAGTGCAGGGGCCTGGACTCTTCGCCGCACGTCCGAGGCGTTCTCCGGGCGCGGAATCGAGGTTCGGCTGGACGGTTTGCAGGCGGAATATTCAGCGCTGCTGGAGAAAGCCTTCATTCCCGATCCGGACGTGCCGACGGATGAAGACAGGCCGAACCCGCTGATCGTGATTACTGCCCGGGCCGGGAAGGCGATGTTCGACATGGCCCATGTCGGGCGCGATTTGTTCGGCTTTTTCGGACTGACCATCGTCTCGCTGCTGGCTTTGCTGACGGGCCGTACGAAGCTCCGATTCGTCGCGCTGGTCAGCCAGCTTGAATATGTCGGTCTCAATGCCGTCGGTATCGTTTCGCTCCTCTGCTTTCTGGTTGGCGTGGTGCTGGCCTATATGGGCTCTCTGCAGCTTGAGCGGTTCGGCGCCGCGATCCTGACCGTGAACCTTGTCGGCATTTCAGTCCTGCGCGAGATCGGCGTGCTGCTGACGGCGATCATCGTCGCGGGCCGGTCCGGCAGCGCCTTTACCGCCCAGATCGGCACCATGAAGGTGAACCAGGAGGTGGATGCGCTGGAAACACTCGGCCTCTCGCCGGTGGACGTGCTGGTCCTTCCGCGCCTGATCGCGCTGTTCATCGCGCTGCCGATCCTTGTCTTCATCGGCGATATCGCCGGGTTGGCAGGGGGCGCGATGATCTCGGTCATGAAGCTTGATCTGACGATCCAGCAGTTTCTGATTCAGCTCAAGGGGTCTGTCGATTTCTGGGATTTCGGCACCGGCATCCTGAAAGCGCCGGTCTTTGCCTATGTCATCGCGGTCGTCGGCTGCCATCAGGGCCTGAAGGTTTCGGGCAGTGCCGAAAGTGTCGGCTTCCGGACAACCAAGGCCGTGGTTGAATCCATCTTCATCGTGATCGTGCTCGATGCGCTGTTCGCGATCTTCTTTGCCGAAGTCGGGATCTGAGCGATGGCGGCGATGACGGACGAGAGCTTTACAAGCGAGACGGCGAGCCAGCCTGCCATCCGGTTGCGCGGCATCCGGAACGCATTCGGCACACAGGTCGTGCATGACAATCTCGATCTGGATGTTCTGCGCGGCGAGGTGCTGGGGGTTGTCGGCGGGTCCGGCTCCGGCAAGTCCGTTTTGCTCCGCACCATCATCGGTCTGCAGATCCCGGCGGCGGGCGAGATCGAGTTGCTTGGCGAGAAGATCGAAGCCGGGCGCGGCGAGATGCCGACGCGCAAGCTGCAGGGCCGGTTCGGCATGATGTTCCAGGACGGAGCCCTGTTCAGCTCCTTGACGGTGGCGCAGAACATCATGGCGCCGATGCGGGAGCGTGGCGGTATTCCGAAGTTGCTGATGCGAGAGCTCGCACTGCTGAAGATCAACATGGTCGGCCTGCCGCCGAACGCGGCGGACAAGTTCCCCTCGCAGCTATCCGGCGGTATGCGCAAGCGGGCAAGCCTCGCCCGGGCGCTGGCGCTCGACCCGCAGGTGGTCTTTCTGGATGAGCCGACGGCCGGTCTCGATCCGATCGGCGCCTCCAATTTCGACATGCTGATCCGGGACCTGCAAAGCAGCCTCAACCTGACTGTGGTCATGGTCACCCACGATCTCGACAGCCTTGTGGCAATCTGCGACCGGATCGCGGTGCTGCTCGACAAGCAGGTGACGGTGGGGACCATGTCGGAGCTGGTTGCCAACCCGCACCCCTGGATACAGGAATATTTTCACGGGCCCCGCGCGCGGGCCGCTTTCGAAACCCCGGGCCTGAAGGGCTAGGGGAGGGAGACGGAACTGCCATGGAAACACGCGCAAGCTATGTCGTCGTCGGAGTGTTCGTCTTCGCGATGTTCGCGGCCGGGATGGGGTTTGTCGTCTGGCTCGGCAAGGTCGAGCTGGACCGGGATGTCGCCACCTACGAGATTACGTTCGAGGAGCAGGTAACCGGCCTTTCGGTCGGCAGCCCGGCCCGCTATCGGGGCATTCCGGTTGGCCAGGTGACCGATATCACCATCGACCCGGACAATATCGAGATCATCCGGGTCCGGGTCGAAATCGACAGCAAGGTGCCGATCAAGCGGGACGTCTATGCCACCCTTGAGAGCCAGGGGCTGACGGGCGTCGGCTATATCCAGCTTGCTGGCGGCTCCAAAGACGCTCCCTTGCTGGCGGCACGTCCAGGCGATGACGTGCCGGTGCTGGAATCCCGACCATCGGTCTTGCAGGAAGTGGCTGAGGCCGCGCCCGAGATCGCCTCGCAGCTTGTCGTGCTGGTGAACCGGGCCAATCAGCTGCTGAACGAAAAGAACAGAACGTCGATCCAGAACACGCTGAAGAATCTTGAGAGCGTTTCCGCCATTCTCGCGAACCGTAGCAGCGAGATCGAAGCAATCATCGAGAACGCCCATACGACAATGCTGGTGCTGGACGAGACCGTGGCGCAGGTCGGCGGTGATATTTCGGTGATGAGCGAGGAAATATCCCAGACCATGGCAACGACGCGGGGCACGGTTTCAGCCGTCGATGCGGAGATCGCGATTGTCTCGGCCGATCTTCGCGACACTCTGAAGAATATGAGCAAGGCGTCTGGCGAAGCGGCGACCCTGATTTCGGAGAACCGCGAGGCGGTGAACGATTTCGCGGTGACCGGGCTATACGAGCTGACGGAGTTCCTTGTCGAGGGGCGCCAGCTGATGAATGACCTTGACCGTTTGGTGCGGCAGGTCGAGGCGGATCCGGCGCGAATCCTCTTTGGCAACAGAAACAAAGGTGTGGAGACAGACTAATGAGTGAGCAAAACGTCCCCTCCCTGAGCCGCCGCCGGCTGCTTGTCCTTGCCGGAACAGCCTTGCCGGCTGCGGCTGTTTCCGCCTGCGGCGTCATACCGACGCCACAGGCGCCATCGCAGCTCTATCGGTTGTCGCCGAAAAGCACGTTCGCCGACGATATTCCCAATGTGTCATGGCAGTTGGGTGTGGAGCCGCCGCTGGCCCCGGCGGGCCTCAATTCCTCCCAGATCGCGGTTATGCGCGGTGAGCTGACGATGGATTATTTCGCGCGGGCGAAATGGGTCGATACGGCGCCCTCCATGGTCTATCGGCTGTTGGTGGAGTCTTTCGAGAATTCGGAGAAAATCGTCGGGGTCGGCCGCAGCGGTGTGGGGCTGCGCAGCGATTACGAGTTGCAGACCGAGTTGCGGGAATTCCAGGCCGAGTATCTTGGGGGGGCGACTGTTCCGACCATCAGGGTCCGGATCAATTGCAAGCTGGTGAAGATTCCGCAGCGGGTCATTATCGCATCGCACTCTTTCGAATCCCTTCGGGAGGCTCCGGACAACCGGATGGAGAGCATCGTGAAGAGCTTCGATCTGGCGCTTGGCAGCGTGATGAAGAAGATCGTCGGCTGGACCCTGAAGAGTGCCGCGGCGCTCTGAGCCGATGGCTTGACCGGAAGCGGAATCCGGGAGCACTGTCTCAGAGTATTCAAACGCAACGCCCCAATCGAAAGTGTCCGTCATGAACCACGTCTTTCATCGCAGTGCGGTTGCCTCCTATCCCGTCGCAGCAAGCGGCGAGGGTGTCTACATCAAGGATACGGACGGCAAGAGCTATCTTGATGCCTGCGGTGGGGCTGCGGTGTCCTGCCTCGGTCACAGCGACAAGCGGGTGATCGAGGCGATCAAGGCGCAACTGGACGAAATTCCGTTCGCCCATAGCGGCTTCTTCTCGAACGAGCCGATGGAGCGTCTGGCGGATCACCTGATCGCGCGGGCGCCTGGCGACCTCGACAGGGTTTATTTCGTCTCCGGCGGCTCCGAAGCCGTCGAGGCGGCGTTGAAGATGGCACGCCAGTATTTCATGGAGATCGGCCAGCCGGAGAGGCACAAGATCATCGCCCGCAAACAGAGCTATCATGGCAATACGCTCGGCGCGCTGGCGGTCGGCGGCAACGAATGGCGGCGCGAGCAGTTCCGCCCGCTGCTGATCGACATCACCCACGTCTCACCCTGTTATGCCTATCGGGGCCGGCAGGATGACGAGAGCGAAGAGGCTTACGGTGAGCGGGTCGCGAACGAGCTGGAGACGGCCATCCAGGAGCATGGTCCCGAGACTGTCGCGGCGTTCGTATGCGAGCCGGTCGTCGGTGCCACCCTCGGTGCGGTGCCGCCCGTTCCCGGCTATCTGAAGCGCATCCGCGAGATCTGCGACACTCACGGTATCCTGCTGATTTTCGATGAGGTCATGTGCGGCATGGGGCGCACAGGCTATCTCTTCGCGTGCGAGGAAGACGGCGTTGCGCCGGATCTTCTGACCATCGCCAAGGGGCTCGGTGCCGGATATCAGCCTATCGGGGCGACCCTGGTCTCGAAAAAGATCTTCGAGGCGATCCGCGACGGCAGCGGTTTCTTCCAGCATGGCCACACCTATATGGGCCATCCGGCCGCTTGCGCCGGGGCACTCGCGGTGCAGCAGGTTATCGAGGAAGACGGTCTGCTGGATAAGGTCCGCGTCATGGGAGAGAAGCTGAAGGCGGCCCTTGAGGAACGGTTCGGCAACCATCCCCATGTCGGCGATATCCGTGGTCGCGGTCTATTCATCGGCATCGAGTTGGTGGAGGACAGGGCGAGTAAACAATCCTTCGATCCGGATCTGAAGCTCCACGCAAAGGTGAAAGCCAATGCCATGGCGAACGGGCTGATGTGCTACCCGATGGGCGGCACCATCGACGGCCGGGTCGGCGATCATATTCTGTTGGCCCCGCCGTTCATCATTGATGACAGCCATGTCGCTGAAATCGTCGAAAAGCTTGGTGTGGCGGTGGAGAGCGCACTGTCTTCCCGCTAGCGACAGCCGGTAGCTTGCTCGGGCCGAATGCGGCGCGGGTGGTGCGCCATGCCAGTTGTTCGGTCCTGGTGGTCCGCTAAACGAAAAAGCCCCGCCGGTCAGGAACGCGGCGGGGCTCTCTATAATCTATTGATCTAGGTACGTGGCGGCTGAAGCCGTTCTGTTAAGAGCGGAACAGGCCGAGAAGTGCTTGCGGGCTGCGGTTGGCGATCCCGAGCGACAGTGCGCTCAGCTGGCCGCGGACCTGATCTGCCGCAAGCTGGGCTGCTTCCCGACCGAGATTTGCATCGACAATATTGCCGAGGCCTTCTTCGGTTGCATCCGCGATGCCCTGCAGCTGATCGTTCTGCGCGGTAATACGGCGGCCGCTTGCGCCCAGCTCTCCGAGCGAGGTGTTCAGGGCTGCCTGGAAGTTCGTGAACTCATTTTCAAGAACCGCAGCGGGATCGCTGAAATCGGCGGCAGCCAGCGCTGCGAGGCTATCCGCGACAGAGCCCTGGCCGGAGACGGTCAAGACGTCCCCGTCGCCGTTCTGAAGCGTGTTCAGATCTCCGGCTCCGGACTCCAGCAGATTGGTTCCGTTGAAGCTGCTGTTGTCGACAAAGCCCTGAGCCTGTCCCAGGAGTGCATCCAGATCGTTCTGCAGGATGCCCTGTTGCTCAGTCGTGTTTGCGGGGTTGGACAGCTCAACCAGCTTGCCCTGAATGTCGGATGTCAGATTTGAGATAGCCGTCGCGCCGGCTGTTGCGACTTTCACCGCGCCTGACGTCTGGTTCAATCCCTGCTGCACGGCTGCATTGGCGCTCAGCTCACCCCGGATGCTCTGCGCGATAGCAAACAGAGACGCCTGATCCAGCGCGCCTGCAACATTTTTGCCGGTCGAAATACGGTTCTCAGTTTGGCTCTGATCGTTACGCGCGGAGTTGAAACTCCGGAGCGCCGAAAAGGCGCCACCATTCGTATTGATCGAATTGTTAATAGCCATATCTACGCACTCTCTCTAACGGTGCACGAACAGGGATGTCCGATAGTCGCTTAAATCTCAACTTATAATATAGCATTTTTTCCGTCGTTTGTAAGTCGTGATCGGAAAACCACCCCAAACCAGTGTGACACAAGTCACTCGACCAGCTCTGGGGAGGGTTTGCTTGCTATCTCTGTGGCTCCGAGGCGTCGTTTCCACTCGGGTCAATTTGAGCGCGAATTGGCGTGGAATTAGCGCGGAAGTCGCGGTCAGATTCACAGAAATTTTGAGATCCGGATGATGTGCCGATACCTCCGAAGACAACGAATCTACGTCGGCATGACGCGGTTTATACTTGCTTAATTTTTATTAAATAGTTGCTTTAGAGCGGTTTATTTCCGTACCGGGGCGCTTAGTGATTCGATTGGCTTACTGGCAATACGCTTACTTTTTGTTAATGAAATTTTAGGACAACTTTAAAATATGACTGTCTATGTGTTTAATCGCATTGTTTTGGGTGACTGCGATACGCACATCTCTGGTTGTGGAAAGTTGTGTAATTTGTGGCACTTGCGGCAATGTGTTGCGACATAGCATTGAGGGTTGCATTTCTTTCTGCTAATGTAGAATTCACTTGTTGATTGTGGGAGCGCCCTTCAGGGGCACTCTTTGGGCGGGATTTAGATCAGTGGCCGTTTGGGAACAGACAGAAGACAGCGTCGCGGAAGCACTTTTCCGATCAGTTATGCGTGTGGTCGCTCTGGTTTCTTTAGCTGTTATTCTGGTTGGTCCGATTGTGGTCGGCGGGTGGATGGCAAATGCCTATATCGTCTACCGCACGAGTGCTGACGAATTGCAGCTGCCCGTGATTGAGAAGCAGATCAAATCACCGGCTGAACTGATCAGCGCTGCAATCGACGACAGATCCCAGCTTCACCATTAAGCCTTTTGTCTGCGAACGACGTTTTCAAGAAATGTCACGGCGGCGGTAGTCGTCGCTGCCATGTTCGATTGAGCTGTGTGGCCTGAGGCTTTTCGTGGCGACAGGTCATGATTGCCGTCCGGGATCCACTCAAGGGTGATCGCTTCCGATAACCGATAGCTCTCGACTTCTGTTCGGTTCCCAAAAGGATCCCGCTCGCCCTGAAGGATCAACGTCGGGCAGGTGATGCCCTCCAGATGCTCCGTGCGAAGCTTGTCCGGTTTGCCTGGCGGATGAAACGGGTAGCCGAGGCAGATCAATCCATCGACACCGCTCTCGTCGGCGACAAGGCTCGCCATGCGGCCACCCATGGATTTTCCGCCTATGACGAGGGCGCGGTCTGCTGCCGCTGCCGCAATAGCGTTCCGCCAACTTTCCAGAAGAACGGGTTGCCGGTCGGGCGGCCGTTTGCTGCCGCCAGTACGTCGTCCCGCCATATAGGGGAATTCAAAGCGGAGCACCCGGAAGCCGGCCGCGGCGACGCCTTCTGCGATCTGGTTCATGAAGGGCGCGTCCATCGGCGCGCCAGCGCCGTGGGCCAGAACGAAAGAGGCCGGCGCATCCGCCGGCCCGTCCGTCAGAAAATCAGGCGCTGTCATACGCGTCGCATCGTCAGATACATGCGCACCGCATCGTCAGATATTGGCGAAGAAGTCATTACCCTTGTCGTCCGTAACGATAAAGGCGGGGAAATCTTCGACTTCGATACGCCAGACCGCTTCCATGCCGAGTTCCGGAAACTCCTGAACCTCGACCTTTTTGATGCTTTCCAGCGCCAGTTTGGCGGCGGCCCCGCCGACGGAGCCGAGATAGAAGCCGCCATATTTCTTGCAGGCTTCGCGTACCTGGGGGGAGCGATTGCCCTTTGCCAGCATCACGAAGCTGCCGCCGGCAGCCATGAAGGGATCGACATAGGAATCCATCCGTCCCGCCGTGGTCGGACCGAACGAGCCGGAGGCATAGCCTTCCGGGGTCTTGGCCGGGCCTGCGTAATAGATCGGATGGTTCTTCACGTAGTCAGGCAGGCCTTCGCCGCTGTCGATCCGTTCTTTCAGCTTCGCATGGGCGATGTCGCGGGCAACGATGATCGTGCCAGACAGTGAAACCGGGGTCTTGATCGGATACTGGCTGAGCGTCTTGCGGATCTCATCCATTGGCTGACCGAGGTCGATTTTGACGACATCGCCCTCGAACTCGCTCGGATCGATATCCGGCATGTACTTGGACGGATCTGTTTCCAGCCGCTCGACGAAAATGCCGTCCTTGGTGATCTTGGCGAAGCACTGGCGGTCGGCGGAACAGGAAACCCCGATGCCGACGGGCAGGGATGCGCCATGGCGCGGCAGGCGGATAATCCTGATGTCGTGGCAATAATACTTGCCGCCGAACTGGGCGCCAATGCCCATGTCCTGGGTCATCTTCAGGACCTGCTGTTCCATCTCCACGTCGCGGAAGGCGTGGCCGGACTCGCTGCCCTTGGTCGGCAGACCGTCGAGATACTTGGTTGAGGCGAGCTTCACGGTCTTCATGTTGAACTCGGCCGAGGGGCCGCCGATCACGATGGCGAGGTGATAGGGCGGGCAGGCTGCAGTGCCGAGTGTGCGGATCTTGGTATCCAGGAACTTCATAAGCGCGTCCGGATTGAGGATCGCCTTGGTTTCCTGGAACAGGAAGCTCTTGTTCGCCGAGCCGCCGCCCTTCTGGCAGAACATAAACTTGTAGGCATCGCCTTCGGTCGCATAAAGCTCGATCTGCGCCGGCAGGTTGTTGGACGTGTTCTTCTCGGTGAACATGTCCAGCGGTGCCATCTGGCTGTAGCGCAGATTGTGGTTTGTGTAGACGTCGTAAACGCCCTTCGCGATGGCTTTTTCTTCGTTGAAGCCGGTGAAGACGTTCTGGCCCTTTTTGCCCATCACGATGGCGGTACCGGTATCCTGGCACATCGGCAGCACGCCGCCGGCGGAGATGCCTGCATTTTTCAGCAACTCGTATGCAACGAACTTGTCGTTGTTGGTCGCTTCGTCATCCTCGAGGATATTGCGCAGTTGCTGCAGATGCGCGGGGCGGAGCAGGTGGGAGATGTCCCGGAAAGCCTGTTCCGTCAGCATCGTGAAAGCTTCGGGCTCTATGGTCAGGATATCCTGACCGCGAAACTTTTCCACACCGACATAATCGCTGGTGAGCTTACGATATTCCGTTGTGTCCTCCGCAAGCGGGAACATCTCGGTGAAATTGAAGTCGGCCATTGGGGCTATTCTCCAGCGTATATCTCTCTTGCGGAAGCGGTGCCGCCTCCGTCGAAATGTATCCGGTCTTTACCGTGAGGCGGCCGCCGGACTTATTTCTTCTTCCGAAAAGTATCGAGGGAGACGACTTGGCCCATGGCCGCACCATCGTCTTCACCCTCTGGCGTTGGATCGTCGGTCTCGTCGTCGGACGTCTCTAGCAGCTCCGCTTCGCTGAGCTCACCGTCCTCCAGTGTCTGGAACTGAAGGCCGAATTTCACCGACGGGTCGGCGAAGCCGGTGATCGCGGCGAACGGGATCACAAGCCTTTCGCGAACATCGTTGAAGCTGAGCGCGACGCTGAAGAACTCTTCCTCGATTTCCAGGTCCCAGAACTGGAACTGGAGCACGATGGTCATCTCGTCCGCATATTTTTCAAGCAGGTAGGGAGGGATCGAAACGCCTTCTCCCCGGGTCTTGAAAGTGATGTAGAAATGGTGATTTCCGGGGAGGCCGTGCTGGGCGACCTGCTTCAGCGCGCGCCGAACAACGCCGCGCAGCGCTTCATCCACCATCATATCGTACTGGAAAGGTTCTTCCAAAATTTCCCCCGGTATTCGTCCGTCAGCATACTCAAATTCAGCGGGACGCTTCTGTTGCCAGGTGCGCCCCAAACCCCGCCTAAAGGTGCGAACCCTTAGGACTTAAATGAAGACATCTGACTGCTTACGCAGCGAGACGTGCTTCCGCATAGTTGTTGTCATTTGCAACTACTATAATGGCCCGATATCGGTGGTACCATGCCGAGCGAAAGTTCTGTCTTTACTACACGCGTCGATCCTATTTCGCCCCCAAGGAGCCGGTCGAGAGACCGGAGATCTTTGGTGGAGGCGCCGGGTACCGCCCCCGGGTCCGCAATGCCTATTCCACAGGCCGTTTATCGCCATAGTCGGTTTCCCGACGCACTGAATATAGGCGCTTGTTGCCTCAGGAAAAAGAGGAGAGTTGGCAAGATCGTGGGGGGTTACCGTTTCCGTAGGTGCGTCAATGCAAGCTCTCGCACCCTCTCGACGGGATAAATCCAGTCACCAAGCTGCTGTTGCGCCACCCGGTGGGTCGCCCCAAGAAAAGAATCCCGATCGTTCAGAAGAGGGACCCAACCCGGAGATGCCAGTAATTCCAATGTTTTTGTGCCCACCGCACCTGAGAGTGCGGCAGTGGCATTCCCGACGGACAGTACCAGATCAAGCGATGCTTCGAGTGCGGCCAGTGCTTCCAGATCGTCGCGCAGATCGAGTTCCTCAAGCTGTAAAACCTTGTGGCCAGTCGCTTCTTCTATCTCTTTCACGGCCCGGGCAGCCGCGCCATATTGAAGAGAAACGAGGCATATATCCGGCAGGTCCAGCAGGCGCCGCCATGATTCGGGAGGTGGGTAGTTGGTTGCCCTTCCGAATTGCCGGGCGCTGCTCGCCCAGGACAAGCCGACGAGGGAGCGCCCCTTCGCGGCCACCCTCAGCTTGTCGTCGATCTCGTCCTGTAATGTGACCGACGGCACCAGAAAGCCGCCCACATTCTCGGGCATGGTAAGTCCATGGCCGAGCATCAGCGGCAGGCTACCGATTTCAATATAGCATTCCGGGCCGCCGTCGCGCGGGAGCCAGCCATAAGTGTAATGTCCGCGACCGCTTTTTTTGATCCGTGAAAAGGCGTGAAAATTTACGCTCGGGATGGACCGTTTGAAAAGAGAAACCAGGCGAGGATCGCATTCAACAGTGAGGGCACGCGCCTTCCCGGCAAGTTCCGGCAACATCGCGGCCAGTCTGATCTCATCGCCCAACCCTTGCTCGCTAACGACTAGAATATGCTTGTCGGCAAGCGTGTTACCGTCCCAGCGGGGCAGGGAGAGTATCCGGATGGGGGCGTCGGCGACATCGGGATGAAGGCGTGCCTCGAAATATTTCCAGCCTTCGTTGGTTTTTCCCTGCGTGAGCAAATGGACCGCATAATTCAGCTGCAGTTTGGCCGAGCCGGGCGCTTTGGCGAGCGCCCTCTGGTAGTGCTGTTCGGCCAGTTCGAAGGAGCGTTGGAGGCTGAGGGATTCTGCGAGGTTGCCGAGATTATCCGCTGTGGGAGCGAGTATGGCTGTTGCCTTGAAAGTGCGTGTCACTGCAGCGAAAACACCGGACTTCATCCAGATCTCCGCAAGCGCCCCGTAAGCCGAAGCCTGCTCCGGATGCCGCACCAGATACTGGCGGAGTAGATTTGTTGCCTCGTTGGCCCTGTTGAGTTCGGCGAGGCTGAAGGCCAGTCCGGTCGCCGCCTCTGCCATATCGGGGAGGGCGGTGTGGATGGCGTGGAATAGCAGCGCGGCACGATCCGATGCGCCTGAAAGGCGACAGGCCGATGCGAGGGTATAGGCAATCAGAACATCGTTGGGGGATGCCGTGAACGCATTTTCCAGACGGGAGCGCGCCTCATTCCACTTTCCGTTGGCCATGAGCTGTTGGCAGTCGGCCAAAAGGGAGTCGCGGTTTTCTGGCATTTAGGCGGTCCCGGTCCGGTTTCGGAGCGAAGGAATTGCGAGGCAAAAGTGCGAGCGGATTCAGGGATCTGTCAATCGTCATTGCCATACTGTCCTGCAACCTCTTGCGTTAGCGTGGTCCCGGTTCACAATATGTGCCGTTTCTCAATGAGCGTGACGGGACTGTCTATCCATGCGGCAATATCTCGATCTGATGGCGAAGGTACTGGAGGAAGGCGCCGACAAGACTGACCGGACCGGGACCGGTACGCGGTCGATCTTCGGCCATCAGATGCGCTTCGACCTGGCGCAGGGCTTTCCGGTTTTGACGACCAAGAAGCTGCATCTGAAATCCATCATCCATGAGCTGCTCTGGTTCCTCGCGGGCGATACCAACATCGCATACCTGCAAGAGAACGGTGTCCGGATCTGGAATGAATGGGCGGACGAGAACGGTGACCTCGGGCCGGTCTACGGGCATCAATGGCGCTCCTGGCCGGACAAGGATGGCGGGACTATCGACCAGATCCGGAACCTGCTTGACGATATCCGCGAACGGCCGGATTCTCGGCGCCTGATCGTTACCGCCTGGAACCCTGCAGACGTGCCGAAAATGGCCTTGCCGCCGTGTCACTGCCTGTTCCAGTTCTATGTTGCGGACGGCAAGCTGTCCTGCCAGCTCTACCAGCGCAGCGCGGATATCTTTCTCGGCGTGCCGTTCAATATCGCATCCTACGCTTTGCTGACCCTGATGATGGCTCAGGTCACCGGTTTGCAGCCCGGCGATTTCGTCCATTCTTTCGGGGATACCCACCTCTACCGTAACCATTTCGATCAGGCCCGCGAGCAGTTGCAGCGTGTACCCGGACGTCTGCCCATCATGCGCATCAACCCGGAGGTTACTGACCTGTTTGCGTTCCGCTATGACGATTTCGAGCTTGTTGGCTACGAGGCCGCACCGCATATCTCCGCGCCGGTCGCGGTCTAGAGATGGGCATGGACGATAAGGTTGTGCAGTTTCCGGTGCCGGTCATCGTTGTTGCAATGTCCGACAATGGCGTAATCGGGGATGGCGAGAAGATGCCCTGGCACCTGCCGGCGGACCTGAAGCGGGTGAAGCGGATGACCATGGGGAAACCCCTGGTGATGGGCCGCAAGACCTTTCAGTCAATCGGCAAACCCCTGCCGGGCCGAACCAATATTGTCGTCACCCGTGATCGTGGCTTCAAGGTCGAGGGCGTCGAGGTGGTGCATGATCTCGACGAGGCGCTGGACGTCGCCCGCCGTGTGGCGCTGACGGATGGTGTCGACGAGATTATCGTCTTTGGCGGTGCCGAGATCTATCGCCAGGCCTTCGACAAGGTGAAGCGCCTGCATTTGACGGAAATCCACGTCGACGTGGAAGGTCAGACCCGCTTTCCCGATTTCGACCGGGCAGAGTGGCACGAGACGGAGCGGGAAGATCACCCGGCGGACGGCGATACGCCTGCGCACAGTTTTGTCACGCTGGAGCGGGGCTGAGAAATGAACGACAGAGTGGTCAGCCTGCGCGCCATGGAGCCGGGTGACGCGGAGCGGGTGCTTGCGATCTATCAGGCCGGGATTGATACCGGCCATGCAACTTTCGAAGCGCAGGCACCGGACTGGGCCGCGTTCGATGCGAAATATCTGTCCGAATGCCGGCTGGTGGCGCTTGCTGACAATGTTGTCGTCGGTTGGCTCGGCTTGACGCCGATTTCAAGCCGCGCAGTCTATCGCGGGGTCGCGGAGCACAGCATCTATATCGCGCCGGAGGCGCGCGGTATGGGGGTCGGGCGGATTCTGCTCGAAACGCTCATCAAGCAGTCCGAGCAGGCCGGGTTCTGGACCCTGCAAACCAGCATCTTCCCGGAAAACAAAGCCAGTATCCGGCTGCATGAAGCCCATGGCTTCCGTATCCTCGGTACGCGTGAACGGATCGCGAAGATGACCTATGGCCCGATGGCAGGGCAATGGCGCGACACCACGATCATGGAGCGGCGCAGCGCCATTGCCGGTCTCTAAGTTAGCGCCTAGTTGAAGACGATGTTCGGAGCCGCCCGGCTCCCGGTGTCACCGCTGCCGATCTTGCTCCAGACCTTCTCTGCAATTGCCTTGTAGGCAACTGAATGCGCGCTGTCCGGGGCCGAGACCACGATCGGGTTTCCGGCGTCCGAGGTCTCGCGGATATCCATGTGCAGCGGGACTTCGCCGAGGAAGTCGACACCGATCCGCTCCGCTTCGTCGCGGGCCCCGCCATGCCCGAAAATGTCTGAGCGTTCGCCGCAACTCGGGCAGAGGAAGTAGCTCATGTTCTCGATGATGCCGAGCACCGGCACATCGACTTTGCGGAACATGTTGAGGCCCTTGCGGGCATCCAGCAGGGCAATGTCCTGCGGTGTCGAGACGATCACCGCGCCGGCCAGCGGAACACGTTGGGACATGGTGAGCTGGGCATCGCCTGTGCCCGGCGGCATGTCGACGACGAGCACGTCAAGCTCGCCCCAGAGCACATCACGCAGCATCTGTTCCAGCGCGCTCATCACCATCGGGCCGCGCCAGATGGTCGGGGTGTCTTCCGGCACCAGGAAGCCGATCGACATGCATTTGACGCCGAACCGCTCGAGCGGCTTCAGGATCTTGCCGTCATCCGTCGTCGGGCGGCCGGAAATACCCATCATGCGGGGCAGGGACGGGCCGTAAATGTCCGCATCCAGAATGCCGACGGTGAGGCCCGAGGCCTTCAGCGCGAGAGCGAGGTTGATGGCGGTGGTGGATTTTCCGACACCGCCCTTGCCCGAAGCAACGGCAATGATCGACTTGATACCGGGTACCAAGGTCTTTTGCGTATTTTGCGCCGGGCGGGACTGCGGGGCTCCTGCCGGGGCCTGTGCCTGCGCTTGAGCCGGCTGCGGGGCCTGCTGACCTTGGCCACCCGGATTGTGCGCCGTCAGCACGGCGGTGACAGAAAGGACTCCCGGAATTGTGTCCACGGCCTTCTCGGCGGCCTGACGCAGTGGCTCCAGCTGAGGGCCCCGCTTCGGGTCGACCTCGATAGCGAAGCCGACATTGCCATCTTTCACGACAAGGCCGCTCACCATGCCTAGTGAGACGATGTCCTGCCCCTTGTCAGGGTCTTCTACAGCCTTCAGGGCTGCCAGGATCTGATCTTCGGTTACCCGTGCCATGCTTGATTTCTCCGGCTTTTGGCCAATATGCGGTTGCACTGTATTGTCGTGCGCAAGCAGATATACGCTTCCCCTATTCCTTTGCAACAGGTGGGGCATCTGCTAAGAGCGACGAGCGCTTTATGATGAGGGGAAACATAGATGCCTTGGAGTAATCAAGGTGGTGGTGGCGGCGGCGGTCCTTGGGGCGGCGGCGGTGGTAACGGGTCTGGCGGCGGCAGCGGCGGTGGCGGTAAGTCCCCGTGGGGTGGTCGCGGGCCAGGCGGAGGCGGTCAGCAGCCGCCTGACATTGACGAGGTGATCCGTCAGGGTCAGGAACGGCTGAAGCGCTTTTTGCCGCGCGGCATGGGCGGGCCGACGGGAGTTACACTGGTCGTCATCGGCCTTCTGGCTCTTTGGCTGTTTTCCGGACTTTATCGGGTGCAACCGAACGAACAGGGCATCGAGCTTGTGTTTGGCCGCTATACCGGTGTGCCGACGGAGCCTGGTTTGCACTGGAATTATCCGGCTCCGATCGGAGGTGTGATCCGGCCTGACGTGACCCGCGAAAACCGGGTCGAAATCGGTTATCGCAGTTCTGGCGACGGCTCCGGCCGCAGCTCGGTTCAGCGCGACGTGCCGGAAGAGAGCCAGATGATTACCGGCGATGAAAACATCGTCGATATCGATTTCGTCGTGTTCTGGCGGATCGCCGAAGCCGGCGACTTCCTGTTCAATCTGCAGGATCCCGAGGAAACCGTGAAAATGGCGGCGGAATCGGCCATGCGCGACGCCATCGGCAAGCGGCCGATCCAGGTCGCTCTGACCGAAGGTCGTCAGCTGATCGAAAGCACGGTGCAGGAAGATCTGCAGAACTTGCTGACTGAATACGGTGCCGGCGTTTCTGTGCGGCAGGTTCAGCTGCTGGCGGTCGATCCGCCGAAGCAGGTGATCGATGCCTTCAACGAAGTGCAGCGTGCCCGTCAGGATAAGGACCGGCTGAAGAACGAAGCCGAGACTTTCCGCAATGACGTGGTTCCGCGGGCTCGCGGTGAAGCGGCGCAGATGATCGAAGAGGCGGACGCTTTCCGTCAGGAAGTCACCAACCGCGCTATCGGTGACGCGGACCGTTTCGAGTCGGTCTACAAGGCCTATTCGGCTGCCAAGGAGGTCACCCAGAAGCGTATCTATCTGGAGACCATGGAAGAGGTCCTCGGAAACGTGAACAAGATCATCATCGACAGCGCGGACGGTGGCTCCGGCGTGGTGCCTTATCTGCCTCTGCCTGAAGTGCAGAAACAGATGCAGAAGAACAGTACGACCTCGGGAGGCACGCAATGAATAAGGGCCTCGCAGTCTTAGGCGTCCTGGTACTGGGCGCCGGGTTTGTCGCTTTCACGTCGCTTTTCGTCGTGCCGCAGGTTCAGCAGGCCATTGTCCTGCAGTTCGGTGCACCGATCGAAGCGGTCAAGGATCCTGGCCTGAAGGTCAAGTTGCCTTGGCAGAACGTGGTCTATTACGACAAGCGCGTGCTGGATCTCGATCCGCCGAAGCAGCAGGTCATCCTGTCTGACCAGAAGCGTCTCGACGTGGATTCCTACGCACGCTTCAAGATCGTTGACCCGTTGCTGTTCTTCCAGACCGTGAAGGATGAGATGGGCGCCCGTTCGCGTTTGAGCCCGATCATCAACTCCGCACTGCGTCGTGTGCTTGGTAACGAAACGCTGCTGAGCATTCTCTCGGATCAGCGGATCTCGATCATGGCCAGTATTCGCCAGCAGGCGAATGACGGTGCCCGGCCGCTCGGTATGGAGCTGGTCGAGGTGCGAATTCGCCGTGCGGATTATCCGGAAGAAACCAGCCTCAACATTTACAACCGGATGAAGTCCGAGCGTGAACGAGAGGCCAAGGAATTCCGGGCACAGGGTCAGGAAGAAGCGCAGAAGATCCGCGCCGATGCCGACAAGCAGCGTGTCGTGATCGTCGCTGAAGCCAAGAAGCAGTCCGAAATCCTGCGTGGTCAGGGCGACGCTGAAGCGATCCGTATTTATGCGAAAGCGTTCGGCAAGGATCCGGAATTCTTCGCTTTCTACCGGTCGATGCAGGCCTATCGGAAGGCGATGACCGGCGGCGATACGACGATGGTACTGTCCCCGGATAGCGACTTCTTCAAATTCTTCAAGAACATCGAAGGCGCGCCGGCTCCGCAATAGCGGAGCCGACGCGGCTCGGAAACAGACGAGGGCAGTGCCGTGACGGATTTCCTGACGGCGCTCGCCCTCGTTTTTTTTATCGAAGGCTGTCTTTACGTACTGATGCCGGGCCGAATGAAGGCAATGATGCGGATGGCGCTGGAGCTGGATGAAGGCGTGCTGCGGCGCGTTGGCCTCGCGGCGATGGTCCTCGGCTTCGTGCTTGCCTGGTTTTTGCGCGCCGTTTAAGGCGTTCGCTGCTTCCCGGAGAGGGAGGGGATGGCAATTGCCCCAATTCAGACACAGTTGCTCGATCCTCACCACATTGCCGCCACACACGGTCGCTATACCTGACATTATTGAGGGGCAGCGTTGAAAGCCGTTCGATCGTCCCTACCTTTGTTGGCGTATAAAGCGGGGCGAAAAGATTTACTTCTGTTGACGGGCCAAAGGTCCGCCGCTTCCGGGCCGGGATAGAGTCCCGATACCCAAAATAGATACAAGCTTTGCCAAGGAGCGTTCAAACTATGACAGGCGTCCCCACGGAAATCTCACACTCGGTCAGCCGAAGCCTGAGGAACGGTTTGGTGGCCGGTTTCATGGCGGTTGCCGTGGCCGTGCCGGTGTTTATGCCGGTAAACCCTGCGATTGCCAGGGCTGCGCCGGAGACCTTTGCCGATCTTGCGGAGAAGTTGCTTCCGGCCGTGGTCAACATCTCGACGACGCAGACCATTACAGCATCAAGCGATGATCGCGCATTACCGCCAGGCACGCCGTTCGAGGAATTCTTCAAGGAATTCGAGGACCGGATGCGTCCGAACGGTGAGCCGCGCTCCCGTCGGGCACAGTCCCTCGGTTCCGGATTCATTGTCGACAAGGCTGGCTATGTGGTGACCAACAACCATGTCATCCGCGACGCGGACGAAATCGTGGTCCGCATGCAGGACGATAGGGAGTTCGAGGCGACTCTGGTCGGCACCGATCCGAAAACAGACATTGCCGTGCTGAAGTTCGATCCGCGTGAGGTTGATCTGCCGGTGGTGAAATTCGGCAACTCGGACAAGATGCGTGTCGGCGACTGGGTTGTCGCTATCGGTAACCCGTTTGGTCTCGGCGGAACAGTCACGGCTGGGATCGTTTCGGCCCGGGGCCGCGATATCGGGCAGGGCCCGTATGATGACTTCATCCAGACGGATGCAGCCATCAACAAGGGTAATTCCGGTGGCCCGCTGTTCAATATCGATGGCGAGGTGATCGGTGTGAACACCGTGATCTTCTCTCAATCGGGTGGTTCGGTTGGCATCGGCTTCGCGGTTTCCGCGGCGTTGGCCGACCCTGTCGTCAAGCAGCTGCGTGAATTCGGTCGGACCCGTCGTGGCTGGCTCGGAGTGCGGATCCAGGAAGTGACGGATGAAGTTGCCGAAAGCTTGTCTCTCGACAGTGCACGTGGCGCTCTCGTCGCTCATGTCAACGACAAGGGCCCGGCGAAGTCGGCGGGTATCCGCGCTGGCGACGTGATCCTGAAGTTCAACAAACGTGACGTCGACTCAATGCGTGAGCTGCCGAAGATCGTCGCCCAGACGCCGATCGGCAAGGACGTGCCGGTAGAACTCTGGCGTGGAGGCAAGCTGGTCAAGGTCACCGCGAATATCGGTGAGCTTGAGGAAGCCGAGAAAAAAGCCCTGCTTACCAGTGGTGGTCCGCAGCCGGAGCCGGCTAAACCTGACCGTGTTGAGTCGCTGGGCCTTGAATTGTCAGCGATCAGCGACGACATGCGGGGTAAGTTCTCTCTTGGAGACGATGCCAAGGGCGTAGTGGTCACGGATGTTGACCCGAATGGCCCGTCGGCCCGCGATCTGCGGGTAGGCGATGTGATCGTCGAGGTGCAGCAGACGCCTGTGATGTCACCGTCCAGCGTCCAGAAGGGTATCGCGAAAGCCAAGGACGCTGGCAAGAAGTCGGTTCTACTTACCGTCAATCGCGGTGGTGAAATGAGGTTTGTCGCACTCCGCATTACTGAGGGCTAATTCTCCCCCGCCCCCCCAGGCAGCCCTAGCGGGTGCGACGCGCGGCGCCGGTCGAAAGACCGGCGCCGTTGTTTTTAGCGCCGTTCAATCGGCAAAATCGGATCGCTTGTATCCTTGCAGGTGGAGCAGCGCACTAAGGTCTCCGTGATCGATCCGGAAACCTGCCGCCTCGCGGACGGCCGGTTTGCCACGGAAAGCGACACCCATGCCCGCGGCCTGCAACATGGCCAGATCGTTCGCCCCGTCGCCGACAGTGACGGCGTTGGCCGGACCAATGCCGAGTTCGGCGCAGAATTCGTTGAGGGCAACGAGTTTCGCATCCCGTCCCAGGATCGGCTCGCCGACGGTCCCGGTAAAACTGCCATTGGCGACGTTCAGCGTGTTGGCACGGTCGGTATGGAAACCCAGCCGCTCGCGCACCGGGCCAGTCAGCGATGTGAAGCCGCCGGAGACAAGGGCGGTATAGGCTCCGTCGCGCCGCATGGTGGCAACAAGGGCCTGTGCCCCCGGAGTGATCTCGACCTCGGCCAAGAGGCGGTCAAGCAGGCTGGAGGGATGCCCCGCCAACATCGCGACCCGTTCCTTCAGGGCTTCCTCAAAATCGAGCTCACCGCGCATGGCACGAAAGGTGATCGGGGCGATCTTGTCGCCGATCCCGGCATAGGCAGCGAGATCATCGAGGGATTCGGAGGTGATGACTGTGGAATCCATATCGGCGATGAGCAGCTTCTTCCGACGGTCCGAAGCGCTCTGCAGGTTCACGTCCACATCGATCCCGGAAAGGGCCTCTTGCAGAGTTGCTGTCAGGTCGGCCGGCATGGCGCCGTCGAACGGAAGATCAGCGGCTGCGTCGGGATCGAGCCAGTCGATTACGCCGATTGTCAGACCGCCATCGCGCAAGGCCGTCTCTACTATGGAGACGACGGCGCTGTCGATTGCTGGGGCGGCCGGATTTGACGTCAGAGTGAGGACATATTGCATGGGCCCGGCTTATCGCGTAATCGCCATGGGCATGTCCAGCGAAGTTTCAGATATGGAAGACGGCCCCGGCACAATCCGGGACGGTGCGATCCGGGCCATTGTCATCGGCGGTCCGACCGCGAGCGGTAAATCTGCGCTCGCCGTCGATCTCGCCGCGGAGTTGGGCGGGACTGTCATCAATGCGGATTCGATGCAGGTTTACCGGGAGTTGGACATCATCACCGCCCGGCCCGATCCGGTCGATCTGGAGCGGGCGCCGCATCGGCTCTACGGATTTCTTGGCGCGGCAGAAGTCTGCTCGGCTGCACTCTGGCGCGACCATGCCCTTGCCGAAATCCACGAAGCCGCGCAGGCGGGTAGGGTGCCGATCCTCTGCGGCGGTACCGGACTCTATCTGCGCGCCCTGACACACGGTCTTTCCGAAATGCCCGAGGTCTCACCCGCCGTGCGGACCGAGGCGCGTGCGCTTCATGCTGAGATCGGTGGGGCAGCACTCCGGCAAAGGCTGGCGGAGGGGGACCCTGTACTGGCTGCGCGCCTGCACGATGGTGACAGCCAGCGGCTGATCCGGGCCTGGGAAGTGCTGCAGGAAACGGGGCAGCCGCTTTCCGCCTGGCAGGAGCGCGCGGCGGAACCGCCGGAAGGCATCGACTTCTTCACTGTCACACTGTTGCCGGAACGTGCGTCTTTGTATCGCAGTTGCGATGGACGCTTCGAAAAAATGCTGGAGCGCGGCGCATTAGAGGAGGTGGAGGCTCTGATGGCGTTCGATCTCGATCCTGCCTTGCCAGCTATGAAGGCTTTGGGTGTTCCGCAACTGATTGAATTTATTAAGGGAAAGTCGTCTCGTGAGGAATGCATTCGGATCGCGCAACGGGACACGCGGCGCTATGCGAAACGTCAAATGACATGGTTCCGTAATCAGGTTCATGCAAATTTGACCCTGCACGAGCAATATTCGGAAAGATCGGATGAAAAAATCTTTAATAATATTCGTCAGTTTCTGTTGACCGGTCATAGCTGACGGTCTAGGTTCCGGCCCGTCGCGACGCCTTTGGTGTCGCGATATTTGTCTGAGTTTCTGTTGATCTTACTGATTTGACAGAATTTTATCTGATCAATCCCGCCCGGTGGCGGGCGCGGTTTATACCGCAACTGCGAATGTGATTTGAGAGAGGAACGGTAAAATGGCTACCCCGCGCACGCCGCATACCCGAAAACCTGACGCCCAGATGAATGGGGCGGCGATCATTCTCAAAGCGTTGCAGGATCAGGGCGTAGAAGTAGTATTCGGCTATCCCGGCGGGGCGGTATTGCCGATCTATGACGAGATCTTCAAGTCCAATCGTATCCGTCACATTCTTGTGCGCCATGAACAGGCGGCCGTGCATGCGGCGGAAGGGTATGCGCGTTCGACCGGCAAGGTCGGTTGCGTTCTGGTTACCTCTGGCCCGGGCGCGACCAATGCAGTGACCGGTCTGACCGACGCGCTGATGGACTCCATTCCGATTGTCTGCCTGACCGGCCAGGTGCCGACGCATCTGATCGGCAATGACGCTTTCCAGGAAGCGGATACGACGGGCATCACCCGGCCGTGCACCAAGCATAATTACCTGGTGAAAGACATCACCCGGCTGGCCGACACTATTCATGAGGCGGTCTATGTCGCCACCACCGGCCGTCCGGGTCCGGTCGTGGTCGATCTGCCGAAAGACATTCTGTTCGCGGAAGGCCCTTATTATGCCCCGAACGGGAACGCGCATCCCAGCTACAAGCCGCAGGTAAAGGGTGACGAGAGCGCCATCGAGCGTGCGGTCGATCTGCTCGCAAAAGCCAAGCGGCCGATCTTCTATGGCGGCGGTGGCCTGATCAATGCCGGCCCGAAGGCCTCCAAACTCTATGCCGAGCTGGTGCGTCTGACCCAGGCACCGACAACCCTGACGCTGATGGGCCTCGGCGCCTATCCGTCGCAGGATCGTCAGTTCCTCGGCATGCTCGGCATGCACGGGACCTACGAAGCCAATCTGGCGATGTATAATTGCGACGTGATGATCAATATCGGCGCGCGGTTTGATGACCGGGTGACGGGCCGGATCGCCGACTTCTCGCCGAATTCGACCAAGGTGCATGTCGATATCGACCCGAGTTCGATCAACAAGAATGTGGTTGTTGATCTGCCGATCATCGGCGATGCGGCGAATGTCCTGGAGCAGATGATCAAGGTCTGGAAAGCCAAGGGCTACAAGGCCAATGCCAAGCCGCTTGAAAAGTGGTGGGCGCAGATCGAGAAATGGCGCGCGCGCAAGTGTCTGGCGTTCACGGAAGATACCTCGATCATCAAGCCGCAGCACGCGATCAAGCGGCTGTATGAGCTGACCCGTGATCGTGACACCTACATCACCACCGAAGTCGGCCAGCACCAGATGTGGGCGGCCCAGTATTTCGGTTTCGAGGAGCCTAACCGCTGGATGACCTCCGGTGGTCTCGGCACGATGGGCTACGGCCTGCCGGCGGCGATGGGCGTGCAGATCGCGCATCCGGACTCAACGGTGATCGATATTGCAGGCGAAGCCTCATATCTGATGAATATTCAGGAGCTGTCGACGCTCGCCCAGTACCGGCTGCCGGTGAAGTCCTTCATCGTCAACAATCAGTGGATGGGCATGGTCCGGCAGTGGCAGGAGCTGAACCATGGCGGCCGTTACTCCGAGAGCTATTCGGAGAGCCTGCCGGATTTCATCAAGGTCGCGGAAGCCTTCGGTGGCGTCGGCTTGCGGGCCGAGACTGTCGACCAGCTCGACGATGTCATCATGGAGATGCTGGAGACAGACCGTTTCGTGCTGGCCGATATCATGGTCAAGAAGGACGAGAACTGCTTCCCGATGATCCCGTCCGGCGCTGCGCATTACGAAATGCTGCTCGGACCGGACGACAAGGCGGAACTGGAGACGTCGGAGAACGGGATGGTTCTGGTCTAGAAATCCCGCCTGAAGGTGCGTCGCCCGCTTGCCGGAAAAGGCGCGGGCGCCATCCGTCCATTCACTCTATAAGGTATCGGCGGCCGGTCGGCCGCCCAGAATTCGGAGCGTATCGTGAACGCAACCACTGAAATCGCAGAAGCGACCCACACTCTTGCCGTGCTGGTGGACGACGAGCCGGGGGTTCTTGCCCGTGTCATCGGCCTGTTTTCCGGCCGCGGCTATAATATCGAAAGCCTGACGGTCTCTTCAGTCGACACGGCGGCGCACTTGTCCCGGATCACCATCGTGACCACCGGGACGCCGCTGATCATTGCTCAGATCAAGGCCCAGCTCGGCCGGCTCGTGCCGGTTCATTCCGTGCACGATTTGACCCTTGAGGGCCCGCACTTGGAACGCGAGCTGGCGCTGATCAAAATCCGCAATGTCGGCGAGCACCGTATCGAGGCACTCCGGATTGCGGACATGTTCCGTGCCCGTGCCATCGACAGCACGCTTGAAAGCTTCGTCTTCGAGCTGACCGGCAGCCCGTCCAAGATCACGGCGTTTGTCGAGCTTATGAGCGGGCTTGGCGCAATCGAGGTGTCCCGCACCGGCGTCGTCGCTATCGCCCGGGGAAGCAATCTGGACATGCCTGTGTTCAGCACGCTGGAGGTCAACCGCAAGAAGGCCAAGCAGCCGGCGGGGAAGAAGGCACAGAAAAAGGCCTGAACGGGCCTGAGGCAGCGGGATCTATCGGAGCCCGACCCGTTGCTCGATTAATTCTGCCCGGCGGCATTCGTCGGGTGGGAGCCAGAGGGCTGCACTAAAATGTTGAGTTACAGGAACGGAAACGAGAGGGCCTAGAAATGCGCGTCTATTACGATCGGGATGCCGACGTCAATCTGATCAAGAACAAGAAGGTTGCGATTGTCGGTTACGGTAGCCAGGGCCATGCCCACGCCAATAACCTGAAAGACAGTGGCGTGAAGGACATCGTCGTCGCGCTGCGCGAAGATTCGTCCAGCCGTGCCAAGGTCGAAGCCGCTGGTCTGAAGTGCATGACCGCAGCCGAAGCCGCTGCCTGGGCTGACGTTGTCATGATGCTGACTCCGGATGAAGGCCAGTCCGACATCTATGATCAGGACCTGAAGGACAACATGCGCGAAGGCACTGCCATCGCATTCGCGCACGGCTTCAACATCCACTTCAGCTTCATCGATCCGCGTCCGGACCTCGATGTCTTCATGATCGCACCGAAGGGCCCGGGTCACACCGTGCGCTCCGAGTATGTGCGTGGCGGCGGTGTGCCGTGCCTGGTCGCTGTGCACCAGAACGGCTCCGGCAATGCGCTCGAGATCGCGCTGTCCTATTCCTCCGCCATTGGCGGCGGCCGGGCCGGCACCATCGAGACCAGCTTCAAGGAAGAGTGCGAAACCGATCTGTTCGGCGAGCAGGCTGTCCTCTGTGGCGGTCTCTGCGAGATGATCAAGGCTGGTTACGAAACCCTGGTCGAAGCCGGTTATGCGCCGGAAATGGCCTATTTCGAGTGCCTGCACGAAGTGAAGCTGATCGTCGATCTGATCTTCGAAGGCGGCATCGCCAACATGAACTACTCCATCTCCAACACGGCCGAGTATGGCGAATACGTCACCGGCCCGCGCATCATCACCGCTGCGGTGAAGGCGGAGATGAAGAACGTTCTCGAAGACATCCAGTCCGGTGACTTCGCGCGCCGCTGGATGCTGGAAAACCAGGTCAAGCAGGCCGGCTTCAAGACCATGCGCCGTCGTGCTGCCGAGCACGACATCGAAGTGGTCGGCGAGAAGCTGCGCGCCATGATGCCCTGGATCTCCCAGAACGCTCTCGTCGATAAGGCGAAGAACTAATCTGCCAGAACTAATTTGGCAGAACTAACCTGAAGGTAGCGCGGCGGCGATTCTATCGTCGCCGCGCCGCCGCTTTCGTGCATTAGAAAATTTTTTGCTAAAGCGGCGCGACAATTAAATTACATAGTAAGCTGATTCTTTGATATGATTCCCCGGTGGCGTCACCGATTTCGGATAGACTGCGTGGGGTAAATGCAATGGGTGACCGTTTTCCGTTGCAAGGCCGATCCGAACTTTGGTCTATTCCGGCGGCGGCACTGTATGTGAACCGATTCCGAAGCGCGCGACCGGGCTGAACGTAAATGTTTTTTGCAAACCTACTTGGCATGCTCTCCGCCGACATGGCGATTGACCTTGGGACCGCGAATACGCTGGTCTACGTGAAGGGCCGGGGCATTGTTCTCAATGAACCGTCGGTTGTTGCTATCGCCACTGTGCGCGGCAAGAAACAGGTTCTCGCCGTCGGTGATGAAGCGAAACAGATGCTTGGCCGAACGCCGGGCAACATTCAGGCAATCCGGCCGCTGCGCGATGGCGTCATTGCGGATTTCGAAGTCGCCGAGGAAATGATCAAGCACTTCATCCGCAAAGTGCACAACCGGCGCAGCTTCGCCAGCCCGCAGGTCATCGTCTGCGTGCCGTCCGGCTCGACGGCGGTTGAGCGTCGGGCGATTCAGGAGAGCGCAGAGAGCGCGGGCGCCCGCCGTGTGTTCCTGATCGAGGAGCCGATGGCTGCCGCGATCGGTGCGAACCTGCCCGTGACGGAGCCGACCGGCTCCATGGTCGTCGATATTGGTGGCGGCACCACCGAGGTCGCCGTGCTTTCGCTCGGCGGTATTGTCTATTCCCGTTCGGTCCGGGTCGGCGGCGACAAGATGGACGAAGCCATCATCGCCTATATCCGCCGCAACCATAACCTGCTGGTCGGTGAGGGCAGTGCGGAACGGATCAAAAAGGAAATCGGCTCTGCGTTCCCGCCGGAAGACGGCGTAGGCAAGACCCTTGAAATCAAAGGGCGCGATCTGATGAACGGCGTGCCGAAGGAACTGATCATCGACCAGAGCCAGGTCGCCGAAAGCCTGGCCGAGCCGGTTAGTCAGATCATCGAGGCGGTCAAGGTCGCCCTTGAGCAGACCCCGCCGGAACTCGCAGCCGACATCGTCGACAAAGGCATTGTGCTCACCGGTGGTGGCGCGCTGCTCGGCAATCTCGATTACGTGCTCCGGCACTCGACCGGCCTGCCGGTCTCCATCGCCGACGATCCGCTTTCCTGCGTGGCCCTCGGTACCGGGCGCTGCCTCGAGGAAATGAAAGTACTCCGCAACGTTCTCATCGGTGCCTACTGACCGGTGAGACTGCGGTGATGGCATTGGCGTAGGAAGGAGCAGGCAAGGAATGGGGCGTAGACCGGCATCATTTTCCCGTGTCGCCCAGCCTGTGCGAACCCTTTGGCAGCGCTTTGCCTTCACTGCACTTGTTTTGGCGGCTTTCGGTCTGATGCTGCTCGGCAAGGCCGACATCGTTATGGTCAAGCGATTGCAGATCGCTGCAGTTGATGCTGTCGCGCCTATTCTCGAAGCCCTCTCGCACCCCGCCGCAGCTGTTTCCAAAGGCGTGGAAACAGCGCTCTCTCTGCGGGACCTGCATGCGGAGAATGAGCTGCTGCGTGAAGAGAACAGCCGCCTGAAACAATGGCAGCATGTCGCGCATCTGCTGGAATCCGAGAACAAGGCCCTGAAGCGTCTGACGCATCATGTCGGGCCACCGCCGGTCAGCTATATTTCCGCCCGTGTGATAGCGGAGGCCGGTGGCCCGTTCGTGCGTAGCGCCCTATTGAACGCGGGGCGCCAGAGCGGTGTCCGGCGCGGCCAGGGCGTGGTCTCGGAAGACGGGCTTGCAGGAACCGTCGTCGAAGTCGGCGAGCTGCATGCACGTATGCTTCTGGTGACGGACTTGAACGCCCAGATCCCGGTCCTGATCGGCGCTGCGCGGGAGCCGGGTATTCTGGTCGGGGACAATACAAACCATCCGCGCATTCTGTATCTGCCGCAGAATAACCGGGTCTCTCCGGGGGATCTGGTGATCAGCTCCGGACATGGCGGGATGTTGCCAGCCGGTTTGCCGGTCGGCACCGTTTCCTCGGTCTCGGAATCAGGGATCCGCGTCAAGCCCGTGGTCGACTGGACCCATCTCGAGTTTGTCCGCATCGTCGATTACCTGATGCAAGGCGTGATCCCCGGCCCGATGGACCCGCCGCCTTTTACCGTGTTGGCTCCGGACCCTGAACCGACCCTGGTTGAACGGCTCGGTGTGACCCGCGGGAAGACTGATAGATGAAGACGAGTTTCGTCCAAAGAATGGATCTTTGGGCGCGCCATCTGATGCCTGCCGCGACGATGTTGCTGCTGGTGCTTGTGAGCGCGGTGCCGCTCGGCATTCCAGGATACGCGCAGGTCTCGCCCGCCTTTACGCTGATGGCCGTGTTCTATTGGGCTGTCTACCGGCCGGATCTGACACCGCCTTCCGTGGTTTTCCTGACCGGTCTGGCCGAGGATCTGGTGCATGGCTATCCGCTCGGCCTGACGGCCATCATCTTTCTCGCCGTCTATGGTGTAGCCACGACCCAGCGTCAGACATTCCTGACCAAACCCTTCTTCATTGCATGGGGCGGGTTCGTCATCATTTCCTTCGGTGCGTTCCTGCTGGACTGGATGTTGATGTCGCTGTTTTCGCTGGCATGGATCATCCCGGACACGGTACTGGCCCGCTTTGGGCTGACGGTCGCGCTTTTCCCGGCCATGGCTTGGCTCTTCGTTCGCATTCACCGCTATCTGGTGCGATAATATGCGGATGAAGAACCCAAAGGATCAGGATACCAAGCGGGCCTTCACCCGGCGCTCGCTGATACTCGGTGCGGGGCAGCTCGGTCTGGTCGGAGCGCTTGGCGCGCGGCTCTACTATCTGCAAGTGGTGGAAGCGGACCGATACCGGACGCTCTCCGAGGAAAACCAGTTCAATCTCGAGCTGCTGCCGCCGACCCGCGGGCTGATCCTGGACCGGAACGGGGTTCTGGTTGCCTCGAACGAGGACAATTTCCGCGTCGATCTCGTACCGGAACAGACCAGCGATGTGCGCGCGACGATCGATGCGTTGCGCCAGGTCGTCCATGTGGACGATTGGGACGTGAAACGGGTCCTCAAGGAGATCTCCCGAAAGCGCAGTTTCGTGCCGGTAACGGTGGTGGAAAACCTGACCCGGGAAGATATCAGCCGGGTTGCGGTGAACGCACCCTATCTGCCCGGCATCCGGATCGAGGAGGGGCGCTCCCGGGTTTATCCCTTTGGCTCCAAGGCGGTGAATATTACCGGCTATGTGGCGGCGGTTTCGGACACGGAACTGACCGGCGATCCGGTCCTTGAGCTGCCGGACTTCCGGATCGGCAAGAGCGGTATTGAAAAGCTCTACGATCAGGAAATGCGCGGCTCCGCGGGCCGTCGTCAGGTCGAGGTCAACGCGCTCGGCCGGATCATCCGGAAACTTCCGGGCGACGAGGGGCAACCGGGCAAGAACGTTCATCTCACCCTCGACATGGGCCTTCAGATCTTCGCCCACGAACGCCTTGAGCGCGGCAGCTCGGAGCGGGTTCCCATCGCGGATATCCGCGTGCAGGAAGCCATCGCGCGCTCCGGTGTGCCGAAGCGCTATCTGGAGAATGACGACGGGACGGTGTTCCTCGACAAAGGGGGCGACATCGTGCAGGGCGAAAGCGGTGCCGCCATTGTCATGGATGTGCATACCGGTGAGGTTCTGACCATCGCCTCGACGCCGGGGTTCGATCCGAACAACTTTAACAAGGGGCTGAGTGCCCGCGACTGGGAGAACCTGCTTTCCAATCCGCGCCACCCTCTGACCAACAAGGCGATTGCCGGGACATACCCGCCGGGCTCGACCTTCAAGATGATTGTGGCGCTTGCTGCGCTTGAAGCCGGTGTGATCGGGCCGGAGACGGAGGTTTACTGCAACGGCCATACGGATCTCGGCAATGCCCGCTTCCACTGCTGGAAGCGCTGGGGTCACGGCAAGATGGACGTCATGGATGCGCTTGAGCAGAGCTGCGACGTTTATTTCTATGAGGCGGCGAAGCGGGTTGGTATCGACCGGATCTCCGAAATGGCCCGCCGTTTCGGCCTTGGCGAGACACTCGAGATCGAGCTGCCGGGCGAGCGCAATGGCCTGATCCCGACCCGGGAATGGAAACTCGCCGTGCGTGGCGAGCGCTGGCAGAAGGGCGAGACTCTGATCACAGGCATTGGCCAGGGCTTCGTTCTGGTGACGCCGCTGCAGCTCGCAGTTATGACCGCGCGGCTGGTCAATGGCGGCTATGCGGTGAAACCAACTCTGATCCGGCGCGAAGAAGGCGACGAGCAAATCCCGAAAATGAATGTCTCGCGCGGCAATCTTGCCTATGTGCTTGAAGGCATGCGGCGGGTGGTCAATGGAGCGCACGGCTCGGCGCGCAGCGCTAAAATCCCGGAGTCCGGCGTCGAGGTTGGCGGCAAAACCGGGACCGCACAGGTCCGGCGGATCACCAAGGCGGAGCGTTTGACGGGTGTGATCAAGAACGAAGACCTGCCCTGGCGTGAGCGGGATCATGGATTGTTTGTCGGTTACGCGCCGGCTGAGGCGCCACGCTACGCGGTTGCGGTCGTGCTGGAGCATGGTGGCGGCAGCAAATACGCGGTGCCGATTGCCCGGGACATTCTCGCCCGTGCCATGGAAGCCGACGGGTTCGAAGCATCCGAGGCAGAACCAGTCGAGATCCTGCCACAAGCTCAACCTGAAACGGATCAGGGTTAGGCCATGGCGACCGGCATGCATTCAAACTCTCTCAACCGGCCGGAACTGACGCTCGGCATCAAGCTGCAGCAGATCAACTGGGGGCTTATCCTGCTCCTGACGCTGATCGCCTCTGTCGGTTTCGCCATGCTTTATTCGGCAGCTAATGGCAGCTGGACGCCATGGGCCATGCGCCAGGCTATCCGGTTCGGTATTGGCCTGGTGATCACGCTCGGCATTGCGCTGATTGATATCCGCTTCCTGATGCGTTGGTCCTATGCCTTCTATTTCCTGTCTCTCGGCCTCTTGGGAGTTGTCGAGATCGCCGGTGAGATAGGCATGGGCGCGCAGCGCTGGATCGATCTTGGTGTCTTTCGGTTGCAGCCGTCGGAGTTGATGAAGCTGGCGCTGGTACTTGCTTTGGCGCGGTATTTCCACCGTCAGACCTTCGAGGAGGTTGGGCGCATCCGCAGCCTGTTCATACCGCTGGTTCTGGTCTTTGCACCGGCGATCCTGGTTCTTCGCCAGCCCGATCTGGGCACGGCAGGCATGATCATCCTTGGCGGTGGAGCCATCTTCTTCCTTGCCGGTGTGCGGATCTGGAAATTCGTCACCGTTCTCGTGCTTGGCTTGTCCGCTATCCCCATCGGCTGGCAATTCTTGCATAACTATCAGAAGAACCGGATTCTGACCTTCATCAATCCGGAGAACGATCCTCTCGGCGCCGGGTATCACATCCTGCAGTCCAAGATCGCGCTTGGCTCAGGGGGACTCTTCGGCAAGGGATTTCTGCAAGGCTCCCAAAGCCATCTGAACTTCCTGCCGGAAAAGCAGACCGATTTTATCTTCACCATGCTGGCCGAAGAGCTGGGGCTGGCGGGAGCGTTGTTTCTGCTGCTGCTCTATGTTCTGGCACTTGGGTATGGCTTTGCCATAGCGCTGCGCTGCTCCAGCCAGTTCGGCCGCCTTTTGGCGCTCGGAACAACCACGACATTGTTCCTCTATATGTTCATCAATATTGCCATGGTGATGGGATTGATCCCGGTAGTTGGCGTGCCGTTGCCGCTGATCTCATACGGTGGGACAGCGATGCTGACGGCGATGATCGGCTTTGGTCTGATCATCAATTGCTACGTTCATCGTGACATCGAGATCGGCCGGCAAGGTTTCGAAGACGAAGACTGAAGCTGCTGCCCATCTGGAGCGGTGGTTGAAATGCCCTAAGGTTGAGCTTTTCGTAATCAAAAAAGCGCCTTAATAGACTTTTATGGGATTTTTCTGTTAAACTTTCACGAATGAGCTTTTTGTTGATGTTATGCCGTCCGTTGTTTCCGGAGCGGGACCGAACAGGTTGGTGATCCTTGGACAATATTGAACGCAAGAGCCTGAAAATTCTCGCCGATTCCGCCCGTGAGAATCAAGGCGAGAGCGACCTTACACGTAACCTTGATGCAGCAGCCGAAACCGGGGATCGGGTTGAGTATGACCGGGCCCGTGACAGCTTCGATTCCTTGCCGCCGGAAGAACGGCGCAGCATCGGTAGCGGTGCCGTAGAGCAGGCGGAAACAGCCCGGATCGAAGCCAAACTCTCCAAAGCGACCCGCGGTCGCCCGGTGCCTCCGGCCGAGCAAGCTGAAGAAGACCGGGATATGCTCGGACTGGATTGGGTTCTGGGAAAGTCTGAAAGCGTGCCGAAGGCGGTGCGCAAGAAGCAGACCCGGATGCAGGACCCCGAAGCACGCCGCCCGGCGGCTCAGGCGCCTCTGCCGGATGACGGTGAGGGGAATTGGAACTGGCAGGCCTTGCCAAACGATCCGACCCTGCGTGGAGGCAGCAAAGACAAGGACCCGTTGCAGGAGCTACGCGAACAGTTGCTTGGCCCGGGTTCGGAACACACTTGGCGTCGTTCTCAGTCCTCCGGGGAATAGTGCAAAACCCGCTTGCAATAGGGTCACGCCTTTAGTATCAATCCGCTCCCTCGACGGGCGGGCGCATAGCTCAGTTGGTAGAGCAGCTGACTCTTAATCAGCGGGTCGTAGGTTCGAGTCCTACTGCGCCCACCACTCTCCGCCTTGATTTTACTGGATAATTCGGCTAGTCAAACGGAAAAATGGTTCACACATTTCCGCCGAATTCTGCAAATCGGTTCACACTTGGCTGTTTGCGGATGTTGAGTATGATGCGCGCGCGATAAGCTCAAATCGCCTATAAGTTGCTGAAATTTAATCACTTTTTGTAGTGTCGCGCCCTGCTCCTGTTGTTTCCTTCACTCTTAGAACAGCTGATTCTTTGCCCAGCGGTTTTCTAGGGGGCAGTTATCGACAACACTATTCTTGCCCGTCAAAGCGGGGAGTGGGTGAACGGTATCAAAAGCCTGTTCCGACCGCTCCTGACGTTCGTGCTCGTCGTCGCCGAAGTCTTTATCTTCTGGAATATCTGTGAAGGGTATCGGTTGGGAGACGGATCCTCGATCCTGTCTCTTCTAAACGCATCGCAGAGTCCGGCGACGGATCTCTTGCAATATGTGGTCTACTCGATCGTCTTCGCTGCGCAAACGGCCGTTGTTTGGTGGTTTGGCGATCGTGCGTTCGCGCCGGCGGGCATGAAGAACCGATAAGCGGGTGGAGATTTATGCATTAGATAAGGGATGTATCCCCTCAGCATACGGGTGATTGACGATCTTGCCACACCAGCCTAGCGTACCCAACTCATGGGTGTGGAGGTGCGAATGGCTGATGAGAAAACCGAAACACAAGAAGAGTATGTTGCTCGAATATGGTCCGGGCCAGATGGGTTGAGGGAAGCCCAAGAGCGCGCGATAGAGGCTATGTCAAGTGGCCCGCACGTAAATCGCTTCTTTGTTTTTGAGGTCGACGGGTTGTTTGAAATGGCGTTTGGAAATTTTCGCGCGATGCGAGTTTCTGACGGCGAGGTTATTACGAATGTGCAATTCCCTGTCGGCGTGAAGATGGACCGATCAATGGCGATTTCGCTCAAAGACTATTTGGTCGAAATGCTGCCTGATGGCGAGGCTGCGGAAGATAAGGAAGATGGCTGACGCCGCAGCCCAAAATGTGGTTTATCCACATGAATTTTCTGTTCAGCCGGGTTGGAGCGAGTCAGGCGGCAGCGGGGGAATGGTTCGGACGGGGTCGGCGATCGGAAGCGGTACTGGGGGAGAGAGCGTAGCTTCCCCGAGCGAAGCTAAACCTCGACGCCCAACAGGTAAGGACTCAGGTATGGTAGGCCCAACGAGGGAAGAGATAGACGCCAAGCTTGCTGCGGTAGAGGCGCGAGTTGAGGCGAAGCTGGTTGGGATTGACGGCAAGTTGGACCGCATCGTCGACCAAATCGCTAATTCAGTTTCTGCAACTAATCAGAAAATCGACCTGCTTAGTGAAAAGGTAAGCACCGCCGGCGACGACGCGCGTGAGGCAAAAAAGGCTGCCGGCGATATAAAGTGGCACGTGCTCTACACGGCGTTGGGTGTTGTTGCTGTTATATTCGCGATGTGGGCGGTATGGGCTCAGGGAATTGAAATGGTCGCAGGACTGTTTGAAGGCATTAAGGGATGACCTCGCTTCGTGAGGCTCGCAAGCGCGGCAAGGTCCGGGAGCGCTATATCCGGACCGCACCGCGCAACAAGTTTCGCCTTTGATATCGACCAGGACTTATTGCAGTGCTCCCGCTTGCAACGAAGTTGCACTGTCTCGTGCGGGTATTCCCGCAACTTCACTGATCCCGATTTGTTCATGCCGGCTACTTTTCTCGGTCAGTCTTAGGCAAAGATCCGCGCGCTCGTTTGCCGATACGGTCGCCGGTACGAATATCACTCTTGCCATGTAGTCGGTGCAACGGGTTCCGTTGGCGATGAGGTCATAAGGCTCGATCTCGATCAGGGGCACGCCGTCAGCGCAGCGCAGGCCGATCGCGCGAACGGTTCCGGAAAGTAAGATCGTATGGTCGCTGGTCTTGTCGCAAAGGTCCACGCGGTCTCCTCTCTTGACGTCCGTGCGGATCTCGCTTTCGTCATTTGTGCCGCCGTTGGCGATCGCCCGGCCGTCCGGGTCCAGGACAACATAAATCTCCGCTTCCGGGATGGCGCGAATTTGCTTGCGGCCGAAAGCGATCAGTTGATCCGGATCTCGTTTTTCCATTTCGGTGATCAGATCACCATCTCTGGTGGTCACGCGGAGCTTGTGAAAACGTGCTATCTGGTCCATTGGTCTTCGCCTTTCGGTTGATATCGAAAGGGCGCGAAACAGGTTCACACTCGGTAAGTTTGGGCCGGTTTAAAGGCGCTGAAACTAGATGCCGAAGATGAACAATAAGCAGTAATATCAGGCGGATAAGAGCAAAAATTGCGCGCTCTTAATCAGCGGGTCGTAGGTTCGAGTCCTACTGCGCCCACCACTCTCCGCCTTGATAAAAAAGTGTTTTCAGCTTCGTACGGTGAACGGATCAGTCGCTCCGACAAGCTCCCATAATCTCATTCCGATACGCTGGCATGTACCCTTGCAGTCTAAGGCTCTTGAACTCTTTCGAAATCAAGAAATGCAATGAGCTTGTTAACGGTATTGTCGTCATCTGAAAGCGGGAAAATGGCCCGTTCAATAGTATGATGGTAGTCATTTAGTTTTCGGAAGTCATGATCCGAAAAAACCGGGCGCTTTTCAGAAATAGGAAGGTGGTACTCTTTCAGAACCTTGTTTCTGACATCTCCAAAATCAATTTCGTCCAAATATTTTCCAGTATAATCACTTCCATACATATCGACGATTTTCGTTCCGACAAGACGAATTCTTAACCGTGCACCGTCGTTTTCGACATCAATGAGGATGATGGAGGAGAGCAATCGAGGCATCTCCAACGGGTCGAAATCGGCCCGTTTGGCCATCCGGCGATTACCGCGCTTACTGTTCCAGAGCTTAAATGCCTCGCGAAGAAGCGGTGATCTCACTCTCTCGAACTGTTTTTCATCGACACTCAAGTGCAACACCACATCGGTTTGGGCCTGATTTAGTCAGTCTGGTTTTTCACGATACCAATCATGGCATGTAAATGTCAGGAGTCATGCGTGGATTGGGGAACCGTTACCGAAACCGGTCGACGTCTGGTTTGGCAGAAGGCTGCTCAGGAAACTGGCCCGCAGGCCTTGAGCTGTGCCGTTGCTCTCCCGTCCGACAGAAAAACAGCGGTCGCGGGTTCTTGTCCTAAGGTTGTTATGACGATCATTGCGCCTGCGATTTCTGACGAATCCACCACCGTCTGCCCGTAAGGCCCGTCGGGCAACGTGTCGTCGACATCCACTGTGAAGACGACGCGTCCGCGCCCTTCGAGCCTGTCAAACAGGATTGATACGACACGATCGCCGTCCGTGACGGGGGAGAAGCTCCGGACTGCGTTTCTCCCCTCGGCAATGCCGAAGGGTTCGTAGGCACTTGCGCCCGCGCCGCCTTCCGTAATGTCAAACAACAGGCCGCCGGCCGAGCTCCGTAGGTCGATCTGCATGCCGAAGTCGTAATATTCGCAATCGTTCCGGTTCTCGACGATGAACAGATCGGACGGGGAGGCTTCGATAAATGTCACGACGAGATCGGCCAAAGCCGCCGAGGGGAGCAGAGAGAGGAGGGCTGTGAGGAGTGCGCGGCCAGTCATAAGGACGGATATAGGGCTGCGCGCGGGATTGCACAGAGGGTAAAGGCTGTAATCACGTCACGGCAGCGATTGGCCTCCTACACCGTCGTGGATTGTTTCTCACCATACAAACACCGATGACCTTTTAGTGAATATACAAGAATTTCTGCTGTTGTAGCCTAAAGGTAGGCAAACTTGCCTGCAGTGGGAGATCGAACATGCAAAAAATCAAAACAATACTGACTGCCTTTGGCTTTTCCGCCGCACTCCTTGTGGCGGCTCCGGTATTCGCGGACGGCCATCTGGAAAAAGCCATCGAGGCGCGCCAGGCGGTCATGAAGCTCTATTCCTTCAATCTGGGCCAGCTTGGAGCGATGGCGAAAGGCAGCGTGGCATATGACGCAACGGCAGCCAGTGCCGCTGCCAATAACCTCGCCGCACTTGCCGCGCTGGATCAGGGGATGATGTGGCCAAAAGGCTCGGACGCGACGGCGATGCCCGACAAGACGCGCGCCATGGCGGAAATCTGGGCGACCTATCCAGAGATAAACGGCAAGAGCAAAGCGCTCGCCGATGCATCAATGGCGATGGCCAAGGTTGCTGGTGACGGGTTGCCGGCCCTGCAGGGGGCTCTCGGTGATGTCGGAAAATCATGCGGCGGCTGTCACAAACCTTTCCGTGCGCCTAAATAATCAGATCTGGTTCTGCCGGGGCCCGGGCTGCGACCGGGCCCCGCAAGACGCGCAGGAGAGGGTGTGATGACAGGTGGGATGCGCCGCGCATTGCTCGGGGTTGTGGCTCTTGCCGCCGCTGGAGCGGTTGCCGGATGGGTTCTGACGGCGCCTGAAACGGTTCCGCAAGGCAGCGTGCCTGCTGACGGCGGTGATGCTGAACGTGGCCAGGCGATTTTCACCATCGGCGGCTGCGTCTCCTGTCATGCGGCGGACGGTGCCAAGGGGGAGCAGAAGCTAATCCTCGCGGGAGGCCGGTCTTTCGTCACCGCATTCGGCATTTTCTATGCCCCGAACATTTCCCCGGATCCCGAAGCCGGCATCGGGGGCTGGCGTAGTGTCGATTTCGTTAATGCCATGAAGCATGGTGTTTCGCCGGACGACAATCATTACTACCCAGCTTTTCCCTACACTTCTTACGCCCGGATGAAGACCGAGGATCTACTGGATCTCTGGGCCTACATGAAGTCGCTGCCCGCGAGTGAGAAAGCGAACACGCCGCATGCAGTCGGCTTCCCGTTTTCGGTCCGGCGCGGTCTCGGGCTCTGGAAACAGCTCTACCTCGATCCGGCTCCGGTGGTGGAGGTCAGCGCAGACCTGGAGAGAGGGCGCTATCTGGTTGAAGGGCCGGGCCATTGCGGGGAATGCCATACACCGCGTTCCGTCATTGGCGGCCTTGATCTTTCGCGCTGGTTGGCTGGTGGCCCCAATCCGGACGGGAAAGGCTCTATCCCGAACCTGACCCCGGCTGGCGGCGATATTGCCGCCTGGTCGGAAGCCGATATCGCGGAGTATCTGAAATCCGGTTTTACACCGGATTTCGATACGGTCGGTGGTTCCATGACAGAGGTGGTGGAGAATACGGGCCTGCTGAGCGACGAGGATCGCCGTGCCATTGCCCGCTACCTCAAGGCTATTCCGCCGATTGGTGCGCCGAAATAAGAGGCCTTGAGGTGTGCTGGCTGCGAGGACAGCGGCCGTTTTGGCCAGACTGTTCCGTCAGGCGGCGAGTGCCGCTTGGTCCCATGCGCGGATGGTATCCCGGATGCTTTCGTCGAGCTCGATAAACTCAGCGCCGAACCCTTTGACACGTTTGCGTTGCCTCACGACCCGGGCCTGAACCCTGCCAAGACCGGTCAGGTCAACCTCGATTGTCGTGCCTTCCGGGATCTTTTCATCGGTCCCGATTTCGAGGCCGGTTTCCGAGATGTTGTGGATGACACAATGATACCAGTCTTCGCCGACGCGGAACCTGGACGCTTCCATGAGCGTTTTACGCTCCGCTTCACGCCGGTTGCCTGCCGCGGATTCCCGGACGATAGCCGTCAGCCTGGTCTGTAGCTCCTGCATCTTGTTTGTGATCGTGGTCGCTGAGGCACTAATCTCCTGGGACATGGTGCCGTTTTCCTCAGCCGATGCGGCGACGCCAGTGATTTTTCCCGAGACTTCCTGGGTGCCCATGGCCGCTTCCTGGACATTCTGGGTAATTTCATTGGTGGTGTCGGTCTGTTGCTCGATTGCGACCGTGATCTGTTCCGAGATCTCGTTGATCCGCACCACGGTCTCGCCAATCGCGCGCATTGCCTGGACCGCGTCGCTGGTAATGCTCTGGATGCTCTGGACCTGCCCCGCGATATCTTCCGTCGCGCTGCCGGTCTGGTTGGCGAGGGATTTTACTTCAGATGCTACAACCGCAAACCCCTTGCCCGCTTCGCCGGCACGTGCGGCCTCGATTGTTGCATTGAGAGCCAGAAGGTTGGTCTGCTCGGCGATGTCCGTGATCATGTTGACCACGGCGCCGATCTTTTCGGCCGCGCTTGCAAGCCCTTCGACCGTTGCGTTGGTTTTCTCGATCTCGGTTGTCGCTTCCCTGGCGATGTCGGTCGATGCACCGACCTGTCGGCTGATTTCCTGAATTGACTGCGCCATCTCCTGGGATGCCGCGGCCACGGTATTAACGTTCACGGTCGCTTCTTCCGACGCGGCCGCGACGGCCATGCTTTCCTGTCTCACGTTTTCCGCCGACCGGTTCATGGTTTCCGAGCGCTGGCGCATCTGTTCCATCTCTTCGGCGATGGAGTTGACGGCGGTTTTCAGTTCCTCTTCCAGCTTGTTACTAAGCGTCAGCATCTCTTCCTGCAGGCGGCGTTGCTGTTCTTCCTGCTCCTGCTGACGGGACTCTGTCATCTGCTCGAGCTCGATGCTGGCTTCCTTGAAGACCGAAACGGCTTCCGCCATGCTGCCAATCTCGTCTCTGCGGCCGCGCGCAGGCACGTCCACGCTGTAGTCGCCGGTGGAGAGCCGGGCCATGGCAGAGGTCAGCTTGACGATCGGTCCGGCGACCGCATTGCCGATTGCCGCACCGCTGGCAAGCCCGCCGACCAGACCCAGGCAGGCCAGAGCGACAATGATCTTCAAGCTTTGCTGTTCGTGCTCTTCAGCTGCATAGAGAGAGCGCTGCGTAAATTCCCCGATTTCACTCAGGATCTCTTCCATCTTGTGATCGAGAGTGGTTTCCAATGCCTCCGCTTTTTCAGCAAAGTTGGTTGCCGCGTCCATATCACCCGCTTCATGGGCTTTGAATGCGCCTTTCGCCTGAACCTCGTAATCAGCGTGGAGACGCTTTGCCTCTTTGACTTGTTCCGCGACCGAGGAAAATTCCTCAACGGTTTCGGTCGCCCCGTGGGAGGAACTCACCTCAATTGCATGCTCCAGTCTGCGTTCAAGGTCCAGAAACAGCGCATCCGCACTCTTGCTTTGTTCTTCGAATTTTTTGATTTCCTTGGCGAGCACCGCGCTGAGGTCGGCATCCTTCTTCTGAATGCCGGAAAATCGCATGGCTTTCTCAAAATGAATGGCTTGCTCAAGCTGCAAGACGGTCACCTTGGTCAATTGCCGTGTGATCGGCATGTCTTCTTCTGCGATTTCCTTGAGCTCAATGCCGATCAAATTCATCGAGAATACGGCATAGACCAAAGCCACTATCGGGAGAGGGAGAGTGACCAGACATACGCCAATGATTTTCTTCCGGATCGAGAGACTGGAAAACATCTAAACGGCCCTTTGCGTGATCTTCCATTGGAAGGATTTGTATCAAAAATTGTATAATCGAAACTTCGCCCATACCGTTACTTGATGCACAAACTGCCCATATTTCCAGTGTTTTTTCACGGGAAATTTTTACGTTTTAGAGTGCCAATGTCATCCGTTTGTATGGAATTCGCTATCTTGAGTTTATAAATGAAAGCATTAATAAGCCATTAATGTAAATATTTGTTAAGCTTCGACAGGTTTGGAGCTCTTCGCCGTTGAATAATGGCACACATTTTCTGTTCGTATTTCGGGAGGTATTTTACACTGTATTGTAGGACTAAATCTTTCATAGATTGCATGATTGCGGCCAAGTGATTTCCGTAGGCCAGATCCGACGTGAAGGATTGAGTGGGCCTCTTCGGCGATGGTGCGTTGGTTCTGAATTAGGGAAAGGTTCCTGCTTCCCGATAGGTGCTTGGTTGCAGTAGGATAGGATTTCTTTTCAGGCTGTAATTCGAACGGCCTTAAGGTCGTTGGACGACCGTTTCCCGGACTATTCAGACACGCTCGGCCTGCGCGGCAGCGCTATGGCTCCCTCTACGGCTTCCTCGCCGTGGCAGGAAATTGAAAGGAAGAGGTAGAGATGCCGATCAAGAACCGTATCGCCGAATTCGAAGGTGAAATGTGCGAATGGCGCCATGATTTTCATATGCACCCGGAGCTCTGCTACGAGGAAACACGGACGGCCGGAATTGTTGCTGAAAAGCTGCGTTCCTGGGGCATAGAGACCCATGAAGGTATCGGTAAAACCGGTGTGGTCGGAGTGATCAGGGGAAATGGCTCCGGCACTGGTTCCATCGGCATCCGGGCGGATATGGACGCCCTGCCGATGCAGGAAGTATCGAACCCGGAATACAAGTCGACTGTTCCCGGCAAGATGCATGCCTGCGGTCATGACGGCCATACGTCCACGCTGCTCGGTGCGGCAAAATATCTGGCGGAAACCCGGAACTTCGATGGCACCGTTAACCTGTTCTTCCAGCCTGCTGAAGAAGGGGGCGCCGGGGCCAGGGCGATGATCGAGGACGGCCTGTTCGACCGCTTCCCGACCGATACGGTTTACGGTCTGCACAACATGCCGCAGCTTCCGAAGAATACCTTCGGTATCCGCAAGGGGCCGCTGATGGCCGGTGCCGATAGCGTCACCATCACCATCAAGGCGCGGGGCGGTCATGCCGCCATGCCGCATCTGGCAATCGACCCGATTGCCATCGGCACGCAGATCTATCAGGCGGCGCAGACATTCGTGTCCCGCTCGATCAATCCGTTCGATACCGCCGTGGTCAGCATCACCCAGTTCCATGCCGGAACCGCGAATAACGTCATTCCGGGCGAGGCCATGCTGAACGCTTCTGTCCGCACCATGACCAAAGAGGTGCAGGCGTTGATCAAGGAGAAGTTCCAGAAACTCTGCGACGGTCTCGCACTAGCTAACGGGATCGAGATCGAGTGCGAATATCGCGAAGGCTATCCGGTCACCTCTAACCATGACGAACAGGTCGAGCGGATCATCTCCGCCGCGGCCAGCGTGGTCGGCATGGAGGCAGTCGATCCGGAGACCGAGGCGCTGATGGGCAGCGAGGATTTTTCTTTCATGCTGGAAGAGCGTCCGGGCGCCTATATCTTCCTTGGTGGTGGGGACGAAACCCACACCCACTCGGTGCACCATCCGGAATATGACTTCAACGACGAGACGCTGACCACAGGCGCCAGCCTGTGGGCGGCCTTGGTCGAGGCGGAGCTGCCGCGCGCCGGCTGATCGGGCGGGGCGCAGTCAAGAAAAGTCCCGCGGCTGATCTTTAGGCTCTAGGAGCCTGGCGATTAGCCGCCGGATTTCGGCTTTGGAAAACTAGTGCACCGCGCGTTTATCCGCACAGAGAGGTAGGCGGTCTATAGCGGTTAGCCAGTGGCTCCAGGTTCTTTTTAGAGGTTTCGACCTTGCCGCTTTCAAGATCGATGAGCGTAAAGTGTAAACCCGGGCCCGGTGCTGCGGACGGTTCCATGTCCGTGCGCAGCGGTGTCGTGGAGCTGAGGGCAAGTGTCCCAAGCAATTGAATTTCGCCGTTGCGCATGACCGGCAGCAATACCCGTTCGAATGACATGTATTCGCGATCCGGCAGTAAGACCCTTCCTCTGAAGATGCAGATGCATGGATCGAAAACGCTAAAGAAGTAGGGTGCGACCTCGCCGTAGATTTCGTTGGGGACAACCTCGTGGAGATAGCGGCCGGTATGGTTCTGTTCGAACAGCCGGTTAACTTCCTCACCGGATACCCTGTATTTCAAACGGTCGCCGTTGCGTTGCAGCAGATAGACAAAGGGCAGAAGGCTTGGAACCGCGATGGGGTCGAACCGGGGAACGATTCCTGTGCCTTCCGCACCCGAAAGATCGATCCAGTGATGTAGAATCTGAGCTGTTTTTTCGTAGCGGACCAGTTTGACTGACAGGCTCCGGACCTTGTCCAAAATTGAGGTCATTGATCGGCCCCTAGCCTGTTTAGGTAATCATCGTGTAAGGCGCGCGAAACAGAACAAGAAAATGGTCATTACTGGGGGCAGAATCCCCAAGTTGCGACGATCAAATACAACGACCATTAATTTCGTTTGAATTTAAAGGTATTTCCATAAAAAGCAACCTGATGTTCCTCAGGTTCGCCGGTTTTCGGCCAAGACCAGCCTCGGCTGGTTTGCACCTGGAGAGTGTTTCTGTTGCCGGACCCGAGCGGAGATGCGAGCTTTCCGTCTCAATCCGGTTATGTGTTTCCTCGCGGGGGCAAAATGAGTGGTGAACGACCGTCTCTGACGGAAATGCTCGACATAGACGTGACGATCGATGTCGTCGATATCGGCGCCAACCCGATCGCGGTCGATGGCCGCCCGCCGTACCAGGATCTTCTGGAAGCGGGGAAGGTGCGGCTCGTTGGGTTCGAGCCTAACCGGGATGCGCTGGCCGAGCTTCAGGCGCGGAAAAGCGCGCATGAAACCTATCTACCCCATGCGGTTTATGATGGAACGGAGCAGACCTTGAGGATCTGCAAAGCGCCGGGGATGACCTCCTTGCTGGAGCCCAACCCGGCGGTGTTGAGCTGCTTTCACGGCTTTGACGAATGGGGCCAGGTCATCGGCCGGGAGACAATCCAGACAGTCCGCCTCGATGATGTTGCCGAGATCGATAATCTCGATTTTCTGAAGATCGACATTCAGGGGGCGGAGCTCGAGGTTTTTCGGAACGGGACCGACAAGCTCGCAAACTGCCTGGTGATCCAGTCTGAAGTCGAATTCATGCAGATGTACGATAACCAGCCGCTGTTCTCCGACGTCGATCTGTTCTTGCGGGAGCATGGGTTCATGCTCCACCGCTTTGTCCAGCCGGTCAGTCGGGTGGTGAAGCCGCTTATTGTCGATAACAATCCTTACGCAGGTCTCAGCCAGTCCGTATGGGCGGATGCGATCTTCATTCGGGATTTCACGCGCTTCGATTTGCTGAACCCTGTGCAGTTGCTGAAAATCGCGCTGATCCTGCACGACGTATACAGTTCTTTCGATGTCGCGCTGCGGGCGCTGTTGACCCGCGATGCCATGCTCGGCACCCGCTTCGGTGAGGCATATCTTCGGAAACTGGAACGTCACTAGTGCGCGTCGTTCGTGCGTCCGGACCTTGTCCTGACCGCTGATCCCGGCCACGCTGCTTTCCAATTGGGGAATCATCAGGTGGGGAAGTGCGATGACATCGCAGGAGTTTGATTTTGAAGCCGTGGTGCGGCAGGACCTGCCGGCACCGGCCGGGCGCTGGAACGGTTTTCCGAACTTCAATTTCGTTGGCGGTCACAATGCGCCGGAAAGCATTCCGACCGATGCGCTGGTGGATGCGGCGACACGCGTCCTTCAGCGCGAGGGGGCGACTCTCGCCACCTATAGTCTGGAAAGCGGTCCCCAGGGCTATCGTCCGCTCCGTGAATTCCTTGCCGGGAAACTGGGCCGTGATGCGGGGATGACCTGTACGGCAGATGATGTGCTGCTGACTTCCGGCTCCCTGCAGGGGCTCGATCTTATCAATGAGGTGATGCTGGCGCCGGGGGATACGGTGCTTATCGAGGAAGCGACCTATGGCGGTTGCCTGACACGGTTCCAGCGCCTCGGCGTTACCCCGATCGGCATCAAGCTGGATGAGCAGGGCATGCGAGTGGACCATCTGGCCGAGACCCTGGCCAAACTGGCTTCCGAAGGAACGAAACCGAAATTCATTTATGTCATCCCGACTGTGCAGAACCCGACCGCCTCGATCATGCCGCTGGAGCGCCGCGAGGAATTGCTGCGGCTGGCCGAGCAATACGATGTCGCCGTGATCGAGGACGAGTGTTACTCGGACCTGATCTGGGACGGCAAGCGTCCCCCCGCCTTGCATGCGCTGGACAAGAGCGGACGTGTGGTCTTTGTCGGCTCTTTCTCCAAATCCATCGCTCCGGCCCTTCGCGTCGGCTTCATCGTTGCACCCTGGGCGTTCATGGCGCGATTGCTGTCCTGCAAGACCGACGCAGGCTCCGGCGCCCTTGAGCAAATGGTGCTGGCTGAATTCTGCAACACGCATTTCGAAAATCATGTCGCCGGGCTGAACAAGGTGCTGAAGCAGAAATGTGATGTGCTGATCGAGGCGATGGAGAAGAACTTCGGCACCGTGGCGGAATTCGAAGCGCCTCCGGGCGGTATTTTCCTCTGGGTCAAACTGCCGGCCGAGGTCGATACATCGCGTCTCGCATCGGAAGCGGCCAAGCATGGCATCCAGGTCAATCCGGGGGCCGAATGGTCCATCGAAGGGCCGGGAGCGAAGCGGGCGATCCGGATCTGCTACGCCAATCCCCCAGTCGAGACGATCCGGAAGGGCATTGCCGCGCTGGCGGAAGTCTGCCGGGAGGAGTTCGGCGTTCCGAAGACGATCGCGAACGCCTGAAGCAACTGTTAGTCCTTTGCCCTCCGCTGCCGATGTCCCTGGCTCCGGCAGCGGAAGGCGGCGAGGGGGCAGGCTCCGGATATCAGGCTGTAGCCGCCGTAGCCGGTGTATCACTCTGCAATATCCGCTCAAGATCGCCGAAACAGGCGTCCCAGCCGCCGCAGATATTGAGCCGCGAGCTTTCGCTTTCCACCATCGAATGGATCAACCGGACACGGGTGCCGCCGTCCACCGCCGTGAAATACACGGCGACCTCTGACGCGGGGGAAAGCTCGCCTTTTCCTGCCGCCGTCTCCTTATGGTGGCGCCAGCTGAAGACCAGAATCCGGCCCGGATCGATTTCCTCATACTGCCCATGCAGAATGTCGCGCGCTCCGTCTTTCTCCGCGAAGGTGAAAGTCCAGCTCCCACCGACCCTGAGATCGACCTCCGCCTTTTCCAGTGCGTGGTTGCCGAACCACTGAACCAGGTCTTCCGGCGTGGTGAAGGCCTGGAAAATCCGTTCGGGGGATGCCGGGAAAGTGCCTTCGACAATGATCGGATCGGCGCCGTGCGGCGATTTCAGATAGGCGAATGTCATTTCTCTTCCTCCAGGAAACGGGCGAGGCTTTTGAAGCCATCCTCCCAGAACTGCTTGTAGGTGTTCAGCCAGGCAGCCGCGTCTTTCATGGGCCCGGCATTGAGGGCGCAGTAGCGGGTCCGGCCGCGTTTGCGGACGGTGACGAGCCCGGCATCGGAAAGCACACGGACATGTTTGGAGACGGCCGTCTGGGACATGTTGAACGGTTGCGCAACTTCGGACAGTGCGGCCTCTCCCTCATGCAGGCGCGCCAGAATTGCCCGGCGTGTTTCGTCCGAAAGGGCTGCAAAAGTTTGATCGAGTGCTGGCATGGCCGACGTCCATTAGTGAACTTATTGGTTGACTGTATGATGCGCATTCTTATCAGTCAACCAAATGGTTCACTTAACGTTCGGGTCAGGCTCCGAGCCGGAAATCCGGGAAAGGCAGGAGGATGAGAGAGAGGGCCATGAATATCAGGGCGGAAATGACTGCGTATTGGCCAAACTTACGATAGGTCTGGCGCAGGATTTCACCAATGATCCGTTGCGCAACCGGCTTTGGCGGCCGGTCTTCCTTGGCGAGAATGATCCAGAGTTCCGTCTGCCGGTAGGGTCGCGACGGTGCGCGCATCGCATAGTGAAACAGGATGGCGGCAACGATCAGGCAGAGGATACAGCCGGCGCGCGCGGCGACGATCGGCTCGTAACTCAGACTCATGACAATGCAGATGATCGCCAGCGCGGCAAAGCCGGAGGCTCTGCCAACAGAGATGATTGCTGCATTCTCAATTGCTTCCATCGGACGTATCCGCGGCGTTATCGAGCTCACTCGTATCGCTTTTCGCGATCCATTTAGGCCGCGTCTCTTCAGAGGCAACCATGTGATGATCGCATTTCGGTGCGTGAAAACCAGGGTCCCGGATGACGTCAGGAATGGTTGAATGCTCTTTGTGCCGTTTCGTGTCCGGATGGTGCGGAATGCAGCACAGATTCAGATATTATCCCGAGGGAGGTAACAGTGCTTGTGAGATCCATAGGACTGGCAGTTGCTCTAGTTGGAAGTCTGGCCTTCTCGACAGGGGCTGCCGAAGCGCAAACCGTGAGCGTAACGCCGCTTGGCAGTCACGACGGTGAATTCTGCCGTTTCGACCGGGCGATGATGTTCGAAGATCCGGATGGCACGCGCATTCTTTACGATGCGGGGCGCACGGTTGCCGGAGCAGGTGATCCGCGTCTCGGTAAAGTGGATGCGTTGCTGGTCAGCCATATGCACGGAGACCATGTGGGTGACCGTCATATCGATGCGGTCAACGCCGGGGAATGCGGTGCGCCGGCCATGACGAAAGTGGATGCACCGAACACCAACAGCGTGAACATCGCGCTCGATAAATCCGCGCTGATTGTCACCGGAAGCGAGATGCCGAGATTTTTCGCGAGCAAGCTGAAGGCTCTTGGCGGCGATCCGAAAAAGTCCCAGCTCGTCCGCTTTGGTGCATCCCGCAAGGTTGGCGGGGTCACAATCACGACCGTGCCGGCTGTTCATTCCAATGGGGTGGCAGGCGCCTTTATCGGTGGGCAACTCGGAAAACTGCTGAATGAGTCGGGTCTGACGGCCTATGCCGGTCCGCCGACCGGCTATGTGCTGACTTTCAGCAATGGCCTTGTCGTTTATCTCTCCGGCGATACAGGCGTGACAGCGGAGCAACGTACCGTGGTCGGCGAGCAGTACGGTGCGGAGCTTGTGGTGATGAACATCGGTGATACTTTCACCACCGGCCCGACCGAGGCGGCTTTTGTCGTGAATGAGCTGATCAAGCCGGTTTCCGTGATTCCCTCGCACGCGAACGAGATAGGCACCAAGGGCGGCAAGGTTATTGCGGGCACCAAGACGGAGGCTTTCATCAAGGCGGTGAAGGTTCCGGCGCATGTGCCGCTCAGTGGCAAGGTCATGGCCTTCGACGGTGCCGGAAAATGCACATCAGGTTGCTAGAAGCCTGATCGAAGCGTTCGGCGTTTCGTCCTGAACTTCGCGAGAGGAGCTGCGTCCGGCTGCAGCTCCTCTCGTCTCAATTCCGCTTTGCTGCATCGATATCTCAAGCGGGGGCCTGGAGAGGCTCGCAGGTGAGTGATGCGTGAACTGGAGCACAATCAAAATGCGCTCAATATGCCCGGGTGAACCGAACGGCAGCATGAGAGACGTAAAGTATTTTTGCGGCCCGCTGGCCCAGGTTGCGGGGCCGCTGGCATAATACATGGCTTCCGCGTCGCGGCACTGGCGCAGACGATCCAAAGCACTTTCCGCACCGTCGATCTGGCTGACCCTTTGGCCGGTAATGTCCCTTCCAACCGCGTAATGGACGCCGGTGCCGACGATTCTGACCCGGAAATCGTTACCGTCTATCGGTTCCATCACAGCAAGCGATGGCAGGCTCCGGCGAGGCAACTCCACGGGGTCGAGCGTTGATTTTGGAGGCAGGGCGGCGTTGCCTCGCGCGATCTGCCAGTACTCATACATGGCGCGTTGTGCATCGCTGGCGAGGTCATCCATCGAAAAATCCGGAGCGATATTCTGTAAATCCATAGTCTTTTTCATGCCAACTGGATGGTTGTTTTCGCTCTTCGGAAGATCCGGATGAGAGAGTTTATCCGGAGCGGTACCAGTATGAATCAATTTTAACGGTAACTCTTTCCTCAGGCGCAGAATGATATTTTTGAGGCGGTTGCGTGGCGCTCTGCATGTCTGTGTCGCAGCAATGTGATCGGGGTTTGAAGGCATTCGGACCGGCAATCGTGGCAAAATAGCGGTTATCAGAAATCCAACATTGGAGGTGCTTGATGTCACTACGTCTGGTTTTGCGTTCCGGATTGGTCGCCGCCGGGATTGTGACCGGAATGCTGTTGCTGACCCCGGCGCCGGCCGGAGCAGGAGAGGCCCCGGTTTATACAGGCTTCCTCTCCAATCTTGCCGTGAATGGGTACGATCCCGTCGCCTATTTCAAGGAAGGGCGGCCGGTCGAAGGCACGGCCGACTATACGCTCGAGTACAAGGGGGCCGAGTGGCGCTTTGCCTCTGCGGAAAACCGTGAGGCATTCCGTCAGAACCCCGAGCATTATGCCCCGCAATATGGCGGCTATTGCGCATGGGCTGTGGCGCAAGGGAGCACGGCCAAGGGAGATCCCCTGAATTGGAGGATCGTCAACGACAAGCTCTACCTCAACTACAATGCGGAGATTCAGACGCGTTGGCAGAAGGATGCCGCAAAGAACATTCAATCAGCGGATCGGAACTGGCCGCGGATTATTGAATGAAATTCTGAAGTTCTGATTTGCGGGCCTAAGCCCGCTCGCCTTCGTTCTGCCGCTCGACTACCCTCATCGCAAAATCGATAAATGGGGGAAACGATGTCGGAAGCAACAGGGATAGTCGGACTCGGCAACGCGGGCCTGGCGGTCGCGTCGGCGCTACTGAAGCATGGTCCGGTGCTGGGATATGACCGCTCCAAAGAACGCTGCAAGCTGGCGCAGGATGCCGGCGTCAATGTGGTGGAGAGTTTGGATGATCTCGATGGCCGCACGCCCGTCGTGCTGCTGTCTTTGCCCAAACCGGAAGCTTCTCTGGCGGTAGCCGGTGCCATCGCTGCATGGTCGAGCGTTCCGGAGCTTGTCATCGAGACCAGCACGGTGACCCCGGATACCGCACAGAAATCGGCGGCGCTACTGGAAGTCGCCGGCGTGGGCTTCGTAGATGCGGCGATCGCCGGCGGTGTTGCCAGCATGGCAGCTGGAGAGATCACGTTTTTCCTTGGCGGGACAGATGTAAACAAGGCGGCGGCAAAACCGGTACTGGACCGCATCGCCAGCCGCATCTTCGATCTCGGTCCGGTGGGGGCGGGGATGGGAACGAAGGTCGTCAATAACGGCGTCATGCATGCGGTCATGGTGGTCCTGATCGAGGCTTTCGCCATGTCACGCAAGCTCGATATTCCGACGGATACGCTGGTTGAAATCCTGAACCGGGAGGAAGGCTTGCTGAGGCCGCTGATCCATCGGGTCGGGGAGCGGATGCAAGACGGCAATTACGCGGCCGGGATGTCCGTCAGCAACGCGCGGAAGGATTCCGTGCTGGCACTCGAAACCGCGCAACAACTCGGTGTTCCGTTATTTGCGACTCTGGCCTCTCACACACCCTATGAAATTGCCGAGGCGAAAGGAATGGGTGATCAGGACTACGCGGCCTTGGCCAAATTATGGGAAGATTGGTGTGGCATCGACTTCGAGCGCTGAGCGATCCTGTCAAACCATTCAGAAACTCTGCGACACGGACTGAATTACGCGTTTCGAATGCTGCTCTTTATAGTGCGCCCGGGGTAGTTTGTGCTAGGACCGACTAGTTAACGCGGCGGTGAAAGTGGCGGCCTTTATCGGGTTTCCATAGCTTTATCGTGTTCAGGTGGAGCGGTCAGAACAATGACCTATGGAGACTCGGGATCGCCAATTGGCGATGCACTTGACCAGATTGCGGGAAGGTTGCGCACGGACAGTACGCGCAACCTGCTGGATCATTGGCGCACGATCAAGGGCACGGATCTGGCGCCAAGCCGGCACCGGATCGACCCGTCCCAATTGGCGCAGATTCTGTCGAGTGTCTGGTTGTGCGACTATGAGCGGGAAGCAGATCGGTTCCGCTACAGGTTGACCGGTGAGAGAGTGGCAACACGGTTCGGCCACAAACTCTCCAAGCACTATCTGGATGACAATACGGACCCGGACTATTATCCGCGGGTACATCGCTACTACCGAAATGTCATCGATTTCCCGGCGGTATTATATATTTATGGGCGACTCTACGCGGAAACGGATGATCCGATTCATGGCGAGCGGATCTTGCTGCCGCTATCCGACGATGGGCAGACCGTGCACGGGCTCATCGGAGCAACAGCGGAGATCGTTCCGAGGAAAAATCCGGAACCGCGCTATTTGCCTGAATTCCAGAAACATATTTACGTCACTTTAGAAACCGGTGCCGTCGTCGAGGAATCCCTTCCGGTTTGAGCCTGTTATCGCCGAAAAGATGAATAACCGTTAACCTTGACGCGAGATTTTGCTAATATTCGCCCATAGTTTGTTAAATAGTGACCAGCGCCAAGGCGTTTGGGGGGGCTGATGTCCGCAATTCTTGTCGTGGACGATGATAAATCTCTCAGGGATTTGCTGTCAGTAGTGCTTCGGGAACGAGGCCATGACGTGGAAACCGCAGAAGAGGGAAATGCGGCGCTTGAGTTGATGGCGCAAGCGCGTTTCGAAATGGTGATCTCCGATATCATCATGCCGGGCAAGGAAGGCATGGAAACGATCAAGGAGATCCGCGCGCTCTATCCGGATGTTCAGATTATTGCGATGTCCACCGGCGGGTCGATGGGGAATTCTCAGGTTCTCGAATATGCCCGTATGATCGGGGCTCATGAATCGATCCGGAAGCCGGTCGAGCTGCCAAGCCTGCTTACCACCGTCGAGCGGATGCTGTCCTAGAACCCTATTTCTGGTGAATGTTACCTGGGTATATTCCGGCCTTCTTCAGGCTTCCGTAGCCTGAAAAGATCGGCATAGTGCCCGCCGAGGGATGTGTTGGAGACAGTAAGGTTTCCGTCCTCGGCCTGGCGCTCTACCCAGAGACGTATGCCGGGGCGGTGCTCGACGTGGAACCAGGAGAGCCAGACGAACAGCAGCCTCCGGAACCAGCCAGGCATGCCGCGCTGATTTCCGAAATCCACAATATGCAGCGTTCCACCCGGCCGAAGCAGGGCAACGGCCCGCTCCAGCGAGTCCCGCCACGGCGGGATCATGGAGAGTGAATAGGAAAACACGATGTGGTCGAAACCGCCGGCCTCGTCGAAAGTCGACTCCGGATCGAACTGTTCCGCATAGGCGAGCCCCAGACGCACTGTCGCCTCAAGGCCCGCTCGGCGGAGGGAGGTCTCTGCCGTCTCCAGCATCTCCGCCGAGGCGTCGATGCCGAAGTACCGGCAGTCCGGATAGCGCCGGGCCATTTTCACCAGATTGCGGGCCGTGCCGCAGCCGATCTCGCAGACGGTCTGGCCCGGAAGCGGCTCCAGCTCCCGTATCAGGCGGTCCCGGCCCAGCAGGTAGTATTTCCGGGTCAGATCGTAGAAATGCCGCTGGACCCGGTAGATCCGGTCCATCTTCTCCCCAGCATCCTCGGGGCCATCTTCCCCGGAATGATCAATCTCTGCGGATGTAGAGATGGAAGCCTCCATAGATGGACGAGCGGTCGCGCCGGCCGAGATCGAGGGACTGTTCGGCCTGATAATCCCATCGGTCGAGAATTTCCGCCGGAACGCGTCCGGGCAGCGGGCTTTCCTCGCCAGCGGTGCGGAAGATAACCCGTGCGCCCGGCGCCGAGGTGCGCAGGATCTCGGACCAGAGGGCGGTCAGCTGCTCTGTGTTCATCCAGTCCTGTGCGTCCAGCAGGATGTAGCGGTCCCGGCTTTCGGCATCGCAGTCGGCCAGGAAGTCCGTCATCGAGGCCTGCACGACATCGACCTTCGAAGCATTGTCCCGCAGGGTCTGGTGGTTACTGTCCCTGAGATAGCGCGGGATGGCCTGGCGCTGCTGACGGTCATAGCCGCGTCCGAATGCCTGCCAGGCGAAGTAGTTATCGTCGATCGAGAAATCGCAGGCCAGCCGCTCCAGCCGCGAGCGCATCAACCCTGCCATGTCGCCCCCCGCCGAGGCCGAAAGCGCCTCGAACTGTGCAGGCGGAATGCCGAGCCCGTAGAAGGAGACTGGCATCCGGCAGAGCGCTTTGACGATGCGGCTGTCGAAGACCGGGCCGATCACGTCCTCGAACAGGGTACGCTGCTCTTCCATGGTCTCCGCCCGCAGAATGTGACGGGGGTTTTTTCCATGCAGCCGGGCCACGAAATGCAGCAGACCGATGAAGCGGCCGAGCAGGCCGAACTCGTAGACATTGCGGGTGAACATGTCGATCCGCCGGCCGCGCAGCCCGCGCTTGCTCCAGTAGGCCCGTGTCTCCGGATCAAGATGCGGGGCGACATTACGGAAATAGACCCGCTTGTTTTCCTGCTCGTCCGCATGGCCGAAGAAGCGGAAGAAGGTCTCGTGGTCGGGCAACTGTTCCAGCGCCGTCAGTTTTAGCCGGGTGAGGGCGACATGGGCGGGATTGAGATCGACCGCCTGGATATGCGCCGGTTGCTCCGTCAGGTAGTTCAGGATGTTGCAGCCGCCCGATGCGATGGTGAATATCCGGCTGTTCTCGTCGAGCTGCAGTGCTTCCAGATCGACTTCGGGATCTTCCCAGATCTGCGGATAGACGAAGCCCTTGAAGGCCATCGTGAACATCCGCTCAAGGATGCCGCGCTTCGATAATTGCTTGTTCTTGATGACTGCGTCGGTGAGGAGGCTGTTGGCGGTCATGGGGGCGAACTCTCCCGGATGGCGCGGTTCCGCGCGAACGCCGCCGGACCGGTCCATATCTCGCCCTCCCTCATACGGGATTCGTGTTGCAGCTTTATTGCGACCATGCGGACAGGTGAGGATTGTGAGGTCAGGATCGCACGCGACAAAAGTGATGAGAAAAGTTAACTTTATAGATTAATAAAATTGTTTAGTGATTTGATAAAATGAAAATTTAAGGAAATTTAAATTGGCGTGATCTGATACAGGAACGCCAGCAAGAAAATCAGTAACCGCATGGTCACGGGGCAACCCGGTGCGCTCGCGGAGAGGTTGGTTTACGGCAACTCGAATCGGAGGTCAGGCGCGTCCGTGACTGACGAGAGCGTCCCTGCCGCTCTGGCTTGCCTCGACGATTGCGCCGGTGCCGCAGACGTAGCGCCGGACGACGAGGCCCTGATCGACAGCTTCTTCCCAGACGGTGAGGCGGGGGCAGGAGGTGCGCCAGGCATCCATGACCTCGCCATAGGGGCGGGGTTTTTCGGCGACCCATTCCACAAGGTCGAGGATCAATGGCATCGGTGTGTCGCTCATGATGTACTCCTTGACCGACCAGAGACCGGTTATTCTAACACGCTTGGAATGCGTATCTGCAATTCGGGTTTCGAGACTGCGAATTTAGTTTCGGGCGATGGCGATGGCGGCGATGGCATACTCTGTTAAACGTGCGGGGTTAAACGTGCGGGACCGATCAGCGGGAGACACTCCGGATGAATGACATTGGCCGAATGGTTGCCGCAGCATGTCTCGCTGCCGGGGTACTGTTCATGGCGGCGGACGCCCGGGCCCAGACCGACGCGCGGCTTGCCTGGGCCACTGCCTCGCCATCGATCTTCGAGGTGGAGCCGACCTGGCCCGGCTACCAGAAGCCGGGCTTCGGTGCCCCGGCTGGCACCGCGCCGGAGGGAACGGGTGTCGCGATCCTGCGTTCGGGCTTGCTGGTAACGGCGGCCCATGTCGTCTCCAAGGCAACGGAGGTGCATGTCCGCGCGCCGGACGGCACCCGGTTGCCGGCCACCATCCTCGCCATCGACCAGAAGACGGATGTCGCCTTCCTGACCGTCGATCTTCAGACCTCTCCCATCACGCTGGCCGAAGCCCGTCCGGAAACCGGCGCGCCGGTCTGCACACTCTCGAACGCGTTCGGTCTTGGCATTGGCATCACCTGTGGCGTGGTCTCCGCCAACAAGCGGTCGGGCATCGGCTTCAATCACACGGAGGATTTCATCCAGACCGATACCTCGGTCAATCCGGGCTCGTCCGGCGGAGCGCTGGTCGATCTGGAGGGCAGGCTGGTCGGGATGCTGTCGGCGATCTTCACCAAGGATTCCGATTCCGACATCGGGGTGAATTTCGCGGTTTCGACGGACCTGATGTTGAAGAGCCTGCCAGCGGCGTCGCGCTAACGCTGCCCTTTGCTCGCACCCTGGCCCATTTCTCCCGCAGCGGATTGGGTGAGGTGCCGGGAGCGGACTTGTTCCGGAGCGGCCGAGACGGGATTATGCCGCCATCGGTCGCGTGACCGGCCAGAATAAAATTATGGAGGAATAAAGATGCCCGCCAGCCTTCCGGGTCCGTTCGAAACCCTGAGTCTCGAGATGCCGTCCGAGCACGTCCTGTTGCTCACCCTGGACCGGCCGGAGCGCGGCAACGCCCTCAACACCCAGATGGGCTTCGATCTCCGTGATCTCTTCACTGCGCTCTATCACGACCAGCAGGGCATCCGCTGCATCGTCATCACCGGGCGCGGCGAGAAGATCTTCTGCGCGGGCGGGGATCTGAAAGAGCGCAACAACATGACGGATGAGGCCTGGCAGACGCAGCATGCGCTGTTCGAGCAGGCGGTCCGGGCGATGATGGATTGCCCGATCCCGATGATCGGGGCTGTGAACGGTGCGGCCTTCGCGGGCGGATTGGAAATCGCGCTCTGTTGCGATTTCGTCTATTGCGCGCCGAATGCCCGGTTTGCCCTGACCGAAGTCACCCTCGGCATCATGCCGGGCGCGGGCGGCACCCAGAACCTGCCGCGCGCGGTCGGCGTCCGCCGAGCCAAGGAAATCATTCTGACCGGCACGCCTTTCAGCGCTACCGATGCGATGGACTGGGGCCTCGCCAACAAGCTCTGCGAGGACGGCAAGCTGCTGGAAGACGCGCTGGCAACGGCGGAAAAGATCGCGGGCAACGCGCCGATCTCCACCCGCCAGGTGAAGAAAGCCATCGACATGTCGACCCAGCTTGACCTGAAGAGCGGCTACGCCTTCGAGATCGAGGCCTATAACCGCATGGTCCCGACGGAAGACCGCCTGGAGGGCGTCCGCGCCTTCAACGAGAAGCGCAAGGCGGTCTTCAAGGGGAAATAGGGAGGCCAATCTCTATTAACACCGTCATCCCCACGCACGTGGGGGGCCAGGGAACAAGGGCGGCACTCTATGATCCCTGGGTCCCCGCTTTCGCGAGGATGACGGTTTTGGAGGGTTGGGCTCAGCTCACAACCCCGCGCCCGCCCGCCACTCCGAGAGCGGCAGGAAACTCGGGATCGGCCGTGGTTCTTCCGGCAGCATCGAAATGAATTCCAGAGAATGCCCGTCCGGATCGTCGAAATAGACGCTGGCGGCGGGCATCCAGCTCAACACCACTGGCTCGTCAATCGGCTCTTCGCCGTTCTTGGTCGGCGTCAGCCCGGCCGCTTTCAGCCTCGCGACCGAGCGCTCGACATCCTCCAGCGCGACGTTGAAGGCAATGTGCAGCTTCATCCCCATCGGCGCCGATCCGACACCCCAGAGCCCGAGCATCGCGGTCTCTGGCGCCGGCACCCAGAAGAACGCGACGTTGCGGTCCTTGACCACATGGGCCAGCGGCAGACCGAGCACATCCCGGTAGAAGGCGATCGAGCGGTCCAGGTCGCGGACAGTCAGATGGGCCTCGTACAGGCCTTTGATGGGAACGATCATAGCGCGCCTCTTGTTTAATCAAGTTTATTCTTGAATAATAGGCGTGACGCATGAGGAAGGCAAGTGCTGGAGCGACCCGCCCGCACCGCCGTCATCCCGACCGGAGATCCGGGATCCATTTGTTCATAGGGTGGGACGGCGCAGCCATGGATCACGGATCAAGTCCGGGATGACGGCTTTTGCTGGGGAGTTGAGCGGCAGGTCCCCTGAACTCTCTTCGCGTCCGGTGCCTTTCATTTCGCGACGGATCAAGGGGGAAACCGCTTCGGTTCCCACTTCAGGTGGGGATAATCTTAACTGAGGCAGCTTGAGCGGGACGTGCGGTTGGGGAGCGATATGTCAGCAAAGAGGGGCAGTGAAGGAGCAGCTCAAACAGTATCCCCTCTGCATTGGTTCAGGTTAGTCGCGGTGTATCTCCTGATTCCGCTGATTTTATTCGTATGTGGCGGGGACCCCGGTTGGTGGCAGGCGTGGCTCTATTCTGTTCTGATCGTTACAGTCGGTTTAGGCGGACGCATCTTGGCGGAACAGCGGCATCCCGGATTGACGGCCGACCGGCAAAATACTGAGATTATCCAAAACGCAAAAGCCTGGGACAAAGTGCTCGCGCCGTTGATGGCGGTGAGTATCGCTTATCCTCTGGTCATCGTGGCGGGGCTGGACCACCGCTACAGCTGGTCTCCTGAATTTCCGCTCTGGCTGAATGCCATTGGCTTCGTTTTAATCTCGCTCGGATACGCTTTCGCTGCATGGGCGCTGGCCGAGAACCGCTTTTTCTACAGCGTTGTGGTCATCCGGACGGAACGGGGGCATGTGGTGTGTGACACTGGTCCATACCGAATTGTCCGGCATCCGGGCTATGCCGGAACTATCTTTGCACTGTTCGGTATCGTTCTCGCCCTGGGCTCGGTATGGACACTGATTCCCGTGGCGGTGGCCTTGGTTATTTCGGTGTCCAGAACGGCACTTGAAGACCGGACCTTGCAGGAGGAGTTGCCGGGTTATCGGGACTACGCGCTTCGGGTTCGGTGCCGGTTGATGCCCGGAATCTATTGAGGAACCGCTCTCGGTGCCAAAATTAAGCGTGTGTCTTTTTGTTCTCTTCATGATTTTTCTCTCTAAACTCTTGATGATTTAATGCGTGATAATTATAATTAAAATGCTATCTAAGAGAGCGGTATTCGCAATTTCTACCTCGTTTTGGAGTGATTAATGTCATCAGACAATGAGCTCAGACCCACGGTTTCGCCGGACGACGAGGGTGTCGCTTCATTGGAACCTTTTGAGGATTTAAAAAGGCGTGTAGAGATTACTAGGGATGCTAGATTTCAGGCGAACTTAAGGTTGGAGAGAAGGCAGAAATCTTCATATTTTTTAACTTCCGTATTGTCGTTGTTTGTCATTGTTTTATCTCTTATACCAAATATTTATTCACTGAATCAGGCGTCTGCCCAGACTTTGTTGGCTTTGACGATTGTTAATTCTGTTTTCATTATAATCACAACATTTCTTGAAGCTTCGGGGAATTTTATTCACAAGGGAGAGCAGCTACATCGAAGCGCGCGAAAAATTGCTGCAGTATTTAATCGGTTGATGCTGTTGGATGAGGCAGAGAGATGCGAGAAAGAAAAAATTCGAAATCTTCAAATAGAATATCAAGATTCATTGGACGATTGCCCTTTTAATCATGACAATATTGATTACGATAAAGTAAAGGCGACAAAGCCTTCCTTGTTTAAGGGGAGGATTTATGGTGGTTTTGGTAGATCATTTTTTCCATTTTTTCGTTTATTTGCTTATAAATTTCACGAATATAGTTGGACGTTTCCTCACGCTGTTGTGTTTTTGGTTACGATAAGCGTCCTGTATTGGATGCTGGTTTTGGATGGGTTTGGCGTCGCGACTCTCGTTACGTCGCCGTAACGTGATTTTTATTTGCGAGTATTATGCTCGGGGTTGTTTCTTGATTTCAATCACACCTTCAACTGCCGCCACCACATCCCCAACCGGGATCAGCTCCGGGTCCTTCCCGCCATAATCCTTCGCATCGACGATCTTCAGCCGCACCGCGCTGGGCGCGTATTTCGCCGGGTTGTGCTTGCTGAAGAGCGAGACCAGCGGGGCGCCGCCTGTGGCCATCATGTGGCCGGTGCCGCTGTCGTTGGCGAGGGCGGCGTGCAGGCGTCCGGCGAGCGCCATGGCGAGGACGGGGCCTTTCAGGTGGGGCTGGTTGTCCGTCCGGTTCCATTCCGGGAAGAGGGCTTCGGGCACCGCCGCGCGCCATTCAGGGACTTTTGCGGCTTCCTCCGGTCCGGCAAAGAAAACTGGGGTCCGGCCTTTTGCCACCTGCATTTTCGCCACGGTGAGGAAGTTCGCTTCCGGCCAGACCTTCACCTTGTCACCTGCGCCGGGAGCGATGCCGATATAGACGGGGCCGTCCGGCAGCAGCTCGGCGGCGAGAGCCTTATATTCCGGCGCCACCATGTCGATCAGGCCTTTATGAGCATGCGCCATCCGCTCCGGGGCGGCGAGGTCGAGCAGCAGGGTGAGGTTTTTCAAGAGGTGGCGGCCCGGTTTCTGGGCCGCAGCCGGGCGCTCGTCGGAGAGCCAGTAGCCCGCGCAGGCGCTGATAAACCGGCTGTGCCGGATACGACGAACGGAGAGAGTGCGGCGCAAAGTGATCTGGGTGTCGATCACAAGATCGAAGTGGCGGCCGTCCAGAGGGCGCGATCCCCAAGGCAGGATGTGGTTCATATCGTCGCCGATCCCTGCTTCGGTGATCACCTCATCCAGCAGGGGGGCGACCACGGGGGCGAGGGGGCCCGCATACATGGACGGGCCAAGCCCTGCCAGCCATGTGATCTGCGCCTCAGGGAAACGCGTCCGGAGATCTTTCAGAAAAGGCAGCTTGAACAGACCGTCGCCGATGGTTTCCCCGCAGGAATAGATCAGGATCGTCTCGGGATTTTGCGAAGTGGCGGGCTTGGATGTCATGACGCGTGATCGGCTCATTTTGTCGCGGGTCCGCACTATTACGAATCTTTGCTTCCAAAACCACACATGGTAGCCAAGCGGACCATTTTTTGTTTGGTCGGCATATACTCGGCAGATAACTGGAAAGCCCTTATGAGCGATACAATTCTGGTCCCCGTTGCGCCCGGCGAGATGCTGGATAAGATCACGATCCTGGAGATCAAGCTGGAGCGGATCGAGGACGCGGCGAAGCGTGCCAATGTCGAACTCGAACACACGATGCTGCAGAAGGTACGCGGAGAGAAGATCCCGGAGAGCCCGGAGCTGGCCGATGCCTATGCACGGCTGAAAGCGGTGAACGAGACGCTCTGGGTGATCGAGGACGATATCCGCGATTGCGAGCGCGGCGGCGATTTCGGGCCGAAATTCATCGAGCTGGCGCGTAGCGTCTACCGCGTCAACGACCAGCGGGCGGCGATCAAGAAAGAGATCAATCTCCTGCTTGGCTCCGCCCTTGTCGAAGAGAAGTCCTACAAGGATTATCTCCCGCCGGAGACGGCTGGCCAGTGAGGCGGGCATGACAATTTCCGGCGCGATGGCGCCCGATCCCCGCTTCGTGCGGTTCCGGTTCTGGGTGCTGGCAGTCGTGCTGCTGCTGTTCGTGCCGGTCGGCGTGCTGGCCAAGCAGGCGATGGCGACGCTGTTCATCGCGCTGGTCATCTTGCTGCTCGGCGCCGTCTGGGTGGAGAGGCGGCGGATCGCAAGGCCGGCAAAACCGATCCTGATCGCTTTTGCCGCTATCGTCGCCCTGTCTCTACTCGGCGCCTGGTTCGGCGGAAATGGTCTGCATCTTGTCGGAATGCTGAAAAAGCTCGGCATGCTTGCCCTGCTGCTGGTGTGCGTCTCCGCCGCGCCGGAAATCCGGGCGGGGCTCTCGACACAGCCGCTTGTGCTGTGTCTGGGTGCCGGGATTCTTCTCGGTGCGATGATTTTCACAATCGAGCTGAATTTCGATGCACCGCTCTACCGGTTCTTCTCCGGCAAGGGATGGGACGTTGACGTGGCGCCGTCCCGGTTCAACCGGGGCAGCACCGCACTGGTCCTGCTGAGCTGGCCTGCCGCGGCAGGGCTGTGGCTCGCCGGTCGCCGTGCGGTAGCGCTGGTGCTTGTTCTGGTCGGGTTGGCCGTCGCTTCTATTGGAGAGTCGGCTTCGGCAATGCTCGCGGCTGTGGCCGGAGTGTTGGTGTTGCCATTGGCGGTTCTGAGCGGCCGGATCGCGTCGCGGCTCGTGTTCCTGCTCGCGGTGCCGTTGATGATTGCCGCGCCCTGGCTGCTCGGCAACCTGCTGGTCTGGATTCCGGATTATGTCGCCGTTTTCCCGCCGTCTTTCGCTGACCGGCTGGAGATCTGGCACAGCGCATCCACGACGGCGCTGGAACAGCCCCTGGTCGGCCTCGGTCTCGGGGCGATGCGCAGCCTTGAGGTGCCGGAGGCGGTGAGGGCGACATACAGTTTCTTCAAGCACGGCACGATCCATCCGCATAATGCGGCGATCCAGATCTGGCTTGAGCTTGGCCTCGGCGGCATTCTGGCGGCGCTGGTGCTGCTCGGCCGTCTGGTCGTGGCCTCGGACCCGTTGCCGCGCCCGGCCCGGGCAGCCGCGATCTCGGCGCTGTCCTGCGGGCTGGTGATTGCCGCCGTCTCCTACGGGCTGTGGCAGGAAACATGGCTCGGCATCATCGGCTTCACCATCCTTTCCTTCGGCGTGCTCTGCCGCAACGAAAGCCCTTCCGACTGATCTCTTTTCCAGCGCGTCTCCCTGGTGTTTAGTTGTTCCAAGAACAGTAAAAAAACAGGGAGGCCCAAAGTGGCTCAGTATCCGGCGGTCGACGCAGTCCGCAAAATTGGCATTCTCGGTGGCGGTACGATCGGCGCGAGCTGGTCCGCTTTCTTTCTCTCCAAAGGCTATGACGTCGTGGCTTGGGACCCGGGGCCGGATGCGGAAGCCAAGATGCGGGCTTTCATCGACAATGCGTGGCCGCAACTGACCGAACTTGGACTTTCCGCCGGTGCCGCAGTGGCGCGGCTCAGGTTCGTCGCGACGCCGGAAGAGGCCGTCGCGGGCTGCGATTTCATTCAGGAAAGCGCGCCGGAACGGCTTGATATCAAGCAGGAGCTGTATGCGCGGGTCGATGCGGTGATCGAGCCTCGGACGATCTTCGCCTCCAGCACATCCGGGCTTGTGATGAGCGATCTGCAACAGGGCCTGAAGAATGCGAGCCAGTTCGTCGTCGGCCATCCGTTCAACCCGCCACATCTGATCCCGTTGGTCGAGGTGGTCGCCGGGAAAGATTCTGATCCGGTGGCGGCGGACTGGGCGATGGATTTCTACCGGCATGTCAGAAAGTACCCGATCCGCCTGAAGAAGGAGCTGAAAGGCCATCTGGCGAACCGATTGCAGGCTGCACTCTGGCGTGAGGCTCTGATGGCGGTGAAAGAGGATGTCGCCTCCATAGAGGATATCGACGCCGCAATGGCCCAGGGGCCGGGGCTGCGGCTCGCCCTGATGGGCCCGCACATGATCTTCGGGCTCGCCGGGGGCAAGGGCGGCATGGGCCATTTCTACGATCACATCGGCCCGGCCATGGAAGCCTGGTGGGAGACCATGCAGGAGACGCCGAAGCTGGATGCGGACCTCCGGGCGAAACTGATCGAGGGCCTGGATGAGGAAGCGGCCGGCCGGTCCATCGGCCAGCTTGAGGCCGAGCGAGACGACAAGCTGATCGCCTTGCTCAAGATGCTGCAGGCGAAAGGGTAGACCCTGAAATGACCGGTTCCGGGAAATCCGTGATCGTTATCGGCGCCGGGATCGTCGGCGTCGCCACCGCGCTCTGCCTGCAGATGGAGGGGCACCGGGTGACGGTGCTCGACCCCAAGGCTCCCGGAACCGCGACCTCTTTCGGCAATGCCGGATCGATTGCCATTGGCGGGATGTATCCGACGGGCTCTCCCGGCAACCTGAAACAGGTGCCAAGGATGCTGATGGACCCGGCCTCGGCCGTTTCCATCCGCTGGTCCTATCTGCCGCGGATGCTGCCTTGGCTCGTGCGTTTCTTCGCGGCGAGCCGGCCGTCCCGGGTGGAACAGATATCCCGGGAGCTGGCGAGTATCGTTCCGTCCGCTGCCGAGGCGCACCTGTCGCTGATGAAGGCGCACCGGATCGAGGGCATCGTCAAGCCGCTCGGCTGGCTCAAGGTCTATACCGGCGAGAAGTCTTTCGCGGGCACGCTCGAGGAGCGGCAGACCATCGAACGGCTGGGCGCAAATGTGCAGATCCTGAATCAGGACGAACTTCGCCAACTTGAACCCGCCCTGTCGCCGCGTTTCACTCATGCTGCCTTCCAGCCGGACAACCAATTTGTTACCAGCCCGATCAAGCTGACCGAAGCCTATGCAAAAGCCTTCATCGGTCTGGGCGGTCGGTTTCTGGCAGAGAAGGTGACGCGGTTTGAGTTCGACGGTGGCCGGGTTCGGAAGGTCGTCACGGATCTCGACATGCATGAAGCGGACGATGTTGTTGTCTGTGCCGGCGCCTGGTCCGGCAGGATCTGCGAAATGCTCGGATTCGGCGTTCCGCTGGACACGGAACGCGGGTATCACCTCAATATTGTTTTGGAAGACGGCCCAAAACTCAGCCGCCCGGTGGTGATCGGGGACCACAGTTTCGTGCTGGCGCCGATGCAGGATGGCATCCGGCTAACCAGCGGCGTCGAGTTCGCCGGTGTCGATGCCCCGCCGGACTTCAGGCGGATCAGGCGGATGCTGCCGCTGGCCCAAAAAGCACTTCCCGGTCTTGGAGATATAATCAATCGAGAGTGGCTCGGATATCGGCCGTCAATGCCTGATAGCAAACCTGTAATTGGTCTTGCACATGGAATGCATAACGTTTTCCTCGGGTTTGGTCATGGACATATCGGGCTCACTCTGGCGGCCCGTACCGGATACCTATTGGCCGATCTTGTGTCCGGCCGGGTGCCTTCCGTTGATCTGATGCCGTTCAGCGCGGGGCGTTTTTAATCTTTTTCTGTCAGAATATTCATATTAACGGTTTCTTATTAATCCATTCTATAGGCTTCTATGGAGAGAAAACCATTGCTTGCGATGCATCGCGGGTGGAGAGTCCTATGGGGACTCACCGGCACTTACGAGATTCCAGTACGAAAGGGAGAAGCATGAAACGCTTTCAGAACCCAATATTGAAAAAGTCCGCAGCCGTATTTGGCGCGGTACTTCTATCCGGCTGTGCCGGTATGCAGCTCGATAATGCCCGCATGGTTGAGCCTGGGGGAAGCGCCTTCAGCACAGCGCTGTACAAGGAATACATGGCTCTCTCCGAGCTTGAATTCCTGGAAGGCGATTACAAGGACTCCGATGTGTTCGCGCTTCGGGCGATTTCCGCCGCGGGCAACAACCCGAGCACGCCTGAAGAAATGAGCGCGCGTAATCTGCCGCCAGCCAACAAGGGTGAGCTGGCAACCGCCCGGCGTGAACTGGTCGAGGCTCTGGCCGCCACGGCGACCGAGAAAGCCTCTGTCAATGCAGCGCAGGCCCAGGCCGCATTCGAGTGCTGGATGCAGGAGCAGGAAGAAAACTTCCAGCCTGACGATATTGCCAAATGCCGCGCGGATTACATGGCGTCGATGAAGGCAGTGCGTTCCGCGCTTGCACCGGCTCCGGCAACCGCCGCTCCGGCACCGGCTCCGGCGCCGAAGGCTCCGCAGCGGATGGCCGCGACCTACACTGTCAATTTCGACTTCGACTCTGACAGCATCACCGGCAAGGCGAGCCAGATCATCGCCGAAGCCGGTATGGCAATCGATGAAATGCAGGCGAGCACCATCATCCTGTCCGGTTATGCTGACCGTGCCGGTTCGGAAGCTTACAATATGAAGCTCTCTGATCGCCGGGCGAAGTCCGTTCTGGGTGCTCTCGACATTCGGTCTCGCAAGAAGATCGCTGAGTCGACCCAGATCAAGGTCTATGGCGAGAAGAACAACAAGAAGAAGACCGAGGACGGTGTCCGCGAGGCGGAAAACCGCCGCGTGAAGATCGAAATCATTCGCTAAGAAGCGAGCAAAGAATACGAATAAGGCCGCCCTCGGGCGGCCTTATTTTTTGTTCCGGATTATCCGAGTTTGGCGAGGCCTTCCAGGGTCTGCCGAATGATCTGGCGGGAACGCCACAGCACCATTTCCTTCCAGTCGGCCTTGTCCGGGGAGTAATGATCCCGGATCTGCTGCTTGATGCGCTTGGTCTCCGGTGCAGACCAGTCAACGTCCCCCTGATTGTGCAGCCAATGGTCTTCGCGCAGCACAAGGAGCCCCCGGTCGGTGGGGAAGGTGCCGTATTCAAGGGCGACATAGGTGTAATTGTCGCCTAGCTCGGCATTCCACATTTCCCGGGATGTGCCGTGTAGCGGAATCGAGGACGATGTGCCCAGTTCCGGCACGCCGACGGAATCTCCGTACATTTCAACAACCCGCTTCATGCCCGCGCTGCCAGGCAGGTGCGCGCAGATCGGCTCGCCATAGCCATACGGGCCAAGACCCGTGTGGTAATCGATGACGCTGACCAGGGCGCGGTCAGCCAGCTTGAAGTCACGGATAATCTTCTCCAGCGTCTGGCGCGCCCATGACGGACCGAAACCACCGAAGAACATGCTGTGTGGGTGCTTGTACTGTCCGGCCTTGCGAGCCGTCTGGAAGGCGCTTTCGCCATGCTCGGCACGGTACTTGGCGATCTTCTCCTTTGCCTTTGCCATGGTCTCGTCATCGAGGGACGGCGGAACGAGGGCATCGACCAGCTCATCGTGGCCCGGGTTTTCCGGAATGGGTTTCGTGAAGTCGATATAATTCCGGTTCAGGTCGCAGCCTTCTTCCGTCACCCGGCGCAGCCAGGCGAAGCCGTGCGGGTTCAGCGCATGGATATGCAGCGCCGCCATATCCGCATCGAGACCCTGCCGGGCGCCGGACAGGAACCAGTCGATCTGCGCGCCCGAGCCGCAGAAACCCTCCACGCCATGGGTGGAGGAGATCGTTACCAGAACTTTCTTCGCATCCTTCGGCCCAACCCAGGCGGCGTCACAGGCGAGGGTTTCGCCATAGGGACCCTTGTTGGGGTTCTCGTAGGTCGTGACCGTGGCGCCTTCGCGCTCGGCTGCGGCGAGGAAGCGCTCACGGGCCTGACGGTAGTCTTCGGAAAACGCGTGATCGATGAATTCGAGGATGCTCATCTGGTCCAGTCCATGGGGAAGGTGGCGAAAGCCGTGAAGGAGGAGAGACTAGCAAACAGCCGGACCCCGGCGCCATTGCTGTAACGGAAATATCTGTTGAGCTGATCGGGACAAGTTGGCAGCGTGGCCGCCTCAGTATCCAGAAGTATGTGCCAGAAGTTTATGAATGCGAGGCGTCATGGCGTTACCCGGAAACATCCTGCTCATTACCGCCGATCAGTGGCGCGGCGACTGCCTCTCCATCCTCGGTCATCCGGCGGTACGAACGCCTAATATCGATGCGCTTGCGGCCGATGGCGTGCTGTTCGAGCGGCATTATTGTCAGGCCGCTCCGTGCTCGCCGGCCCGCGCGTCGCTCTACACCGGGCTTTACCAGATGAACCACCGGGTCTGCCGTAATGGCAGTCCGCTGGATGCGCGTTTCACCAATATTGCGCAGGAAGGGCGGCGGGCCGGGTACGGACCGGTCCTGCTCGGCTATACGGATCAGACCCTCGATCCGCGGACCCGGCACGCCAAGGACCCGCGTCTCACCACGTATGAAGAAGTCCTGCCGGGGTTTGAGCGGCACACCCGATACGACGAACACGCACTCGACTGGCTGGACTGGCTGAAGGGCAAGGGCGAGGACGCCTCCGGGGGGCTTAAAGGGGTTTATGGCTCGGTGCCGCAGGACGGTCCTTTCAGCCGGGCGGATCTCACTCCCAAGTTTGCGTCAGAGCATACAGAGACCGGGTATATTACCGAACGTTTCCTCGATTATCTGGGGCAGCAGGACGCGGACAAGCCCTGGTTCGCCCATCTCTCCTTCATCCGTCCGCACCCGCCGTTTTCGGTGCCGGAGCCCTACAATTCCATGGTCGAGGATGCGTTGGTCCCGGCGCCAAATCGAGCGGCATCGGTGGAAGCGGAAGCGGCACAGCATCCGTTCCTGCGGTTCATGCTGGAGAGGGTGACCGGAAAATCCTTTGTGCCCGGCGGTGGCGATCGGTTGGTAACGGACTGGAACGACGATGAGATCCGGGCCGTTCGGGCGGTTTATTTCGCCATGGTGGCGGAAGTCGACGCGCAGCTTGGGCTGCTGGTCGACGGGCTGAAGAAAGCTGGCGCTTATGAGGACACGCTGATCGTGCTGACCAGCGATCACGCGGAGATGCTGGGCGACCATCATCTCTTCGGCAAGCTCGGCTATTTCGAGCAGAGCTATCATATTCCGCTCATTGTCCGGATGCCGGGAGCGAATAATCCGCGCGGCGTCAGGATTGACCGGTTCACGGAATCAATCGATATCGCGCCGACCCTGGCCGAATGGTCCGGCATCCCGACACCCCTGCAATATGACGGCCGGTCCCTGCTGCCCTTCCTGAAAGGCAAGGAGCCGGTCACCTGGCGCGACGCGGCCCATTGGGAGTTTGATTTCCGGGATGTTGTCGGCGGAGTACCCGAAAAAGAACTCGGCTTGCGGCTCGATCAATGCCAGCTCGCGGTGCGTCGGGAGGGCAGGTTCAAATACGTCCATTTCGCCGGTTTAACGCCGCTGTTTTTCGATCTGGAAAACGATCCGCATGAACTGGTGAACCTCTCCGGTAACCCGAACTATGCGACCGAGGAACTGGCGGCCGCGCGAGGCATGCTGTCCTGGCGCCAGGCGATGAGCGAACGCACTCTCAACGGGATCGAGGTGACGGCGGAGGGGCCGGTAGAGCGGAGCTTTGCGGAGCGTTTTTAAACCAACCCAGCGGAGCTTTGCGGAGCGCTTTTAAACAAACCCAGCGGAGCTTTGCGGAGCGTTTTTAAACGAGTACAGCGGAGCTTTGCGGCGCGCTTCTGACGGCGCCGCGCCATCGTTCGCGGATCGATACTGATCCGGTTCCGTGCGGTATCTTGGCGGTGCGCGAAAAGCGCTGCTAAGTTACTGAAAACAGCGAGCGCATTCGGGGGATGCTATGAGCGACGCGGCTGACTATTCGATTGATCCGCAGATGGCGCAGGCCATGGAACGGATGCTGAAGATCGCTGAAGAGGAAGGGCTTCCGCCGCTTCCCCTGGACCCGAGCCCGCCGGAATCCCGTGTCCGGATGGAAGCCGAGCGATCCTGGTGGAACCAGGACCTGCCGGAAATGTCGGATGTGCGAGAAGAGCATATCGACGGCCCGAACGGCCCGATCCGTGTGCGTCTGCTCTATCCGGATGTGCCGCGTCCAGCTCCGGTTCTGGTCTATTTCCATGGCGGTGGCTGGGTCGTCGGCTCTCTTGAAACCCATCACCGGGCGATGCGTTATCTTGCGCTACAGAGCGGATGCGCCGTTGTTGCGGTCGATTACCGTCTCGCGCCGGAGCATAAATTTCCCGCACCGCTGCAGGATTGCGTCGCCGCGATTGAGCATGTCCGCGATAACGGCGGGGACTGGGGCCTGGATGTCGAGAAAATCGCTGTCGGCGGCGACAGCGCTGGCGCCAATCTGGCACTTGGATCGGCGCTGGCGATGCGGGACAAGGGGGACAGCCCGATCCGCTCTCTGACCCTGTTCTACGGCTGCTTTGATCGAGACCTTGAAGATGAGTCCCATACGCTGTTCGGTGACGGCTCTTTCGGGCTCTCGACGGCCTCCATGCGCTGGTACTGGAACCATTATCTTCGCGATGATGCGGATTCAACCAACCCGCTGGCTTGCCCTTTGAAAGCGGATCTCGCGGGATTGCCGCCGACGCAGCTCTACCCGGCGGGCCTCGACCCGCTGCGGGATGATTCCATCGTTATGCACGAACGGATGAAAGCGGCAGGCGTACCCGTGGAATACAAACTCTATCCCGGGGTCTGCCACGCTTTCATCAATCTGACCCGGATGGTCGATCAGGCGCATGAGCTGATCGGCGATGCCGCGACCGCAATCAGGCGCAACCTGGCCTAAGCCGACGTTTCGGGCCGTTCGTTTGGCAGGCCCAAGGTCAGGATATTGGTCACCAGAATGGTGCCTGCCAGCATGTAGAAGATAGAGACCAGTCCGTAGGCGTCCGCCAGCATGCCGCCGACCAGCGGCATCGCCATGGAAAAGCCGCTTTGGGTTCCGAACATCAGGCTGGTCGCCGAACCGCCGAGATGATCCGGCGTGAGGTCCATCATCCAGCTGTGCACCACCGGGCGGACCGCGTAGAGCACGAAGCCGAGCAGAGAGATCCCCGCGATGAACGCGGTCTCGCTGCCGAGGAAGGTAAGGCTGGCGATGATCACGGTCGAGGCACTGAGCCCGGCCAGTACCACGGTGCGGCGCCCGGCCCTGTCGGACCAGACACCGGCCACCGGGGTGGCAATCACCCCACCGACCTGCATTGCTGCCATGGCGATTCCGATCATTACCGGGCCGGAGCCCATATCGTGCGCCAGATAGAGTGGCAGAAAGGCGAGCAGGCCTGACTGGGTCATGGAACGGAAGCCGCTCATCACGCAGAGCCCAAGAATGGCGCGGTTGGCGATGACGGTCCGGATGCCCTGGAAATACTCGGCCACGCCGATGCCGTGTGCAGCGCCGGTCTTGGGACGCACGGTCTCGTAGCGTAACAGGCCGACGGCCAGGATAGCGGCGACGGCCAAAACCGGAAGCGCGGACAATTCAGCCGCCTTGTGCCAGCCGAACGCGGCAATCAATGCTCCCGCTGCGAGCGGGGCGATGGTGTCGCCCGTGCTGGCGCCGAGCCCGTGGATCGAGAGCGCGTAGCCGCGGTTCTTCGGATAGCGGTTAGAGAGAAAGGAGATTGCCGGTGGATGCCAGGCATTGCCGGTGACGCCGATCACGGCGACGAGCCCGACGAGCGTGAGGAGAGTGCCGGCGAGCCCTATAGCCGCCAGCGCCGTGGCGCCGATGGCGACCGACAGGATCTGGAACAGCACCTTGCGCCCGGTGATGTCGACCAGCGGACCGCTGAAGAAGTTCGAGACGAAGGAACTCACGTGGAAGACGCTGACCAGCGCGCCAGCCTCGGTGTAGCTGAGGCCGAGGGACATCGACAGTGGCGGCAGCAGCAGGTAGAAGGTCGCAGCCGTCCAGTGGATAGCGCCGTGGCCGAGGCCGACGAGGGCGATCGGAATATTTTCCCGGAGCGGGAGGCCGGTTAGGCGTTCGGAGAAGGTCATGGACGTTCCGGGTTACAGGGAGGCTGGCGCCTCGGTCGGTCGTGCAAGGGCACAAGAAGATGGGCGATCAAATTAGCACGCAAGCGCCGTCTCTGGGCAATCTCATTGGCGAGTTGCTCGACCACGGGATACCCGAAGCAATATTGTTTGCCGTCCTGCTGCTGGCCGGGATGTCGATCCTTTATTACACGCTGCGCACCGGCGTTCCGCCTATGCCCTCACACCCATCAGCCCGGCGGGCCGTGTTCCGGCTGATCCCGGAGAGTTTCGCTCCGGTGACGATTTATGAGCTCGGGTGCGGCTGGGGTGGGATGGCATTCGAGCTGGCCGCGCGCTATCCGGAAGCGCGTGTGGTCGGCATCGAGCTCTCGCCGCTTCCATGGCTTGTCTGCCATATACGGAAGCTTTTCCAGCGGCGGCCTAATCTCGAAATCCGCAGGGCCGATTTCCTGAAGTGCGACCTTGCGGACGCGGATCTCGTGTTCTGCTACCTGATGGTCGCGCCGATGCGCGGTCTGGAGCGGAAACTCGCCGGAGACATGCAGCCGGGCTCTCTGGTGATTACGAGTACCTTCGCAATGCCCGAGTGGATGGCAGAGACTGTGGAAACAGTGCCAGAAGCCACAAGCGCGCAGATTTATCGCTATCGCGTGCCGGGCTGATCGCACCGCTCAGTCCAGTTCGGCTTCCAGTTCAGCGGTACTTGTCGGGACGTCGTCTGCTGCCTCTAATGCACTGATATCGCTCAAGTGATGGGCAATACGCCAGACGTGATAGGCGCTCCGGTGAAGCCATCGGATGCTGTCCAGCCGATTGATTGTGTCATCGACCGACAGCAGACCTGCCGCAGCGTTGTAGGCTGCGTCCTCCCGAATACGGTGACGCTGTTCTCTCAGTCCTTTTCGGAGGGCATCGAAGTCACGTTCCGCGGCTTTCAGGTCCTCGCTCCGGGTAATATTCGCGAGCAGGGTCACAAATTGTGCACTTACTTCCCGAAGCGCCGGATCGTGGGCGATCGTCACGATCCGTTGTGACTGGGTTGCCCGGTGGCAAAGCCTGCGAAGGTGATCGAGAGCGTGAATTGCGGCAGTAAACCGGCCAATCCCTGCGGGGGGAGCGCGCCGTGCTTGAATGTCGGCGGTATAGAGTTCGGACTTGCTTATGGCATCCTGAATTCTTGCCAGATTAAGTCTGCTTTTCCTTCTGTGGGAGCGATCTATCGCACCATGCAGGTGATCGAAGAGGATCAAGGCGCATTCATTCAAAGTGCCGGCCAGCGCATCCGTTGCGGCGGCGGTATCTGGCAGCAGCCTGTTGTCAAGCCGGCGCGAAAGATCGGTCCCGTCGTCGGGTATCAGCCACAATATCAGTCGTGCAAACAGTCCGGTGACCGGCAAAATGAGCAGCACCCCAAGAGTATTGAACGTGGTGTGAAAGGCGGCCAGCGCCAGCTGGTCGGAACCGGGCGCGGCTGGATCCGTGAAATGTGCGGCGATGCTTGCGAAGGGTGTCAGCAGGGAAAAGGCGAGGATGCCGGTCAGGACGTTATAGATCATGTGGGCAAAGCCGGTCTGACGCATGGCGGTCGATCCACCGGTGGCGGCGAGCACGGCTGTGAAGGTGGTGGCAACGTTCATGCCGATGATCATTGCGGCGGCCTGGGGCAAGTTGATCGTTCCGCTGGCGAGCGCAACCATCGCCGCTGCGATACCGGCGCTGGAGGACTGGGTCAACAGGGTGATCGCGATGCCGATACCGACAAGCTGCAGGCGGCCGAAGAATGTGTCGGACGGAAAGTCGTCCGGCGTGACCACGCTGCCGAACAGCTCCATCCCTTCCTGCATCGTGTTCAGCCCGATGAAAATCAGGCAGAACCCGGCCAGAGACCATCCGGCGAGGGCGGTCCGTCCCTTGCTGAAGAACTTCACCAGAACGGCAACCAGGAGAACGGGTAACGCGATCGCGCCGAGCTGCAGCTTGAAGCCGAGGACGGCCACGATCCAGCCGGTCAGGGTGGTGCCGATATTCGCGCCGAAAATGATACCCAATGCCTGGGTAAAGGTCAGCAGACCGGCGCCGACGAAACCGACTGCCGTTACTGTCGTCGCGCTGGAGGACTGGACAACCGCAGTCATGAGCGCCCCGGTCAGCGCTCCCGTCGCGGGGCTGTTCGTCAATTGCGCCATGACACGGCGCTGACTGTTCCCGATCAGGCTTTTCAGGCCGTCGGTCAGAATCAGCATCCCGATCAGGAACAAGCCGATTCCGCCGATGGCAACGGCAGCGCTTGCGATCATGGTCTTATAATCACCCCCTTAATCGCTCCGGGGACTAGTCGAGTCTTTTCAGACCAGCCTTTCCGCATGCCAGCGCATGTGATCTTCCATGAAACTGGCGATGAAATAGTAGGAATGATCGTAACCTTCCTGGCGCCGCATGGTCAGGCGGATTCCGGATCTATCGCAGGCCGCCTCCAGAAGCTCGGGCTTCAGCTGACCTTCGAGGAAGCCGTCCGCCAGTCCCTGGTCGACCAGGATATCAGCCACCCGGGCGCCATCCTCGATCAGGGCGCAGGCATCATACTCGCGCCAGTCGGCCTTGTTAGCGCCGATATAGCCGGTCAGCGCCTTGTCACCCCACGGGCAGTTGATCGGCGAGCAGATTGGGGCGAAGGCTGAAACGCTTTTGAACCGGTCCGGGTTTCTCAGAGCGATGGTGAGCGCGCCATGACCGCCCATTGAGTGTCCCGTGATCGCCTGCCGCGTCATATCGAGCGGCAAAGCCTGTTCAACAAGAGCCGGCAGCTCCTTCTCGATGTAGCTGCGCATCCTGTAGTTGGTGGACCACGGAGTTTCTGTTGCGTCTACATAGAAACCGGCTCCAAGGCCGAAATCGTAGGCGCCATCCGGATCGTCAGGGACGCCGTCGCCGCGCGGGCTGGTGTCCGGCGCGATCAGGGCGATTCCCAACGCAGCCGCATCGCGCTGGGCGCCGGCCTTCACTGTGAAATTCTCCTCGGTGCAGGTCAGTCCGGAGAGATACCAGAGCACAGGGACTTTGGCCGTTTCGGCCGCCGGCGGCAGGTAGACCGCAAAACGCATATCGGTCCCGGTCTCTGCCGAGGCGTGGGAATAGACAAACTGCTTTCCGCCAAAGGCCTTGGCTTCGGAGACATTTGTCAGGGCCGGTGTAGTCATTGCTCTTTATCCTTTATCGATCACTCGCGCCGGAGGCTACACCATGGCGGCGGTGCGCGGAACGGTTCCGCATGAAAACGGCGGCGAGGGGCCAGGAAGGGTCCCGTTCAGGTTATCGGGGTTATGTCCGGCGGCTTAGATCTTTAGGATGCCCGCTGATTTTCCGAGAGGGACCGATGCCTAAGATAAATGCCGAGCGTTTGCTGAACGATCTGAAAACCCTGCGCTCAATTGGAGCGGTCGAAACGGGGGTCGTCAGGCCTGCCTTGAGCGAGAAGGATATGGAGGCGCGGCGCTGGCTGAAAAAGCGGTTCGAAGATGCCGGTCTCGATACCACTCTGGACGGTGTCGCCAATGTACTCGGCCGGTCTCGCAAGAACGGCCCGGCCCTGATCGTTGGCTCTCACTCGGACACGCAGCCGCGCGGCGGTTGGCTGGACGGTGCGCTTGGCGTGATTTATGGGCTGGAAGTCGCGCGTGCGCTGGCGGAAGATCCGGAAACGTCCGATCTCGCGGTCGATGTGATTTCCTGGCAGGACGAGGAAAGCCGGTTTTATGGCTGCATCGGGTCTCGGTCGTGGATCGGCGCCCTTGATCCCGAAGTGGAAGCGAACGCGACCGACCGGGATGGTGTGAAGCTGACCGATGCGTTGCAGGACGCGGGGCTTACCGATGTACCGCGCCTGCGCATGGAAGAGGGCCGCTATGTCGGTTATCTCGAGGCGCATATCGAGCAGGGCGCCTGGCTGGAAGATGCCGGTGAGCAGATCGGTGTCGTCACCGGCATCGTCGGTATCCGTGGCATGACCCTGAAATTCGTCGGCGAGCAGAACCATGCCGGCACAACGACGATGGCGCGCCGCAAGGATGCGGCGACGGCGCTTTTCCAGGTTGCGAGCCGGATCCATGAGGAATTCCCGAAACATGCCAAACCGACCACGGTCTGGACGCTTGGTCGAGTGCTGATCGAGCCGGGCGCGGCATCAATCGTGCCGGGCTATGCCGAGCTCACGCTGCAGTTCCGGGACAGCGAAGAGGCGTTGCTCGACAAGTTCGAGGAAATCGTCGCGGAGCTGATTGCGGACGTGAATGCGGAGGGCCGTATCACGGCCAGTGCCGAGCGCTCGCGCACACCGGTTCCGCCGTCGGACATGGATGAGGGTTTTCAGAACCATCTGGCGGCCGCTGCGGAGAAGACTTCGCCCGGAAAGTGGCGGCGGATGCCGAGCGCGGCCGGACACGATCCGATGGTGCTGAGCGAAGCTTTGCCCTGCGCCATGTTGTTTATTCCGTCCATCGGCGGCATCAGCCACGATTTTGCCGAGGACAGCCATGAGGAGGACATTGTCGCCGGGTGCCAAGTGCTCGCCGATGCGGCTGCGTCCATCCTCGAAACCTCCCTTAAGGAGACATTATGACCTCAGCCGAAAACACGGCGCGCGCTGTCGAGATCCTCGCGGCGGCGCGCCTCGGCGGTGGACCGACTGACCGTCTTCCCGACCCGCTCATGCCGGGTACGGTCGCGGAAGGATACGAACTGCAGAACCGTCTGAACGCGCATCTAACCCAGGCGGGTTTTGGCCCTGTCGTGGGGCACAAGATCGGCTGTACCACCAAGGTGATGCAGGATTATATGAAGATCAGCGAGCCATGTGCCGGCGAGGTATTCGCCACCATGGAGTTTCATGAGCGCGCCGATGTTCAGATAAAGCTGTATCACCGGATCGGCATTGAGGTCGAAATCGGGGTCCTGCTCTCGCATGACCTGCTCAAGGACGAGCCGTTTACCCGGGAAACAGTCGGTGGGTACGTCGAGGCAGTTCTGCCGGCGGTCGAACTCGTGGACGACCGCTATGTCGATTACCCATCCTTGCCGGTGCCGATGCTTGTGGCGGACAATTTCTTCAATTCCGGAGCGGTTCTCGGAGCCCCGGTAATGAACTGGCAGCATCTCGATCTAGCGGCCGTCACGGGCAATCTCTATATCGACGGCGACGAGGCGGGAGCCGGTGTCGGGGCCGATATACTCGGCCATCCGTTCGAAGCGCTAGCCTGGCTGGCAAATCTGCGCTGCAAACAGGGACGCCCGCTCAAGGCCGGAGAATTCGTGCTTCTGGGGAGTATCGTCAAGACCGTGCATTTCGACGGGCTTGCACAATGTGTTGCAGATCTTGGCGAACTCGGCCGTATCGAGGTGAATTTCGTCTGACTGGGGGAGCGGATCGCTTCGGAATTGGCGATTCGTGAGTCCTCTGCCGTCATCGAACGCTCATCTTGCGCGCTCGATTTCCGATAAATCGTGCCAGACGCTGTACAGCGCTTGTCGGACACACCTGCTGGTGTCACCATCCAGTGGCACCGCGCGACCATCATATTTGTGTGGGTTTGACGAACGATAGTTCAGGAATGGCTTGGTATGGCAACTTTCGTACTGGTTCACGGAGCATGGCATGGCGGTTGGTGTTGGCGGCGGGTTGCCGACCGCCTCCGCGCAGCTGGACATGATGTTTATACGCCGACCCTGACGGGGCTCGCCGACCGCTCGCATCTGATGTCTCCCTCGGTCAGGCTCCAGACCCATATCCTTGATGTCGCCAACCTGTTGTCCTGGGAGGATCTGGAATCTGTGATCCTGTGCGGGCATTCCTATGGCGGTATGGTGATCACCGGCGCTGCAGACCGGGAAGCATCCCGGATCAAGTCACTTGTCTATGTCGATGCCTTTGTCCCTTCGGATGGGGAAAGCGCAATGGATTCGCGCCCGCCCGAAAGGGTCAAGCTGGCCTTCGAGCAAATCAGGTCTGTCGGTGAGGGATGGTGGATGCCGCCAACCCCGGCAGCGTCTTTTCGCGTGAACGAGGCAGATCAGGCGTGGGTGGATGCGAAATGTACGAACTTCCCGATTTCCTGTTTTACGCAACCGGTCCGGCTGACCGGTGCAGTGGATACCATTTCCAGCAAATACTATGTCCGGGCAGGCGGGTATAGAGCCCCGCAATTCGATGCCTGTGTCGAGAAACTGAGCGGTAACCCGGACTGGGACGTCAGAAGCCTGCCTTGCGGGCATGACATCATGGTCGATATGCCGGATGAGCTTTCCGCAGTTCTGGAAGAAGCTGGTCGGTAACTATGCTGGTGTCAGCCACGCACCATGAGACGCCGTCATCGGAAACGTCGCTAAACGCGAAAATCGTTACCTCTGAAGACTCAGCGCCAAAGAAAGTTAAGTACGTTTACCGTTTCTTAGGTTCACGGGGGCTACACCTTTAAATTGACGGTTTGCGACAGTTCAAGCTGTTTTCGCTGGCTTGAATATTAAGCTTGCATAGGTTCCTGGACCAATTGATGAGTGACACAGATATCGCTGACCAGTTCAGTTCGTTCGATGCGTTGCACGATAGCGTGTTTCTGATCGATCAAGGCGGTCTTGTCGTTGCGGCAAACACGTCCGCGCTCGAAACGCTCGGGTTGCCGGCAAGGAAGCTGATCGGCAGCCCTTTCGCGAATTTTTTTCCGGATTGCGACATGCTTGTTCCCGGCGGTGACGGGGACGTTATCGAGATCAGCGGGCGGCGCAGCGACGGCTCCGGCTTGTTGCTTGAAGGCCGTTCTTCCGTTGTCTACCGCAATGCCAGCAGATGTTGTCTTCTGGTTTTGCGGGATCGGCATAGCAGGGTTTCTCTGGAAGAAAAACTTGTCTGGGCTGCATTTAACGATCCGGCAACCAGATTGCCTAATCTGGTCGGGTTCTGCACCCGGGTTGGACAACGCGTCCTTTCTCGTGAGTTTCCCCTCGACGGCACGGCAATGGTGATTGCGATCTCCCTGGGCCGCCTCGGGTTTTTTGCGGGCACGCTCGGCGAAGCAACGCGTTCACGGATTGTCAGGGAAGCGGGGGACCGACTGGGCCGCCTGGAGGCGGTCTCTGAAATTGCCTTGCTCGACGATTCAACCCTAGGAGTTGTGGTCTCGACCGAAGGCGAGGCTGACGATCTCGCGGGGCTGGTCGAAAAGCTGCGACACTGCGTCGAGGTCAGTTATTCACCGAGCGAAAACGCTGCGCGCATCGTTCCGCATTTTGGAATAAGCCGGATCACCGATCCGGGTCTCGATCCTGAGGACGTCGTGCGCAAGGCCCGTTTCGCCCTGAATGCAGCAATGCAGAAAGCGATAGGCAGCACAGAGATCTACGAGGACGAGACTCACCGTGAGGCGGTCCGGAACCTGGTTGTCGAGCATGATCTCCGGCGTGCGGTTTCCGAGCGTAAGGAAGAGTTCTGGCTGGCCTATCAGCCGAAAGTCGATTGTCAGACCGGAGAGATTTCGGGGCTTGAGGCGCTGATACGCTGGAACCATCCGAAGCGCGGTCTCGTTGGGCCAAGTGAATTTCTGCCAATTGCCGATCAGGCCGGTATTGCACCGGATCTGACATTTATTATGCTCGAACGGCTCGTAGCGCAGATCAAGGAATGGCAAGCGGCGGGGCTTAAGACCGTTCCGGTCGCCTTTAATATCGGTGCGGAGGATGTTCGTGAGAACCGGCTGGTGCCGTTTCTGTCGAATCTTCTTCGCGACGCGGGGGTCGCGCCAAGCGCGCTTGAGTGCGAGCTGACAGAGACAAGTATTGTTGCCGACATCCGGGCGGCGAAAAAGCTTTTCGATGAACTTGTTAAAATGGGCGTGCCGACAGCTGTCGATGATTTTGGCACCGGTTACTCCTCCCTTGTCCACATCACCGATTTGCCGGTCAGCGTTGTGAAGATCGACCGGTCATTCGTGCAAACGATGGAGACGAGCAAAGGCAGCAATGCAATCGTCCAGGCTATCGTTGCGATGACAAAGGCCATGGGCGCTGTCTGTGTCGCAGAAGGTGTCGAAACGAATAAGCAACTTGCCGATATTCAAATGCACGGGTGCGATCTGGCTCAAGGTTACCTGTTCGATAAGCCTTTGACGCCGGAGGCTGTTGAAGTCCGGCTGCGTGAATTGCACTCCTACCGCAACCAGATCGATCAAGACATGGCGATCCTTGTTTGAGATTACCGATATGACCCTCGGTTTCCTGCAAGCGCATCTGACTAACGCTCTTCAAGTAGTGAGGGAGCGCGTCTGTGTCTGAGGGTGAAATTCAAAAGCAGGATGAAAAGCCGTCAGAGGCAGACGGTCAAGCGTCGAGCCCTCTGCCGGCGGGGGGTGACAAAAAACCTGCCCCAAAAAAAACAACGTCCAAAAAAACCGCGCAGGCGCCGGCCCGGATTACCGGGCTTGATTTCAAGTACTTTCTTTGGCTGGCAACCATTGCGACAGCTATTCTTGCTTCCGTAAGTATGTTGATGGCCCTCGGGCTTTTCATGCTGAATTTCATCTGCGATCTGATTTTTGGGTTCCCTCTCGTCGGCAGCGCAAATTACATGGGTATGATGCGCGTGACGGGCGTATTCGCCGGTATGTCCGTGCTAACCCATCTGTTCCGGTTGCGCATGGTGGCGGTGGAAAATTCGATCCATGCCGTTCCGTTTCCCGATGAGATTGTCGCATCGCCAAATACGGGCGACCCGAGAGTCGACAAGTTCGAGTGTCTGGGGCGAGTCCTGATTAATGTCTACGATACCGAAGTTGCAGATCTTATTCTCGCGAACCGGGAGCGGATTAAAGAAGCGCTTTCTGCTGCGCTTACACTGGCTGTCAGCGATCCGGTCTCACGCTATTCGAAAGAAAAGATCGAACATACGCTGCGGATGGGGCTTGGCGGCCTGCTACCGCTCAAGAGCGTTTCCACCGTGAACCTTTCGGAGCTTCGCCACAGAGTTCGGTCCAGCCGACCGCAGAATTGACGGTGGCGGATTCTCTGTAGATTTTCGCGTGGAATTCGATGTGAGCTAGCTGGACGTGAACCGGGTCGGGGCTTGCCTCAGGATGCGATCCGAGGATCGTCCATCAGGACGTCATCCGGATTGAGCGGCCCAAGCAAAGTGTTCTCGAGGTTCGTCGCCCGCAGATTTGTTTTCTGGACGCGGCCGGCTTTTGAGCCGTCGCTTGAGCTGATCGGCGCGGGTTGGATGATTGTGTCCGTCAGGTCTGCGCGTCGCAGATTACATCCCCACAGGCAGGCTCCGGAAAGATTACAGCCTCGCAGACTCGCCATCTCGAAATCTGAGTTGGTGAGATTTGCCAGGATCAGCATGGAGCCGTTGAATTGAGCGCCGCGGAAACTCACGCCGCGCATTTGAGCACCGCTGAGATTGAGGTTTCTCAAGTCCGCATTATCGAGATTGGCGCCGTCAAGATCTGCCCGGGCGCCGCGGGCGCCACCGGTCGAGACCCAGAAATCATGCTCGATGAGCTGGCGATGCAGTTCCACGGACATCGGGTCCATGGCCGCGTGCAACCGGGCACTCGCCATATCGACCCCGGATAGGTCTGTGTCCTTGATCCGGGCCCCAATCATATTAGCGCCCTGAATTCTCGCGTTTTTGAGGGTGGCGCCGCTTAGGTCGGCCCCGGTCGCGATGGACTGGCTCAGGTCAGCAGCGTCAAGAGCAGCACCCACGAGTTTTGCGTTTCGCAGGGTAGCTCCGGTCAGTTTCGCATTAGAAAGATTGCTGCGCTCCAAGTTCGCGCCGGAGAGATCGGCGTTTTCCAGGATGGCCCCAGACAGGTCCGCTCTCTCCAAATTGGCATGATGCAGCTTTGCATGAGAGAGATTGAGCGGCGTTGTATCACTTTCGGTTCCGGACCATTTGGTCTCTGTCAACCGCCCCCGGGTGCGGGATAGATTTGCGCCACGCATGTCCGCGTCGGTGAAATCGACAGAAGCAATGACTGCCGACGTGAAATTGGTTTTTTCCAGTTTCGCGCCACGGAAGTTCGCGGACATCAGGTCGGCACCGGTCAAATCGGCTCCAGACAGGTCGGCGCCTTCAAGGTTTGCGCCCTGAAGACTGGCGCCGCGCATCACGACGTTCCGCATTTTCTTGCTGCGGAAGTCGCTGCCAAAAAGGTTGGTTCCCGAAAGATCTGCGGGCTTTCCGCACGTTGGATCATCCAGCCACAGCATGTGCTGGTGCAGGGTGTGTTCCAGCGACGCTTTCGAGATGTAATTGAGTGAGCTCATGCTCGCCATGCTACAGGATGCTGTTTAAGGGTTCGTTAAAGAGTGATTCTAACCAAGGGCTTGGGGTCAATAATCGAGGCTGGACGGAGCCGCACGGCATCGGCATAAAGGCTCTTCGATTGTCCAATAGAAATACATAAGGGGTCGGTTGTGGCGATTAACAAGATCGTTGAGGCGCGCGCTGATGCGGTGTCCGGTGTGAAGGATGGAAGTACGGTCCTGATTTCCGGATTTGGTGCTGCTGGCGTGCCGACGGACCTTATCCACGCGCTGCTCGATCAGGGTGCCCGTGATCTGACGGTGGTCTCGAACAATGCCGGGACCGGGGATCGGGGCCTTGCGGCTCTCCTGAAAGAGGGCCGGGTGCGCCGGATCGTCTGCTCTTATCCGCGTTCAGCAGGCTCGGTCGCTTTCGATGAGCTTTATGCTGCCGGAAAGATCGAACTGGAACTGGTCCCGCAGGGTACACTGAGCGAGCGCATGCGCGCTGCTGGTGCCGGAATTGCCGCATTCTACACGCCGACCAGCGTCGGAACTCAGCTTGCCGAGGGTAAGGAAGTCCGCGAGATCGATGGGCGGGAATACGTGCTGGAATATGCTCTGAAAGGCGACGTGGCGCTCGTTCAGGCCGAGAAGGCCGACCGTTGGGGCAACCTGATTTACAACAAGTCTGCCCGGAATTTCGGTCCGGTCATGGCCACTGCGGCCGACCTCACCATCGTTGAAGCACGCCAGATCGTCGAGCTGGGCGAAATCGACCCTGAAATTGTTGTGACGCCAGGGGTTTTCGTCGACCGGGTGTTCCACGTACCGGCAGTCGCCGCGGCCGCCTGAAGGCGGCCGGGCTCAGGTTAGCGGGTCTCGGCGCGCAGGCTCAGGCCTTACCGCCGCGCTTGCGGCATTCCACCAGATACTCGATGGCCTTGGTCACGCCACCCGGCGTGTAAGGGATGTCGAGATATGCGAAGGTGGCTTCGACACTCGCCAGCGCTCCGTAAAGCATCGGCTCGTTCATATCGCCCATATGGCCGATACGGAATGCCTTGCCGCTGAGGTTGCGCAAGCCGCCGCCGAGTGCGCATTGCAATTCATCGCGGCAGACATCGCGGATCTGCGTGCCGTCGATGCCTTCCTTGAGCAGGATGGTGGTGACGCCGTCCGCGCGCTGATCCGGATTGATCGCGTTCAGTTCCATGGCGCCGGCCTGGCCCCAATGCTCGACCGCCAGCCGGGTCGCCTGGGCCAGTCGCTTGTGCCGGGCGAAGACGTTTTCCAGCCCTTCCTCAAGCAGCATGTCGAGAGCTGCACGCAGGCCATAGAGCTGGGTTTGCGGGCTGGTGCCGCAGAAGGTCCGGTAGCTTTCCGAGGCGAGCCGCAAGGACCAATCCCAGTAGCGCCGCTGTGACGTTGCCTTCTTGTGAGCCTCAAGAGCTTTCGGTGAGGCGGCGACGAACCCGAGGCCCGGGGGCATCATCAGGCCCTTCTGGGAGGCGGCGACGGCAACGTCGACACCCCATTCATCCATCCGGAAATCGGTAACGGCGAGCGTCGGGATCGTGTCGACCAGAAGCAGGGCCGGGTGCCCGGCATCGTCAATTGCCTTGCGGATCGACGGGACGTCGCAGGTGACGCTGGTGGCGGTATCCGTCTGGATCACCAGGATGCCTTTGATCTCGTGGTTCTTGTCGGCGGCAAGGCGGTCCCTGATCTTGGCCGGATCGATCGCCTGCCGCCAGTCGCCCTTGATGGTTTCGGTGCGCATCTGCAGCGCTTCCGCCATCTCACCCCAGCCGGTCGAGAAATTGCCGAGTTCCGGAACAAGCAGCAAATCGCCGGGGGACAGGGTGTTAACCAGGGCAGCTTCCCAGGCGCCATGTCCGTTGGAGGCATACATGAAGACCTCGTGCTCGGTCTTGAAGATTTTCTTCAGGTCCTGGAAGCAGGTCTCGATCATGGAGAGCGCGACGGGATCGCCGAGATCCATCGGGTTTCGGACCATGGCTCGCAGGACCTGCTCTGGCACACTGGTCGGGCCGGGGGTGTTGAGCAGGCTCCGACCGCGCTTGACGCTGTAACCAGACATATCCGTAGCTCCTGTTTCTCCGCGCCGGAACGCGGGTACAGCAAGCTTCACCCGGCAACAATCCGGCACTATCCACGTTTCTCTTTGGGTGATCCGTAAGGAATCCCGTCTATTCGGGACGTGCAAGCTGAGTTATATGGTCAGTCGCGCGAGGCGGCAACACTTCAAAAGCAGGAGTGAGCCTCTATTATACGGCATGATTTAAAACGCAGCTGGAGTACCGGTATGGCAATGGAAGCGGCGGCTCAGGATATCGCAGCGACAAAATTGACGCGGAATCAGGTCGCTTGGCGTGCAGCCAACGAGATTCCCGACGGCAGTTACGTCAATCTCGGGATCGGCTTGCCGACCACCTGCGCGAACTTCATGCCCGAGGATCGCGAGATTGTTCTGCATAGTGAAAACGGTATTCTCGGAGTCGGTCCGGCCCCCGAGCCGGGCACGGAAGACCCCGAGCTGATCAATGCCTCGAAAGACCCGATCACCCTGGTTCCGGGCGGCTCCTTCTTCGTGCATTCCGATGCCTTCGTGATGATCCGCGGCGGCCATATCGATCTCGCCTTGCTCGGCGCTTTCGAGATCTCTGAGACAGGCGACCTTGCGAACTGGACCACCGAGAATCCGAAATTCCCGCCCGGTGTTGGCGGTGCGATGGATCTGGCAGCCGGTGCCAAGCAGGTCTGGGTTCTGACCGACCATGTGACCCGCAAGGGTGAGCCGAAGATCGTCAAAAACTGCAGCTATCCGCTGACGGCGAAGCAGGTTGTGACGAAGATCTTCACGGATCTTGCCGTGATCGACGTGACGGACAACGGCCTGGTTGTCCGCGAAATGGTCGAGGGTCTGACCCTCGCGGGGCTTCAGGAGCTGACCGAGCCGAAACTCACCTTGGCGCCGGACTGCGGTATCCTGTCCGCTCCCGCGCTCTAGTATTCGCGTGGGTCGACGTGAGCGCGTTGGTTGACTTGGTCCGGCTCCCCGGTTTCACTGCCTCTCCGAATGCGGCAGGATCCGCGCAGCTATCCCGGGGATGTTCCTAAGTCATGGATGCAGTAGAAATTTTGCCGGCTCGCGCAAGTGACAGGGAAGGGCTGACCGACCTTGTGCGCGAGTTGAAAGATTTCGAGCGCTACCTGCATCAGGCGCGGCAGCCGGGCGACAGGGTCGCGGCGGAACATGTCGATTATCTGATCCATTCCGCGGAAGAGGGCGCCGGGGCCATCTTCATTGCCTGGGTTGGCGCCGATATCGCCGGTTTCGTCGCCGGTTGGATGGCGCTGGATCAGGACCCTTTGAATTTTCCGGAACTGGCCTCGCATGGCTATGTTTCCGATGTCTTCGTATTGCACCGTTGGCGCGGCAAGGACATTGCCCTGCAGCTTCTTGGGGCCATTGAAGACCATCTGAAAAATCAGGGAGCCCGACGGCTCCGTATTCATACGCTCGCGCGCAATGCTGCGGGACTCGCCGCTTACCGGGGATTTGGCTTCGATCCAATGGAGCTCGTCCTGGAAAAACCACTCTAAAGAACACGCCGAAAAGGCGGACCCGGCCCGCCGCGGGCTTCATTCGGCGGAGATAATGGGAGGAATTCATGGCGCGCAAATCCTATGAGGAATTGCGGAGTTACCGCTGGTATGGTGTCGATGATCTGCGCTCGTTCGGGCACCGCTCCAGGGCAAAGCAGATGGGCTATGCCCGCGAGGACTGGGCCGGAAAGCCAGTCATTGCGATCATCAACACCTGGTCGGACATCAATCCCTGCCACACCCATTTTCGCGACCGCGCGGAAGAGGTGAAGAGGGGCGTCTGGCAGGCAGGTGGCTTTCCGGTCGAGATGCCAGCGATCTCTCTGTCGGAGCCGTTCCAGAAGCCGACCACGATGATGTACCGCAACCTGCTGGCGCTGGAGACGGAGGAGCTTCTGCGCTCCTATCCTTGCGACGGCGCGGTGCTGCTTGGCGGCTGCGACAAGACCACGCCAGCGCTTTTCATGGGCGCGGCCAGCATGAACATTCCGGCGCTTTTCGTGCCTGCGGGCCCGATGCTGCGCGGTAACTGGCGGGGCAAGACCCTCGGGTCCGGCAGCGATACCTGGAAGTACTGGGCCGAGCTGCGCGCCGGTAACATCACCGAGGATGACTGGGAAGAGATCGAGGACGGCATTGCCCGGACGCCCGGCACCTGCATGACGATGGGTACGGCGGCGACGATGATGTGCGCCGCCGAGGCGCTTGGCCTGACGCTTGCCGATGCAGGCTCCATACCGGCTGCGGACAGCAATCATTCCCGGATGGCGACCCGCTGTGGCCGCCGGATCGTCGACATGGTTTGGGAAGACGTCAAACCTTCCGATGTGTTCACCGAGAAGTCATTCGAGAATGCGATCACCACGGTGATGGCGATGGGCGGCTCTACCAATGCTGTGGTCCATCTGATCGCCATGGCCGGGCGTCTCGGCGTTGAGCTTGATCTCGAGCGGTTTGACGAGATTTCCAAGCGGACACCGTTCCTCGCCAATATTCGGCCGTCGGGTAAGTACCTGATGGAGGACTTTTTCTACGCCGGCGGCCTTGCGGGGCTCCTGAACGAGATCAAGGACATCCTGCATCTCGACTGCATGACGGTGAACGGCAAAACCCTGGGCGAGAATATCGAGGGCAAGGACATCTACAATGAGGACGTCATCCGGCGGCGGGGCAATGCCTTGTCGGGTGAGGGCGGACTGGCTGTGTTGCGCGGCAACCTGGCGCCGGGCGGTGCGATCATCAAGCACATCGCCGCCGATCCGTCGCTGCATACGCATACAGGCCCGGCCGTCGTGTTCAAGGATTACAATGACATGGCGGCACGGATCGACGACCCCGACTTGCCTGTGACGAAGGATTCGGTCCTCGTTCTGCAAAATGCCGGACCGCAGGGCGGACCCGGTATGCCGGAATGGGGCATGTTGCCAATCCCGAAGAAGCTGCTGGAGCAAGGCGTTCGCGACATGGTGCGGATCTCGGATGCGCGAATGAGCGGGACCAGCTACGGCACCTGCGTGTTGCACGTGGCGCCGGAAAGCTTCGTCGGCGGGCCGTTGGCTCTTGTCCGGGATGGCGACATGATTGCCCTCGATATTCCGGGGCGGACGCTGGAATTACAGGTGGACGAGACGGAACTCGCGACCCGGAAAGCGGCATGGAAAGCTCCGGAAGCTAAGTTCGCGCGCGGTTTCGGGGCCATCTATGCGGCTCATATCACCCAGGCGGACAAGGGCTGCGACTTCGACGTGCTTGAAGGCACGGCACCGACGCCCGAGCCGGAAATCCACTAGAAGTACGCATATATTCCGGCGACATATTCGCAAATGCCGCCGTCATCTTTCCGTTAAAGAGGCAATCTCTGAAGCGCCCGGACTTGCACAGGACGCCCTTGTCCTGAACTATGGGCGCCGAGATTGCTTCCCTTCCTGGGGAGCGTCACGAAAGCGGCCACAAGGTCGCGCTCAATGGGAGGAAATTATGAAGCATGTCTTGAAGGCAGCGCTTATCGCTGCCCCGTTGGCCTTTGCTGGCACTGCCGCAAGCGCCGATACATTTGTCCGCATGGTGTCCGGCCCGGCCGGCGGTTCCTGGTATCCGCTGGGCGCCAAAATCATGCAGGTACTCGGTGACGAAGTGCCCGGTATCTCGACGTCCAACACGTCCGGTGGTGGCATTTCCAACGTGAAGGCCGTTGATGGCGGCGATGCGGAAATCGGCTGGTCCTATGCTCACACGTCTTACAACGGCTTTGCCGGGCGCGGAAAATTCACTAAAAAACATGAAAATGTCCGCCACTTCGCAACGCTTTATCCGGCTACCTTCCAGGTAGCGGTGCGAGCCGATTCACCGATCAAGACCTTCGACGACATGAAGGCCGCCAATATCAGCCCGGGCAAGGCCGGCTGGACCGGTACGGCATTCGCTGAATCGATCCTGAAGGCCTACGGCTTCGACTTCGCCAAAATCAAGGAAAACGGCGGTACGGTTCACTACGTGAGCTACACCGAGTCTGTTGCGCTGATGAAAGACGGCCACGTCGACGTATTTATGGCGGCGACCTCGGTGCCGCAGGCCTCCTTCATTGAACTGCAGCACAGCCCGGGCATCCGTTTCATCGGCCTGTCTGACGACAAGTTGAAGCAGATCCTGAACGACAACCCGGGTTTCATCACAGGCTCAATTCCGAAGTCTGCATATGAAGGCCTGTCCAGCGACATCCCGTCCCTCGGTATCGTCACCAACATGGTGGTGAGCAAGGATCTGCCGGATGAAACCGTCTACCAGATGTGCAAGTCCTTCTGGAAAAACCATGCAGCCTTCGCCGAAGTGAAGAAGGTGTGGAACCGCGTGAAGGTGGAGAACGCTCTGAACGGCGCGGCCATCCCGGTCCATCCGGGTGCGCAGAAGTGCTACGACGAGCTTGGTGTGAAAACCGGCAGCTAAGCTAACTCTTATGCATGGACCGGGGTTCGCCCCGGTCCATGATCTTCTTTCAGAACATCGGACCTATCATGAGCGAAACCAGCCAGCCCGCGCCGGCAGGGCGCTTGGAGTACGATGAGGTCAAGGAATACTCCTTCCTAGAAGACCTTCTCGTCTCCCGGCGCGTGAACCTTGCCTATATCGTCACGCTCGTTTGCTGCACCATCAGCATCGCGCTGGCGTTGTTCCATCTCTATGTCGCGCTGTACGGCACACCGGAGGGACGGTCCTTCCGATCCATTCATTTGACGGTGATGCTGGCCCTGGCGGTTCTGGTTAATCCGCTCTTCCGTAAAAGCCACAAGGATCCGATCCTGCTGCCCGGCGATCCGCGTAATGTTTTACGCGCTGCGGGCTTCGGCATCGATATGATCCTTGTCGGATTCGTGATCGTGATTCAGGTCTGGACGCTTTTGGACATCGACGCTTTCCATATGCGTCTCGGCTCCAAGGAGCCCCTGGATATGTTCTTTGGCGCAATACTGATTGGGCTGGTGCTTGAGAGCACGCGTCGGGCCGTTGGTCTGGCTATGGTCTGCGTGACCGGGTTTTTCGTCGTGCACACGCTCTATTCGCACTATTTCTTCGGGATCTTCTATGGGCCGCCGACCCGGTTCTCGAAATATATCGACACCATGTTCATGAGCAGCAACGGCGTGTTCGGCATTCCGCTTTATGTGGCGTCGACCTATATCGTGCTCTTCATCGTTTTCGGAGCCATCCTGATCAGGTCTGGCGCCGGTCGCTTCTTCATCGATCTCGCGGTCGCTCTCACGGGTCACCGTGTCGGTGGCCCGGCCAAGGCCGCGACCCTTTCGAGCGCCTTCATGGGGACCGTCTCCGGCTCCGCCGTCGCCAATGTGGTGACCACGGGCTCTTTCACTATTCCGCTGATGCAGAAGACCGGATATCGCGGCCGTTTCGCCGCCGCCGTTGAGGCCTGCGCCTCGTCCGGCGGGCAGATCACGCCGCCGATCATGGGGGCCGCCGCCTTCATCATCGCGGAGAACCTGCAGGTCAGCTATTTCGCGGTAATCATCGCCGCCGCCATTCCAGCCTTCCTGTACTTCGTCACCGTCTATTTCATGGTTCATCTGGAAGCCGAGAAGCACGGCATCCAGAGCATTCCGGTGGAGCGCCTGCCGCAGGCCTGGGAAGTGTTCAAGGGCGGCTGGCACCTGCTGTTGTCGCTTGCCATTCTGATCGCCTTCCTGATGGTCGGCTATACGCCGATGAAGTCCGCCTTCTGGGGCATTCTCAGCCTTATAGCGCTCAGTTTCATCAACCCGCACACCCGGATGAGTCCCGTCGATATCCTCGCGGCTTTTGAATCCGGCGTACGGTCAACGGTGGCGGTATCGGTCGCCTGCGCCTGTGCGGGGATTATCATCGGCTCGATCTTCGCTTCCGGCTTCGGCCTGAAGTTCACCCAGTCGGTGATCGAGCTGTCGGGAGGCAATCTCGCGTTGCTTCTGAGCATGACCGCGGTCGCCGCGATCCTGCTCGGCATGGGGATGACGACGACAGCCGTCTATATCACCGTCGCCGCACTGATTGTGCCATCACTGGAGAAGATCGGCGTGAATCCGATTGCGGCGCATATGTTCGCCTTCTACTTCGGTGTGGTCTCGACCATCACGCCTCCGGTGGCACTAGCGGCCTTTGCGGCGGCGGCGATCGCCCGGACGCCGCCGATGGCAACAGCCTTCGAGGCGTCAAAGGTGGGGATCGCGAAATATCTGGTACCCTTTGCCTTCGTCTATAACCCTTCGTTGCTGGTCGAGGGACCGACCTGGATGACGATCCTTTCGACCGCTCTGGTGCTGTTCGGGCTCTGGGTGCTTTCGTTTGGGCTCGAAGGCTGGTGCCGGGGGCGGATCGGACCGGTGCAACGCGCGGTGTTCCTGGTGTCGGCCCTGTTCCTGATGGTGCCGGTCACGGGAAGTCCGTTTGGTATCCCGGGTGTCCTCATCGTTGGTATCGGGCTGGTTGCGTCCGGATCGATCTATGCCTGGCGGCGCGCTGTTCCCGCCATTCAGCCAGCACGGTAGGAGGTGTGAGATGAGAGAGATATTTCTCGGCAAGGCCCGGCACTGGTTGCTTTTGGTCGTCGTTGCTGTCTGTTTCTTCCTGACCGGCATTTATCACCTGCATGTCAGCCAATTTAACATTTTCGTCAGCATCACAATGGTCATGGCCGTCATGCTGGTTTTCTCGGTGATCCTCGATTACCGTCCGGGCGACCGCATCACGCGTGAGGACCTGCCAGAGCCTGATGGTGACTAATCCAGACGGACATAAACATCAGGGCCGCGCCGTGCGCGGCCCTTTTTGTATGCGGGGACAGGATGAGTGATTTCGAAAGCTTCAACGAGCGCGACGCGGCAAGCTACGGCTACTGGATCGAAGAGAAGATCCGCTTCGCCGATCTGGATCCCGTCGGCCATGTGAATAACAACGCGATCGGAGTGTATCTGGAGTCCGCTCGCGTGATGCTGTTCGCGGATGCGGCCGGTGAAATGTACGGCGGGAACCGGGGCGGTTTTTCCTGGGTGGTGGCCCGGATCGAGGTCGATTACCTGAAGGAAATGCACTATCCGGGGCAGGTTCGCGTCGGCACTCGGATCGAGAAGCTGGGCAACAGCTCCCTGATCATGCGCCAGGTCATTCTGTTTAACGGCGAAGTCACCGGGCTCGCTCGGGTCGTCGGTGTCTGTTTCGATATGCAGGCCCGGAAATCAATGCCTATTCCGGCCAATGTTCGATCGGGTCTGATGACGCTCGCGGGGCCGGCCGGCGCAAGCTGAAGCTTTACATCACGGCATCGAAGACCCATCCGGCGACGAGTGAGCCGGTGAGGGCCGTCAACAGATAAAGCAGGAACGGCTTGAGCTTCAGGACGGGCAGGATCGCCATGGCCCCGTAGATGCTGACGACACCGCCCGAGACCAGAAACCCCATGGCTGCTCCCGGCGACATGCCGTGGTCCAAGAGCGAGCGCGTCAGGGGCAGGGCGGCGAAGCCGTCGAGATAGAGCGGACCGCCGACCAGCACGGCCAGCGGTATCGACCACCAGTTTCCCGAGCCGACATAGGCAGACAGGGATTCAGGCGTCAGCATGAAGCTCAGCAGATGCTCCATGGCGAAAGCCGGTATCAGGCAAATCAGGACAAGGCGCGCCGTCGCCTGGATCTCGCGATAGAAGCCCGTTCTTCTTTCTGCATCCTTCCATATCGCTGGAGCGAATCTGTCCGGCAGGCAAACCTGGCCGAGACCGCCGACGATTGTGTTGTCCCGCAAGGCGGCAATGGCCCAGTGCCTGTGCGCCATCATAGCCGTCAGACTTCCCCCGGCCAGCCCGATACAGAAGGCGGCAAGCGTTTTACCGACAGCAAATTCGACACCGATCGTGGCAGCGGTCGTGGCCAGCATGGCCGGATCGGTGACGGGCGAGGAAAGCCAGAATGCCATCACCGGAGCGAGCGGGACGCCGCCGGCGAGGAGGCCGACCATCAGGGGCAGGACGGAGACACCGCAGACCGGCGTGACCGCGCCAATCGCGGATGCGGCCAGGATCGTGCGGTGAATGTTGCCTCTGAATATCTCGGATATCCGTCCGCTGGCACCGCTGGCCCGTACCCAGGCCGACAGCAGTACACCGGGAACAACGAGGGGAGAGACCTCCAGAAGGCTCCAGCCAACGAAATGGATCGTGGCGATGCTGCGGGCCGGAAATACCAGCGCGACGGCCAACAATACGGCCAATGCGGCACTGAGCAGCCAAATGGTTCGGCGCTTCATAACCGGCGCGGTGGATGCACAATCGCTCATCTTCTCGGCTCCTGCCTTTGTTCGTTCGTATTTGTGTTCATGGGCAGATTGTTGCTTGAGGAGGGTTTTGAAAAACGAATAATATAAAATCTAGGTATTCAATTAATCGATGGATTTGAATGTCTCATCTTGAAAGCGATTTGCTGCGCACATTCCTGGCGATCAGTGATGCGGGAAGTTTTGTTGGCGGCGCGGCGCGGATTTACCGCTCCCAGTCTGCGGCCAGCACCCAGATTGCCAAGCTTGAAACCCTGCTAGGGGCGAATGTGTTCGAGCGCCATGGCCGTGGTGTTCGCCTGACAGCGACCGGAGAAAAGCTGGAGCCGGTCGCGCGCGGTGTGGTGCGCCAGCTCGATGAAACCCTGGCAGAGCTGACCGGGAATGCGCTCTCGGGCACGTTAAGGGTCGGTATTCCTGACGATGATCGGGAAGGCCGGTTGTCTCGTGTGGTCGCCGACTTCGCCCGCACCTATCCCGGGGTGGAACTCAGCGTGCATTGTACCTTCAGCGCCGGGTTTCCAAAGGCGCTGGCCGATGGACGTCTGGATCTTGCGGTGCATGAGGTCGGCAGCGTCGGCCCTGGGATGGAGCAGCTCTGGGCCGAGCCCATCGCCTGGGCGGGGTCACGTGCGCATTCAGTGCAACGGGACGACCCGCTACCGGTCGCGTTGTTCGATCGGGCTTGCTGGTGGCGTGACGTGGCGATCTCGTCGCTGCGAGACAGCGGACGCCGGTATCGGATTGTCTATTCCAGCGAAACCGCCGTCGGCGTGGCGGCGGCCATCCGTGCCGGGATTGCCGTTGGCGTCCTGAACCGCTCAGCGATCCAGGACGAGCTTGTCATGCTTTCAACCGCGGACGGCTTTCCGGATCTGCCGCCGTCCTTCCTGGTGATCGAGCGGCGGGAAGGCGCTGACCCGGAACTGTGTGCCGCCATGAGCGACAGTTTGCGCCGCGCTTTCTCCCGCGTTTGAGAGGGCCGCTCAGTTGACCGGTGTCAACAGCTCCTCGCCCGCGAAGTAAGCCTTGATGTTATTGTAGACCAGCATGCCCATGGCCATGCGCGTGTCGTGCGTGGCGCTGGCGATATGTGGCGTCAGCACCACGTTCTCGGTCATGCTGAACAATTCTTCCGGCACGTTCGGCTCGTCCGGATAGACGTCCAGGGCAGCTGCACCGAGACGGCCATCCTTCAAGCAGGCGATCAGTGCATCCGTGTCGACAACGGAGCCGCGTGCGACATTGACTAAAAGCCCGTCTGGACCGAGTGCCTCGATCACCTTTTCGTCGACCAGCTTTTCGGTCGCCGGGCCGCCGGGTGTAATGATGATCAGGATTTCGGAGTCGCGGGCCATCTCGACCAGGTCGGGATAATACCGATATGGAACGTCCGGTTTGATCGAGCGATTATGGTAGCTGACATCCATCTTGAAAGCGGCGCAACGGGCCGCAATCTCGGCGCCGATCCGGCCAAGTCCAACGATCCCGACTTTGCTGTGGTGTACTTTTTGGGTGAACTGGAAATGCCCCTCCGGCCATTTCCCTGCTCGAGTGAAGGCGTCGGCCAAGGGGAGTTTCCTGCGGCCGGAAATAGTCAAGCCGAGGGCGAGGTCGGCAACGCAATCATTCAATACGTCTGGTGTGTTGGTGACCTTGATGCTGCGCTCTGTTGCTGCATCTACGGCGATCCCATCATAGCCGACACCGAAATTGGCGATCAGCTTCAAATTGGGGAACCGCTCGACCATCTCTCGATTACAGCCTTGGAATGTTGCGATGGCGTCGATCTTGTCTGCTGTCTCGGCGAGGAAGGCAGTTTTGTCATCTGCTAAGTGCAAATGATGCACGATCGCGATCTCATCTAGTCTGTCCAGAGCGGGCTTGTAATAGGGTATGATTGTCAGAACATGCGGTTTATCACCCATGATCGTTTCCTTTCGGCCATCTTGTTGTTCCGGGTATCAGAAAGAAGAGCCCGGTTGTTTGAGAAATTCCTGCTCAGCGTCGGTGCTTTTGCGTCCGAGAACGTCATTGCGATGGGGGAAGCGTCCGAAGCGGGCGATGATGTCGCGGTGCCGTATGGCGTAGTCAGTCAATTTGTCATCGCCAAGCGCCTCGAACAAGGCAACGCTGCGCTCCTGGTCCTCAAGCTCCTCGCTATGTTCGAAAGGCAGGTAGAGAAACGCTTTCTCCCTGTCGGGTATATCCTGGTCGTAACCTTCGACAAGGACCTTGATGGCAGCGGCCCGGGCCTTCGCATCGGCGGCGAAGGCCTGGCCCGAGCCGCGATAGATATTCCGGGTGAACTGATCCAGCAGCAGGATGTAGGCGAGGGCGCCGCGCGGGGTCTCCAGCCAATCCTCCAGCTGCCCATTGGACGCATCCTCGACAAGAGCGCCGAAACGTTCCCGGATCTGCCGGTCGAATTCCGGGTCTTTTTCGAACCACTGCTTCTCAGTGGATTCTTCGAACCAGAAGCTGTGTATTCGATCGATGTCGCGCATAGTCCTGCCTTGCTTCCGCTCCGTTGAACCGGAACGATAAACCGGCCACGCCGACAAGGTAAATGCGCTGGACTTCCGCTTTGCGGATATCCAAGTGATGACAGGATGGAACCCGCCATGGGACAGTCGCCTGCCAGCGGTCCAGACTTGGAGAGAACATGATCCGCCCCCTCGGTAAATGCTTTGCATCCCTTCTCATTTTTTTTCTCGTTGCCGGGTGTGGCACGTCCGTTGTTCAGTCTCCAACCGGGGTGAGCGGTGGTGCAAAGAAACGCGTCCTGGCCTTTGCTGGAAAACAAGGACCGGTGCTGCTCCAGGTTTCCGGTCAGCCGTTCCGGGAAGGCAAGGGGGAAACGGCGGCTGCTTCTGCACGCATTCTCTCCGGTTTTTATCCCGAGGTGCCGCGTGGCTTCACGCTGAACCCGGCTGCTGCCGGGGCGCCCCAGTTCCGCTTTCGGCTCGCATTCGATCCGCCGGTCTCGACCAGCGCGGATCAAATCTGTGCCGCCAACGCCGAAATGCCGCTAGGCTATGACCGGCGTGGAGACAGGCAGATCCTTTTCATGGTGTTTTGCCGGCAGGATGTCGCAATCGCGGCCGTTATCGCGCGCTCGGACCGGATGACTTCTCTGACGGATCCGAACTACCGTAAGTTGCTGCTTCAGGCAGCACGCGAGATGTTTCAAGCCGATCCGAATGACACTGGCAGCCTCGGGATTCTCGAATTTGACCCGAAGCCCGGGATCAAACTCAATCCATTCGAGGGAATTTTCTAAATCGGCGGGTGCAATACCGTGCCGCGTCAATCTGTCTTGATTGATGTCGTAAAGCCGTGTGCCCATATCTCATACGGAAGCGCTGTCAGGGCGTGGGACCATAGGGAGAATGTTGTGGGACAGAAAATCAAAACCCGGATGCTTACAGCCGGTGCGGTATTGTCCGTTGTTATACTCAGTGGTTGCGTAACCGCGATGCGTGGATATTCCGGTGTCGACAATGAAGGCAAGCGCGATTACCTGCGCTATGCGGCTTCGACGACGCCTGTCTGCCTGACCCTTTCCGGTTCGGCATTTGTGGATGGCAAGGCGACGGCCTCTGAAGTGGCCGTGGCTGCCGCCAACGATGCGTCCGGCTCTATTTTCGGCTCTCCGGCGCGCTTCACTGCCGATTGCGCCAGTACGGCCCATCCGGACTATCGGATCGTCATTCTGGCAAATGCTGCAATAGTCGGCTCACCAGATCAGCTGTGCAAAGACGAACCCATTGCGACCCGTCAGACGGCGGGCAAGTTGCAACTGGATGCTGCTTTTTGCGCCAAATCGGAGGTTCTCAGCACGGCGTGGTCCAAAGGGCCTGATCCATCGGGAATCAGCGATCCCGTGTTCGGTCAGATGATCCGGAGCTTAATGAACGAACTTTTCCCGATTAACCGGGAGCGTGAAAGGGGAGGCGGGGTTTTTCAGTTATCGGATAGCTAGTAATCCCGTTGCCACAACGCTGATACGGAACGGTTGCTTATTCACTTTCGTACCAAGAGACGCGGGCAACCGCGTCTCTATCTGCGTCATCGGCTGATCCGAAGTTAAGAGCGTTGAAGCCACCCACCGCATACCAGCCTGATGCATCCTCCGGATCGCGGCGGAATTCCTCAAAGCCGAAACTGCCGTCCTGCCTCTGAAAAACATCGACACAAAGCAGCCCGTCCGCGCTGTTCCGCGATGTGATGACCAGAGGCTTCGTCACTGCGTGATCAGAACTGGTCCAGCGCCATGGCCATCACGCTGTCGCCGGATTCCGTCATCTGCGTTAGCAGGGACGGGGCTTGGCTCAGGTGATAGTCGGCGAAAAACCGGGCGCTGATCAGTTTGCTCTCCAGGAAGGCCGCGTTTCCGTTGGCATTCTGTTTCTGCTCGGACGCTGCTTTTACGCCACGGGCCAGCAGCCAGCCGGCACAGAGCAGCCCCATCAGGTTCTGGAAGGAGACGCCTCCCGAGGCGGCTTTGCCGGTATCGGCCGGGAAGGTCGTGACCAGCCATTGAACGGCGCTTTCCGCCGCCGCGAGTGCCGCGTCCATGTTCCGGACGATGGCGCGGGCGGACAGCTCGTCACTGGCCCGCAGCGGCTCCAGGTCGGCGCGAATGTCGGCGAACAGCTCTTTCGCCGCTTCGCCGCCGTCTCGGGCGACCTTGCGGCCGATCAGATCCATTGCCTGCACGCCGTTGGTGCCTTCGTAGATCGTGGTGATCCGGGCATCGCGATAATGCTGTGCGGCGCCGGTTTCCTCAATGAAGCCCATGCCGCCATGGATCTGGATGTTGGTTGAGGTAATGGCGAGTCCGGTGTCCGTGCACCAGGATTTCACCACAGGTATCAGCAGATCGACACGGCGCTGCGCGCGGGCTTTGATTTCGGGGGATTCTTCCCGGTTGGCCCGGTCGATCTGGGCGGCGGTGTAATAGCAGAGACCGCGCATGCCCTCGATCTGGCTTCTCATGCCGAGCAGCATGCGCCGAACATCGGGATGCTGGATAATTGCGACCGGCCCGTCGCTGCCCTGAATGGCGCGGCTCTGTACCCGGTCGCGGGCAAATGCGACAGCCTGCTGATAGGCCCGTTCGCCAATTGCCAAGCCTTGCAGGCCGACGGCGAGCCGGGCGTTGTTCATCATAACGAACATGTATTCGATGCCGCGGTTCTCTTCACCGATCAGATAGGCGACAGCGCCTTCATTGTCGCCATAGGACATGACGCAGGTCGGGCTGGCATGAATGCCGAGCTTGTGTTCGAGCGAGACAGGGCGAACGTCGTTCCGCGCACCCAGACTGCCGTCGTCATTCACCATGAATTTCGGCACGATGAAGAGAGAGAGACCCTTGCTGCCGGGAGGGCCGTCCGGTGAGCGGGCGAGGACGAGATGGACGATATTGTCCGTCATGTCGTGGTCGCCCCAGGTGATGTAGATCTTCTGGCCTTTCAGAAGATAGTGATCGCCCTTGCGCTCGGACCGGGTACGGATGCTGCCGAGATCGGTGCCTGACTGCGGCTCGGTCAGGTTCATGGTCCCGGTCCATTCGCCGGAAACCAGTTTGTGCAGGTATTTCTCCTTCTGCTCGGCACTCGCATGCTTGGTCATGGCCTCGATACCGGCCTGCGTCAGCAGCGGGCAGAGAGCGAAGGCGAGGTTCGAGCTGTTCCACATTTCCCAGACCGCCGTGGTCAGGGAGATCGGCAGGTTCTGGCCGCCGAACTCTTCCTCGAACGGCATGGCGTTCCAGCCACCTTGCCAGAACTGGCTGTACGCCTCGGAGAATCCGTCGACCGGCCGGACAACACCATTTTCCAGCCGTGCCTTTTCCTTGTCGCCTACTTCGTTCAGAGGCGCCAAGACATCGCGGGAGAATTTCCCCGCTTCTTCCAGGATCTGGTCTGTGAGTTCTTGATCGGTGCCATCGAAACCCGGTAGCGCAGCAATCTTGTCGAAGCCGACAATCTCGCGCAGCGTGAAGCGCATATCGTCAAGCGGGGCAGAATAAACAGACATCGGTTTCCTCACACTTAATCGGACCAGGCTGTGGCACCCGGCTCTCAATTGTTTGCCGCAGTTTAGTGCCTGCGGCCCGCGTTGTAATCCAAATAGGGCAGAACGCAAGATGAGGAAGTCATGAGAAAAGCCCGGCTCGCGAATGGAGCCGGGTAAGAGGATCAAGCGCCTATCTTGATCCGGCGCTCGACGTGAGTGCCATCCTTGCTCTTCGGCATCTTGATGGTGAGAACGCCTTTATCGAAGGTGGCTTTGATCTTCGCCTCGTCGATATTGTCCGGAACCTTGAAGGAGCGCTGGAACTTGCCGTAGCGGCGTTCCGTCAGGTGGTAATTGTCCTTCTCGTCCTTCTTTTCCTCGGTCTTCTCGCCTTTAACGGTAAGTGTGCCGCTCTTCACAGTGACCTCGACATCCTCCTCCCCCATGCCGGGGAGTTCTGTCGTTATGGTGATCTCCGAGTCACCTTCCTTCATGTCCGTGGTGGGAACGACAAGGCCGCCATGCGTCCCTGTGAACGGCAAAGACATGGACATGGCGGGAGATTGCAGGAAGTTATGAAACATGCGGTCCATTTCTGCACGAAAGGCGGAAAAGGGATCGGCATATGTTTTCGCGGGTTCCGAACTTTTACTCTCAGTGATGTTTCCCATGGCGTTCTCCTTCGCTCAGAAACATTAGGTAATGCTCAGAGTTGGGAGGATAGGTTGTCGCCGCCGGGCGCTCATTGAGCTAGGTCAATCAGCACCCGGGGCAGGCAAAAAAGTCAGATCACCTTGCCGGGATTCATGGTGCCGTTCGGATCGAGCGCCGCTTTGATCGTGCGCATCAGGTCGAGGGCAACCGGGTCCTTGTAATGGGCCAGTTCGTCACGCTTCAGGCGGCCGATACCGTGCTCCGCGCTGATCGAGCCGCCGAAGGACATGACGACATCGTGGACAGCCCTGTTGTACTCGTCCCAGCGATCGACGAATGCTTTTGAATCGCCGCCCTCCGGCTCTGCCACATTGTAGTGCAGGTTGCCGTCACCGGCGTGCCCGAAGGCAACGATCCGGGCTTTCGCGTCCACTTTTCTGATGGCCTCCGCAGCGGCCTTGTAGAAAGCGGGCAGGCTGGCAACCGGTACGGAGACATCGTGCTTGATGGACGCGCCTTCGATCTTCTGGGATTCGGACGCATTCTCGCGCAGCTTCCAGAATTCCTGACGTTGCTGCTCATTCTGGGCGAGAGCGGCGTCAAGGATCAGCCCGTCTTCCATGGCGGCACCGAGAATGGCTTCGAACCGTTCCTCGATGCCCGTGTCATTGTCCGACGTGGTGACCAGCTCGATCAGCGTGTACATCTCGTACCGCTCACCCAACGGGTCCTGGCAGTCCGGCATGTGTTTAAGCACAAGATCGATGACCAGTCGCGGGATCAGCTCGAACGTCTCGACACTGTCGCCACTCTCCGCCCGGGCCCGCTGCAGCAGCTCGATGGCGGCGTCTACGTCGCGGATCGCGCAGAAGGCAGTGCGGATATCGCGCGGCTTCGGGAACAGCTTGAGGACTGCTGCAGTGATGATGCCGAGGGTGCCTTCGGAGCCGACGAAAAGATGCTTCAGGTCGTATCCGGTATTGTCTTTCCTGAGCCTGCCCAGGCCGTTCCAGATCCGGCCATCCGGCAGCACAACCTCGAGACCAAGCGTAAGATCGCGGGTGTTGCCGTAACGCAGGACATTCGTGCCGCCCGCATTGGTACTGAGATTGCCGCCAATCATGCAGCTACCCTCGGCGGCAAGGCTGAGCGGGAAATAACGGTCCGCCTTGGCGGCTTCTTCCTGCAGGCTCTGCAGCACGCAGCCGGCTTCGACGGTCATAGTGTAGTTCAGCGGGTCGATCGACCGGACCTTGTTCATCCGCGACAGCGACAGGACAATCTCGTTACCCGTCTCGAACGGCACGGACCCGCCGCACAGGCTGGTATTGCCGCCCTGTGGGACGACCGGGATGCCGGCTTCGTTACAGAGCTTCAGAACGCCGGAGACTTCAGCAGCGGTCGTCGGCTTCACCACCATCTGCGCGCGTCCATGGAAAAGCCCGCGATCCTCGACAAGATTGGGCTCCATGGCGGAGGGGTCGGAAGTCCAGCCCTTCGGGCCGACGATTTCCTTGATCTTCTCAAGGGCGGCGATTTCGGCTGCGGTCGGCGCATAAGGAGCGTCGGAAAGGGCCATGGTGCGCGGGGCGGACATAAAACGGATCTCCGGTGCGTATGAAGTCGGCAGCAATATTAGGCAGTAGCGCCAGCACGACAACCCGCCGCGCTGAGAAGGCACCTATGCGCGCGGCGCAGCGGCGCGGCGCAGTCGGTCGTTAATGGCGACACCGAGGCCCGCCTCCGGGATCGGTGCGATTGCGATGCCGGTTGCACCGGGCTGATCGAGTGTGCGCAACAGAGCGAACAGGCGGGCGGCCGCCTCGGTCAGATCGCCGGATGCACTGAGGGTTTCCGAGCCGGCGGGCCCTGAAACCTCTCCAAATCCAAGAAACAGCTCGCCCTCCTTTGCCGTCTCGGCATTCAGGCGAACGGGAAGCACCGGTGCGTAATGGCTTTCGAGCATGCCCGGCGCGACGATTTTCGAAGTGGCGTCGGCGGTCGTGACCGGTCCCAGAAGGGGGCCGAGCATCTCCGCCGTGACGGCACCTGGCCGCAGGATGGACAGCACATTGCCGGAAAGATCCAGCACGGTGGACTCGAGACCGACGGAGCAGGGGCCGCCATCCAGGATGATCGAGACCTTGCCTGCCAGACCGGCAAGCACATGCTCTGCCGTGGTCGGGCTGACCCGTCCGGAGGGATTGGCGCTCGGAGCGGCGATGGGCCGGCCGACGGCGCGCAGCAGTTCGGCGGCGAGCGGGTGTGCAGGCACCCTGATGGCGATGGTGTCCAATCCGGCGCTGGCCAGCAGTGATATCGGACAATTATCCCGCCGCCGGACCACGAGGGTCATCGGTCCCGGCCAGAACGCCTCTGCGACGGCGCGTGCACGTTCGTTAAAGTCGCCTAGCATGAAGGCCGCGTCCAGATCCGGGACATGGGAAATCAGCGGGTTGAAACTCGGGCGCGCCTTCGCCTCGAATATCTTGGCGACGGCCGTGTCGCTGGTCGCATCGCCGCCGAGGCCGTAAACGGTCTCGGTCGGGAACGCCACAAGCTCGCCGGCCGCAAGCGTTGCGGCGGCCTCGTAGAGCGCCGCGTCGGTTGGTTTCAGTACCCGTGTTTTGATCATGACCGCCGCTTATTCGCCGGTCCGGCGGGATCGGTCAAGAGGTGGTCTTATGTTGCGATGCACAATAATGGTGTTAATCTGATGCTTGCGATACAGTCGTGATGCAGTCCGGGAGTGCGGCCATGACGGGAATTATCATCACTATTGCGCAGCAGAAGGGTGGGGCGGGCAAGACCACGCTGGCGGCCCAGCTCGCTGTTGCCCTGGCCCATAGCGGCAAGCGGGTCGCGGCAATAGATATCGACCCGCAAATGAGTCTTTCGACCTGGTTCGACATGCGCGCAGAGATGCATGGAGATCTTGTCTATAAAGGCAAGGGCGCGCTGGAGATCCTCCAAGTCACCGGCTGGCGCGCGGCGTCGGAGATCGAGCGCCAGGCCAGGGAAAATGACGTGGTTATCGTCGATTCCCCTCCGCATGCCGAGACCGAGGCGAGGATCGCTGTGCGCAATGCACATCTGGCTGTCGTGCCGGTGCAGCCGAGCCCGATGGATGTCTGGGCGACGAAACCGACACTGGAGATGGCTGCCAAGGAGAAAACACCGGTGCTGCTGGTGTTGAACCGGGTACCGCCTCGGGCAAAATTGACGGAACGCATGGTGGCGGCGCTGACCGAGTTGAATCTGCCAGTGGCCAAAACACAGGTCGGTAATCGCGTAGCGTTGGCGAGCAGCATGGCGGACGGTCTGGGCGTTGTGGAATTCGCAAGAAGCAGCGTCGCCGCGAAGGAAATCAACGCGCTGGCCAAGGCTGTGCTGAAAGCCGCCGGTTAAGCGGCTCTACGCGTTAAACGTTACGGCCCTTGGCGATGAACATCCCGTTCAGGAACTTTTCCCCGGATTTGCCATAGCGGAACGGCGTGCCGTCGAACGCGGTCATGGTGCCGCCGGCGGCATTCAGCACGGCATGGCCGGCAGCGGTGTCCCATTCGCAGGTCGGGCCGGTGCGCGGGTAGACATCTGCTTCGCCGCGGGCGACGAGGCAGAATTTCAGCGCAGAGCCGCGCGATATGGACTGGGCTGGCTTCAGGGTCTTGATATATTCCTCAAGCTCCGGTGAGCGGTGGGAGCGGCTGCCAACAACTGTCAGTGCCTCCGGCTTGGCCTCGCGTACTGAAATCGGTGTGCGGGTGCCGTCGGCCTCTTCCTCGAAGGCGCCGCCACCGACGAAGCCAGCGGAAGCCCGGCCATCGACCGGGGTCAGCACCACGCCGAGAGTAGGCTCGCAATTCTCCACCAGGCCGATATTCACCGTGAAGTCGCCGTTGCGGCGGATATATTCCTTGGTGCCGTCCAGCGGGTCGACCAGCCAGAAGGTGCCGCCGGAGACATCCGGATTGTGACCGTCGGCGAAACTCTCCTCAGAGATGATCGGGATTTCCGGCGTCAGCTTCTCAAGCGCCGGAAAAATCAGCGCGTCGGCTGCCCGGTCGGCTGCGGTGACCGGCGAGCCATCGGTCTTCTCGTCGACCTCGATCTCACCCTCATAATATTTCATTATCAGTGCGGAGGCGTCCCGGGCAATCAGGATGACTTCGTTCAGCAGCGTCTGTTTGTCCATGATCTGTCCGGCTGAGTGTTGATCGGGGTGCATGAGCGGTCGTAGTTTCGATCTGGAATACCGGAACCGAGTGGATTTGAACAGGCATGTGCGGTCGCTACAGTATCACTACGGCACCAGAGGCCCTGCGCCGCCTATTCGCGGTGACGGACATGCTCAATCTGGAGCCGCGCTACAACATGGCGCCGATGCAGACCGCGCCCGTGATCCGGGAGCGTGACGGAAAACGCCATATGGACGGGCTCCGCTGGGGACTGGTTCCAAGCTGGGCACCGGACGAGAGCCGGGCCGCATCATTGATCAACGGGCGGTCGGAAACGGCCGCTGAGAAACCGTCTTTCCGCGATGCTTATGCGAAGCGGCGCTGCCTGGTGCCGGCGGACGGATTTTATGAATGGCGCAAGGTCGGGAGCGGGAAGCAACCTTACAGGATCTCGCTTGAGGGAGAGCGCCCATTTGCGTTTGCCGGTCTTTGGGAGCGCTGGGAAAAAGGTGCTGAGCCACTCGAGACATTCACCCTGTTGACGACGGATGCGGACCCCAGAATCGAGCATATTCATCACCGGATGCCGGTGATGATGTCGCACCCCGAGGAATTTGCCCTCTGGCTTGAGGGCGATGCGGAGGAGATAGCTGTGCTGCTGCGACCCTATGGGGAAGATGATCTTGTTTTCACGCCGGTCTCAAGCCGTGTCGGCAATGTCCGGAACGACGATCCGGGCCTGATCGAGCCAGTCGCCGAGATGGAGCAAGACAAAGCTCAACCTCCTGCTCCCCGGCAGGGTTCCCTGTTTTAATTCAGGCTGGCGTTATTCCCGGGGGCAGCGGTTCAGAATCTGGATCGTGTTGCCGCTTGCCATGAAGCCAGCGGTGCCGGTCGATCCCGCCATCTGAATGTCGTTCGGGCCGAGCTTCTGCAGGTGCTCGACGAGCGTCGGAGACCGCCGCAGATAGAACTGGAAATCGTCTTCCAGAGTCTCGGTGATATTGACGGTTTCGGGGGAGGTCTTGCCCTCGCGGGTCACGGTGTAGCCGGTCTCCGTGAAGATCACGTAATTCTGCCCGCAATTGTCCGGAGACCAGCGGCCGACCAGCGTCGGCGCGATGCCGCGATACCGGATCACACTGCCTGTGGTCAATGGCATCACGACGGGCTCGTCCGCAGTCTGGCCCCCCATCTCCGGCTCGCCTGGTGCCACTGACGCATGCGGGAACATGCGTGCGTAGCTGCCAAGCCCGGCCTTGTCGGCGAGAGAGAGCATTGCCGGATGCTGCAGATACAGCAGCACCGACACTGCGCCGCCTCCGAGGAGAAGCAATACCAGCAGCAGCAGAATGATGGTTCTGAAGGCGGAGCGTTTCTTCCGGGGTACAGGTTTCCGGAAGACAGGCGGGAGGTCATCGTACGCCGGACGCCCGGATTCTTCGCCCTGTCCGCTCTGCCAGGAATCATTGTCCTCGCTTTCCGGCGGGGACTCGTAGCTCATCGAGATACTTTCGTCCCGGCGCGGCGCCTCGGTGCGTTCCGAGTAAGGATCGTCCGGTTCGGACTCCTCGCCGAAACCGTCCACTGCATCATCGTCGAGGTCTGGCTCGAAATCTGCGGCGGATTGATCCGCGATTATCGCCAGATCGATGCTGGACTGATCGAGATAGAACAGCTGGGCATATTGCCAGTCGCCGGATGCGTCGTCGTGGTAGGCACCGACCAGCCGTATTTCCGCGCCGCGATCGTTCGCGATTTCCCGCGCCAATCCGGACTTCAGGACGGAGTAGGCACGAGCCTGCTCGACGGTTTCCCAAGGGCCGCTACGATTGGTGGCGGGGCGGGACTGGAGATAATAATGCGCATATCGCTTCATGACGGACCCGATGATAACCGTGCTACCAACTCTTGTCTTCCGCAAGAAACACCGTTGCATGCTCGGCGTTCATGGGTCTGGAGAAAAGATACCCTTGAGCGTAGTGACAATCGAGCGCGCGCAATTGCGCAAGCTGCTCCGGTGTCTCGACGCCTTCCGCGATCACGTCCAGGCGCAAATTCTGTCCCAGCATCGTGATAGTGCGCACGATCTCCAGGTTCTGGAAGTTGCTGGTCATGTCCTCGATAAAGGATTTGTCGATCTTCAGGGTATCGATCGGAAAAGTGTGCAGATAGGAGAGGGATGAGTAACCGGTGCCGAAATCGTCGACGCAGATCCTGATATCCGCCGATTTCAGCCGGTCCAGCATCTGGGTCGACAGCGCGACATCCTGCATCAGGGTGCTTTCGGTGATCTCGATCTTGAGCTGGGTCGCCGGCAGGCCAACGCCTTCCAGGCAATCGATAATCCCGGAAACGACTTCCGGGCGGGCAAACTGCCGGCCCGAGAGGTTGACGCTGATTTCAAGCTGATCGTCCTCTGGACGGTCGGCGTTCCAGGCGGCCATCTGCATGCCGCCAGTGTGCAGGGCCCACTTGCTGAGCGCGAAAATGGTTCCCGTCTCTTCAGCGACGGGGATGAACTCTACCGGTGAAATCTCCCCGCGCTCGGCATGGAACCAGCGGAGCAATGCTTCGAAACCGGCAATCTTCCCCCGTCGCATATCGATGATCGGCTGGTAATACAGCTGCATCTCGTTGCGTTCCAGCGCGCGACGAAGATCTGAATCGAGGTCGAGTGGCGTCACCGGCCAGACCCGCATGGTGTCCTGGAAGGCGATGCTCTGGGCCTTGCCGCGTTCCTTGGCTTGATACATGGCGAGCTCGGCATCGCGCAGGATGTCTTCCGGCCGCCCGTATCCCTGTTCGGAATGAGCAACGCCGAGGGATACCGAGACGAAGATCTCCTTCCCGCCGAGACGGAAGGGCGTATCCAGTGCCTGATGCAGGCTCTCGGTCAGACGGGTTGCCTCTTCGGGAGTCTTGATGTTCTCCAGCAGGATGGCGAACTCGTCTCCGCCCAGGCGGGCTACCGTGTCGCTGTCGCGCAGGGCGCTCTCGAACCGCCGTGCGGTGGCGAAAATTAGGTCGTCACCATGAACGTGTCCAAGACTCTCGTTTACGATCTTGAAACGGTCGAGGTCGAGGAAGGCGATGGCAAAGCGGGCGTCTGGCTCCTTGCGCAAGCGCGCGAGCGCCCTGCGTACGAGGTCGAGGAACAGTGTCCGGTTGGCAAGGCCGGTCAATGCGTCGTGCAGGGCATCGTGCACAAGTTGCTGTTCGGTCTGCTTGCGCCCGGTGATGTCTGTCTGGCTGCCGGCGACGCGGTGTGCCGAACCATCCGGACCGCGCACGGCGAGGCCCCGTGTCAGCATCCAGAGGAACGTACCGTCGGCATGCCGTACCCGGAATTCGCATTCGAAGTGGGAAATCGTCCCGGCCAGATGGGCGTCCATTTGTGTGGTGACGCGGGCAACATCGTCCGGATGAATCCGGCTGAACCATTCGACGGGATTATCCGTGAGATCCTCGTCGTCCAGCCCGAGCATCTCTTTCCAGCGTGGCGACAGATAGATCTTTTCCCGCCGGAGATCCCAGTCCCACAGGCCGTCGTTGGAGCCGGCTGCGGAAAGAGCGTACCGCTCTTCGCTCTCCGCGAGGCCCTGGCGCGCCGTTTCGGTCAGGGTCACGTCCGTACTGGCCATGATGACATCGCCATTCGCCATCGCCGTGAAATAATGCTCGAGGATGCGGCCCGAAGCCAGACGGTGGTTGCTGGTCATGGAGCGTTCCAGCCGCAGATAGCCGACCACCTCTTCGAGAACCTTCTCCCGGTCGGTTTCCAGGAAGTCGCCCCGCACCATCATGTAATCGACCAACTCGGAGACCGGCGTGCCGATGCGCATCAGGTGTTCGGGGAAATCGAACATCTCAACCAGCTTGGCGTTCCACACCCTCAGCGTCAGTGCCGAATCAAACACCGCAATGGACTGATCAATGCTGTCCAGCGTGGCGCGCAGCAGCATGGTCTGATCTTCGGCGTGTTTACGGGCGGCTTTTTCCTCGGTGATATCCCGGTGGAAGCTCAGCAAACCGCCACTGGCGGTCCGGAGTTCGGTAATCTCGATCCAGCGGTTCTTGTGGTCGTGCAGCAGGACGCGTCCGCCAGGCTCCCGGTGCGCCTGCAGTCGTCTTTCACGCCATAGCTCGGGACGGTCAGACGGGGCGTCGGTAACCCAGCGCTGTATTATTTCCGGCTCGCTCAGCAGGCTGTCGAGTGTTCTTCCGACAAGCGCAACACCGTTGAGTTCAGGATAAAGATCGAGAAACGGAGCATTCCAGGAGGTGATGCAGCCGTTCTGGTCGAAATGGCAGAGGCCGACCTGAATCTCTTCCAGGGCGCCGAGCAGTTCGGTCGGGTGGTTTTCCAGAGCTGCCGGCTTGGTCATGCCCATTGCGTCACTTTACGTCTCATCTCGCGCAATTCCGGTTCACGACGGATAACAGGAGCAGGATGGGCTGCGTCATTCTGACTCTCCGTTCCGTTGCTTGGAGGTGTTTGCTGAACCGATGCTGGCAGTAAGGAGATCGGCTGTTCAGGATTTCTAGTGCCCTGGTTTCGTATCAATTTCCCGAAAGATATCAGGGTGATGCCGCGTCTGTCACGGGAAACACTCCAATTCCGGCGGTTTTACCGCCAAATTTCAGCATCCGATAGTACTGCCAGAGTAATTGCGCCGCAGCGCCGCGATATGGGCGCCAGGGTTCGGCAATCGGGTGGGTGTCTTTTTCCCGCGGGCGGACGTCCAGATTTTTCAGTGCACGCACGGCTTCCTGAATGGCGAGATCGCCGCCTGGCCAGATGTCCAGTCTGCCGAGACAAAACAGAAGATAGATGTCCGAGGTCCAGCGTCCGATCCCAGGAACCTGCGTCAGAGCCTTGACGACGGCTTCGTCATCCAGATTGTGCAGGTTTTCAAGATCGAGCCGCCCGTCCAGCACGTATTCGGCAAGGGCGCGGGCATAGCGAACCTTCGGGCGGCTGAAACCGGCCCGCTTGAAATCCTCGTCTGTCGCGGCAGCAATGGCGGTGGGGGTGACGTCGAGCTGTTGATTGAGCCGTGTCCATATGGCGCTTGCGGAAGCCAGTGAGACTTGCTGAGCCGTAAGGATCCGGATCAGGGACGCGAATCCCGGAGGCTCGCGCCTTGATGGTGGAGGGCCGAGCGTCTCGTAAAGAGCCTGTATGTCAGGATCGCGCCGGGTCAATTCGATCACAGCCTTGTGGAGAGCGCTCTTCTGACTGTCAGTGCCTGTCATGGCTGCCCTCTGTTGTGCCGTTGCAATGTCATGAGCATAGTTGCGGCTCGGGGATTTGACCCGTGGATTTGTTAAGAACGGTAATGGGAAGGCGCGGCCATGTTGAGTGTGGATCGGCAGGCACAGGATGTTCTGACTGTTCGTACGGCGGGGCACGGCTTCTACGACCTGACGCGGGATGCGTCCTCCTGGCTTGAGGCGGCCGGCATATCGACGGGATTGCTGACTTTTTTCGTTCGCCATACCTCGGCCTCTCTGACGATCCAGGAAAATGCCGATCCGGATGTATGCGCCGATCTGGCGGACTATCTCGCTGATATCGCGCCGGAAGACCCGGGCCGCTACCGGCACGGGATCGAAGGGCCGGACGACATGCCCGCGCATATCCGCACCATGCTGACCCAGACATCGCTGCCGGTTCCAGTTGCTGACGGACGGATGCTGCTCGGCACATGGCAGGCGATCTATCTGATTGAACACCGCCGTGCACCGCACCGCCGCGAGGTGGTCCTACACTTGCTGGGCAACTGAGTAGGACAGGTCGCGGATCACGCTTGACCTTCCAGTAGCTAGAAGCTTTATGCAGTGAGATGAAGCCGGAAACTGCCGGCTGAAGGAACCATCCGACGGAGCCATCATGTCCTGCCACGAACCTGAAAAAGCCGAGGCACCGAAGTCCTGCTGCCACGTTGCGGCGGTGAAGCCAGTCAGTACCTGCTGTGGTCACGGTCACGGCGGCGGCGGTGTCAGTTCTGGCAAGGCAGTCATGACTGGGAAGCCGGAAGGTGCTGGCCCCGGCTATATCTGTCCGATGTGTCCGAGTGTCTGGAGCCCGGAGCCGGATAGCTGTCCAATGTGCGGGATGGCGCTTGAGCCGGAGATGATCACCCGGGACACGCCGCCCAATCCCGAATATCTCGACATGCGCCGGCGGTTCTGGATCGGGGCCGCTTTGACCTTGCCTGTATTCATCCTCTCGATGGGGGAGATGGTGCCCGGGCTGGCCGATCTGGTTGCAGGCCCCTGGAATGCCTGGATACAGGCCGTGCTGGCAACCCCGGCTGTGCTCTGGGTCGGATTCCCGTTCTTTCAGCGTGGCTGGACGTCCCTGCGCACCGGCCATTTCAACATGTTCACGCTAATCGCCATAGGCACCGGGGCTGCCTATCTCTACAGCCTTGCGGCCTTATTGCTGCCGGATCTTTTTCCTGAGGGTTTCCGCGGCGCCGACGGACATGTCGGTCTGTATTTCGAATCCGCCGCCGTCATCATCTGCCTGGTGGCGCTGGGACAGGTCATGGAACTCGGCGCGCGCGAGCGCACGTCCGATGCTCTGAAAGCATTGCTCAGTCTTGCTCCGGAGACGGCCAGACGCCTGACCGATGGTGGAGATGACGAAGAAATCGGCGTGGACGATATCCGGCAGGGCGACCGTATCCGCATTCGCGCTGGGGAACGTATTCCAGTGGACGGCCGCCTTCTGGAGGGCACCGGCGCGGTCGACGAGTCGATGCTGACAGGCGAGCCTTTGCCGGTTGAGAAGAATGTTGGTGACAGCCTTGTCGGCGGCACACTGAATGGCCGTTCGACGCTGGTGATGGAAGTCGTAACTGTTGGGCAGGACACGGTGTTGTCCCGCATCGTGACGATGGTGGCGGAGGCGCAGAGGAGCCGCGCGCCGGTGCAGAAAATCGCCGATGCGGTGGCCGGATATTTCGTGCCTGCCGTGGTGCTGTCGGCGGTGGCCGCTTTTGTGGCCTGGGCGCTTTTCGGTCCGGAGCCGGCACTGGCACATGGCGTTGTCGCTGGCGTCTCGGTCCTCATCATTGCCTGCCCCTGTGCGCTTGGTCTGGCAACGCCGATGTCGATCATGGTCGGTGCCGGGCGCGGCGCGTCGGCGGGCATCCTGATCCGCGATGCAGAGGCTATCGAAGGGTTTGAGAAGATCGACACGCTGGTCGTCGACAAGACCGGCACCCTGACCGAGGGCCGGCCGGACATGAGCGATATCGCCACGGTGGCGGGTGCGAGCGAGGACCGGGTTCTCGGCCTCGCCGCCGCGATTGAGCGCGGCAGTGAGCATCCGCTAGCCGCCGCGGTCATCCGGGCTGCCATGGAGCGGGGAGTTCCCGTGGAGCATGCGGCGGGTGTCGAGGTGGAAGCTGGACTCGGCTTGCGCGGGCTCGTCGATGGGGCGCAGGTGGCTGCCGGATCGGCGCGTTTCATGGAAACCCTCAATGTCGATATATCCATGCTCGCGGAAGTGTCGGAGACATATTCCGAAGCCGGGGCAACGTTGCTTTACATCGCTCATGACGGTGCGGCTATCGGCCTGCTTGCCGTTCGTGACCGGATCAAGGTCGGTGCGGCGGAAGCTGTCGCCGATCTGACCCGGGACGGCATTCGTGTGGTCATGGCGTCGGGCGACAATCCGAAAGCCGCCGCTGCCATCGGAGCCGAACTCGGGATATCGGAAGTGCATGGCGGATTGATGCCGTCCGACAAGGCGGATCTGGTCCGTGACCTGAAGGCTGCGGGGCGCACTGTTGCCATGGCCGGAGACGGCATCAACGATGCCCCGGCGCTGGCACTGGCCGATATCGGCATCGCCATGGGCAACGGCACGGATATCGCCAAGGAGAGCGCAGCAGTGACCCTGGTGAAAGGCGACGTGCGCGGGTTGGTGAAGGCCCGCCGCCTGAGCCGGGCGACCATGCGGAATATCCGGCAGAACCTGTTCTTTGCCTTCATTTACAACGCTTTGGGCGTTCCGGTTGCGGCTGGTCTGCTGTATCCGCTGTTCGGGCTGACCCTCAGCCCAATGCTGGCTGCGGCGGCGATGAGCCTTAGCTCCGTGTCGGTCATCAGCAACGCGCTCCGGCTCCGGTCGGCGAAACTCTGAGGAGACAGGCGATGCAAATCAGGGAGGTTGAACAGAGCGCAGGACTGCCGGCCAAGACCATCCGCTATTACGAGGAAATAGGTCTGGTCCGGCCGAACCGGCAGGATAACGGTTATCGCATCTATTCGACCGAGGATGTGCATCGGCTGCGTTTTCTGCAACGGGCGAGGGGACTCGGCTTCTCCATCGAGGATTGCCGGGCGCTGTTGTCGCTTTATGACGAGACGGGCCGGGAGAGTGCGGACGTTCGGGCCATTGCCGAAGCGCATCTGGATGAGATCGATCGAAAGATCCGGGAGTTGAAAGGGATGCGCCAGACATTGGCGCACCTCGTCCATGCCTGTCATGGCGACGAGCGGCCCGATTGTCCGATCCTCAACGATCTCGCGGGCATTGGAGATGGCGCATGAACTGGCGCTTTCTGGTTTCCGGCGCTGCCGTCCTCATCTTGCTCGGCCTTGCCGGTTATTCGCGTATGCAGGATCCGGAACGCCCGTCCGTGATCTCCAAGATCGTTCCGGGAGCAACTGAAGCCGAGAACAGTACTGTAATCAGGCTGCGGCCCGGGGATACCGGACTGGTCGCAGACGGGCGCGAGATTTACGCAGAGGCCTGCGCGAGTTGTCACGGCGCGGCCCTTGAAGGGCAGGCGAACTGGAAACAGCGTAACCCGGACGGCAGGTTGCCAGCCCCGCCGCACGACCCGTCCGGACATACCTGGCATCATCCCGATGGGCAGCTTTTTGCCCTTACGAAACTCGGCCCGGCCCGGATTGTCGGTGACGGTTACGAAAGCGACATGCCCGGTTTCGAGGGAACGCTCAGCGACAGGGAAATCGTCGCCGTGCTGTCTTTCATCAAGAGCACATGGCCTGCGGAAATAAGGGCCAGGCACGATGGCATTAACCGGCAGGCGGCCGGCGGCGGGTAACCAGCGGCGGGTAAAAGGATTGCCAAACGTAAAACGAACGTTTTACTTTTGGCGTCATGGATAAGCGCGAAGTCATTCTTTCAACCGCCGAGCAGGTTTTCTGCCGTGAGGGTTTCCGGGCAACCGGGGTCGACCGCTTGCTGGAGCCGGCCGGAGCCTCGACGCGCACGCTCTACAAGCATTTCGGCTCCAAGAACGGGCTGGCATTGGCCATTCTGAAGGGCCGTGACCAACGCTTCTTTGCCGCGATGAATGCCGTTGCCTGGACCGGCCCGGTCTCAGGTATGTTTGATGTTTTGCTGGATTGGATGCGTGAGGAGGGAGGCGTCGGCTGTCCGTTCCTGCGGGCGCTCGGCGAATATCACTCCGAAGACCCGGGGATCGCGGCCTTCGCTCAATCGCACAAGCAGCGCATGCGCGCGCTGATCGCCGAGCGGGTTGAGGCGACTGTCGGAGCCCCCGATCCGAGTCTGGCAGACCAGGTTTGGCTGCTCTTCGAAGGGGCGGTTTCCGCTGCGGCGGTCGCGGGCGACGAGATGGTGGATGCCGCGCGGGATGCGGCAGAGGCACTGGTCGCAGCGGCCTCCAAGAGGTGAAACCCGCGGGAACGATATCCTTCATTGCGGCCGGGTTTGCCTTGATTGCCGCTTCCTATGGGTTGGCGCGTTTCGCTTACGGACTGTTTCTTCCGGCGATAACAGCCGATCTCGGTCTCAGCCGGACTGAGGCCGGGTTGATCAGCGCCGGTGCCTTCGCGGCCTATTGCCTTGCGATTACCGTCGCGGCTCTGGCGAGCAACAGGCTCGGCGCGCGCCGGACTGTGCTGATTGCCGGTCTTGTCGCCACGACGGGCATGGCGGGGATTGCATGGTCCGATGGGGTCGGACAATTGGCTGCGGCTGTTTTCCTCGCCGGGGTGAGCACGGGGTTGGCATCGCCGCCATTGGCGCTGGCCGTCTCGCAGAGCATTTCCGGCGCCCGTCAGGGGGCGGCAAACACACTGATCAACAGCGGTACCAGTGCGGGCGTGGTCCTTTCCGGCCCGGTGGCGATCGGATTTGTTGAAGCTTGGCGGGAGGCTTATGCGGTCTTTGCGGTAATGGCACTCGGAGTGACGGTCTGGCTTGGTTATGCGATGCCAGCCGCCGCTTCGGTTGCTGCGCGTAGAGAGGAACGCGCCGGCCCGAATGCTCGTGTTTCCGGCGCTCTGAGACCGGTTCTTTTGGCGGCATTTCTCATGGGCATGACCAGCACGGCTGTCTGGACATTCGGGGGAGCGCTGTTGCACGGGCTCGCCGGGTGGGGAGAAGAGGCAATTGCACGGGTCTGGATCGTGATTGGTATTGCGGGAATTGTCGGCGCGGCTGCGGGGCCTCTGATCCGGCGTTTCGGGCTCAATCCGGTGCACCGGGTTTCGCTCGTCGCGCTCGCCCTATCCCTGCTTTTGATCCTCTTTTCCAATGCCTCTGGCGCTGTGCCCCTTATCGCCGCCGCATTATTCGGTGCGGCCTACATCATGCTGACGGGCGTCATTCTGGTATGGGGCGTTGAAATGGTTCCGAGCAGTCCCGCTTTCGGTCTGGGGGCCGGGTTTCTGGCGATTGCGGCGGGTCAGGTTGCAGGAGCGCCCCTTTTCGGGGCGCTCTATGACTGGAAAGGCGGGGAGGTCGCTTTGCTCGTATTCTCCGGCCTGGCCTGCACGGCGATGTGCGTGAGTGCCAGACCGGCGCGGCTACCCTAGTTTCAGTTTTTCTGTGCCATGTCCGGCAGTTGGTGCGCGATGCCCTTGTGACAGTCGATACAGGTTTTCTCGCCTGTCCCAAGCAGGCGCTCATGGTGGTCAGCCGCGCGTGGGCTTTGCTGAGTGAAATCCATGTAGGTGAAATCGTGGCAATTCCGGCACTCGAGCGAGTCGTTCGCTTCAAGCCGAGCCCATTCGTGACTGGCCAGTTCGAAGCGTTTTTCCAGGAATTTCTCACGCGTGCTGATGGTGCCGAAGATCTTGCCCCAGACCTCTTTCGACGCCTGCATCTTGCGGGCGATCTTGTCCGTCCAGTTGTGGGGGACATGGCAATCGGGACAGGTCGCACGGACACCGGAGCGGTTGGTGTAGTGGATGGTGGATTTCAGTTCGGCATAAACGTTGTCCCGCATCTCATGGCAGGAGATACAGAATTTTTCGGTATTGGTGATTTCGAGAGCGGTGTTGAAACCGCCCCAGAAGATGATCCCTGCGATGAACCCACCCATCGTCAGGAACGCGAGGGAGAAATAGCGCGACGGCCGCGTCAGGGTCTCCCAGTACGATTTCAGGATCCGGAAAAGCGACAATTGAAGGGCCTCCCGTCACCTGTTCAGCAGAGTGTCGACGTCAACGAAGGTGTTTTCCACCAGCGGTTTGGCGTCGGTCTGCGGAACGTGACACTGGTTGCAAAAGTAGCGCCGGGCCGAAACGGTGGCCCGCACCTGATTGTCGCGATCCATGTAGTGGGTCACGCTGATCATTGGTGCCTGGGACTGCTCGACCGCGGAGCGGCTGTGACAGGTCAGACAGCGATTTGAGTTTTTATCGACCTGATATCCCCTGATCTTGTGGGGGATCAACGGTGGCTGTTCCGGGTAGTTCCGGGCCTGCCGGAGGTCGTTGTTGGTGATCCGCCCCATTCGCGGGGCTTCCTTGTTCACCGATATCTCGGCCTCCCGAAGTGTTGCGGTTGGATCTTCCGCGAAGCTCACCAGTGCGGGGACCATGGAGGCGGTCACGATCAGCGCCAGAAGAAACGCTGCGTGCCGCACGGGCTTCATCAGGCCTTGGCGATTTTGACTGCGCATTTCTTGAAATCCGTTTGCTTGGAGATCGGGTCGGTTGCATCCAGCGTAACTTTGTTGATCAGCTGACTGGCGTCGAACCAGGGAACGAAGACGAGCCCTTGCGGAGGCTTGTTCCGGCCCCTTGTCTCGACGCGGGTGCGGATCTCGCCGCGCCGCGATGTGATGGTGACTTCATCGCCCCGGCGAAGGCCTCGTTTCTGAGCATCGTCCGGGTGCATGAAGACCACAGCATCCGGGAACGCCTTGTAGAGTTCCGGAACGCGCTGCGTCATCGAGCCCGAATGCCAGTGCTCCAGCACGCGGCCGGTGGAGAGCCAGAGATCGTATTCCTCGTCCGGTGCTTCCGCTGGCGGCTCGTAAGGCAGGGCGAAAATCCAGGCCTTGCCGTCCTTCTTGCCGTAGAACTGGACATCCTTTCCGGCCTCGACATAGGGATCGAGCCCCTCACGGAACCGCCAGCGCGTCTCCTTGCCGTCGACGACCGGCCAGCGCAGCCCGCGCACCTTGTGATAGGTGTCGAAGTCCGCCAGGTCGTGCCCGTGGCCCCGGCCGAAAGTCGCATACTCCTCGAACAGGCCCTTCTGCAGGTAGAAGCCGAAATCCTGGGACTCGGCATTCTCGAACTCGAGGCTCGCGTCCGACAGCGGGAACTTGTTCGCGGTGCCATTGGCAAAGAGCACCTCGTAGAGGGTCTTGCCGCGGTATTCGGGGTTCTTGTCCAGAAGATCGTCCGGCCAGACCTCATCCGTCTTGAACCGTTTGGAAAACTCGACGGTTTGCCAGATATCCGATTTCGCTTCACCGGGAGCCCGCACCTGCTGATACCAGAACTGGGTGCGGCGTTCGGCATTGCCGTAGGCGCCTTCCTTTTCAACCCACATGGCGGTTGGCAGGATCAGGTCTGCTGCCTGCGCCGTGACTGTCGGGTAGGCGTCCGAGACGACAATGAAGTTGTCCGGATTCCGGTAACCCGGATAGCCTTCCTCATTGATGTTGGCTGCCGCCTGCATGTTGTTGTTGCACTGGACCCAGTAGGCGTTGAGTTTGCCGTCCTTAAGCATCCGGTTTTGCAGCGCAGCATGGTAGCCGACCTTGCCTGGGATCGTGCCTTCGGGGATCTGCCAGATCTTCTCGGCGATATCCCGGTGCTCCTTCTTGGCCACGACATAGTCTGCTGGAAGCCGGTGCGCGAAGGTCCCGACCTCACGCGCTGTACCGCATGCGGAAGGTTGTCCGGTGAGCGAGAACGGGCTGTTGCCGGGCTCGGAGATTTTGCCCGTTAGAAGATGGATGTTGTAGATCAGGTTGTTGCACCAGACACCCCGGGTGTGCTGGTTGAAACCCATGGTCCAGAACGAGACGACCTTGCGGTTCGGGTCCGCGTAAAGCTCGGCCAATTCGATCAGTTGGTTCGTCGGCACGCCGGAGAGCTTCGAGACGCTATCGACGTCGTAGGCCGAAACGAATTTAGCGTAATCCTCGAAACTCATATCCGTGGAGCCGCCTGCCTTCTTGGCATTTTTGGCGTTTCTCTCCAGCTCGTGTTCCGGGCGGAGGCCATAGCCGATATCGGCATTGCCGAGCCGGAAACGCACGTGCTTTCCGACGAAGTTCTGATTCACACGATCATTCTGGATGATGTAGTTGGCGATAAAGTTGAGGATCGCCAGGTCGGTCTGCGGGGTGAAGATGAGACCGCTGTCCGCCAGATCGTAGCAGCGATGCTGATAGGTCGACAGCACGGTGACGTTGACATGCGGAGCGGAGAGCCGGCGGTCGGTTATCCGGGTCCAGAGGATCGGATGCATTTCCGCCATGTTCGAGCCCCAGAGCACGAATGCGTCGGTTTCCTCGATGTCGTCGTAGCACCCCATCGGCTCATCGATGCCGAAGGTCCGGATGAAACCGGCGACGGCCGAAGCCATGCAGTGACGGGCGTTCGGGTCGATATGGTTGGAGCGGAAGCCAGCCTTGTAGAGCTTGGAGGCGGCATAGCCCTCCCAGACCGTCCACTGGCCTGAGCCGAACATGCCGACCGGCGGCATCTCCCCGCTGTTGCGGGTCTTGGCGATGGCGGCCTTGAATTTCTCCGCCATGATGTCGAAGGCCTGGTCCCAGCTGACTTCGTGGAATTCGCCGTTCTTGTCGTACTTGCCGTCCGTCATCCGCAACAGCGGTTTCGTCAGCCGATCCGCGCCATATAGGATCTTTGAAAGGAAGTAGCCCTTCACGCAGTTCAGGCCGCGATTGACCTCTGCCTTGGCGTCGCCGTGTGTCGCGACGACGCGACCGTCCTTGACGCCGACCATGACCGAGCATCCTGTGCCGCAGAATCGGCAGGCGGCTTTGGACCAGCGCATTTCCGAGAGCTGGGCGGCGGCCTTCAGCTCTGCTGACTCGGCTGGAACGGGAAGGCCTGCACTTGCCGCTGCTGCCGCCGTCGCGGCTGCGACGGCCTGGACCTTGATATATTCGCGTCGGGAAAGCTTGGGACTATCGCCGTCTCTAGGCATTGTCGCCTCCGTCATCAATCTGGTGGTAGACGAGAGCAACGCTCATCACCCCGGGGGTCTGCTCGAAAAGGTCGACGAATTCGACCAATTCGTGATCGTTGCGCGTCTCGATCGTCGCGATCAGTTTTCCGATGCCGGGGGCATCGTGAAACTCGATGGAGGAGACCGGTGAAAAGCGCTGTCTGATCGCAGGCATGTTCTTCGGTTCGGCCTGAATGAGAATGCTGGCTATCTGATAGGGAGCGCTGGCGTCATTCGTGCCGGAACCTGTATCGCCGAAGAGAATTTTCCGCTTTGACGGGTCGACCCCGTCTTCTCGTTCCATGGCCATCTGCTTCTCCCACATTCTGGTCGTGGATGGATGTGGCGGCATCGCAGCGGCCGCCGTCACGCTTTAAGCGCCGGGCGGACCCGCGATGATCTGATAGATCCAGATCGCAAAGCCGAGGCCACCGACGAGTGTGACGGCGACGACTGGTGCCAGGACGATTGTCAGAAACAGGAAGGATTTGAGCTCGCGCGACTTCGCGGCCGACTGATCGGAATCCATTGCTCTCTCCCCAAGCCCATTTCGAGCCTTTGTTAATTCTTGCGCAGCATTTTGCCCGGGGAGCGATCCGCATCATTGATGCAGGTCAATATCGGAAGGTTTTTCTCTTTCCGTCAGGTCCCGAGGGCACTGCGTTTTACGAAGAGTGTCTAAAATTGAGTCCATTGCCTGAGATTTTCTTGGTTAACGCGAAAAAAGCATTTAAGCGGCGCGTTTCTAGAGCGGCAAGTACTGAGCCTCCGCCGATCCCAATGACCGGCGGAAGACGAATGACAATGCTGGGCTACCTCAGTTCGAGGACACGCGATACTCGTCCGGCAGGAAGAACATGCCGTCATTGTCTTCCGCGGCGTTATGGCAATCAGCGCAGAACTGGACCTTCTTGCTGTTCTTCCCGTTGGTGACGCCCATGGTTTTTCCGTTCGGAAAGATCAGCGCGTATTCCCAGTCGAGTGTGCCCGCGTTGAAGCCCGCCTCTTTCTTCACCATCGTGAAGAGAGGTGCGCGTTTGACCTCGCCCTTCATGGTGACGTGGAAGCCATCCTTGGCGAGCACGGTGCCGACCGGGACGGACTTGGTGTTCTCGAACTGGCCATAAGCCTTGCCGATGTTGTTACCCCAATTGTTCACATATCGGTTGCCGTGCGTGCCGGACTGATAGGGCAGGGTGTTGTAATGGTTCCAGGTGTGGAACTCCTTGGCGCCGGGCAGGTCGGACTTGGCAAAACGCGGGTACATCGTGGCCTTGATACATTCGTAGGCCGCTTTCGCTTCCTCTTCCGTCAGATCGGCCTTTCCCTTGACCTTCTTCGGACTGCCGGAGGCTTTCCATGCGTCCTCGACCCGTTTCACGGTGCAGGTGCTGGCTGCGGCGGCAAGCTGGTTGCTGTGATCCCAGACTGCGTCGAGCTGGGCCTCCAATTTGTCCATGCTTTCGGTCTCGGCCCGTGCGGGCAGTCCAGCGGCAATGACGAGGCCCAGAAAACCGACCGACGCCGAAAGCAGAACGAGGGATGTTCTGGTTAATTTCATGTCTCTCTCCTGAATGGCTGGCACCTGAATTGGAGCCTGTTTCAGGAGAGAGTGGCATGAGTTCAGATGTATGGCCGGTCACGCTCACTCAAACAAATGTGTGCGCGACGTGTGCATCAGTTTCAGGAGGCAGCCTGCGCGCGTTGCCCCTGTGCCCGCTTGTCCAGCCACCAGGCATATTGCGGCGGCCAGTTTTTGAATTCGGGATCCAGCCCGAAGGCGTCTGCAGCATGGCGCGGCCAGAACGGATTGTAGAGCGCCTCGCGGCCGATCGCGATCAGGTCCGCGTCCCCTGCTTGCAGGATGGCTTCTGCATGGTGCGGGTCTGTGATCAGGCCGACGGCCTGTGTCATCATGTCGACCTCGCGCCGGATCTCGGCGGCATAGGGCACCTGATAGCCCGGCTCCCGGACCAGCTTGAAGTTGGTTGCGCCTTTCGGGGACTGGCCGCCAGAGGAGCAGTCGATCACATCCACGCCGCGCGCCTTCAATTCTTTCGCAAAAGTCAGGCTGTCCTCCATCTCCCAGCCGCCTTCGATGGCGTCGACGGCAGAGATGCGGACAAACAGCGGCAGATTATCCGGCAATGCAGCCCGGACATCTTCCGCGATCTCCAGCGAGAGGCGCATCCGGCCTTCGAGATCGCCGCCATAAGCATCTTTGCGGAAATTGCCGAGCGGGGAGAGGAAGGTCTGCAGCAGGTAGCCATGCGCGCAATGGATTTCGACGGACTCGAAACCGGCATCGACCGAGCGTTTCGTCGCGTCCGCGAAGGCACCGCGGAGCCGCTTCATGTCATCGAGATCGAGCTCACGGGGCGTCAGCCAGCCGTCGGCCAGCGGCACCGGGCTCGGCGCTTCCGGCTGCCAGGGCGTGTCTCCATCGGCAATGTTCTCGGGTGTCAGCGGGCCGTTGCCCTTCCATGGGCGCTGCATGCTGCCCTTGCGGCCGGAATGGCCGATCTGGATCGCCGGGACGCTGCCTTCCGATTTCAGGAAAGTGGCGATCGGTGCCAGCTTTTTCGCCTGCTCGTCCGTCCAGATGCCGAGATCGCCGTGCGTGATGCGTCCGTCGCGGCTCACGGCCGTTACTTCCAGAATGACCATGCCGGCACCGCCGAGGGCGAATTTGCCGAGATGGGCCATATGGAAGTCGGTCGGCAAACCTTCTTCGGCGGAATACATGCACATGGGCGGGATCACGATGCGGTTCGGCAAGGTAATGTCGCGGAGCTGGATCGGCTGGAAAAGCAGTGGTGTGGATGCAGTCATTTAGTCCTCCCCATTTTTAGTCGTTCTCGTTTTTTCGGGGAGGATAACCGAAAACAGTCCAAATCGCGTAAGACAGGAAGGTTCTCCAAGGGTTAAGTCTTAAGCGCGCGTTCGGCACTTGACAGGGGCGCTCTGTGCGCCATCGTGCGGGTTGTTCCATTTCAGTGAAATCTTCCCGCCCGCAAGGAGCCGTTTCATGCCTATCGTCAATCGCATCGCCGATTTCCATGCCGAACTGACCGGCTGGCGACGCCATATCCATCAGAACCCGGAGCTTGGTTTCGAAGAGTTCGAGACCGCCGATTTCGTGGCGGAACGGTTGACGGATATGGGCCTTGAGATCCATCGCGGTCTCGGCGGCACCGGCGTGGTGGCAACGATCAAGGGCAATGGCGGGGATGGCCCGGCAATCGGATTGCGGGCCGACATGGATGCACTCCCGATCCAGGAAAAGGGTACGCCGGAATATCGGTCGAAGAATGACGGAAAGATGCATGCCTGCGGCCATGACGGCCACACCACCATGTTGCTCGGTGCCGCCAAGTATCTTGCCGAGACCCGCAATTTCGCCGGCACCGTACAGCTGATCTTCCAACCGGCCGAGGAAGGCAAGGGCGGTGGCAAGAAGATGGTCGAGGACGGCCTGTTCAAGCTGTTCCCGGTGGACGAGGTCTATGGCATGCACAACCGGCCGGAAATGCCGGTCGGCAGCTTCGGCGTTTCCGCCGGCCCGGTAATGGCCGCTCGCGATAACTGGGAGCTCTTCATCTCCGGCCGGGGCGCGCATGCGGCCATGCCGCATCAGGGGGTCGATCCGGTTGTGGTTGGCGCGAACATCGTGATGGCCCTGCAGACCATTACCAGCCGCAATATTGACCCGGCGGAAGCGCTCGTCATCAGCGCTACCCAGTTCCATGCCGGGGACGCCTTCAACGTGATCCCGGACGATATCATCCTGCGCGGCACCTGCCGGGTGCTGAACCCGGATTTGCAGGCAACCCTGCCGGAGAGCATCAAGAGAGTGGCGGACGGCATTGCCGCGACTTACGGGGCGACGGCGGAGCTGAACTATATCTCAGGCTATCCGGCGACCGTGAATACCGAGAAGGAAGCTGATTTCGCAGCCTCTGTTTGCGCCGAGATCGCCGGCGGCATGGGTACGGTAGACCGGGAGCTGCCGCCGAGCATGGGCGCCGAGGACTTCTCCTACATGCTGCAAGAGAAGCCGGGCGCCTATATCTGGTGTGGCAACGGTGACACCGCCGGCCTGCACCATCCGGAATATGACTTCAACGACGAAGCCCTGACCGTCGGCGCCAGCTATTGGAGCAAGCTGGTCGAAACCCGGCTAGCCAGATCGGCCTGAGGTCATGAGAGGCGCCAATGCGACGGTGGACCGCGATCTGCCGCAGAGACTGCATGTCTTTGGCGCCTCCGGCTCGGGCACGAGCACTTTTGGCCGTGCCTGGGCCGACCGCTACGGTCACAAGCATCTGGATACAGACGATTTTTACTGGATGCCGACCGAACCGCCTTTCCAGGAAAAGCGTCCGGCACCGGAGCGTATCCGGCTGTTGAAGCAGGCCTTCGCGGAGGCCGGAAGCTGGATACTGACTGGCTCGATGGTGTCCTGGGGCGAGCCGCTGATCGACAGTTTCCAGCTCGCTGTCTTTGTCTATACGCCCTTCAATCTGCGCTTGGAGCGTCTGATCGCTCGCGAGGAAGCGCGCTATGGCGCCGAAGCTCTTGAGCCGGGCGGAGCGCATTACGACGCGCATATGGCCTTTATAGAATGGGCGGCATCCTACGACACGGGTGGCCCTGAAATTCGCAGCCTGAAGATGCATGAGGCCTGGATCGAACGTCTGCCGTGTCCGGTCGTCCGCGTTTTTGGCACTGACACGACCGAGACTCAGATCGAGCAGGTTAGCGATTTAGTTTGGGCCTAGTGCGGTTCTGGCACCTCGATCCTTCCCGCCATTCTTCGTTTCTGAACCTGTTTTAGCTTTGCAGGCGTTCGCGGGTTACGGAGGAGATAGCCGCGTCCGCTCCGTCACGGGAATCGAGCCCGGACATGACGCCTTTCTTATCCTCCGCAGGGCGGTTCTGGCTCAGCTTCCACTTGCCGTCGATCCGGGTAATCGGAATTTCGAAGCCGATGATGCCCTTGAGGTGGGATTGCACGAAATTCTCCGGTGCGTCGTTCACGGCCCACGGCTCGGCGTTCTCCGCCTCGTGTTTGTCCGTCAGCCGAGATACCTGATCGCGCAAACGTTCCGTATCCTCGAAGAAGCTGATCTGCCCGTAGGCATGGACGGCGACGTAGTTCCAGGTCGGCACCACTTTGCCGTGCTCCTGCTTGGTCGCATACCAGTTAGGAGTGATGTAGGCGTCCGGCCCCTGGAAGATCGCCAGCGCCTCGATATTGGATGCCTCGGTCTTGGTCTGGATATTTGCCTTGGCGAGATGCCCGGTCAGCGTGCCGTGTGTGCCTTTTTCGGCGTCCAGCAGCATCGGCACATGACTGGCGACCAGCCCGTCGGGGCCGAGTGTTACCAGGGTGCCGAAGGCGATACGGCGGATGGTCTCATGCAGCAGGGCGATATCGTCTTCGCGAAAATGCGGCGGTGTGTACATGAGATTTCTCCGGTCATGAAAGGCGCCGGCGCAAGGTTGCGCCGGCGCGTTCCTCAATCTGATTTCGTCAGATTGGCAGGATATAGGCGGTTTTCACCGTTGTGTAGAATTCCGACGCATAGCGGCCCTGCTCGCGGGCGCCGTAGCTGGAGCCTTTCCGGCCGCCGAACGGTACATGATAATCAACGCCCGCCGTCGGCAGGTTGACCATGACCATGCCAGCCTCGGAATTGCGCTTGAAGTCACTGGCGAATTTCAGGCTCGAGGTGCAGATGCCGGAGGACAGACCGAAGGTCGTGTCGTTGGCGACGGCGAGGGCCTCGTCATAATCCTTCACCCGGATCACGCTGGCGACCGGACCGAACACTTCCTCGCGGTTGATGCGCATGGAATTGGTCGTCTCGGTGAACAGGGCCGGCTGCAGGTAGAATCCCGGTGTAGCGCGTTCGAGACGTTCGCCACCAAAGGCCAGCTTGGCGCCTTCCTGTTGGCCGATCTTGATGTATTCCTCGTCCTGCGCGAGCTGGCTGGCATCGACCACAGGGCCGATATGCGTGCCCTCGGCGAGCGCGTCATCCACCTTCAGGCCTTTCAGTTTCTCGATGCAGGCGGCAACGAACTTGTCGTGGATGCCTTCGGTCACGATCAGCCGGGAAGAGGCGGTGCAGCGCTGGCCGGTCGAGAAGAAGGCGCCGTTCACGGCAACATCGACGGCGGTTGCGAGATCGGCATCGTCCAGCACGACGAGCGGGTTCTTGCCGCCCATCTCAAGTTGGTACTTCTTCATGGTGGCGGAACATTTCGCCGCCACATGCGCGCCGGTCGCGACCGAGCCGGTGAAGGTCACAGCATTGATCTTGGTGCTGGAGAGAATGGTCTCGCCAACGGTGCCGCCGCTGCCCATTACCAGGTTCAGCACACCGTCCGGCAGACCGGCTTTTTTCAGGATGTCGACCAGTGCCCAGGCGCAACCCGGTACCAGACCGGCCGGCTTGAAGACGATGGCGTTGCCGTAGCAGAGCGCCGGGGCGATCTTCCAGGCCGGGATGGCGATCGGGAAGTTCCACGGTGTGATGATGCCGACGACGCCAATCGGCTCACGGGTGATCTCGACTTCGAGGCCCGGACGGGTGGAGGCGATCTTCTCGCCTGACAGGCGCAGGCACTCGCCAGCGAAGAAATCGAACACCTGGGCGGCGCGGATGGTTTCGCCGATACCTTCGGGGAGAGTCTTGCCTTCTTCGCGGGCGAGCAGGCGGCCGAGCTCTTCCTTGCGGGCCATGATCTCGGCGGACGCGGCGGCCAGAATATCGTGGCGCTGCTGGATCGGGCTGCGGGCCCAAGCGTGGGAGGCAGCGACGGCGGCGTCGATGGCCTGTTCCGTTGCGGCGGCATCAGCCTGCGCGAACTGGCCGACCACGTCGCCAGTGTTGGACGGATTGATGTTATCGCTCGCGTTCGTGCCCTCGACCCAGTCGCCGGCGATCAGATTGCGGTGCAGTGTCATGAGTTCCCTCTCTCGCTTCCGATCCGTTTCGGACCGGGTTTTAAATCGGAGGCGAGCTTACGCCGCATCTGGCAGGGATCAATGGGCTCCGCAGATTTTTATTTTATGCTCATGTGGAAAGAGTAGGGACGGAGTGGATCAGAGCGCGATCCCGCGTTTTGAGAGGGAGCGGAAAAGGGCAAGCGCGCCATCCTCCCATTCCGGTAGCGCATCCGACCGGCCAACCACATTCTCGAGACACCCGAGCCGCGAGCTAGCGATGCGCACAACATCGCCGAGCTTGTGGGTAAAGCCTTCGCCCGGCCGGTCCCGGTCATCCGTCGGGGCGAACAGCGTGCCAGTATAAAGCACAGCGCCGTCCGGATACTGGTGACTGTCGAACATCTGTTGCGCCAGGTCCTCCGGGTCGCGGCTGATCACCCGCATGGTGCTGGAACCACTGAGCACATAGCCGTCCGTGCCGGTGACCTCGAGCGACAGGTCCGCGTTGCGGATATCGGTCATGGTGAAATGATTGTCCAGAAGGCGGATGAACGGGCCGAGGCTGGCTGATGCGTTGTTGTCCTTGGCCCGGCCGAGCAGCAGGGCGCTGCGACCCTCGAAATCGCGCAGGTTCACGTCATTGCCGAGGGTGGCGCCGACGATCTTTCCGTCCGGTCCGCAGACCAGCACGACTTCCGGCTCCGGATTGTTCCAGTCCGAGCGTGGGTGCAGCCCGACCCCGGCGCCGTGCCCGACCGACGACATCGGTTGCGCCTTGGTGAATATCTCCGCGTCGACGCCGAACCCGACTTCGAGATAGGGCGACCAGAGATCTTTCTCCAGCAGGGTCTTGCGCAGTTTCATCGCCTCGTCCGAGCCCGGCACGATGGAGAACACATCGTCGCCGATATCCCGGCCAAGCTGAGCCCGGGCCTCGTCCGCCTTCAGCGGATCGCCCTTGGTCATTTCCTCGACCACGCGCTCGATCATGCTGTTCGGAAAGGTCACTCCGGCTGCCTTGATGGCCTGCAGGTCGATGGGGGAGAGCAGGCGTGGCCCGGTTGCCTTCGGATCGAAGCTCGTTTCCAGAATGTCGCCGATCTTTCCGATCACCTTGCCTTCGGCGCCGCGCACGATGCTGGCCGGGCAGGCGGCTTTCAGGGCATGGGTAATGGTCGGGAGGCGGGCGGTGATATCGATGACATCCTCACCGCGCAGGGTGCAGACGGCCGGACCGTCCGCTGTGGACACCCTGCCCAGCAATGTGGCCTTGTCCAGATCGACCGGCAGATCCCGTGCGATACGATCACTCATCTCTCAACTCCTCCCATAGCCGGCGCCTCGTGCTTCTTCCGGCACAGCGGCCCGGTGAATATTCGCTCGGGCAAAATATTGCCTCTCTGGGATACAAAATACCAGAGAAATGAAAGCCTGTTCCGCATCGTGGAGTGCGCACTTTGTCGCAGACCGCCTCGGGTCTCTGAAATGCTGAGTCGCACGCTACGTGAAGTTCGGATGGTTTTCGAGGGGGGATTGGTTTGCCATGCAGAGAGCGCAATTCGGGGGGTCCTAAAGATTTTTCTTGCATCTGAAGCCGCAACGTGGCTTTTTTCGGGAAGTGCGCTGCGCGTAGATGGTGAGTTTCTCGTCAGCAGCGTCAATTCTAGCAATACGTCGTATCGATCGTTGCCAGAACGCCCAACAGGGCAGATTAACAATACGGCAGCTGATCTACGCAAGCTTCCAGAACAGAAAAGGGTCATCTTCCGCTGCCAGTTTGGCGCGATTTGGGGGTGACCGGTGAAAGAGCCTACTTGAAACAGTTTAACGACCTTGGCCAAGCCAAGTCCCACCTTCGAGCCGATACAGCCGAAGGACACAGCATTCCCACTCCAACTCCCATTCAGGACGAAGTGACCCCTGCCATGCAGGCGGCTGAGCGCGTTCAGCATCAGGCTGACGCGATCAAGAGCTCGTCCCCGATTCAATCCCGGCGGTCCGTTTTGGGCCCGCGCCGTATTGAAAAGAATGCGCGACGTACCGACATGTCGGGCGAACGCACACCTGGCCCCGATGCTCCGACGGCGGGACTTTTCCGCATGTTGGGCAATATCGGTGCCACAACACCAGCTGTCCCCGCCTGAAGGCGGCAACAGGAACGACTACCAGACTACAACGATCAGTATAAGGAATATGATCATGGCTACAGGTACAGTGAAATGGTTCAACACCACCAAGGGTTATGGCTTCATTCAGCCGGATGATGGCAGCAACGACGTGTTCGTTCACGCCACTGCCGTTGAGCGTGCAGGCATGCACGGCCTGAACGAAGGCGACAAGATCAGCTACGACATCGAAGAAGACCGCCAGCGCGGCAAGTCTTCCGCTGCTAACCTGAAAATGGTCTAAGCCAGACCTTTTCAGATATATCCCGGGCGGCATTGTTCACCAGAACAGCGCCCCCGGGGCGGCCTTTCGGAATGCGGTTCACTGAGCCTCTTGCGTGACGGTCTGAAGAACGCCAATCCATTTTATGGGTTGGCGTTTTTCGTTTTCGGTCAGCTTCCGCTGCGCACAACCCGTTCGCGGTGGAAGGTGTAGATGCCGCTGGCGACGACGATGGTGGCGCCGATGATTGTCGCCAGGTCCGGCAGATCGTCGTAGATCAGGTATCCCCACAGCACCGCCCAGGGCAGCATCAGGTAGTTCAGCGGCTGGAGCACGCTTGCCGGGGCGAGGGACAGGGCCTTGATCAGCAACCCGTGGCCTGTCAGGCCGATCACACCAATCCCGGCCATCAGGGCGAGCCCCTGCCAGTCCGGCGTGATCCAGAAGAACGGGCCGATGCAGGTCATCGAGACGAGCCCGGTGATACCCGTGTAGAGCACCGTCGTGCTGGCGTTGTCGTAACGGGCGGCCTTGCGCGTCAGGACTTGGTAGAGGGCGAAGAGGGCAATGCCGAACAGCGGCACCAGCAACATCGCATCGAAGGCGGCGAAGCCCGGCCGGATGATGATCATGACGCCAATTGCACCGACACCGATCGCACTCCAGCGCCTGATCCCGACCTGCTCCCGCAGGAAGGGCACGGAAAGGGCGGTGGTGATCAACGGGCCGGCGGCAGCGATGGCCTGGACATCCGCCAGTGGCAGGTTGCGCAGGGCCACGATGAAGACAAGAATTTCGCCAGCCAGCAGGAACCCGCGAGTGAGCTGCAGGAGCGGCGCGCGGGAGGCGAAAACACGACGGCCGCGTTTGTGCAGGCCATGCGCCAGGGTGACGCTGGCGAACACCATGTAGCGCACCCAGAGAATTTGCGGCGCCGGGTAGATCTGCGCTGCCATCTTGGTCAGCGTGTCCATCACCGAGAAGGCGAAGGTGACGGCGAACATGATACCGACACCGGCGCGCGTGCCGTCTGCGTCCTCGGGCGCTCCGAAACGATCCGTCGTCATGTCTCAGCCGCGCCCTCTGCCGGTGTTGCACGATCCCGAATGCCGTGCCGATTCCGGAGGGAGTCAATTGACAGGGATCGCCGCCCGCTGTCCAGCGCAATGGCGGGCGGCGAAGAGCGGTGCGCCGTCAGACCGTGGCGACTGGGGTGGCGGGCGAGCCGACGACGCCCGGCAGGCGAAGCGGCGGCGCTGTCAGCAGGAAGCGCGAGCGGTTCTGGGCGCGCAGCCACAGCGCCAGGTCGTGCAGGTACCACAGCTCGCCAAGATGGACGCCCAGCTTGAAGATGCAATGGTGGTGCAGCGGCATGAACACCGTCGCGTCCTCCGGCAACGGCGCGTGCGGATCCTCGACGCCGTAATTATCCGCGATCAGGACCGAGAGACCGCTATCGGTGATCCAGTTCAGCAGGCGCTCGTCCCGGCCGTCCAGCACGCAGCAGGCATGCAGCAGCGTGTCTTCGTCCGGCTCCTTGTTCATGTCCATGATGACCTTGCTGAAGGCGGTATGCAGCAGCACCATGTCGCCTTTCTCGACGACGACCTTGTCCGCTTCCATGATCTGCATGAGCTGGTCGTAACCGACATAGGTCCGTTCCCGGCCGAGATGCTTCTCGAGATCAATCAGCACGCCGCGGCCCTGCACGCAGGTCTCGGCCATGTTCTCGATGCCGAGCCGCTTGGCGTCGGTGCCTTCGAAGCGGGTATGCTCGCTCCCCGGCTGCTCGCTGGTCGGCCCGGTGATGTGCTCGCCGCCGCGCCAGCCGTTGTAATAGACGATCTCCGCCTCGCCATCGCCATCCGCATCGAAGCGCGCGCCGATATGACAGAGGCTGTCCCACTGGGTCGAGTATTGCAGGCAGAGCAGCACCGCGTCGTCGGAGATGACATCCACCAAGCGTTCGTCGTTGAGGCTGAGCGGGAAGTTGAAATTCGCCAGCCCGCCACGTGCCGTCGCGAAATGTCGGGGCGGGAAGCGCCGCGGGTTGAGCAGGCGCTTGCCCGGATAATCCAGCGGCAGGGACAGGCAGAACGTCTCGCCGGTCTGCACCTCGGCCGCACCTTGGCGAACCTTCTCGGCCGTCAGCAGGTTGATCCGGCCCTTCTCATCATCCGCCCCGAAATCTCCCCAGGTCGACCCCTCGGGACGGTTCTTCCACCGCTTGCTCATGGTTTCCTCGCCGTTGTTTCTTGTTTATGTGCGCCGGTCGGGCGCGAGGTGGGAAGAGTGTCGGGCGGTGCGGGCGGTATGGCAAGAGCAGGAGCATTGCTGAATTAGTGCAATTTCATTTTGCGGACGCCACCGATCCATTGCGGACCTTCTTGAATGAAGTATCGTGTCTTTCTAACTCCAGTTGCGTAACCGCAGAGAAAGAGTTCCACCGTGGCGGACGAACTATACGAGGTGCTGGGCGTCTCCAAAGACGCATCCAGCGATGACATCAAGAAAGCCTATCGAAAGCTGGCGAAGAAGTATCATCCGGACCTCAATCCCGGCGACAAGGCGGCTGAGGAGACGTTCAAAAAGCTTCAGGCCGCCAACAACCTGTTGTCCGATCCGGAAAAGCGGAAACAGTACGATGCCGGTGAGATCGATGCCGAAGGGAACGAGACCCAACGGCACTATTACCGGGATTATGCCGGGGCGGGCGGGGACCATGCTTACAGGTCGAGCGCGGGGTACGAGGATATCAACGACGTCTTCTCGGATCTTTTCCGCGCTCATGCCCAGCGTGGTGGGCAGGGTGGCGCCCAGAGGGGTGACGGCGCCGACTTCCGCATGCGTGGCGGCGATGCCCGGTACTCGATAGAAGTCCCTTTTCTGGAAGCCGTGAACGGCGCGAAAAAGCGTGTCACCATGCCGAACGGCAAGGCGCTGGATATCGGTATTCCGGCGGGCGTGCATGAAGGCCAGATTCTCCGGCTCCGCGGCCAGGGCATGCCGGGATATGGCGGGGGGCCGGCTGGCGATGCCTATGTCGAGATTCACATCGCGGCGCATCCCGGGTTCCGCCGCCACGGCAACAACATCCATTCAGACCTTCCCATCGCCCTGCATGAAGCGGTTCTCGGCGCCAAGGTCCGGGTGCCGACCGTGACGGGCGCCGTGACGATGAGTGTTCCGGCCGGCTCCAACAGCGGTGACACCTTGCGGCTGCGCGGAAAGGGCGTGCCTGCTGCAAAAGGACGCGCGGCGGGCGATCAGGTGGTGACGCTGCGTGTGCAATTGCCGAAGAAGCCGGACGAGGAGCTGAAGAGTTTCCTTGAGGAATGGGCGAAGACCCATGCCTACGATCCGCGCGCCGAGAAGGAGGGCTGAGACATGCGGGAAGAAGCAGAAATCCTTGGCCTGTTTTCCGGACTTCGGCGCGAGACGCTTCACGTCTGGATCGAGCGCGGCTGGCTGGCGCCAACGCGCGGCGGTGACGGATACCGTTTTCAGGAAATCGACGTGGCCCGGCTGCGTCTGATTGTCGAATTCCGTACCGATCTGGCACTGGACGATGACGCTCTGGACGTCGTCCTGCCGCTGCTCGATCAGGTGCACGGCTTGCGCCGCGAGCTGCACCGTCTTGCCGACGCGGTCAATGCCCAGCCGCAGGACGTGCAGGCGCGGATCTCGGCGCATCTTGAGGAAAACTGAGAGACGCCGAGTCGGTAAAACAGGGCGTTAAACCGCCGATAGCGCGGCTCAGCCCTGCTTGCCGTTGAGCATTACTGCGTTGCGTGCGCCCGCGATTTCCGCCCAGTGCGCGAGATCGGGCTCGGTCATCAGGCTTGACGGCGGGCGACAGGGCCGGAAGTTCCCGTACCGGTCCTCGCCCCGCACCAGCATCGCGGCCATGTTGCCGCCCTCGGTCTGACGGGCATGGGCCGGAATGTAGCGAATGGCGAGGCCGATGCGGCGGTCGTCGGTCCGGTTCGGGTGGGAGGCGTGGAAGACACGGCCGTGATGGATCGACATCTGGCCGGGCATCAACTCCGCCTCGGTCGCGTCGCGCTCGTCCACCTTCACGGCGACTTCCTGACCGCGGGTCAGCAGATTGTCCTCGGCGAACGTGTCGCTGTGGTCCACCTGCCGGTCCTGCGAGCCGGCCACGAACCGCATGCAGCCGCTCTCCTTTGTCGCCGGCGACAGGGCAACCCAGGCGGTCACCTCTTCCTCGGTCTCCAGGCCCCAGTAATGCAGGTCCTGATGCCAGGAGACGAAGCTCTTGGTATTCGCATCCTTGATGAAGAACGGCGCGTCGAGCACCAGCAGGTCCGGCCCCAGGATCTCCGCGATGACGTCGGTGATTTCCGGGCGCCGGGTGATCTCGTCGACGAAGGGCAGGGCGAGGTTCGGATAGCGCCTGAGGATCTTGCGGAAGCTCTTGTCGGCGCCGTGCTTGGCCTCGGCGTCTTCCAGTTGCCTGCGATAGTCCGCCGCGTCCTCCGCCGACATCACGGTGATCGGGCAGACGAAACCGTCGCGTTCGAATGCTGCTTTCATTGTCCTCTCACGCTCCGACTTTCTCGCGGGCGGTGAACGCGCTGCGGGCGCCACCGGATTTCTGTGTTTTGAAGATCGATCCTGCGTCCGGGGCAGGCGGGAGCGGCAGGCGCATTGGCACCGCCTCCGCGCGCGGCTCGGTGGTCATGCTGCCGGTGATGACGCTGTCCGCGAAATGGTCCCAGAGTACCTGCCCGCCACCGGACGCGATCTTCCCGTAACTGGCCGAACCGACCAGCGGCCAGGCGTCGGCGGCGCGGCATTCGTAGAACAGGATCAGCCGGTTACGGTTGGAGAGGTTCGGAGCCGAGCCGTGCAACGTGCGGACATGATGCACGGTCATCGACCCCGCCTTGCCGGTTAGCGTCACGGCCTTGTCGCGCTCGAACAGCGGGTCCTCCGGGTCGACTGCCCCGCAGAACAATCCGCTCTCGGCGGAATGGTGCGAGAGCACCGGGCCTTTATGCGTGCCCGGGATCACCTGCAGCGGCCCGTTCGCCTCGTCCACATCCTCCAGCATCAGCCCGAAGGCCAGCATGTCGTCGTTCGAATGCGGGTAGAAGGCCCAGTCCTGATGCCATTCGACAGCCGCGCCGCCGACCGGCGCCTTGGTGTTGAGCTTGCTGGTCTGGATCATGGCGTCCGGGCCGAGCAGGGCGGTCAGGACCTCCGTCATGCGGGAGTTTTTCAGCACGTCCCAGTAGTATGGATCCTGCTTGTGCGGGAGTTTGATCCGGGTGAGGCGGGGCCGTTCCGCCGAATGGCCCTCGTCGAGGTCGAAGACGTCGTCGCTCTTGCTGACGGCGCGGGACTTCTCGATCAGCGCGTAGGTGATTTCCCGCAGCCTGGCGAGCTGCTCAGCGCTCACCGCATCCTCGACCATGAGGTAGCCGTTCTCGCGATAGAACGCGATATCGTCCGCATTCAGCATCGGTATGTCCTCCCGTTATTTCGCCGGAAGATGGAAGCCGACCGGCGCGCGTTTCTTGTTTGAAGGGAAGTATGCCCCGGAAAACCCGCGCGGGAACCGCGATTTTGGCCGGACTGCGCTTGCGATCGGTCAGTAATCCGATGGGAGAGGAGCCCCCGATTGCCATTCTATGAAATCGGCCTCGGCACCGGGCTGGTATCCGGACCAGTATCACGCTCGGGCGACTCCACCGCCTCGATCAATCACGGGAATTCGGTCTCGGGCGATTGTGAATGGTGCTCCCCGTTTGATGGGGCCAATTGAAGTAAGGGTTTGAAAATGAAAGCACATATCGTACTCGCGCATCCCGAACCCAAATCCTTCAATGCGCATATGGCGGCGCTTGCGCGGGATACCCTGCAGGACAGAGGGTGGGAGGTATCCACGACCGATCTCTATGCGATGGGGTTCGATCCTTGCGAGCGTGCTTCGCATTATCAGGATGTTTCCGATGCCGGGCGTTTCGATGCCCAGGCCGAACAGCGCCATGCATCGGACAATAAAACCCTGCCGCCGGAAGTGCGTCATGAACTCGATCTGCTGGACCAGTCGGATCTGGTGATCCTGCAATATCCGATGTGGTGGCACATGCCGCCGGCCATCCTGAAGGGATGGTTCGACCGTGTGTTTGTGTACGGCGACGTCTATTCCAGTCAGCGAAAGATAGAGAACGGACGGTTCTTCGGGAAAAAGGCGATGCTTTCCTTGACCGTGGCGCCAAGCCGGGACGCCTATGCCTTCGATGGCCGGTGCGGTGAGATTGGCCTGCAGCTCTGGCCGATCAATTTCTCGCTCACCTATGTCGGCTTTTCCGCGCTTGAGCCGCAGGTGACCTATGGCGTGACGTCGGGGGCTTTCAATGCGCGGCCAGAGGATCACGAAGAGCGGCTGCAAAAGGCGCAGGACGATTATGTAAGGCGCCTGCAAAACATCGAGAACGAAGCGGAAATGCCGTTCAACACCATGTCGGATTGGGGCGAGGATGGCCGGATCAAAGCCTCCGCACCGTCTCACAGCCCGTTCATTCGCCACAGTGAGCGGCTGGACTACAGCTGAATTGGGTTCTGCGTTCGCTCCCAAGCAGGTCTAACCGGTGCGGTCACCCGCGAGACCCTCAGGCCGCAGCGCGCGGAAGGTGAGAAGTGCGGCGGTCATCAGGACCGCTACACTGAGAAAGGCAGACCCCCATCCTATCGTCGACATGCCACTGGTCAGATCCAGCGTCCAGCCGATCAGCAGGGGGCCGAGGAAACCGCCGCTGTAGCCGAGCATGGAATGAACGGCCAGCGTGGCTCCGCGCCGCGCCGGTTCGGCGGAGCCAGCGGCGCCGGCCGTCAGAGACGACGAGTCGAGCCAGATGAAAATGGCATAGAAAAACAGCAGCGCCGCCGCGAGTGCGTAGGATATTCCGCCGAGAAAACCGATGCTGGCACCGAACATGATCGATGCGAGCATCGCAGTCTGAACAAGCCGGCGCCGGCCGAAGCGGATCGCTGCCTCGTTACCGGCGATGCTCGCCACCGTTCCGGCGATGCCGAGGCCGGTGGCGACAACAGCCGGGGAAATTATAGAGGCCGTGGCTCCGGTCGTAAGCGCGACGTAGCCGAGAAACGCGACGGCCCATCCCCTCAAGGCACTCATCTCAAGAGTATGGATGGCATAGGCTATGGCATAGGCCATCGCCGATCGGTTTCTGAAGACCGGCCGGAAATCAAACAGACCGCCACCATCCTTGCGGCGTGGCAGTTCCCCTTCGCGGCGCGGCATGACGATGGCGATAACGAGCCATGCGGCGGCCGCACTGGCCGACGCGGTGATGAACGCCGCCTGCCAGCCGAAAGCACCTGCGATGGCATCGCCGAACGCGAAGGATAGAGCACCGGACAAGCCGATGCTTGCGGCATGCCCGGCCGTCGCCCGGGACATCATCCGGGCATCGACGCGATCGGCGAGCAGCTTCAGCCCGGTCATATAGGTGCCGGCCCAGCCCATGCCTGTCAGCGCACGCGCGGCCATCGCGGGCCAAAAGCTGTCCGCGAACAGGGCGAACCCGAGATGGCCGATGACCGTCACGCCGACGCCGAACAGGTAAATGAACTTCGGATCGATCCGGTCCGTCGCCGTCACCAGGACCGGCACGGAGATCATGTAGGCGCCATAGAAGATGGCCGTGATCCAGCCGGCTTCGCTATTGCTGAGCGCCCATAGAGGCATCATCGTCGGCAACAATGCCGGCCAGAAGAAAGCACCGATCTGAACCATGACCTGAGCGCCGCACATGACAGCGACGAGGAACCAGGTTTTCGCGGCAGGGGTGGGGGCACTGATAGACATGCACGGGGGCAGCTCAAATTCAGGAACAACAGCGCCAGACAAGGACGCTTGCTACGCTAGCAGTGCGGCTATGGCCCGTCAAAGGCGGCCAGATACCTGCCACATCCGAAATTTTCGGTGGCTCGCTGCAAAACAAATTCATTGAAAAAGCTGGTGGGCGCGACAGGGATTGAACCTGTGACCCCTGCCGTGTGAAGGCAGTGCTCTCCCGCTGAGCTACGCGCCCGTCGCTTGACGGACCGCTCTCTTAAGCGGCGCGCTTTGTGCTGTCAAGCGAGCGATGCGATGGCTTTCGGCAAATCACGGAAATGGTCGAGCCGGACTGCCGCCGGGATCTGGTCCAGCGGTGTGCGGGCATAGCCGTAGCGCATCAGGATGAAGGGCATGCCGGCGCCCTTGGCGGAATGGGCGTCATGCTCGTTATCGCCGACCATGCAGGCACTTTCCGGCGCTGCGCCCAGGCGCTCCAGAACCGCGGCGGGGTGGGCCGGGTCCGGTTTGCGGACAGGCAGGGTGTCGCCGCCGACAATGGCTTCGAAAAGATGATCAAGGCCGAGCAGGGCGAGCACCTTGTGGGTGGCGCGCTCCGGCTTGTTGGTGCAGATGCCGAGGCGGAAACCGCTTACCTTCAGGCTTGCCAGAGTTTCCGGCACGTCCGGATAAGGCACGGTCCGGTCGCTGGCATGGTCTTCATAGAGCGCGATGAAGCGTTCCGTTGCGACCGTCAGGGCGGCATCGTCCGGCGTCTGGCCGCGGGCATCGAGGGACCGCTTGATATAGACCCGGGCGCCGTCGCCAACGAAGCTGCGCGCGGTCGCGAGATCGATCGGGGCAAGGTCGTGCTCCGCCAGCAGCATGTTGCCGGCGGCATGCAGGTCGGGCACGGAATCGATCAGTGTGCCGTCCAGGTCGAAGACGATGGTGGAGAGAGTGCGCATCATGAAGCTCGCCGAGGCCGTTCGGTTGTTTGGAATGTTGGCTATAGCACGGGAGGACCGCCGTCATTGTGCCGAATTTGGCCGCGCGATATACCAGATGAGCGGTTGTGCCAAATCAGCATAGCAAGCTGTTGTGAAGAGTAAGAAATCGTGACTGTTTCGGCGCCGGGCCCTGTGGCATTTTTGCTCTGCGCATAACCTTTTTGAACTCTCAGGGAAACTCGCGGTTCATGAAAGCTCCCGTCGCTGTCGTCATCCTTGCCGCGGGCAAGGGAACACGGATGAAATCGGATCTGCCGAAGGTCCTGCATCAGGTCGCGGGCCGGCCGATGCTGCACCACGTTCTGGCTGCCGCGGAAACGCTCTCGCCGGAGCGTCGGGTTGTTGTGCTTGCGCCGGGCCAGGACGCGGTGGCGGCCAGTGTCGCGCCGATCCCGACGGCGATCCAGCATCCGCCGCGCGGGACGGGGGACGCGGTTAGGGCTGCACTCGGCGAGCTGGAAGGTTTCACCGGCACGGTGCTGGCGCTTTTCGGCGATACGCCGATGCTGAGCGAGGACACGCTCGCGCGGATGGTCGCGGCAACGGAGGGACCGGACGGTGCGGCCTTTGTCGTGCTTGGTTTTGAAAGCGACAATCCGGGGCGGTATGCCCGTTTGGTGCAGGATGACGCAGGAAACCTGCTGAGGATCATCGAGGCACCTGACCTGAAGGATGAGGAGCGCGCGATCCGGCTCTGCAACGGCGGCGCGCTGGCCGTCGACGGGGCGCGGCTGGCCGACTGGCTTGGTCGGCTGGAGCCGCATAATGCGCAGGGCGAGTTCTATCTTTTCGATCTTCTGGAATACGCTCTGGAAGAGGGCCGCCGGGGCGCTGTCGTCTGGGTCGACCCGGTGGAGACCATGGGCGTTGATTCACGCGCCGGGCTCGCCGCCGCCGAGGCGCGCATGCAGGAGCGGCTGCGTCGCCGCCTGATGGAAGAGGGAGTAACCCTCGTTGCGCCGGAGACAGTGTTCCTCAGCTACGACACGCAGATTGGCCGGGACAGTGTGGTGCAGCCGCATTGCGTCTTCGGGCCTGGTGTCTCCATCGGCGAGGGTGTCGAGATCAAGAGCTTCTCCCATCTCGAAGGCGCCAAGGTGGCGGACGGCGCACGGATTGGTCCCTACGCTCGATTGCGGCCGGGAGCGGATCTTGGGGCCGGGGCGCATATCGGCAATTTCGTCGAGGTGAAAAACGCAACCTTTGGCGAAGGGGCCAAGGCCAATCATCTGAGCTATATCGGCGATGCCAGTGTTGGCGCCGGATCGAATATCGGCGCCGGGACGATCACCTGCAATTATGACGGCTATGAGAAGCACCGCACCGAGATCGGCGCGGGAGCCTTCATCGGCTCGAATTCCTCGCTGGTGGCGCCGGTCAGTATTGGTGACGGCGCGCTGGTCGGGGCCGGCAGCACAATCGGTGACGATGTGGGGCAGGACGACGTCGTGGTCGTGCGCGGTGAGCGGACGGTCGGCGAGGGGGCTGCCAGGCGGTTCCGAGAGGTTCGCGCGGCCCGCAAGGCAGCCAATAAGACCAAGAAAAAGTAAATCTGACTAAATCTGACTGAAAGGACGCCCGACGGATGTGCGGCATCATCGGAATGATCGCGAACCGGCCCGTTGCCGGACCCATTGTCGACGCCTTGAAGCGGTTGGAATATCGCGGCTACGATTCCGCCGGGGTGGCGACGCTGAACGGCGGCCCGGCCGAGCGCCGGCGGGCCGAGGGCAAGCTCTACAATCTTGAGAAATCCGTCACCGAACAGCCACTTGCCGGTGCCATCGGCATCGGCCATACCCGCTGGGCAACGCATGGCGCGCCGACCGAGCGCAACGCCCACCCGCACCGGGCCGGTCGGGTGACCATCGTCCACAACGGCATCATCGAGAATTACCAGGAACTGGCGGCGGAACTCGCGGCCGAGGGCATCACCCCGGAAAGCGAGACAGACACCGAGATCGTCGCGCTTTATTTCGAAAAATTGCTCGACGCTGGAAAAAGCCCGGAAGCGGCGATGAAGGAAATCGCCCTCAGGGTGACAGGCGCCTATGCGCTGGTGCTGATGATCGACGGCGAGGAAGATTTGCTGCTCTGTGCCCGCCGCGCGTCGCCGCTGGCCATCGGTTATGGCGAGGGGGAGATGTTCATCGGCTCCGACGCGCTGGCGCTGGCGCCGTTCACCCGGAAGATTTCCTATCTGGAAGACGGGGACTGGGCGGTAATTCGCCGGGCCGGCGCCGAGATCCATGACGAGACCGGGGCGCCTGTGGAGCGCAAGATCAGCCTGACCGAGGCGACCGGCGCACTGATCGGCAAGGGCAATTACCGGCACTTCATGGAGAAGGAAATCCATGAGCAGCCTGAAGTCATCGGCTACACGCTGTTCCAGTATTACAGCGCCACCGACCGCTCCATCAAACTGCCGGACCTGCCGTTCGATCCGGCCACCCTGCCGAAACTGACCATCGTCGCTGCCGGGACCAGTTTTTTGGCGGGAATGGTGGCGAAATACTGGTTCGAGACGCTGGCCCGGGTGCCGGTGGAGATCGATATCTCTTCGGAATTCCGCTACCGCAATCCGGTGCTGCCGGAAGGCGGGGCGGCGTTGTTCATCTCCCAGTCCGGCGAAAGCCTCGATACGCTGATGGCGTTGCGTCATGCCCGCGAGGCCGGACAGCACATTCTCTCGCTGGTCAATCAGCCGGAAAGCACCATTGCGCGGGAATCCGACGTGGTGCTGGAAACCCTTGCCGGACCGGAAATCTGTGTCGCCTCGACCAAGGCCTTCACCACCCAGCTTGTCGCCCTGCTGACCATGGCGGTGGATTTCGCCCGCAAACGCGGCACAGCGTCCGATGAGGTGCTGAACGGGGTTCTCGACAGTCTGGTGCATCTTCCGGCGCAGATTGGCGAGGTGCTCAAGGATATGGAGCGCTGGCAACCGGTCAGCCACGAGCTGTCCACGGCCCGCGACGTGCTCTATCTCGGCCGCGGCCTGTCCTATCCGGTCGCCCTGGAAGGCGCGCTGAAGCTGAAGGAGCTGAGCTACATCCACGCGGAAGGCTATGCCGCGGGCGAATTGAAGCACGGCCCCATCGCGCTGCTGGAGGAAGGGCTCCCGGTCATCATGGTGGCGCCGATGGATCCGTGGTTCGAGAAGGTGGCGAGTAACGCGATGGAGGTGCGCGCGCGCGGCGGCAAGGTCATCCTGCTGTCCGACAAGACCGGGATCGAGCGGCTCGGCGACCTCGCGACATGGTCATTCGAGATGCCGGAATGCGACCCGATGGTGGCGCCGATCCTCTATACAGTACCGGTTCAGTTGCTGGCCTATTTCACCGCGACGGAAAAAGGCACCGACGTCGATCAGCCCCGCAACCTTGCAAAGAGCGTGACCGTGGAGTAACGCGGTCGGAGTGATTTGTACGAGGAGCGGACGGGATGACGATGGAACGGGAACTTTTGGCGCCGGAACTGCTTCGCCAGCACGCGGCGCATGGCACCGTTGGTGGCACCTATCCGCGCGCACTGGAGGCCGAGTTCCCGACGGGGATGGCGGAAGCCGCTATTGCGGAGATTTCATCTTGGCCGGGGTATGCGCCGACACCGCTATATTCGCTCGGAAAGCTCGCCGACCAACTCGGCATTGGGGCGGTGCTTTACAAGGATGAGGAACCTCGCTTCGGCCTCGGCAGTTTCAAGGCTCTTGGCGGCGCCTATGCGGTCATGCTGCTTGCCCGCAAATGGCTGGCTGAGAAGGGGCACGGCAATGCTGCACTGGCCGATATTCGCTCCGGTAAGTTTGCCGGTATCTTAAAAGACATGACGGTGACCTGCGCCACCGACGGCAATCACGGCCGCTCCGTCGCCTGGGGTGCCGAGATGGCGGGCTGTGCGTGCGTCATCTTTATCCATGCAGAGGTCAGCCAGGGCCGGAAGCTGGCGATGGAAGCCTTCGGTGCCGATGTTCGCCGGATAGATGGCGACTATGACCTGTCCCTGAAACACTGTGAGAACGAGGCCCAGGCAAACGGCTGGTTCGTGGTCTCCGATGCCTCCTATCCCGGCTACCTCGATATCCCGCGCGACGTGATGGCTGGCTATACGGTGATGGCGAGCGAAGTGCTGGGACAGGCCGAAGAAGCGCCGACCCACATGTTCGTGCAGGCCGGTGTCGGTGGTTTCGCCGCCGCGATGGTCGCGCGGCTCTGGCAGGGATATGGGGAGAAGGCTCCGCGCACGATCATTGTCGAGCCGGACCTTGCCGCCTGCGCCATCGAGAGCGCGCGGCAGGATAAACCCGCGATCGTGCCAATCCACGAGGAAACCTTGATGGCGGGGCTTTCCTGCGGGGAAATGTCTTTGGTTGCCTGGCCGATCCTGTCTGCCGGGTGCACCGATTACATCACCGTCGGTGAAGAAGGCGTCGGACCGGCCATGCGTCTGCTGGCCTCTGGTGAGGCTGGCGTGAAAATTACGGGCGGCGAGTCCGGTGTTGCGGGGCTGGTTGGTCTGCTTGCCGTTGCCGCGAACCCGGCGCTGAAGGAACAGCTCGGTCTCGGGCCGGACAGCCGGGTACTGCTGATCGGCAGCGAAGGCGCGACGGACCCCGAAATCTACAAGACGATCGTCGGCGATCTGGCGGCATGAGCGCGGTGCGCGGCTTCCCAGTCTCTGAATTCGAGGCGCGGGTCGCACGGGCACAAGCGTTGATGGCGGCAGAGGGGCTCGACCTGCTACTGCTGACCACCGAGCCTGAAGTCCGCTACTTCAGCGGCTTTCTGACCCAGTTCTGGCAAAGCCCGACGCGTCCATGGTTCTTGATTGTGCCGCGCGCGGGCAAACCGGTGGCAGTGATCCCGGGTATCGGTGCCGCCGCCATGGAACGGACCTGGCTCGACGACATCCGAACCTGGCCGTCCCCGCGCCCTGAGGACGAGGGGCTGTCGCTGCTGGCGGATACGATCACGGAACTGGGTGGAGGCAAACCGGTCATCGGCGTTCCGTCCGGCCCTGAAAGCCATCTTCGATTGCCTCTCTCCGACTATGCGGCGCTCCGGGCGTCTTTGCCGGATGCGGTGTTTCGGGATGATGCGGGCATTCATCGTCGCCTTCGCATGATCAAGTCGGAGGCCGAAATCGACAAGATCCGGACAGCTTGCCAGATGGTGTCAGGCGTGTTCGAGGACTGGTCGTCCTGGCTCAGCGTGGGGATGACCGAGCGGGATATTTTCCGCGAGTTCAAGGTCGCCTGCCTCAAGGCGGGCGCGGATGACGTGTCCTATCTGGTCGGCGGCGCCGGGTCCGGCGGGTATGGCGATATCATCTCGCCACCGACGGATCGCAAGATCACCGGTGGAGACGTGTTGATCCTCGATACCGGCAGTATGCATGACGGTTATTTCTGCGATTTCGACCGGAATTTCGCCATTGGAACACCGTCCGGTGATGTGCGTTCTGCCTATGAGTCTGCTTATGCCGCGACCGATGCAGGACTGGCGGAGGCCCGGCCCGGTGCAACCTGTGCCGATCTGTTTCGGGTGATGGTGGATGTGCTAGAGGCGGGCGGCGCCCAGGTCGGCGATGTCGGCAGGCTCGGGCATGGTCTCGGCATGCAGCTGACCGAATGGCCGTCGATCACGGCCAGCGACATGACGGTGCTGGAGCCGGGCATGGTGCTCACCCTGGAGCCGGGTCTTGAATTTGCGCCGGGAAAGATGATGGTGCATGAGGAGAATATCGTGATCCGGGAGGATGGCGCCGAGCTGCTGACCCGGCGCGCACCGCTGGAACTGCCGGTGGTTCATTGAGATTTCAGTCTTGCCGGGGACGCTGTTGATTGCAGCGGCTCCGCAGGGCCATGGTGGTGCGATCAGGAGGAGGTTTTTTTGATGGCGCAAGATGCAGAGAGTGGCATGCAGGAGCATGACATCGATCCTGCCATGCCGTGGCCGCATCGGCTTGGTCTGATCGTCCTGCAGACGGATGAGACCATCGAGCAGGATTTCCGTATCTTCACAGCGGACCCGTCGATTGCCCTCTACCACGCACGTATCCCCAGTTCTCCGACAGTGACGACGGATACCCTGCGGCAGATGGAGGATCACATTCCATCCGCTGCGTCCCTGTTGCTGAAGGAGCCGCCACTTTCCGTCATCGGCTACGGCTGTACCTCGGCCTCGACGGTGCTCGGTGAGGAGCGGGTGAGAGAGCTAGTGCAGTCGGAGCATCCGGGCGTTCCGGTGACCAACCCGCTCTCTGCCTTGAAAGCGGCTGCGGCGGCCCTCGGAGTGACACGGCTGGGGCTTGTCAGTCCTTATATCCGTTCCGTGACGGACGCCCTGGAGACTGAGCTGTTCGAAAGCGGCACGCCCTTCGTCCGGGCTGTTGTGTTTGGCCGGGAGGAAGAAAACCTGGTTGCCCGGATTGCACCGCGCTCGATTTTGTCTGCTGCGGACAAAGTGGCATCTGATCCGCAGGTCGAAGCGGTTTTCGCGTCTTGCACAAATCTTCGCGCATCAGCAGTCATTGCCGATGCGGAGCGGGTAACCGGCAAACCGTTCCTGTGTAGCAATCAGGTGCTTGCCTGGCATATGTTGCGCTTGGCTGACATTGATCGGACGGTGCCTGAACTGGGGCGGCTGGGGAGCTTGGGTCTTGCTCTGGGCGGTGCCGCTCCTCATGAACATGATTGCGTGGCCTGACGGCGCATCCTATCAGGTGTATTGAATGAAATTTTCCCGGGCCTGCATGAGTGCGGCCGGGTTTTTGTCCCGTGTGCCCGGTCGGAAACGGCTTACGGCTGCCGGGTGAAAGAGGGAGGAACCCCCGATGGATATCAGAAGTAAACTTTCCGACCCGTCCCTGTTCTGCGAGCAGGGCTATATCGATGGCGCCTGGGTTGACGCCGATGGCGGCGGCCGGGTCGATGTGACGGACCCGGCGACGGGCGACGTGGTTGGCACGATCCCGGATATGGGGGCGGACGAAACGCGCCGCGCGATCGAGGCGGCGAATGCGGCCTGGCCTGCCTGGCGTGCCAAGACGGCGAAGGAACGCTCCGCCATCCTGCGCAAATGGTTCGACCTGATGATGGAGAACCAGCGCGACCTCGGGATTATCATGACCGCCGAGCAGGGCAAGCCGCTTGCCGAAGCCATGGGCGAGATTGCCTATGGGGCTTCCTATGTCGAGTTCTATGCAGAGGAAGCGAAGCGGATTTACGGCGATATCATTCCGAATACCGCCGATGGCAAGCGCATCGTCGTTCTGAAGCAGCCGGTCGGCGTCGTCGGCTCGATCACGCCATGGAACTTCCCGAACGCGATGATCACCCGCAAGGCTGCTCCGGCGCTGGCGGCGGGCTGCACATTTGTCTCCAAGCCAGCCAAGATGACGCCGTTCTCGGCCATTGCACTGGCAGTTTTGGCGGAACGTGCGGGCATTCCGAAAGGCGTGTTCAACGTGGTCTGCGGCGCCAGCTCGTCCGCCATCGGCAATGAGCTGACGCACAGCAAGCTGGTCCGCAAGATCACCTTCACTGGCTCGACCGAGGTCGGCAAGAAACTGATCGCGCAGTCGGCTTCGACGGTGAAGAAGGTCTCCATGGAGCTTGGCGGCAACGCGCCTCTGATCATCTTCGACGATGCGGATATCGATGAAGCCGTGAAAGGCGCGATCATCTGCAAATACCGCAATGCCGGTCAGACCTGCGTCTGTGCGAACCGCATCTTCGTGCAGGACGGCATCTATGACGAATTCGCCAAGAAATTCGCGGCGGCGGCAAAAGCGATGAAGATGGGCAACGGTTTCGATGACGGTGTCACTGTCGGTCCGCTGATTGAAGCGGCGGCTGTCGACAAGGTCGAGGAGCATGTGCAGGACGCGGTTGCCAAGGGCGCGAAGGTTGCCGTCGGCGGCACTCGCAGCAATATAGGCGCGCTGTTCTATGAGCCGACCGTGCTGACCGGGGCGACCCGTGACATGGCGATCTTCCGCGAGGAAACCTTCGGCCCGGTGGCCCCGCTCTTCCGTTTCAAGACGGAAGAAGAGGTGATCGAGTTGGCCAACGATACCGAGTTCGGCCTTGCCTCCTACTTCTATGCCCGGGATCTCGGCCGGGTCTGGCGGGTGGCGGAAGCGCTGGAATACGGCATGGTCGCGATCAATGAGGGCATCCTGTCCTCCGAAGTCGCGCCGTTCGGTGGCGTGAAGGAATCCGGCCTCGGTCGCGAAGGCTCGAAATACGGCCTCGATGACTATCTCGAGATCAAATACCTCTTGATGGGCGGCCTGAACGGCTGATCACCCTAGATACCTGAAGAAAAGGCGGCCGTCGGGCCGCCTTTTCTGTTCTGGGATTATCTCTGTGACGTTCAGGACGCGGGTCAGCCCGGGTTTTGGGCGCTCGACGACGTGGCCATGGAAGGCCCGGTGGTTAAGCTTCCGATCCGTTGACTGTCTTGTGATGGACAGGCATCAATTGCGTTCCTATTTGACCATCAACACATTGAACCAGTCCCGAAACCCGATCCGACCCTTGGAGCGAGCCCGTGTCCGACTATGATTTTGACCTGATTACCATTGGTGCCGGCTCTGGCGGCGTGCGGGCAAGCCGTCTGGCTGCCGGTTTTGGCGCGAAGGTCGCGGTTATCGAGGAAGAGCGTGAAGGCGGGACCTGTGTGCTGCGCGGCTGCGTGCCGAAGAAGCTGTTCGTCTATGGCTCCCATTTCGGTCACGACATGCAGGACGGCAGTGGTTACGGCTGGTCCGCGGATAATGTGCGTCACGACTGGCCGGCCATGATCGCCGCCAAGGAAAAGGAACTGGACCGGCTGCACGGCATTTATGTCAGCCTGCTCGAAAATGCCGGCGCGACGCGTATTCACGGGCGCGGCACTGTGGTCGACGCCCACACTGTGGCGGTCGGCGACAAGCACTATACGGCAGAGCGCATCCTCATCGCGGTCGGCGGCTGGCCGAGCGTGCCGGTCCTGCCGGGTGCGGAGCATGCCATCACCTCGAACGAGGCGCTGGAGCTGCCGAAACGGCCTGACCGGATCGTCATTGTCGGCTCCGGTTTCATCGCCGTTGAGTTCGCCGGGATCTTCAATTCCTTCGGCTCGGAAACCCATCTGGTTTATCGCGCCGACAAGGTGATGCGCGGCTTCGATGAGGATGTGCGCGACACGCTGACCGAGGAAATGTCCAAGAAGGGTATGCATTTGCATCCGGGCACCCTGCCGGATCGGATCGAGAAGGTCGGGGATGTCTACAAGGTGCACTTGAACGACGGCTCGACCCTCGAAGTCGACGAAGTGATGTACGCCACCGGACGCCATCCGAACACCAAGGGCCTCGGCCTCGCGGAAGCCGGTGTGGAGCTGACCAAGGGCGGGGCTGTCGTGGTGAACGAGTGGTCGCAGACCTCGGTGCCCAGCATCTATGCCGTTGGCGATGTGACGGACCGGATCAACCTGACGCCGGTTGCCATTGCCGAAGGCCATTCCTTCGCCGAGACAGTTTTCAACAATCGCCCGATGCAAGCCGATCACCGGGACGTGCCGAGCGCTGTCTTCAGCCAGCCGCCAATTGGCACGGTTGGTCTGACGGAAGCCGAGGCGCGGGACCAGTATGGCGAGATCGATGTTTATGTCGCCGGGTTCCGGCCGATGAAATACACGCTAACGGACAATCCGGAGCGCGGCATGCAGAAGCTGATTGTCGACCGTGCGTCCGACCGGGTGATTGGTGCCCACATGGTCGGCCTTGACGCGCCGGAGATCATCCAGGGCCTTGGCATTGCCATCAAGGCCGGTGCGACGAAGGCGGAGTTCGACGCCACCATCGGCATTCACCCGACAGCGGCAGAAGAATTCGTCACGATGCGCACGAAGCGGCCTGACCCGCAGGAGCGGCAGGCGGCGGAATAAGCGTTCGGCTTCTCCGTTGCCGTTCAATCGGCCGTGCTTCTACCGCGCGCTTTCCTTAGGCGGGAGCGTGCGGATGAAGGCGACCAGCGCGGCCATGTCCCGGTCGTTGATCGAATTGTAGTAAAAGACCCCCATCGGCGGGAAGAGGCGGGTGTCGTCCGGGCGCATACCGGTGCGGATTGCGGTTGCGAGCTCAGCGTCGCTGTAGTCCGCCACATTCCCGTCCGCGTGCGGTGTGATGTTGCTGGATACCGAAACTCCCCAGGGACCCTCGAATCTCAACCCGCCTGCGCCAGCCTGATTCTCATAGTCGAAGCGGCCTTTTACCATCGGTGTGTGGCATTCGAGGCAGTGGCCCGCGGGGCCTGCGAGATAGGCGCCGTAATCGAGAATGTTTTCCGGACGCGGTTCGGGAACGGAGCCGACCGGCGGTCCGTATGCAGGGGGCAGAGGAATGCGGTATTCGGACTTCGGAACCGCGTTGGAGATCGCTGGAACCTGCATCACGTAGGTCGCGATTGCCTCGACGTCCCTGTCGGAAAGGTGGCGGTACATGCCGAACGGCATGGGTGGCCCGATCAGGCTGCCGTCCGGGCGGATGCCGTCACGGATCGCCCGGACCAGCTCTGCCTTTGTCCAGCTTCCGATACCGGTTTCCCTGTCCGGTGTGATGTTCGAGGCGAATGCGGTGAATTCCGGCGTGTCGGCGATGATCGTGCCGGCAAACTCCTGCCCCGGGGCAGGGCCTTTCGGCGTCTGTGGCGTGTGGCAGTTGCCGCACGCTACGATGCCATTAACGAGATACGCGCCGCGTTCAAGAAGTGTCTCTGCGACAGCGTGGCTGGCGGTGCCAGCCAGGACAGCCAGCATCAGGATCAAGATCCGCATTTGTGAAGCCCCGCCGGAGGATTGTTATTTTTGTTTACCAGTCCACGATAGCGGGTTGAGTGCATGGCGTCCAACTGGATCCATGGTTTGAAATAAGCGGTTACGGTGCGTGCCAGAGATGCTGGTATTCCCGGAACTCCACTGTTACAAAACTCGTCCGCTCTCGCTGAAAATGGCGAAAAGCGGTCGATTCGATTACTGGGAGAAGAACAATGGCCGGCACATGGAGCCCCGACAGCTGGCGCGGCAAACCGATCAAGCAAGTTCCGTCCTATCCGGACGCGGCCCGTGTTGCGGCTGTAGAGAAAGAACTGAGCGGTTATCCGACCCTGGTTTTTGCAGGGGAAGCGCAGCGACTGAAAGCATCGCTGGGCAAGGTCGCACGTGGCGAGGCCTTCCTGCTGCAGGGCGGGGATTGTGCCGAGAGCTTTGCCGAATTCTCCCCGAACAACATCCGTGACACCTTCCGGGTGCTGCTGCAGATGGCGGTGGTGCTGACCTTCGGTGCGGGTATGCCGGTTGTGAAAGTTGGACGGCTTGCCGGTCAGTTCGCCAAGCCCCGCTCGTCCGATGTGGAGACCATCGACGGCGTCGAGCTGCCGAGCTATCGCGGTGATATGGTCAATGGCATCGAGTTCACCGAAGCTGACCGCATTCCCGATCCGGACCGGTTGCTGAAGGTCTATAACCAGTCTGCTTCGACGCTGAACCTGCTGCGCGCTTTCGCTCAGGGTGGTTTCGCCAATCTGGAACAGATCCATCGCTGGACCTTGAGCTTTGTCGAGAACTCGCCGCAGGGGGAGCGTTTCGAAAGCGTGGTCTCTCGTATCGATGAAGCGCTTGAATTCATGCGGGCCTGCGGCATCACGGCAGAGAACAACCAGCAGCTCCGCGAGACTGAATTCTATACAAGCCATGAGGCTCTGCTGCTCGGCTATGAGCAGGCGCTGACCCGCAAGGACACCATCACCGAACATGGCGGCTGGTATAACACCGCCGCGCACATGCTCTGGGTTGGCGACCGGACCCGTCAGCTGGATGGCGCGCATGTCGAGTATCTGCGGGGGATTTCCAACCCGATCGGTATGAAGTGCGGGCCGAGCCTCGAGACCGATGACATGCTGAAGCTGATCGATGTCCTGAACCCGCAGAACGAGCCGGGCCGCCTGACCATGATCGTGCGCGTCGGCGCGGGCGAGGTGGACAAGCATCTGCCGCGCTTCATTCGTGCCGTCGAGCGTGAGGGCAAGAACGTCGTCTGGTCCTGCGATCCGATGCACGGCAATACGATCAAGGCTTCCAGCGGCTACAAAACCCGGCCGTTCGATCGCATTCTTGGCGAGGTGAAGGAATTCTTTGAAGTGCACCAGGCCGAAGGCACTCATGCCGGCGGCGTGCATTTCGAGCTGACCGGGCAGGACGTCACCGAATGTATCGGCGGCGCCCAGGCAATCACCGACGATGCTTTGGCTGACCGCTATCACACCCATTGCGACCCGCGTCTGAATGCATCTCAATCGTTGGAGCTTGCTTTCCTGATTGCGGATATGATGAAGCAGAGCCGTTTGAACGGCAGCGCTGCCAGTATGGCTGCTGCTTCCTGACAAGGCTGAATGGGGTTGGGGTTCATGGACGGCTCTGAAGGTATTGCGTCTCTGACAGGGGACGATACACCGCGGACGGTGAGCCATCCTGCGGAATCCGATCTGCCGCGTTTCGTCGACAAATACTTCCTTCGCACCAAGGAGGTGGTCGCGAAGTTCGGCGACGTCGATGTCACCTATGCCGTTTTCATGCGGCGCCCGGTGACATCGGCTCCCAGGCTCGCGATGCAATGGCTGGAGCGGATGGCCAAGGCGCGTGACGTGGAGCTCAAGGTCGACCTGAAGCAGAAGGAAGGCTCATGGGTCGGTGCAGGCGAGCCGATCATGTATGTCTCCGGATCGCTTTATCACCTGATCGATCTGGAAACCCAGTTCCTGCAGAAGCTCGGTGCCTGCTGCGTCGCTGCCTACAATTCCTACGTGATGTGCGCGGAGATGCCGAAGACCGCGTTTCTTGCCATGGACGCCCGGCACTGCGCCGGTACCGAAATGGCGGAAATGATGGCCTATGGGGCCAGCGTGGGCTCCGCCAAGGCGCAGCGCAAGCTGAACGCGGTCGGGTTCATTGGCAACGCTTCGGACGAAACAGCGCATTTCTTTGCCAAGGACCGGGGCTACGGCACCATGCCGCATGCCCTGATCGGCTATGCCGGCTCGACAGTGCGGGCGGCGGAAATGTTCCACGAGACTCACCCGGAAGAAAACCTGACGGTTCTGGTGGATTATTTTGGCCAGGAATTCACTGATGCTCTGGCGGTTTGCCGGCGCTTCCCGGAACTGGCGGCGGCCGGCAAGGTATCGGTTCGGCTCGACACACACGGTGGGCGCTATGTCGAGGGCATGGATATCGGCATGTCCTATCAGGTGCTCGACCGGACGGCCCCGCAGGCAATTCGCGGATACCGAACGGACAACGAGCTGCGTTACCTGATCGGTACCGGCGTTTCGGCGGCAGCGATCTGGCATATGCGCGAGCGTCTTGACCGGGATGGCTTCAAGGCGGTGAAGATCGTCGCCTCCAGCGGCTTCTCCCCGGAAAAATGCCGGGTCATGGCGCTGGCCGATGCCCCCATTGACGTTATCGGCACGGGCTCCTATCTCCCAGAGAAGTGGAGCGAGACCTATGCGACCGCCGACATCGTGCGTTACGGTAGCGAAGAGCGCGTCAAGGTCGGGCGCGAGTTCCTGTTGGACAAAACCAGATAGGGTTGCCGTGACTTCCAAGATTCTGATCGTCGTACACCAGAAGACCTCCGTCGCAGGCCATGTCGGTGTGCTGCTTGAGGAACGTGGATACACGCTGGACCGGCGTTGTCCGATGATCGGGCATGAGCTTCCGGAGACGCTCGAGGATCATGCGGGCGTGGTGGTCTTCGGCGGCCCGATGAGTGCCAATGACGAGCATCTGGACGGCATCGGGGCTGAGCTCAAGTTCATGGATGCGGTGCTGGCGTCCGATACACCGTTTTTCGGCATTTGCCTCGGTGGCCAGCTTTTGGCCCGTGCACTCGGCGCGCAGGTTTATCTGCATGATGAGGGGAATGTCGAAGTCGGCTACACGAAGATCCATCCGACCGATCTGGGCCGTCCTTATTTTGAGCATTCCGAGCATTTCTATCAGTGGCACAAGGAAGGCTTCGAGGTGCCTGACAGCGCCAGCCTGCTGGCTACTGGCACCCGCTTTCCAAACCAGGCCTACCTCTATGGCGACAACAAGCTTGGCATTCAATTCCATCCGGAGATCACGCTGGAAATGATCCAGCGCTGGACTGCCGGTGCTGCGCATAGGATGGAACTTCCTGGCGCGCAGCCGAAGGAAGCCCATATCAAGGGCTTCGAGATGTTCAGCGAGAGCATTGACCGTTGGGGCAGGGCGACGCTGGATTGGCTGGGGCTGGACGGCTCACCGCGCGCGGTGATGGATGCGGCCGAGTAGGCCGCTTCCGCCTTTTCCGCTGAGCATGCCGATCTTGATCTGCTCTGTCTGGTTCTTGCCGGACGCTGCATAGCGCATCTGTTTAATTCTATTGATGTAATTGCTGGAAATGACGAATGAGCTCGAATTCTTCCTCGGCAATTCCTGCACTGTCTGAACTCAGCGACGACAAGTTGCTTGCACGGTTGCTTGATCTTCAGCAGAGAACGCGCGGGATGTTGATGAAATATCAGCTCAAGCCGGCCTCTTTCAGCGCGATGGCACGGAATGCGCGGCGTTCCATTTCCAATACGGAAGAGCTATCCGAGCTGTTTGAGCTGTTCATCAACCTCCAGGAGCTCGGCAATGAAGCCAAACAGCGAAAAGTGCTCGACGAAGCGTCGATGACAGAGTCCGGTGAGCAATCGCAGAGTGCGGTGACTGCATCGTTCCTGCGCCGAGAAGGGCGTACAAGCCTTGAAGAGTCCGAGAAGGCGCTAACAGCGAAAGCACCGGTGCCAGTGCGTCCGGATGGCAAGAGTTCAGCCGAGACCGCCGCGTCTGACGAGAAGGCCTCCCGTGATTTCTTCAGCACCCTCGACCAATAATTGGCGGCAGAGCACTTTGATGCCGAAGACATTGCCTTACGCTGGAGTGGGGTATTTGCAGGCCTTCAAGACGACATTCAATTCCTGAATGACGCCCCATCTTTCCTGAGCAATCTCATGGAGGTCTTCTTTGGAAATCTCATTGTCGTTCAGTTTTTTAGCCCAAGCAGAATCGTACTTGTAGGAAATTTCAATCGTTTCAAAATCAATATCAAGCATAAATGCAAGCATCGTTGCGTTGACGTTGCGCTCCATCCAGTCTTTGTTGACTTTCTTGCTCATCATTTTGAATGTTCCAGATGTGAATGAGCGGACATGTGTTGGATCTGTGTAGAATGTTGGGTGCATATAAAATGGAACGGAAATTCTAAATATTCCATCGTGTTTCAGTACTCGATAAATTTCTTTTAAAATATTGAAGAACGTTTCTCTTTGTTCGCCGAGGTGTTCAAGAACATGAATAGCTGTAATTTCAGAAACAGAATTGCTATTAAATTGCCATGGCGTTTCTTCAAGATTCATTAAAACGTCAGGTTCGCATTCTTTGAAATTATCGACGTTAACGTAGCCGTCCATTTTGCGAAAACCGCTACCAATATTCAATTTCATTTTAAAAATTTCTCTCTAACATCAATTGAATGGACAAGATTTGATGGATATATCAGGCGAATAATCAGGTCAATAGCTCTGGGGATTGATGCCGATCAAAAGAAAAGCGGAGCGGGATAGACCCGATCCGCTCTCTTTATTTGTGTGTTGGAAAGCTTATTTCAGTTCGAGACTGAGTCCCTTGTACAGACCGGCACCGTAGATGCCATGTGCCTCAACCGGCTTCAGGCGCGGCCCGGCGCGTCCCTGAAACGGCAGCAATTGCCATTTGAAGCCGACATACTGGATCAGTACCAGACCGAACCAGAAGATCGGCATGGAGACCCCGGCAACAGAGGCCGCCATGATGATGCGGTCCGAGATCTTGCCGCGCCGCACGGCCGCGAGGGTGCCGAACAGAATGCCGAGGGGGGTGGCCCAGATCAGGCTGGCGGTCATCAGTTCGATTGTCGGGCCAACGGTATTGGCAAGCTCGTCGACAACCGCGCTGTTGGAAATCATCGAACGGCCGAGATCGCCTTGCAAGACGCGGCTGAGGTAGATGCCGAACTGGACGATGACTGGCTCGTTCAATCCCATCGACTCCCGGATGGCCTCGATGTCCGCCGCGCTGGCTGTGGGGCCGGCGAGAACAGTGGCCGGATCAGTCGGCACCACCTGCATCAGCATGAAGCCGATAAAGAGCACCCCGAAGAGAACGGGAATGGAAACGAAAAGCCGTTTTGTTATGTGTCTAAGCATGATTTCGCGATCTAAAGTCGCTGAAGGAGGGCAGGGAATTCTTCGCAACGGATGTGCCAAGTCCGCGCCGGGAAGGGAATTAGATCTGGATTTGGCCGAATGCCCGCGAGAAGGGGCGGAGAAGGCAGGATGCCAGGACAGGATGCCCTGTCCTAGGCTGCAATAATTTTAGGCGATTTTCATGCTGCGTCGCACAAAAAAGCATCAATTGACGTTCACCGTGCCGGTAAATCGCATCGCAGCACGGTAAGAGGTGTCACACGCCTTCTACCAGGACGGCATTGCCTGAGGATGCGGCCCGGCGAAGAGCTTTCGGCTTTTCATACTCGGCGGAATAATACCATTTCCGGGCTTGCTCGAAGCTGTCGAAGCGAACCACCACTGTGCGAGGGTTGGGAGAGCCTTCAAGGTCTTCCTGCTTGCCGCCGCGGATGATGTACTCGCCGCCATATTGCTTGATCGTGCCAGGGACCAAGGCACGATATTCTTCGAATGCAGCAGCGTCAGAGACGTCGATCTGGGCAATGATGTATCCGGCCGGCATCGTGTCTTCCCCCGTTTGTTTTCTCTTCGATGCACTGTAGCCGTTCCGGACCTCCTGTTGCCAATCGGCGAGGCGAATGCTTCAGTTCCCGACACGCATCAATGGAATGTCGAGGGAGGACATTATGAGCGCGGGTGAAGGCGAGATTCTGCTGACGGTGTTTCTGAAGCATCAGAAAGATAAAAATCTCAGCGAAATCAATGAGAAGCTTGAGAATGCCGAGTTCTGGAAACTGTTTCCGCCGGAAGGCATCGAAGTGGTCAACTGGTACGTGATGATGGGGATCGGGCAGGTTGCTATCCTGCGGGTGCCGGGCCATCGGCTGCGTGAGGTCAACCTGGCGATAGAGAAAAGTGCCTGGGGTGCGTTCGATACCGAATTCTACCCGACTTACGATTTCATGCCGGTGTTGAAAGACATCAAAGCCCGGCAATGCCGGGAGGCTTGAGCGCTGGGCTGACTGTTTTCGCTTTGTGAGCTTGCCCGCGCCGCGCTAAGAGAAGCGCCATGACCGAGACACTTACGATTGCGTTGGCCCAGTTGAACCCGACTGTCGGGGACTTTCAGGGCAATCTCGAACGGTTGCGCAAGGCGCGGGCCGAGGCGGCGGAGCATGGCGCGGACCTGCTGCTCACGAGCGAGCTGTATATCTGCGGCTACCCGCCGGAAGATTTGATCCTGAAGCCGATGTTCGTCGACAGCATCCGTATCGCTGTCGATGCGTTCGCTGGGGAAACCGCCGACGGCGGACCAGCGGTGCTGCTTGGCACACCGTGGCGCGGCGATGACGGCCGGGTCTATAATGCGATGATTCTGATCGAGGACGGCAAGGTCACTGGCGAGCGCTACAAGGCCGATCTGCCGAATTACGGCGTGTTCGACGAGAAGCGGGTGTTCGCCGCGGGCGACATGCCAGGGCCAATTGCCTTCAAGGGCGTGCGCATCGGCATTCCGATCTGCGAGGATATCTGGACCCCTGATGTGGTCGAGTGCATTGCCGAGACGGGCGGTGAAATCCTGCTGGTTCCGAACGGCTCTCCGTTCGAGGCAGGCAAGACGGATCAGCGCCAGCAGCTCGGGATCTCCCGCGTGGTGGAAAGCGGCTTGCCGCTGGTTTATCTGAACCAGCTTGGAGGCCAGGACGAATTGGTGTTCGACGGCGCGTCCTTCGTGCTGAATGCGGACCGGACTCTCGCGGCGCAGCTGCCCGCGTGGCAGGAGAAGGTCGTCATCACGCGCTGGCGCAACGGGCCGAATGGCTGGGTTTGCGCGCCGGCTGAAACCGTCGAGATCGAAACCAAGGACGCGGCGCTTTATCAGGCGCTGATCTGCGGTGTCCGCGATTATGTGAACAAGAACGGCTTCAAGGGCGTGCTGATCGGCATGTCGGGCGGTATCGATTCCGCCCTGAGTGCCGCCGTCGCCGTCGACGCGCTTGGGCCCGACCGGGTGCATTGCGTGATGATGCCGTCGCCTTATACCAGCCGGGAGAGCCTGGAAGACGCGGCTGAAGCGTCCCGGTTGCTTGGCGTGCGTCTGGACGAGATCAATATCGGCCCGGCCATGGCCGCCTTCGACGAGATGCTGGCGCCGTTCTTCAAGGGCACCAACAGCGACATTACAGAAGAGAACATCCAGTCCCGCTCACGCGGCATGGCCCTGATGGCCCTGTCCAACAAGTTTGGCTACATGGTGCTATCGACCGGCAACAAATCCGAGATGTCCGTCGGTTACGCGACGCTCTATGGCGATATGTGCGGCGGCTATAATGTGCTGAAGGACGTCTACAAGATGTCCGTCTTCGCGCTCTGCCGCTGGCGCAACGAGAACAAGCCCGCCGGCGCTCTCGGCCCTGACGGTGCGGTCATGCCGGAGCGGATCATTACCAAGCCGCCGTCCGCCGAACTTCGGCCTGATCAGAAGGACGAGGATTCCCTGCCGCCCTACCCGGTGCTGGATGCGATCCTGGAAGAGCTGATCGAGAATGAGACACCGATCGCGGATATCGCGGCCAAAGGCTATGATGCGGAGACAGTGCTCAAGGTCTGGCGGCTTCTGGATCGCGCGGAATACAAGCGCCGCCAGGCACCTCCGGGCGTCAAGGTCACGCTGAAAGCCTTCGGCCGTGACCGCCGTTATCCGCTGACCAATGCCTTCCTCGGCGCCTATGTGGCGTCGCCCGCAGCCAAGGCCGCAGAATGACCTCTTCGAGTAATGTGATCGTCCGTTTCGCGCCGAGCCCGACGGGCCGCCTGCATGTTGGCAATACCAGGACTGCGCTGGTCAACTGGCTGTTTGCCCGAAAGGCCGGCGGTACTTTCCTGCTGCGCATGGACGATACTGACGACGAGCGTTCGACCGAGGAATATGCGCGCGGTATCGAAGAGGACCTGACCTGGCTCGGTCTCACCTGGGACCAGTTCGCGCGCCAGTCGGACCGGCTGGACCGCTATGACGCCGCCGTTGAGCGTCTGAAAGCCTCCGGGCGGCTTTATCCCTGCTACGAGACCCAGGACGAACTCGGCTTGAAGCGCAAGGCGCAGCTCTCCGCCGGACGGCCCCCGGTCTATGACCGCTCGGCGCTTAACCTGACCGACGCGGAGAAGGTGGAGAAGGAAGCGGCGGGCATTCAGCCGCACTGGCGCTTCAAGCTGATCCATGAGGAAGAGCGCTGGAGCGATCTGGTGCGGGGCGAGTCCCATTATCACATGGCCAGCCTCAGTGACCCGGTGCTGCTGCGCGCCGATGGCCGGCCGATCTACACGCTGGCCTCCGTGGTTGACGATATCGAGCTCGGTATCACGCATATCCTGCGCGGTGAGGATCATCTGACCAACTCCGCCGCCCAGATTCAGCTCTTCAAGGCTCTCGATGCCGTCCCGCCGCAGATGGGACACCTGTCTTTGCTGACGGACGCGGACGGGCAGGGGCTTTCCAAGCGGCTCGGCTCGCTCGGTTTGCAACAGCTCCGGGATGATGGTCTCGAAGCCATGTCGATCAACACGCTGCTGGCCAAGATGGGCACCTCGGACCCGGTCGAACCCCGGCAGAGCCTCGATCAGCTCGTCGCCGATTTCGATATTTCCAAGTTCTCCCGCGCGACGCCGCGCTTCGATCCGGCGGAACTGCATGGTCTGAATGCTAAGATCCTGCACGACAAGGCATTCACTACTGTTGCCGACCGGCTGGCGGGGATGGGCATTGCCGGCGGTGAGCCGTTCTGGCTGGCGGTGCGCGGCAATCTCGAACTGCTGCGGGACGCAAAACTCTGGTGGGATGTCTGCTCGGGCGAGATCGATCCGCTGATCGAGGATGCGGAATATGCCTCCGCCGCTGCGGCTGTCCTGCCGGACGTTCCGTGGGACCAGGGAACCTGGAAGGCATGGGCGGATGCGGTCAAGACGGCGACCGGGCGCAAGGGCAAGCAGCTCTTCATGCCGCTGCGCGAGGCGGTCACCGGGCAAAGCCGTGGACCGGACATGGGCGAGCTGCTACCTTTGATCCCGCGCGAGAAAGTGCTCGCTCGGCTGCAAGGCTCCCGCGCCTGAGGAACAAACCCGATGTTTTCGCGCAAGTTGCATGACGTGATCAATGTACCGGCTTTTCTTGCCGGCGATCTCTGTCGCGCCTAGGCGCCCGGACCGGCTCTGCCCGGTTCCCTTAAATAGTCCCCATTCCACGCGAAACGGAAGCCCGCGCGATGTCCGCCATGACCATTAAATTGCACAATACGCTGACGCGTCAGAAAGAAACCTTCGAGCCGATCGACCCGTCGAACGTGCGGCTCTATGCATGCGGGCCGACCGTTTATGATTATGCTCATATCGGCAATGCGCGGCCTGTCGTCGCTTTCGATATGCTGTTCCGGCTGCTGCGTCTCGTCTACGGCGAAGAGCATGTGCTCTATGTCCGCAACATCACGGACATCGACGACAAGATCAACGCACGGGCCAAGGAGTCCGGCATAAGCATCCGGGAGCTGACGGACGGCACCGCCGACATCTACCGGGCTGATATGGCCGAGCTGCAAGCGTTGCCGCCGTCGGTCGAGCCGCGTGCGACGGAGAATGTCGCCGGCATGATCGAGATGATCAGCGTACTGATCGAAAAGGGCCACGCATATGCTGCGGATGGTCACGTCCTCTTCAGCGTGCCGTCCATGGAGAAGTATGGCGAGTTGTCCCGCCGGAACCGGGATGAGCTGATAGCGGGTGCCCGTGTCGAGGTGGCGCCGTACAAGAAAGATCCGGCCGATTTCATACTCTGGAAGCCGTCGGACGAAGAAACACCGGGCTGGGAAAGCCCATGGGGATATGGCCGGCCCGGCTGGCATATCGAATGCTCGGCCATGAGCGCGCGCTATCTTGGCGAGGAGTTCGACATCCACGCCGGCGGGCTCGACCTGATCTTCCCGCACCACGAGAATGAGATCGCCCAGAGCTGCTGCGCCTTCGGTACCGACCGGATGGCACGCTATTGGGTGCATAACGGCTTCGTCACCGTCGAAGGCGAGAAGATGTCCAAGTCCGTTGGCAACTTCTACACCGTCAACGACTTGCTGAAGGACTGGCAGGGCGAGGTGATCCGCTATCATCTGCTGTCCACCCACTATCGGGCGCCGATGGATTTCTCCAAGGACGGCCTGAGAGAAGCGAAAGCCGCGCTCGACCGGTTCTATCTGGTGCTGCGCAATGTGGAGGTGGACGAGCTTCCCGACTCGAAACCTGATCGGCATCTGGTCGATGCACTGGCAGATGATCTCAACACGCCGCTTGCGATTGCCCGTCTGCATGTGCTTGCGACAGAAGCCAACAAGGCGCCGACCCGGCGCAAGAAGGCGAAGGCGCAGGCCAAGCTGAAAGCATCGGGTGAGCTGATGGGGCTCTTCGGCAGCGATCCGGATGCCTGGTTCCGGTGGTCGTCCGACGCGGGGGAAAGCCTCAGCGATGCCGACATCGAGGCGCTGGTCGCACGCCGCATCGAGGCACGGAAGGAAAAGGATTTCGCCGAGGCTGATCGTGTCCGCGATCAGCTTGCCGAGGCCGGTATCGTGCTGGAGGATGGCGCGGGCGGGACGGCTTGGCGGCGCGGCTAGGCTGTTAAGCCCTAGCCTGGTCTCAGACGCTGTTGAAGGGAATCTCGGTGGCGACCATGCTGACGAGAATTCGTTTCACCGTCGCGTCCTTGTCGACGAGCGGAAGGATCAGGCGGGACCAGCGGTCCCAGCGGGCGATCTTGTCCAGCTCATGAGTTCGTTTCTTGTCGTGCTCGGTATAGACAGTGATGTTGTTGCGTGCGGCCGCCTGATATTGCGGCCGCACATTACGCGTCGATTCCGTATTCAATTCCTCGCTGGTGCGCCCGGTGAGATCGGCTCCATAGGTATCGACCACCTGTGAGCCGTAAAGCCGATAGCGATAATTCGCGTAATTGTCCGTCGGCTCCAATACGACAATAGTCCCGAGCGCTGGCTTGACGTCGAGCGGATCGAACCGTTTGTAGAAAACCCCGTTTATGTCATCGCGGTATTTCGATTTGAACCAGTCCACCAGACAGCGATGCTGCGGATGGATGAAATGGTTGCTGTCGAGGTCTGCATTGCGGACGGCGGAGATCGCATAGTTGTGCAAGGTGTAGCCGCGCGGATCCGGCAGTAATCTCTGTAATTTTGGATCCGTGGGGGCCAAGGATGCGTAAATGAAATGGTCGTCTCGCAATGGTGCACTCACAGGGTTGCAGAGGGTCTGAACTGGTAGGTGTACTCATACCGAGATGTGAATAATTTTAAGTTAAAACGCTAATTAAATTCAATAAATTTAGGGCTGATTTCCGAGGCGGGTTCACCAATCGTGAGCCATGGGCGTCACCTGTTGAGGTCGTTGTTCAGTCCTGCCGGGCTAATGCCTTTGTGCCAGCCATCGCGGCAATGCTAAAACACCGTCACGCATAACAGGATCGGGCCCATGACGGACAATCGTATCTATCTTTTCGACACGACACTCAGAGACGGACAGCAAACCCGCGGCGTCGATTTTACGCCGGCGGACAAGATTGCGATTGCACGCGCTCTGGACGAGATTGGGATAGATTACGTCGAGGGAGGCTGGCCGGGCGCCAATCCCACCGATGACCGGTTTTTTGCCGATCCGCCGAAACTGGAGCGGGCAACCCTTGTTGCTTTTGGCATGACGCGGCGTCCTGGGCGCAGTGCGGAGAATGATCCGGGGCTTGCCGGTGTGCTCGGCTCGAAAGCGGGTGCGGCGTGTCTGGTTGGCAAGACATGGGATTTTCACGTCGATGTCGCCCTTGAGATCGAACGGGACGAAAATGTCCAGATGATCCGCGACAGCATGGCCCTGGCGATCAAACGCGGTTTCGAGCCCATGTTCGATTGCGAGCATTTCTTCGATGGCTACAAGGCCAATCCGGAATATGCGCTGTCCTGCGTAACGGCAGCCTATGAATCCGGTGCGCGCTGGGTCGTGCTTTGCGACACCAATGGCGGCGCGCTGCCGCATGAGGTCGAGCAGATCGTCACAGAGGTCATCAAGGTGGTGCCTGGCAGTCATATCGGCATCCACACGCATAACGACACCGAGAATGCGGTGGCCAATACGCTGGCGGCTGTGCGG